>CAZLXB010000011.1:9793-30374 GCA_964563545.1 uncultured Bifidobacterium sp. | reverse complement strand
GGCTCGACCGACGTGCTCCGCCTCGCGACCGCGAGCGACAAGGGCAACGTGGCGGTCCCCGGTCTGAACGCCGAGATGTACGACGCGGCGATCGCCTTCGCCGATTGGTGCAACGAACAAGGCGGCATCGCCGGACTACCCGTCGAGATCATCGATGCCGACTCGAAGTTGTTCGAAGTCCCGGCCCAGATGGAGAACATCTGCGCCAATGCCTTCGCCATGGTCGGCGGCGGTTTCGCCTTCGACGATCAAGAGTTCCCGCGCTTCCACGAGTGCAACATGATCGACTTCGCCGGCTTCGTGGTGACCACCGGCAAATCGCTCTCCGACAACATGGTCTCCCCCATGCCCAATCCGTCCAATCGCAAGGACGGTGGCTGGTTCAAGTGGGCGGTGGCGACGCACCCCGACGCGATGCAGCACTTCGCGACCGTGTACTCCGACCTCCTGACGGCCCAGATCGTCGAACAGCAATACGTGGAGATCGCCGAGAAACTCGGTGGTGTCGACGTCGTACAGCGCATCTCCTACAACTCGCTCGGCGAGGTCTCGTGGGTCCCGATCGCCCAGCAACTCAAATCGAGCGGGGTGCGGGCCATCAGCTTCATCGGCGTTCCTGAGGTTCTCCCGCCACTCACCAAGGCCATGGAGGAGATCAACTACCAGCCCGAACTCATCATGGTCGATGCCGGCTTCTACGCCGATGTGCTTCTCAATCGCGGTGGCACGAGTGTGGACGGCGTGGTGATCCGCACGGGTTACGCGCTGTTCGAGGAGGCCGACCGCGTGAAGGCGGTGCGTGATTACCTCGACATGATGGCGACGTACCGTCCCGAAGGAAAGGTGGCCGGACTCGGGATGCAGTCGATGTCCGCGCTCATGCTCTTCGCGACCGTCGCCAAGCAGTGCATCGTCACCGACGGTGAACTGACCCGTGGATGTGTGATGGACGAGGTCGCCAAGGTAACCGAGTGGACCGGCGGCGGACTTCACGGTCCGTCGAGCCCGGGCACCAATACTCCGAGTCCGTGCTATCTCATGATCGAAATCGAGGGCGGAAAGTTCACGCGTCTGTATCCGCCGCTCGAACCCACCGATGCCGACCGGGCACTCATCCCCTCCACCGAGATCACAGAGGACGGTTGGGCCTGCGATCCGAGCACGGTCGTGTCACTCGACGGCGATTACGGCGACGAAACCATCGGCAAGAAGCCGGCCTGACCGAACTCAACGGTCGGGCACGACCTCGACCAACGTGTCGTAGAACGCCACGCCACCACCCCACTCGGTGGGAGTGGTGCTCGTCAATTCGTTGACGGTCTTGCCGTCGCGAGTCCGGGAACCCGTCCAACCGAAGGGCACGATCACGAGACCGGGTCGCACTCGTGGTGTCTCCGACACGCGCGCCACGGCGCTGATGGAACCCCGATCGTTGAACACCCGAACCGGATCGCCGTCGGTGACCCCGCGCGCCGCCGCGTCCTGCGGATGAAGTTCGCAGTAGAACTCGCCTTCGGGTCCGACGTGCCGCTCGAGATGCGAATAGGACGAGTTGAGGAACCGCGTGTGGATCTTGGACGACATCATCGACAACGGGTACTTGGCCCGCAACGACTCGTCACCGAGTGGGCCCTCACGCGCCGGACGGAACTCGGGTAGATGTCCATGACCGGCCGCGCCGAGTGCCTCGTCGAACAGCTCGATCCGACCCGAAGCGGTGGCAAAGCCACCTTCGGCGTACGGACGGAGATCTTCGGGCAGCGGCAGGCGGATGACCGCGTCGCGCTTCAGACGGTCCACACCGATTCCGGGAAGGCTCGACGCCAGCAGTGACTCATCGGATTCGAAGAGTTCGGGTTCCGTGAAACCCATCGCCGCCGCGAGCCGCCGCCACAACTCGGTGTTGCGCACGCTCTCGCCGAGCGGCTCGATCGCTTTGTGATTCCAGCCGAGGTACAGGTGACCCCACGCCGGAACGAGATCGTCCTGCTCGATCTGCGTGCAGGCCGGGAACACGACGTCGGCATACCTCGCGGTGTCGGTGATGAACTGCTCGGAGACGACGGTGAAGAGGTCGTCACGTTCGAGCCCCCGCCGAATCCGACCAGCGTCGGGAACGGTGGCCAACGGATTGCCGTTGTAGACGAACAACGCCTTGACCGGCGGATCGAGAGTGTCGTCGGTGAGATGAGCACCCAGACGATTCATACTCAGTGCACGACGCGGCCGACCAGCGGCGAGAGACGGCACGTCGAAGTGCGACGTGTCGATGAACTGATCCGCATAGGAGCCCACACTGCGGGCGAATCCGCCACCACGATCACGCCAGGCCCCGACGAGAGAGGGAAGGATGGCCAACGTCCGGAAGAACATGGCACCGTTCTCACGGTGTTCGGCTCCGATCAGGGTTCGGATCATCACCGGTCGGGTGGTGCCGTAATCACGCGCGAGATTCTCGATCTCGTCGGCGTCGAGTCCGGTGATCGCCGCCGCCCGCGCGGGCGTCCAGTCGGCCACATGATCCGCGAGGCGATCGAAACCCGACGTGTGGCGGCCCACGTAGTCGTGATCGATCAGGTCGTCGCGGACGAGCACGTGCATGATCGCGAGCATCAGGGCGACATCGGTTCCGGGGCGGGGCTGGACGAATCGATCGGCCGCCTCGGCCGTCATCGTGCGAACCGGGTCGATCACGACGACGCGTGCGCCTTTGCCGCGGGCTTCTTCGATGTAGGGCCACAGATGGCGATTCGTGAGACGCGTGTTGGTTCCCCAGAGGAGGATGAGTTTCGAGTAACGGACGTCGAGCGGATCGCTGGCGAGCGGCGCGCCGAGGGTCGAAGCCGATGCAGTCTTGGCGGCACCCCCGCACAACGAATCGGTCTGGATCGACGATCCGATCCGGGCGAAGAATCGCCGATCGAGCGAATTCATCTGGAGCATCCCCTGAGTGCCGGCGTCGCCCCACGGCATCACAGCCTGACCGCCCCACTTCTCGACAACCGCGCCGACGCGAGAAGCCACGAGCGCAAGGGCTTCGTCCCACGATGCGACGCGGAAAGCGGCGGCGCCCTTGGCGCCCACCCGGATCAGGGGCGTGAGGACGCGATCGGGGCTGTACACGCGATCGAGGAAGCGATTGACCTTCGGGCAGAGTTCGCCCTGTGAATACGGATGCGCCGCATTGCCGCGCATCTTGACGGCCACTCCGTCGACGACCTCGACCTCCCAACCGCACGAATCGGGGCAGTCGTGATGGCACGTACCGAGAACGATGCGGGTGGACTCGGCCATGTGTTCATTCTGCCAGTGGAACCCTGCTGGCCGCCGAGGTTTAGGATCGGGGTCGATCTCAAGGGGGATGCCATGTCGAACGAAGCACTCGATCGCGCACATATCAACGATCTGCTCGCCCGTTACTCGTGGGCACTGACCGATCGTGACTGGGATCGCTGGGTACAGATCTTCACCGAGGACGCCAAGGTCGACTACTCGACCGCCGGTGGACCGGTCGGCTCGCCCAAGGACGCCGCCGAAACCTTCAAGGGAATGATGGCGATGTTCGACGTGTCGATCTCGGCCGGCGGCAACGTGGCCATCGAGTTCACCGATGCGGACACGGCCAAGGTGCGGTCGATCTACATCATGACCCTGCGCATCCCCGGTGCCGACGGGGCCCAACCCAACTACATGCAAGCCAGTGGCTGGTACGACGACACGATCGTGCGAACTGCAGCGGGCTGGCGCATCAAGAGTCGCTTCGAGCAACTCGTCTACGCCAAGCCGGCCTGACATGCCGCTTCCGTCCAAGCGCGACCCGCAGGAACTGGCCCGGGTTCTCGAGCCGTGGTTCGGCGAACGCATCGGCGAGTCCTGTCGCATCACCGATGTCGGCATCCCGGAGGGAACCGGTATGAGCAGCGAGACGCTTCTCTTCACGGTTCACCATGGATCGATCGCTGAGCCCGTCGTCACCCGACTCCGCCCCGACATGAGCGACTGGCCGGTGTTCCCGGTGTACGACCTCTCGGCGCAGGCCGGGGCCATGCGTCTCGTCGCGACCTACACCGACGTGCCGGTTCCGAACGTGCGCTTCGTCGAGACCGACGAATCACTCCTGGGGTCACCGTTCCTGGTGATGGATCGTGTGTCCGGTCGCGCGCTTCCCGACATGCCGCCGTACGTGTTCGGAGGAAGTTTTCTCGACTCGTTCCCGGTCGACGAGCAACGACGGCTCGGGCGGACGGTCGCTGGCCTGCAAGCGCGTATCCATGCGGTCGATCTCGATCGGGCCCGCCGAGACGGCTTCGATCTTTCGTTCCTGCCCCCGGCCACCGGCGATGACATCACCCGTCTACTCGGCGAACAACGCGCCTACTACGACTGGGCTCGTGGCGATCTGCGACTTCCGGTCATCGAGCGCGCACTCGAATGGCTCACGACGCACGCGCCCCGGAATCCCGGACCGACGGTGCTCACGTGGGGTGATGCCCGACCGGGCAACGTGCTCTTCGAAGGCACCAAGCCCACGGCGGTTCTCGACTGGGAGATGGTCAACCATGGGCCGGCGGGAGTGGATGTGGGTTGGTTGGTGTTCATGCACCGCTTCTTCCAATCGCTCGCCGATGTGTTCCAGATGCCCGGGTTCCCCGAGTTCTGTCGGGCCGACGACATTCACGAGGCCTACGTGGCCGCGGGAGGTCGACCGATCGAGGACTTCGATTGGTACGTGGTCTACGGGAGCCTGCGTTTCGCGGCCATCGCCATCCGCACGTCACTGCGCGAGGTCTCGTACGGCAACCGCGAGATGCCCGACGATCCCGAGGACCTCATCATGCACAAGTCGATGCTCTACGAGCAGATCGGCTGATCAGACCTTCAGGAGTTCGGGCCGCGACGCGGCGATCTGCCGACGAATGCCGTCGCGCCAATCGACCGTCGTGTGGAAACCGCGATCGTGCAACTTCGCGAGGTCGGGGATGATGGCGGCGATGGTCGCCGTGGTCGGGTTGAACTTGGCCTCGAAACCGGTCAGTCGCGACATCTCGTTGCACCAGTCCTCGATCGAGACGATCTGATCGCCACCCCAGTTGACGATCTCGGCCGGGGTCGATGCGTACGACATCAGATACGGAATACTGCGCGCGATGTCGTCGGCGTGGATCGGCGTGTAACTCGTCGGCTGATCGACGTGAACCGGCACCGGAATGCCCCGTTCCATCATCATCAGGTGGAACATCATCCACCCGTAGTTGTCGCCGTAGGGCACGTTCAAGCGGGCGATCACCGTCGGCACGCCGAGGCGCTTGGCGGTGTGCTGCACGAGCACCTCACCGGCGATCTTGGAGATGCTGTAGGTGGGCATGCCGGGCATCGGCCGGTGGCTGTCACCCAGGAGATCGTCTTCTTTGCGCGGATCGTGATCGTGCGGCGCGTACACGGCGGTGGATGAGCAGTGGAAGAAGCTCACCTTGTCGCTGCGTGAGGCGGCCTTCTCCATGAGATTCGCGCTCCCGTGAGCGTTGCTCGCGAAGGCCTCCTCGAAGTTGTTGCTCTTGGCCACCGCGAAGTGGAGAACGATGTCGAGATCGGCCGGCACTTCGTCGAGCCGATCCTTCTCGAGATCGATGCTCACGGTCTCGACACCCTGGGCATGCCACGGCTCGCGCTGGGCCGGATCGCGGAATCTTGCCGCTCCGTACACCGTGTTGCCTTGCGCGGCGAGCGATGTCGCGAGCGGACCGGCCACCCAGCCCGTCACGCCGGTGACGAGGATCTTCTTACCCTTGATCGGTTCCATCAGCACCTCACCACAGTTGATCGGTGTACGTGTCGGTTCCGAACACCGTGTTCTTGAAGGGTGCCGTCCAGAGATGGGTGGCCAAGCCACTCGCCTCGAGATCGGCGCCGAACTTCCCGTAACCCTTCTCCCACTTCTTGGCCGGGTCGTGATCGACGAAGTGGATCTGCAGGAATCGACGATCGGCTCGCGGTACCCGTGGTACGTCCGGCGGCGCGTCGTCGAGCAATGGGAGCAGGGTCGAGTAGTTGAAGACGTCGGGGCCCCATTTCTTGGTGAACGCGCGCGGCGCCCAGGTGCTCTCCATCCAGTCCCACATCTGCTGGTGGGTCACACCCTCGTTCAGTTCGCCGACGTTCACCACGATGCCGGCGTAACCGCGATCGAGCGCGAGTTCGATGTTGGTCCCGGTCTCGGTACGCGTGAGCGACCACTGGTTGTCGTACAACTGGGTGTGGATGTGCGTGCGCTCGGGGAACATCCGTCCGGTTCGGTGGAGTTCCTTCACCGTGTCGACACTCCAGCGATTCCAGTCGTCGTGATGATCTTTCAGAACCCAGTAGATGGCCAGGTACGAACCGGTCGCCGGATCGGGGGTCATCGGGCTGTCGGCCGGGTAGCGCAACTTCTTCAGGTCGCGCGTGGCCACGAAGCGATCTCCGGCGAAGGAGTACTCGCCCACCAACACGCCGCCATAGAAGTGATCGCGCTCGTACCAGCGGTTGTACTCGACCTCGTGCCCCTTGTGGGGTTCCACCATGGTGAAGAGGAGCGTTCCCAGTTGGATCGGATACTTCTTCATGTTGCCCCCATCGGCCGACTCGACTCGTCCGACTGTAGATGTTGACCGCCCGGGCCGGAAAGGCGACCTCAGCGCAGGAGTCCGACCAGCCGACTCTCGACCGCCGGCCATTCGTCGATGGTCACCGAATACGCGGCCGTGTTGCGTAGTCGCCCGGCCTCACCGGTAGCCGTGCTCGGCCGGTGTCGACGCAGCACACCTTCGAAACGAGCGCCGATCCGTTCGATCGCCCGTCGACTCTGCTCGTTGCGCTCATCGGTGCAGATCGCGACCCGCTGGACCCGCCACGTCTCGAAGGCGTGCCTCAGCAACATCAGCTTGGCTTCGGTGTTCACTCCCGTTCGCTGGACGCGACTCGACAACCACGTGCCACCGATTTCGACTTCATCGGGCACGACCTCGCCGCCGATCCGCCGACCGAACTGACAGCGGATGTCCATGAATCGGGTGCATCCGACGACCGGTCGTCCGTCGAGACCCACGGCGCGCTGCACGAACGGCAGAGCCCGACCCGCGCGATGGTCGTCGAGCAGGGTGTCCACGTAGGTCCGCATCGCCTCGCGATCACCGGGCACGTTCGTGAAGGCGTAGGTCGAGCGTTCGAAGGCCGCCACGAGGAGATCATCGATGAGTTCGGGTCCGAGTGCTTCGAGTGCCACGTACCGCCCCTCGAGCACCGGATACCGCAACACGTCAGTCTCCGATGACGATGCGCGGCTCCTCGGTGAGAAGCCACAGGATGTGCGACGTGTCGAGGAAGCGCTCGGTGTCGGCCATCACTTCGGGAAAGTCCGGCTCACCCATGTGCGCCATGAAATCGTCGACCGAATCGAACTCCTGGATCGTCACACCGTCGAACTCGGGTTCGGGTTGGCGACTCCCGGCCACCGGCCAGGCGGCCGGGTGCTGCTCGTAACGACGCACGTACTTGGCGGCCGAACACGACCGGATGAGCGGACCGTGCAGGTTGAACCAATGATCGAGGAACTGATCGTGGGTCGTGCCGGGCTTGCGCTTCAAGACGCTCACGAGACGGATCATGCGAAGTCCTTTCGAAGAAGACGTTGGCTTCAGTGCTACTACAAACCGAGAAACGAGCCGCCATCGCACACGATGGTCTGCCCGGTCACGTACGACGAGTCGTCACCGGCGAGAAAGAGCGCAACCGAACCGATGTCGCGCGTGATGTCGCCGACCCGACCGAGCGGGGTGCGCGCTTCGAGGGCTTCCTGCAGGGCCGGGTTGCGCTCGAAGGCGGTGAGCAACGACGGACTCGCGGCCACGGGCGCGATGCAGTTGACCGTGATGCCGTCGGGTCCCCATTCACGGGCGAGGCTCTTCGCGATCGCACGCTGACCCGCCTTGGCCGGTGAATAGAGCGGAATGTTGGCGCTGCCCTCCACCCCCGACGGTGAGGTGATGAGAATGAGGCGCCCTCCCCCGTCGCCCGCCGGACGCTTCGACGATTCGACCAAGTAGCGGTACGACTCGCGCGCGCAGAAGAGACTCGCCCACACCGAGGTGCGCGACATCGCCGACCAGTGCTTGTCGATGCGTGCCGCCTCGAGTCGGTGCGGAATGCCGCCGGTGAACGCGTTGTGTACGACGATGTCGAGACGACCGAAGCGCGCGATCGTCTCGGCCACGCATCGGCGCACCGAATCGGCGTCCGCCACGTCGGTCTCGATGCACACGGCGTTACCGCCCTCGTCGCGGATCGACGCCGCCACCGGCTCACCGGTCTCGGACCGCCGCGCCGCCACCACTACGCACGCGCCTTCTTCGGCGAGCCGACGGGCGATCCCCTCGCCCACACCCTGGCCGGCTCCGGTCACGATGGCGACCCGGTCGATCAACGAAGTACCGACCATCACATCCACAACCCTCCGTCGCACACGACCGTCTGCCCGGTCACGTGCCCGGCCGCGGCACTGCACAGCCACCGAACCGTCGCCGTCGGATCGACGGTTCCTTCGAGGGCGCGGGGCGCGATCGAGACCGGACCCGAGGTCGCCGGATCGATTCCGAAGGTCTGCGGATCGACGGCCACGGCATTCACCGTGATGCCGCTCGCACCCCATTGCCGCGCCGCCGACTTCACGAGAACTCGTGCGGCTTCGGCGAGGGCGGCGGTGGAGGCGTACTGCGCGCCACCCGACATGCCGGTGGTCGGGACCACGACCACGATGCGCTTGGCTCCGCGCGCATGGGCTCCCTGTAGGCCGCCGATGAGATCCTGCATCGGCTGCTCCCACTGCTCATCGATCTCGGAATCGGTGATCTCGCTCACCTTCACCGATCGAGCCCGGCCGGCCACCACGATCACGGTCGCTTCCACATCGGAAGTCACCGCACCCCGCAACGAATCGGCGAGAACTCCGCTTCCGACGACCTCGACGGTCACGACTTCTCTCCGGTCGGCGAATGCAGGTGCTCGGACACATCTCCGTGATGGTCGACGAGCATGGTGCGTTCGTGGAAACGCCAACGCCCGTCGGCGTCGCACTCGAAGACGTCGTGATATCGGCCCGAGGCCACGACTTGGAGTGGAAACAACCCTGTCACGCCCTGCAGGACGGTGAAGACCGAGCGGGTGCGGACCTGCGAATCCGAGTCGGCCTCGAGAATCGTGTTGGTGATCACATGACGAGTCGCGGGTGAACCATCGTGCAACTTGACGAATCGCTTCATCACGTCACCCACCTTCGATCCGGGCACCGCCGGTTGTTCCGGACCGGCCATGAACACCCGTGCGCTCGCGAAGAGTTCGGAGATGCCGTCGAAGTCGGCCGCGTCCACCAGTTCGGCGTAGCGATGGAGCAAGTTCACGATCTGTCGCTCGTCGCTGGAGGTCAGCATGCGGTCACCGTAGACCAACTACGGTGGCGGTCGTGGCTGACAACCCCCAGAACATCCCCGACCCGACCCCGGCCGGTCTCCAACTCGGCGACCAAACCGCCGAGCTCGTACGCGCCGCTTTCCCACTTCGTCTCGGACTCGTCGAGGGCAAGGTTGCACTCATCACCGGAGCGGCACGCGGAATCGGTGAAGCCGCGGCGCGACTCTTCGCGGCCGAAGGTGCAGCCGTGATCGCCGTCGACAAGGACATCGCCGCCGCCGAAGCCGTGATCAAGGAGATCCGGGCTCGTGGAGGTGAGGCCATGGCGCACGGCGCCGACCTGACCGACGAAGACGACGTCGAGGCCATGATCCGCGTGGCGATCGACAACTACGGCCGCCTCGATTGCGCCTTCAACAATGCCGGAATCAGCGGCCGGTTCGGCTCCTTCATCGATCTTCCCCTCGACGAATGGCGTCAGATGATCGACGTCAATCTGACGAGCGTCTTTCTCTGCATGAAATACGAACTCGGGGTGATGGCCGCCCAAGGTTTCGGCGCCATCGTCAACGCGTCATCGGGCGCCGGTGTGGTGGCCGCACCCGGTCTTCCCCACTACACAGCGGCCAAGCACGGAGTTCTCGGCATCACCAAGTGCGCGGCCCAAGAGTTCGCAGCCAAGGGTGTCCGGGTCAACGCGATCCTGCCCGGTACCACTCGCACTCCCATGATCGAAGGTTTCATCAACGGCGACCCGAACATCGAAAAGATGGTCAGCCGTGGCATCGGTCGCGGTTATCTCGGCGAACCCTCGGAGATCGCTGAAGCCGCGGTGTGGCTCTGCAGCGATCGGGCGAGCTTCGTGAGTGGAGCGTCACTCTCCGTCGACGGTTCGACCGTCAATCGCTGACTCTCAGCTCCACGACGAGAGAACGTCGCCGATCGGGTGCGCACCCGGATGGCACGGCACACCGGCCGCGGCCGCGGTTCGTGAGAAACGTGGAGCGGGATTCGCCTGCAACACACCGTTGATCTCGGTGGTGACGGAGCGTTGCGACGTGTGCGCGTGCCCGGGAAGTTCGTCGGGAGCGAGAACCGGGGCGAAGCACGCGTCGCCGCCCTCGAACACTGCACACCACTCGTCGCGAGTGCGCAAGGCGAACACACTCGCCATCTTCTCCTTGGCCGCACTCCACACCGACCTGTCCATCTGCCGGTTCGGGGCGAAGAGTTCATCCGCTTCGAGTCCGAGACCACGCACGAGTTCGGCGTAGAACTGCGGCTCGATCGCTCCCACCGACACCCACTTGCCATCGCTGGTGCCGTACACGTTGTAGAAATGCGCCCCTCCGTCGAGGTGATTGGTTCCGCGCGGACCCCAGAAACCGTTGGCCACCGCCGAAAAGAACGGTCCGAGAATCATCGCCGCTCCATCCACCATGGCGACATCGATCACCTGACCACGTCCACTCGATTGCCGTTCCACCAAGGCCGCTGCGACTCCCATCGCGAGCAACAGACCACCGCCGGCGAAGTCGCCGAGGAGGTTGATCGGCATCGTGGGTGGTTGCCCCTCGTAGCCGATCGTGTGCAAGGCACCCGAGAGCGCGATGTAGTTGATGTCGTGGCCGGCGGCGGTGGCGAGAGGGCCGTCCTGACCCCATCCGGTCATCCTGGTGTAGATGAGTCGGTCGTTGTTCGCGGTCAGAACCTCGGGACCGACACCCAACCGTTCGCATACGCCCGGTCGGAACGGATCGATGAACACATCGGCGCGTTCGACCAGGGCCATCAACGATGCGAAATCTTCGGTGGATTTGAGGTCGAGGGCGACACTTCGCTTACCGCGCATCAAAGGATTCGTCGCCGGTCGGTTCGGATTCACCCGGGCCGCCACATCGGGGCGATCCACGGCAACGACATCGGCACCGAGATCGGCGAGGATCATCGCCCCGTACGGGCCTGGACCTTGGCCGACGAGTTCGACCACGCGAACACCGGCCAGCGGACCGCGACTGTTGTTCACGACTGCGCGTCGTCCACCGCGACTTGCTTGGCCCAGCGGTAGTCGCTCTTACCGGCTGGCGAGCGAACCATCGTGTCGACGAGCGTGAGCTGTCGCGGAACTTTGTAGCCGGCCACGTGCGAACGGCAATGGTCCTGGATGCTCTCGAGAGTCGGGGTCGTACCCTCTCGCGGCTGCACGACCGCGGCCACGCGCTCACCCCAACGTTCGTCGGGGACGCCGACCACCACGGCATCGAAGACCTCGGGATGGCCCTTCAGCGCGTTCTCGACCTCTTCGGGGAAGATCTTCTCGCCACCCGAGTTGATGCACACCGATCCGCGACCGATGAGCGTGATCGTGCCGTCGTCGTTCATGACCGCGAAGTCGCCCGGAATCACGTAACGCGTGCCGTCGGGTCCGGTGACGAACGTGGCCGCCGTCTTCTCGGGGTCCTTGTGGTAGCGGAGCGGGATGTTGCCCGTCCGGGCGAGTCGACCCATGACACCGGGTGGCGTCGGGCGCAGATCGTCGTCGAGCACCGTGGAGTCGCGCGCACCCTTGACCCGTAGACCGGCCTCGACCGAACCACCCTTCGACACCTGGGTGATGCCGTTGGCTCCACCCTCGCTCGAACCGACGGCGTCGGTGACGACCAGATTCGGGAAGTAGTCGATGAATTGGTCCTTGCACGTCTGCGAGAAAAGAACCGCGCTCGACGACACCGCGAACAACGACGAAATGTCGTAGGAATCCTTCGATCTCTCGTATTCCTCGAGCAAGGGTCGGGCCATCGCATCGCCGGTGATCATGATGAGGTTGGCCTTCTCGGCACCGATCGTTCGCCAAACATCGGCCGGATCGAACTTGGCGCGCAGCACAACCTTGTTACCGAGGAAACTTTGGCCCATCACGCTCCACTGTGATGCACCGTG
Organism: uncultured Bifidobacterium sp.; assembly: GCA_964563545.1. GTDB lineage: Bacteria > Actinomycetota > Acidimicrobiia > Acidimicrobiales > Ilumatobacteraceae > Casp-actino8. Next base: position 17,993 of record CAZLXB010000011.1, on the reverse strand, counting down.
CATCAGCGGTGGGAGCGGATAACTCACGAGTGGAAAACCGTTGCGACCCTTCTCGACGAAGCCGGTCGGACTGTCCATCTTGTTGCCGGTGAAGACGTCGATCCCACCGCCGAGCGCCATCACGACATCGGCGTGACGCCACACGACTCCCTTGGGCATCCCGGTGGTGCCACCCGTGAAGAGGATGTAGAGGTCGTCATCGGAGCGGGGCTCGAAATCGCGGGCTTCGCTCTGCGCGGCGAGTGCCGCTTCGTAATCGGGACCGATCACGAGCATCGGCAGGTTGGGAGCCACGCTTCGGGCGCGCTCGGCGTACTCGGGTTCGACCACCAAGTAGGCGAGATCGGCGTTGTCGAAAAGGTACGCGAGTTCGTCCTCGACATAGCGGTAGTTGATGTTGATCCAGACGGCGCGGATCTTGAAGATCGCCCAGAGCGCTTCGACCCACTCGACGCGGTTCAGCGCATAGATACCGACGTGGTCGCCGGGTCCGATTCCTTGCGCCTGCAGATGGTGGGCCAGTCGGTTGGCCCGCCGATCCATTTCGGCGTACGTGCGTCGCTCACGCTCGTCGACGATGTATTCCCGATCGGGCCATTCGTCGACCGCGGCCTCGAAGAGATCGGCAAGGTTGAAAGTGGTCGCCCCCATGGATCGATTCTCGCGCACGCTCGCCGGTGTGACCTCACCCACCGAGCCGTAGTACAAGTGGAGTCCCGGAAAGGAGTCCCATGTCCACCGAACACCTCGTCACCGAACAACGCGGTCACACGCTCGTCGTCACCATGAACCGTCCCGAGGCCAAGAATGCTCTGAGTCCGGCCATGATCGTGGGTCTCGCCGATGCCTGGGTGCGACTCAACGAAGACGACGATCTGCGCTGCGCGATCCTCACCGGCGCCGGCGGTTCGTTCTGCACGGGCATGGATCTCAAGGCGCGCGCCAACGACGATGCCGGACCCAACCCCTATCAGGAGCGCTGGGCCCAGGATCCCGATCTTCACTGGAAGGCACTTCTCCGTCATTACCGGTTGCGCAAGCCGCTGATCGCTGCGGTCGAGGGCTACGCGGTGGCCGGCGGCACCGAGATCCTGCAGGCCACACATCTTCGGGTCGCCGGCGAGTCGGCGACATTCGGCGTGTTCGAAGCCCGCCGCGGACTCTTTCCGGTCGGCGGCAGCACCGTTCGTCTGCAGCGCCAGATCGGTTACACGAACGCACTCGAGATGCTCCTCACCGCACGTGGCTACACCGCGGCCGAGGCCAAGGAGATCGGACTCATCGGCCATGTGGTGCCCGACGGCCAAGCGCTCACGAAGGCACTCGAACTCGCCGAGCTCATCTGCGCCAACGGACCCCTCGCGGTGGAGGCGATCCTGAAATCGGTTCAGGACACCGCGACTCTGCCTGAGGCCGAGGCCCTGAAACTCGAATTCGAGATCGGTTGGCCGATCTTCTCGACCAACGACTCCAAAGAGGGGCCGCGTGCGTTCGCCGAGAAGCGCGCGCCCAACTGGACGCGCACCTGATCGGTCAGGGCTTCTCGGACGAGACCAGCCACATCGCGAAGAACTGCGAGCCGCCGCCGTAGGCATGGCCCACGGCCTTGCGCGCGCCGTCGATCTGATGCTCACCGGCCTTGCCCATCACCTGCATACATGCTTCGCCGAAGCGGATCATGCCCGATGCACCGATGGGGTTGGTCGACAGAACGCCACCCGACGGATTGACGGGAAGGGAGCCCGTCATCTCGGTGAGCCCGTCCTCCACCATGCGCCAGCCTTGATTGCGCTCGGCGAAGCCGAGGTTCTCGAGCCACATGGGTTCGAACCACGCGAAGGGGACGTACATCTCGACGACATCGATCTCCTTGGCCGGATTGGAGATTCCGGCCTTGCGCCAGAGGTCTTCGGCGCACATCTCACCGGCGCGCGGGCTCACTTGCTCGCGACCGGCGAAAGCCGTCGGTTCACTCCGCATGGACGTTCCGTGGATCCAGGCCTTCGGACCCGCATGGCGATCGGCGCGTTCCTCGTTCATGAGAACGAGCGCCATTGCGCCGTCACTCGACGGGCAGGTCTCGATGAAACGGATGGGGTCCCACAACATGGGCGTCTCCATCGCCTTCTCGAGCGTCCAGTCGGGTTCGTGCAGGTGCGCGTACGGGTTCTTGCAGGCGTTGGTGCGGTCCTTCACGGCGACCATCACACCGATGTGGCTCGGAGCGCCGGAGCGATTGATGTAGCCGCGCACGATCGGTGAGAAGTATCCGCCGGCGCCGGCATGAACCGGCATGCCGAACGGAATCGGCACGCTCAACGCCCACATGGCGTTGCCGTCGCTTTGCTTTTCGAACCCGATAGTCAGCACGGTGCCGTGGATTCCGGCCATCACGTGTTGGGCGGCGACGATCGCCGTGGAGCCACCGACCGAACCTGCGGTGTGCACGCGGAACACGGGCTTGCCGTGCGCGGCGAGCGCCTCGGCCAACCAGAGTTCGGGCATGGCGACACCTTCGAGCATGTCGGGTGCCTTGCCGATCACGATGGCGTCGACATCGGCGATGGAGATTCGCGCGTCGGCGAGTGCGCGGTCGACCGCTTCGCGCACGAGACCGGCGATGGAGACATCGGCCCGACACGACGTGTGATTGGTCTGGCCCACTCCCACTACTGCACAACGATCGGCCATGTCACTCTCCCTCCAGCACGCACACCAGGTTCTGTTGCAGACATGGACCGCTCGTGCAGTGCGCCACCGCACGATCGGCCCCACCGCCGAAGATCGCCTCGGCCGCCTCGGCGAAGCGAGCGAGTCCGGCGGCCATCGCCGGATTGGCCACCAGTGCACCGCCGCTCGGGTTGATGCGGGTCGTCTTCGAGTCGAGTCCGAGCGCCGAACGCAACAGCAACTCCTGATGCGTGTAAGGCGCGTGGAGTTCGGCGACGTCGACCTTGTCGCGACCCACACCGGCGCGTTCGGCCGCGATTCGCGCCGAGTTGCTCTCGGTCAGGCTCCGGGCACCGAGCCGTTGGGTGTCGATGCGATGGTCGATGCCGCGGATCCAGGCCGGTCGCTTGGCGAGTCGGCGCGCGGCGTCACCGGCGGCGAGGACGACTGCATTGGCGCCGTCGACGGGCAGTCCGCAGTCGTGGGCACGCAGTGGTGCGACGGTGTACGGGCGGGCGAGGAGTTCGTCGACCGTGTGATCTCCCTTGACGTACGCGACCGCGTTGTTCTTGGCGTCGGCGAGGCTGCGGGCCGCGACCTCGGCCATGGCCCGCTCGGTCACCACACCGGCGTCGAGGCAGGCCCGGGCCTGCAGAGCGGACAACGCGTCGAAGCCCGGCCACAGTGGGGCCACGGTGTACGGATCGGTCTGAAGCGTGAGGATGCGATCGATCGGTCCCGAGGTGGTCTTGCCGTTCGAGAACACCACGGCGACGTCGCACTCACCGGTCTGGATCTTGACCCACGCCTCGTAGAGCGCGAGCGCACCGTCGGCTTCCACATGGCTCTCGACGATCGGGGGCCACGCGCCGATGGCGTCGACAGCGGCCACGAAACTGAACGGCTGGCCGCTCATGTAGTCGCAACTGCCATGACACCAAAATCCGATCTCGGAACGATCGATGCCGACTTTGGCGATGACCTCGTCGATCACCGGAAGGATGAGTTCGACCGACGTGAGATTCGTCTGGATCTGGCTCGGACGTTGGGCCGTGCCAACGATGGCGACGTCGCGCATCAGCTCGCCCCCGCCTCGGCACCCAACGTCACGTCGGGTTCACCCGTGGGTCGGAAGTGGGCGATGCTCTCGAGCGTCGGCCCCCATTCCGAGCGATCCTTCCAGACCGGCTCGACCCGCATACCGATGCGAACCTCGTCGGCCTCGCATTCCTGGATGAGGTGCTGCATCGAGATGTCGGCGCCGTCGAGCAGGATCTGCGCGGCGACGTACGGGATCTTGACCTTCTGTCCGAGGAACGGAACGTTCACGATGCAGAACGTGGTGACCGTGCCGCGCGGGCCGACTTCGACATCGGCCCCGAGGATGCGCGCGCACTTGGGGCACACGCCGTTGCGCGGCGGGAAGTAGACGAGCTCACAACCCGGGCAGCGCTTGCCGATGAGCCGACCCTCGATCAGACCCTGCAGATGACTCGTCGCGTTCGGTCCGGCCGACCAGCGGTACTGCACACCGATGGGTTGGCGGACGCGGAGAATGCCGTCGGCCTCACTCATGCGCGGGCTCCTTCCAGAAGATCGAAACACGCGATGTCGGTGATGCCACCCGTACGTTCGGGCGCCCAACGAACCTTGACCCGCGATCCGGCGCGAATGCGATCGATCGACCCGGCGTCGACGGCATGAAGCATCGGCACGTCGGCACCATCGAGGGTGATCAGCGCCCAGGCGAACGGACGGTCGAGCGGCTGATCCGGTTGCGGCTCGGATTGCCACGCCCAGACCGAGACGGTTCCCTCGTCGCCCACGGCGACCCATTCGGTGAGAGCCGCGCCGGTGATCGGGTCGAACTCGGCCGGCGGGCAATACACCTTGCCGTCCGAGCCACGGGTTCCCTCGAGACGACCTTCGATCATCGAGTTGAAGAACCGCGAGAGAGTCGTCCCGACGGTTCGCTTGTAGGGGTAGGCGACCTCGAGTGGGGCGACGAAGGAATCCCCGCTCAGAGCGCCGATCGAATGCGCAGACACGCTTGGTTCTTAGCACGGGTCCTTGGCCGACGGCACACCGGCGATTGCTAGTGTCGCCGATGTAACGGGACCCGGGGATCCCGTTGGCAAGGGGGAAACATGAATCGTCGCCGTCAGTCCTTCCGGACCGTCATCGCGCTGGTCGCCATCGTCACCGCAACGGTCGGCTGCTCGAATCGCGAAGAGGGCGATTCCGCCCCCGCGTCGACCGAATCGGCAACCACCGAAGCGCCGTCGGCCTCGGAGGCACCGGCCACCGAGGCCCCCACCGGTGAGATGTTCGGCGACCTGCCGAGCCCGTGTGGTCCGGCCACCGACGCCGGCGTACCCACCATCGCCGATGGCCAGAACGGCGGCGAGACCTTGAAACTCGGCACTGCGAATGATCACGGCTACGAAGGTGCACCCGGACTCACCGTCGAGATGCTCGATGCCGCCAAGGCCTTCGCCGGTTGGTGCAACGCGCAAGGTGGCATCCGCGGTCTACCGATCGAGGTCGTCGATCTCGACGGCAAGTTGTTCAACGTTCCGCCGGCCATGGAGCAGGCGTGCTCGGAAGTCTTCGCCATGGTCGGCGGCGGCTGGGTGTTCGACGACCAGATGTTTCCGCGATTCCATGAGTGCGGAATGATCAGCTTTGCTGGTTACACCGTGTCGGCCACGGCCGCCATGGCCAACGGCAAGGTCCAGCCGATCCCCAACCCGATCGACGTCAAGCCGGCGAGTTGGTTGATCTGGGCCAAGAACACGTATCCCGACGCCATCGAGAACACCGCGATCCTCTACGGAGACTTCCTCACCACCAAGATGGTCGCCGACAGTCTGAAGGCGTCCATGGAGGCGCTCGGTGGCTACGAAGTCACTCAGATGATTCCGTATGCCCCGGCCGGTGAGGCCAACTGGGTGCCCTTCGCCCAGCAGTTGAAGGACAACAACATCTCGGCGATGTCGTTCGTGGGCGAGCCCGGAAACCTCATCCTTCTCTACAAGGCGATGCGCGAAGTCGGCTACGTCCCCGAACTCGTCCTGAACGACGCCAACTTCTACAGCGAGGCGATGGTCGCCGAGGGCAACGCCGAGTCGAACCAAGGATTCCGCGCTCGCACCGCCTACGCACCGTTCGAGGAAGCGGACCGTTACCCCGCACTGCAGCAGTATCTCGACAACATGGCCGAGTACAACCCGAGCGGTCGCATCGCCGGTCTCGGACTCCAGGCAACGTCGGCCTATCTGCTCTTCGCGGTGGCGGCCAACAATTGCCTCGACGCCAATGACAACGTGCTCGAACGTGAGTGCGTACTTGCCGAAGGTCGCAAGATCACCTCGTGGACCGGCGGTGGCCTCCACACCGAGACCAACCCCGCCGCGGGACTACCGCCCGAGTGCGGTTTGATCATGGGTGTCGAGGACGGCAAGTGGACGCGCATCTACCCCGAACTCGGTTCGGCCGACGACAACGGAGGCGGCTGGCATTGCGACAGCCCGGGCACGGTGGCCATCGAGGGTGATTTCGGCGACGTGACATCCGGAGTCGATCCCACCCGCGAGAACTGATCCGCAACGATGCAGCAACTGCTGACCTTCACCATCATCGGTCTGTCGACCGGTGCGATCTACGCGGTGGTGGCCAGCGGACTCGTCGTCACGTACACGACGTCGGGCATCTTCAACCTCGCCCACGGTGCGACGGGCATGCTCGCCGCGTTCACCTACTGGCAACTTCGCTTCGACTGGGACATCCCGGCACCGATCGCCCTCGTCCTGACCCTCTTCGTGTTGTGTCCACTTTTCGGCGTCCTGACCGAACGCGTGGTGATGCGCGGACTCCAGGGAACCACCGAAGTCGTCCGGCTGTCGGTCACGGTCGCGCTCTTCGCGTTCATGATCGGACTCGCCAACTGGGTGTGGCCGAGTGATTCGAGCCGTGAGGCGTTCCTCAAGTTCTTCGAGGGCAACAGCGTGTCGATCGGAGGCATCAACGTCAGTTGGCACCGCATCATCACGTTCGGTTGCGCGATTCTCGTGGCCATCGCCCTGCGGCTCCTCTTGTTCCGCACACGCATGGGCGTGGCGATGCGCGCCGTCGTCGACGATCGCAATCTGACCGAACTCAACGGTGGTCGACCCGACCGGGTGTCGATGTTCGCGTGGGCGCTCTCGGCCACCCTCGCTGGACTCGCCGGCATCCTCCTCGCCGGCGAACAGCAGTTGAACATCGAACCTCTCGTGCTCCTCGTGATCAACGCGTACGCGGCGGCGATCATCGGTCGACTCAAGAACCTGCCGCTCACGTTCATCGGAGCCGCAGTACTCGGGCTGCTCGATTCGTACTACCTCGCGTATTCCGACGAATCGTGGTTCCCACAGTCGGCATTCGGGTTCTCCCTCGCCGGCATCCGGGCTGCCATCCCGACCATCGTCCTCTTCATCGCGCTGCTCACCCGCCCGCAGAGTCGACTCCGCGCCGGCGTCGTCCGCTTCCGGGAGGACACCCGTGTCCCCGAGTGGCGAACCTCGATACTCGGTGCAGTGTCGCTCGTGGCGGTGGTGGTGGCGATCTCGGGCATGCTCACCCGCTCGAACACTCTGTTGCTCCTCAACGGCTTCACCATGGCCATCGTCGCCTTGTCGCTCGTCCCGCTCACGGGGTACGCCGGCCAGATGTCGCTCGCACCACTCACCTTCGCCGGTCTTGGCGCCATCGCCATGGCCAAACTCCCCGGCGACGGAAACCTTGCCACCTTCGTCCTCGCGGTGGTGATCGTCGCCGTGGCCGGTGGCATCGTGGCCCTCCCTGCCCTTCGGCTCTCGGGTATCTATCTCGCGTTGTCGACGGCTGCCTTCGCCGTTCTCGTCACCAAACTCATCTTCAATCAGAAGCAGACCTTTCAGTCGGGCAACATCGCCGTGCCCATCCTGAAGATTCCCTTCGTCGAGATCGATTCGCCGCGCGGCCGACTCATCCTGACCGCCACTGCTTTCTCGCTCCTCGGACTCCTCGTCGTGGCGGTGCGGCGCAGCCGTCTCGGCCGAAGGCTCATCGCCCTCAAGGACTCGCCAGCGGCTGCGGCAACGCTCGGCATGAACCTCACCCGAACCAAGGTCGCCGCGTTCGCGTTGTCGGCCGGCATCGGTGCCTGCGCCGGTGCGTTGGCCGGCGACAAAGTGAGCCCGCAGCAGTACGACTTCACCCAGAGTCTGCCGGTGGTGCTTCTCGCGGTGGTCGGAGGCGTCGGCACCGTGGGCGGCGCTCTGTTCGGCGGCCTCCTGCTCGGTGGTAACTCCGTCCTCGCAAGCGTGGTGCCGTCGTTGAAGAACGTCTCCAAGATCCTTCCCGGAACGATCGGCATCACACTCGGCCGCAACCCGAGCGGCGCCGCGACTCAGACCGCCGAGGCCTTCCGAATCCTGAAGGGTCGCTGGAATCTTCTCGCCGTGGTCGGCATCGGCGGCTTCGTGATCTGGGCCCTCACCGCCGCCGA
>CAZLXB010000011.1:0-9693 GCA_964563545.1 uncultured Bifidobacterium sp. | reverse complement strand
CGGGTGGTCATCTGATGAGCCTCCTCTACGTGGATCGCGTGATGGTGCGCTTCGGCGGAGTCACCGCCGTCGACGGCGTGAATCTGCTCGCCCGCGCCGGCGAGGTGACCGGGCTCATCGGCCCCAACGGCGCTGGCAAGACCACTCTCTTCAATGTGATCAGCGGCATGCAGGAACCCACCGGAGGTTCGGTGAGCCTCGATTCGGTCGACATCACCGGTCTGCCCGCCCACAAGCGCGCCCAGCTCGGCATGGCTCGTACCTTCCAGCGGCTCGAACTCTTCGGCTCGCTCACGGTGCGCGACAACATCAAGGTGGCCGCCGAACTCGCCGCGCTCATCAATGTGAACGCCATCGTCGACGAGATGATCGAGCGCGTCGGCATCGCCGATATCGCCGATCGCCCAGCGGGAGACCTACCCACCGGCTCGGCCCGACTCGTGGAGATCGCCCGTGCGCTCGCCACTCGGCCGAAACTCTTGTTGCTCGACGAACCGGCCTCCGGCCTCGACGAGAGCGAGAGCGAACGACTCGGCGATCTTCTGCGTTCGCTCGCCGCCACCGGACTCGGAGTGCTGCTCGTGGAGCACGACATGGGGCTCGTCATGAAGGTGTGCGATGTGATCTACGTCCTCGACCTCGGTCAGATCATCGCCCACGGGACCCCGAACGAGATCCAGCACGATCCCAAAGTGCTCGACGCGTACTTGGGGGCGTCGTGACCGGTCCCATCCTCGAACTCCGCAACATCCGCGCCGGCTACGGCGCGATCGAGGTACTACACGATCTCTCTTTCGCGGTGGGTCGCGGCCAAGTGGTCGTCCTGCTCGGGCCGAACGGCGCCGGCAAGAGCACGACCATCAAAGTCGTGAGCGGGCTCCTGCGTCCGACGTCGGGGCAGTTGATGGTCGCCGGACGCGACGTCACCGGCGCGCGCCCCGACGCCCTCGCGCGGGCCGGCTTGTGCACCATTCCCGAAGGACGCGGCATCTTCCCCAACCTCACGGTGCGCGAGAACCTCGTCATGGCCACGTTCACCGGATTCAAACTCGCCGACGTGGAGGAACGTGCGTATGCACGCTTCCCCCGACTTTCCGAGCGGCGCAACCAACTGGCCGGCACGATGTCGGGCGGTGAACAGCAGATGTTGTCACTCGCCCGTGCGCTCGCCACCGAGCCCGCCATCCTGCTTCTCGACGAACTCTCGATGGGTCTCGCACCCAAGATCGTGGCCGAGCTCTACGAACAAGTTGTGACGATTGCCGACGACGGAGTTTCGGTCCTCGTGGTGGAGCAGTTCGCCCGCACCGTGCTCGGAGTGGCCGATTGGGCCGTGGTGCTCGCCCACGGTGCGGTGCAGGCCGCCGGACCAGCCGACCAGATCGGCGAGGACGTCCTCGCCGGCGCTTATCTAGGATCGACACCGACGTGACGATTCTCCCGATCGACGATCCCCACGGATCCCGAAGTGAATGGAGTCAGAAGTGAACGACGACCGCATCCAGGCCTTCACCCAGGAAATCGGCGAACTCAAGTTGCGAGGCGCACGCGGCGATCGCGAGCGCATCCTGCTCGTCATCGGAGTGATCGCCCTCGTGGCCGGCGTGGTGCTGGCGGTCGTGGGCGGATTCCAGGCCAGTGGCACCACCGACCTCGGCGATCAGGTGGCGTTCCTCGCCACCGGCACGTTCATCGGACTCGCGCTCGTCGTACTCGGAACCGCGCTCTTCATTCGCTACTCGGTGGCCCGCTTCATGCGCTTCTGGCTCGTTCGCCTCGTGCACGAGCACCGCAGCGAGACCGACCGGGTCGTGGCGGCCCTGAAAGAAGTCGAAGCGAAACTCGGTCGCTGAGTTTCAGCGCGCGCGGTACGTGCCGCCCGAAGCCGAACTCGCATCCTTGTTGAGCCGCTTCGACAAATGCAGGCCCTCGAGCACGAACTCGACACCGGCCGCCACCGCAGCGGCACTCGTGTCGCCCTCGAGGAGTTGATCGAGTACCGGCTTGAAGGCCGGGATCTGCTCAGCCAGCGCCGCCTGGGTGGCCGAGGGGACGTCTTCACCGGTGCTCACGGTGGCGCCTTCTTCGAAAGCGGTCAGCACCGCTCCGGCGAGTTCGGGTCGGACCACTTCGCGGTACACCGTGAGCACGGCCGACTTCACGAGATCGCGCAACACCTGACCCTCACGGCCGTCTTCGAGCGCCTCGATCTCGATCTTGCCGCCCGACGCCGAAGCGAAGGCGTCGAGGTCGCATACGCGCGGAACGACGTACCGCTCACCGAGACGTAGACCGCGCCGCAACGCATTGGCGGCCATGACTTCGTAGTTGCTCACGCTGAGGCGCACGCTCACACCGCTGCGCTGGTTCACCTGGCTGCTGCTACGGGCCAACTGGCTGAACGTGGCCACGACGCGTTCCATGTACGAGGGAACGACCACCTTCACGTCGCCGACCGACGGCGGCCGCGCTTCCTGACGGATGATCTGCACCTCGGTGTCGGTATCGAGCGGATAGTGCGTCCGGATCTGACTGCCGAAACGATCCTTGAGTGGTGTGATGATCCGACCGCGGTTGGTGTAGTCCTCCGGGTTGGCCGAGGCCACCAGCAACACGTCGAGGGGCAACCGGATCTTGTAGCCGCGAACCTGGACGTCGCGTTCCTCCAGAACGTTGAGCAGGCCCACCTGAATGCGCTCGGAGAGGTCGGGCAGTTCGTTGATGGCGAAGATGCCGCGGTTCGTACGAGGAACGAGTCCGTAATGCAGTGTGAGTTCGTCGCTCAGGTAGCGACCCTCGGCGACCTTGATCGGATCGACTTCGCCGATGAGGTCGGCGATCGAGGTGTCGGGCGTGGCGAGCTTTTCCCCGAAGCGGGAGTCGCGATGCACCCACTCGATCGGCGTGTCGTCACCGTGCTCGGCCACGAGATCACGAGCGTGCTTCGACACCGGCGCGTAGGGATCGTCGTTGATCTCGCTGCCGGCGACGATGGGCATCCACTCGTCGAGGAGGTTCGTGAGACTGCGGATCATGCGCGTCTTGGCCTGACCACGCTCGCCGAGGAAGATCACGTCGTGGCCGGCGAGGATCGCGTTCTCGAGGAGCGGCATGACGGTGTCCTCGTAACCGAGCACACCTTCGAAGAGCGGTTCACCGGCCGAGATCCGGGCCACGGCATTGAGCCGCATCTCCTCTTTCACCGGACGCGACACCCAGCCCGAGGCCCGCAGTTCACGAATGGTCGAAGGATGTGCGGTGCTGCTCATGGCACGACAGTAACCCTCCCATCGCACCACCTCGTCAGCGGGGACGGCGACGGCCGCGCGGGCTTCTCCACTACGGTGGACTCATGGCCGAGAGTCGGACACGGTCGACTTCACGAGCGCACATGGCCGACCCGTGGACGTTGCACGACTTCACGGGTCCGTGGCGGGTCACTCCGGCCACCGACGACATCTTGCGTACCGGTGTGGGACTCGACGTGGAAGACGACGAGTGGCCCACGATCAATGTGCCCGGACATTGGCAATCCGATCCGGTCTTCGCCGACAACCAACGGCCGCTGCTCTATCGGACCTCGTTCGTCGCTGGTCCACCCGCCGAAGCCGAACGTCGATTCATCGTGCTCGACGGAATCTTCTACCAAGGAGACGTCTGGCTCGACGGCGCCTATCTCGGCGATCCCGAGGGTTACTTCGTGCCCCACGCGTACGACATCACGGCGTTGTCGCGCCTCGACGACGAACACGTTCTCGCTGTGGCCGCCACGTGTTCGCCGCAACGTGACAAGCGCGCCAAGCGCAACATCACCGGCGTGTTCCAGCACTGGGATTGCATTTCACCGTCGTTCAATCCGGGCGGGTTGTGGCGCGGGCTTCGTCTGGAACGAACCGGCCCGGTGCGCATCGACGCCTGGAACGTGTTGTGTCGCGACGCCAACGATGTCCGTGCGCACCTTCGGCTCCGCGCGCGCCTCGACAGCGCCACCGAGCGTCCGGTCAAGCTCGTAACCCTCGTCGACGGGCTCGTGGCCGACGAACAAGAGCGCACTCTCGCCGTCGGGCTCAATTCGATCGACTGGAACATCGACATCGACGACCCACAACTCTGGTGGCCGTGGTCGCTCGGTGCGCAGCCGCTCACGACCGTGACGCTGCAAGTGTTCACCGACAACGTGCTGAGCCACGAAACGTCGCGGCGTACCGGACTTCGCGAGGTCGCGGTGCAGGACTGGATCTTCTCGGTGAACGGTGAGCGACTTTTCGTGAAGGGCGCCAACCTCGCCCCCACTCGTGCTGCGCTCGGCGATGCATCGCCGGACGAACTCCGACGCGACATCGAACTGGCCAAGGAGGCCGGACTCGATCTGGTGCGCGTGCACGGACACATCTCCCGACCAGAGCTCTACGACGCGGCCGATGAAATGGGCATCCTCGTGTGGCAGGACTTCCCCCTGCAGTGGGGCTACGCCCGCCAGATCCGTCGCGAGGCGGTGCGACAGGCCGAGGAAGCGGTGTCGGTGATCGGTCATCACCCCTCGATCGTCATGTGGTGCGCGCACAACGAGCCGTTCTCGCTCAGCATCGGTGACGGGGACACCTTCGACGCCAAGAAACTCGCCTTGCCCTTCCTCGCTGGACACCAATTGCCGAGTTGGAACAAGAGCATCCTCGATCGATGGGTCAAGCGAGCCTTCGAACGCACCGACGAGACCCGACCGGTGGTCGCACACAGTGGGGTTCTCCCCCACTTGCCGATGCTGGAAGGAACCGACAGCCACCTCTACTTCGGTTGGTATCACGGGAACGAAAGAGATCTGCCCGGATTCGCGGCCAAGATCCCGAGGCTCGTGCGCTTCGTGAGCGAATTCGGCGCCCAGGCCGTTCCGAATTCGGCCGACTTCATCGACACGACCAAGTGGCCTGATCTCGATTGGGATCACCTGCGTCGCGAACACGGACTCCAGCAGGAGATCTTCGACCTGCACGTGCCACCGGCCGCCTTCGACAGCTTCGAGGAGTGGCGCGATGCCACGCAGCGATATCAGGCCGAACTCATCAAGCATCACATCGAGACTCTTCGCCGTTTGAAGTACCGGCCCACCGGGGGCTTTTGCATGTTCGCCCTCAACGACGCGATGCCCATGGTGTCGTGGAGCGTCCTCGATTCAGAACGCGTTCCCAAACTTGGTTACACGGCGCTCGCCGAGGTCTGCCGACCCGTGATCGTCGTGGCCGACCGACTTCCCGCCACGATCGAAGGTGGTACACGCCTTCGCGTGGCCGTTCACGCAGTGAGCGATCGCCACGACTCGCTCGCCGACACCGAAGTGTCAGCGGTGGTCGAGGCCGGCGGGGAACGACGCGAGTGGAAGTGGGAAGGCGACATCCTTCCCGACGAATGCACCCGGGTAGGCGAGGTCGAGATGGTGGCGCCTTACGCGCCAGGCCCGATCACGCTCGATCTCACGCTGCAATGCGGCGACGTGGTGGCGACCAACCGGTACACCACCTTCGTCGCCCACGCGTGATCAGTTGCGGCTGAGTTCCTTGCGGTTCTTGAACTTGGCGGCGCGGTAGTCCTTGTTCATGAGGGCGATCACGTCGATCGAGATCTCCTTCGGACATGCGGCCTCACACTCACCGTGGTTGGTGCACGATCCGAAGTACTCGTCCATGGTCTCGACCATGGCCTCCACACGCTTGTAGCGCTCGGCTTGTCCCTGCGGCAGCAAGTTGAGGTGCGAGATCTTGGCCGCCGTGAAGAGATTGGCGGCACCATTCGGGCAAGCCGCCACACAGGCTCCGCAGCCGATGCACTGGGCCGAGTCCATGGCGGCATCGGCCACGGGCTTGGGAATCGGGATGAGGTTGGCATCCGGAGCGCCACCGGTCGGGGCGGTGATGAAGCCACCCGACTCCACGATGCGGTCGAAGGCCGAACGATCGACCATGAGGTCCTTGATGATCGGAAACGCCGAGGCTCGCCACGGCTCGATCACGATCTCGTCGCCGCTCTTGAACTTGCGCATGTGCAGCTGACACGTGGCGGTGGCGCGCTCGGGGCCGTGGGCCTGACCGTTGATCATGAGCGAACAGGTTCCGCAGATGCCCTCACGACAGTCGTGGTCGAAGGTGACGGGTTCCTTGTTGTCACCGATCAACTTCTCGTTCAGCACGTCGAGCATCTCGAGAAACGACGCTTCGTCCGAGATCGAGTCGATCTTGTACGACTCGAAGTGCCCGGAGTCGTCGCGTCCGGACTGACGCCAGACCTTGAGGGTGAGATTGGAAAGGTGGTTGCTCACTTGTAGCTCCGGGTCGCGAGATGGACGGTGTTGAACTCGAGGGCTTCGGTGTGGCGCACCGACTTGGTCGGATCGCCGGTCCATTCCCAGGCGGCGACATGGGCGAAGCGCTCGTCATCGCGCAGGGCCTCGCCCTCATCGGTCTGGTACTCGGCGCGGAAGTGTCCGCCGCAGCTCTCGTTGCGCTCGAGGGCATCGCGGCACATGAGCATGCCGAGCTGGAAGAAGTCGTCCACTCGTCCGGCCTTCTCGAGAGTCTGATTGAGGCTCGCGCCATCACCGGTGACGCGAAGGTCCTTCTGGAACTCCTCGTACAACGCGGGCAGTTCCGACAACGCCTTCTCGAGGCCCTGTTGCGTGCGCTCCATACCGCAGTAGTCCCAGATGATCTTGCCGAGTTCACGGTGGAACCAATCGGGCGAGCGCGTGCCCTTGATATTCAGGTAGCCCTCGAACCGCGCGGTTGCGGCCATCTCGGCTTCCTTGAACGCCGGGTGATCGGTGCCGGGAATCGGTTTGTTGAGCATCGGGGCGAGGTAATTGCCGATCGTGTACGGCAACACGAAGTAGCCGTCGGCCAGACCCTGCATGAGGGCCGACGCACCGAGACGGTTGGCGCCGTGATCGGAGAAGTTGGCTTCACCGGCCGCGTAGAGACCGGGGATGGTGGTCATGAGCTCGTAGTCGACCCAGACGCCACCCATCGTGTAGTGCGATGCCGGGTAGATGCGCATCGGCACGTCGTACGGGTTCTCGCCGGCGATGCGCTCGTACATCTCGAAGAGGTTTCCGTAACGCTCCTCCACGACGTCCTTGCCGAGACGGCGGATCGCGTCGCTGAAGTCGAGATACACACCGTTCTTGAGCGGACCCACTCCACGACCGGAGTCGACGGCGCGCTTGGCGGCGCGCGACGAGATGTCGCGTGGGGCGAGGTTGCCGTAGCTCGGATACAGACGCTCGAGGATGTAGTCGCGCTCGTTCTCCGGGATCTGGTCAGGTGAACGGTTGTCATCGGGGTTCTGCGGAACCCAGACGCGGCCGTCGTTGCGCAACGACTCCGACATCAGCGTGAGCTTCGATTGCGTCTCGTCGCTCTGCGGAATGCAGGTGGGGTGGATCTGCGTGTAACACGGGTTGGCGAAGAATGCGCCCCGACGATGCGCGCGCCACGCCGCGGTGACGTTGCATGCCATGGCGTTGGTCGAGAGAAAGAACACGTTGCCGTAGCCACCGGTGGCGAGCACGACGGCATGCGCGGCGTGCGATGTGATCGCTCCCGTCATGAGGTCGCGGGTGACGATGCCGGCGCAACGGCCGTCCACGGTGACGACGTCGACGAGTTCGGTGCGGTTGAACAGACGCACGTTGCCGAGGCCGATCTGACGCGCCAACTGCTGATACGCGCCGAGGAGCAATTGCTGGCCGGTCTGGCCACGCGCGTAGAAGGTACGGCTCACCTGCGCACCACCGAAGGAGCGGTTGTCGAGGAGACCGCCGTATTCACGAGCGAACGGAACGCCCTGGGCGACCATCTGGTCGATGATGTTCACCGACACCTGTGCGAGGCGATACACGTTGCCTTCGCGAGCGCGGAAGTCGCCGCCCTTGACGGTGTCGTAGAAGAGGCGGTGAACGCTGTCGCCGTCTCCCTGGTAGTTCTTCGCTGCGTTGATGCCACCCTGCGCGGCGATCGAGTGCGCACGACGCGGCGAATCGTGGAACGTGAACGCATCGACTTGATAGCCGAGTTCGGCGAGCGAGGCCGCCGCCGAGGCGCCGGCCAGGCCGGTGCCCACCACGATGACCTTGAACTTGCGCTTGTTGTTGGGCGCGACGAGCTTGACGTCGGCCTTGTAGGTGTCCCACGCGTCCGAAACCGGACCGGTGGGGATCTTGGAGTTGAGAGTGATCGTCATGGAGGTGTCCTTTCGATCAGCCGACGATGCCGGCCATCACGGCAACGGGGAACGAGACGTTTCCGACCACCACGATGGTCGCGAAAGCGGTGGCCATGGCTTGGCGCCACTTGTTGAAACGAGGGTTGTTCCAGCCGAGCGACTGGAAAAGGCTCCACACACCGTGGAAGAGGTGCACGCCGAGGGCGATGTTGGCCACGATGTAGAAGATCGCCACGACCGGACGGTCGAACGAGTGCACGACGGCGCCGTAGACATCTTTCAGACCGTCTTCACCCTTGGTGTTCGTGTAGCTGTTGACCACGCCGAAGGTGAGGTCGAGCAGGTGCCAGATCACGAAGAGGAGCACCACCACGCCGGTGATTCGCATGGATCGGCTGGCGAAACTCGCCACCTGATAATCGCGGCTGCTCTGGTACTTCACGGGCCGGGCCTGACGATTGAGCACCGTCAGCGAGTACGCGGCGTGGATATGGATGACCACCATGCCGATGAGCCCAGCGCGCAGGATCCAGAGCAACACCTTCTCGGGAAGGATCGGATACAGCAGGCGCTCGAGGAAGTGCGCGTAGTGATTGAGGTCTTCGGCCCCCAAGTACATCTTGAGGTTGCCGATCATGTGGAAGAGAACGAATCCGAGCAAGCCGATGCCGCTGATGGCCATGGCGTACTTCTTGCCCACCGCCGTGCCGTAGAGGTCGAGGAGGAAGGGCTTCTTCTTACGGGAGCGGCCCGTCGCCGTGCCCGACACCGGGCCCCGGGCGACTCCCGTCTTCATCACTGTCTGCGCCATGGAAACCTGCGCCTTTCGAGACTGCCGGCCACGGGCCGGTCGGACATCACCCCACGGTGAGCCAGGGCTGACGCTAGTCCTGACCCTTCTCGACCCTCGCAACCGACCCTGTGAAAGGGGTTGCAGATTTCGCCGCCACTTCCGGCGCGTGTGGTCGTCGTCCGGATGTGTCCAAAGTCGCCTGCCCAGCCTCTTTGTCCCTACACTCTCGGTCGCCCCTAGCGGGCGACCGTCCGGGTCGCCCCCAAGAGTCTCGAGGAGAGATCGGTGTCTTCATTCTTTGCCGCTGAAGGCGGTTGGCAGCAGTTCACCCTCCGAGGTGGCGAGTGGGCGGTGTTGTGGCTGTCGGCCGCCGCCGCGATCCTGGCCCTCGGTGTCGGTTTCTTCCTCGTTCGCAAGGTCATGGCCGAACCGGAGGGTTCGCCCAAGATGCGCGAGATCGCGGCCGCGATCCAGGAAGGCGCCTGGGCCTACTTGAAGCGCCAGTTCAAGACCATTGCGGTGATCCTCATCCCGCTTGCGGTCATCGTGTTCGTCACCTCGACTGAGATCCTGAAGTCCGAAGACGGCGAGACCGCCCTGTCGTTCGCCCAGTCGGGTCTCTTCCGCACGGTCGCATTCATCCTCGGCTGTCTGGCCTCGGGTCTCACCGGCTACATCGGCATGACCCT
>CAZLXB010000010.1:36222-73633 GCA_964563545.1 uncultured Bifidobacterium sp. | reverse complement strand
GGGTCGCCCCACATCGCCATGACCTCGTTGTAGCGATCGAGAATGGCCTTCACCGGTGCAACGCCATCCATCACGTTGCCGAGGACGTCCTTGGCCGGATCGAGCTGGGGCTCCTGGGCGAGATGCCCGACGGTGAACCCGGGGGTCAGGCGGGCCTCACCCGAGTAGCCGTCGTCCTGACCGGCCATGATCCGCAGAAGACTCGACTTACCGGCACCGTTCGAGCCGAGGACGCCGATCTTGGCCCCGGGGTAGAACGACAGAGAGATGTTCTCGAGCACTGTCCGATCGGGCGGGTAATGCCTCGCCAACTTGTAACAGGTGTAGATGAACTCGTGCGCCATGGGGACCTCTCGAGAGGATGAACGGCCGGGTGGACGGCTCGATTCAGGCTAGTGCCCACCCCGTTGGCCGTCCCGGGGCTCGACAGGACCAATCGCTGACTCACCTCGGAGGGATTGGTACCTTGATCGGGTCGTCGCCCGCTCACGGGCGCCCACTAGGAGGAAAGACAGTGGAGATTTTCACCCAGGACGGGTTCTCGCAGTTCCTGCGCGCCCTGCACGTGCTCGCCGGTATCGCATGGATCGGCTTGCTGTACTACTTCAATCTGGTTCAGGTACCGGCCTTCGCCGCTTACGGCGACGAGGGCAAGGCCCGCAACATCTCGATCGACAAGCTGGCCCGCCGCGCGCTGTGGTGGTTCCGCTGGGCCTCGATCGTGACGCTGGTTCTCGGCCTGCTGATCATCGGCGTGACCAAGGACTACATGCAGGACTTCATGAGCGATCTGCCGACCAACGATCTCGCCCACGACTCGGCCATCTTCGTCGGCATGCTGCTCGGCATCCTGATGGCGGCCAACGTGTGGATGGTCATCTGGAAGAACCAGCGCACCGTGCTCGCCAATGCTGCCAATGTGCTCGGAGGGGGCGAAGCCGATGCCAACGCACCGGCGGCCGGCCGTCGGGCCTTGCTCGCCAGCCGACAGAACCTGATCTTTTCGTTCTCGATGCTCTGGTTCATGGTCGGGTCGGCCCACTTCTATGGCGGCGCATTCGACGTCGACAGCGCCGGCAAGGCCTGGACCTTCGTGATCATCGCCGTCGTCATCGGCGCGATCCTCGAACTCAACTGCCTCGGCAAGCTCGGCGGTACGGCGGCGACCAACAAGTTGCTGTGGCCGTATGAGAGTCACAAGAACGCCATGATCACCGGTGGCGTTCTGTTCGTGGTCCTCTATGTGTTGAGCGAGATCCTGCTCAAGGCCTGATCGACGCCCGTCAGTCGAACGAAACGAAGAGGCCGCCCTTCGGGGCGGCCTCTTCGCGTTCTGGATCGGTTGTCGGAGCGAGTCGTCAGGAGACGGTGAGCGTGGAGTTCATGCCGCCGTGGCCGGGCACGATGCAATACACGCTGTAAGTACCGGCGGCGAGTTCGATCGATCCTTGATCAGTATCGCCGCGCTTGTTCACGACGAGTTCGAGATCACCGACGACTTTGTCGCCTTCGCGGATCACCAGGATGTGCTTCACGTTGTCGTCGTTGGCGAGAAAGACGTTCACCTCACCGGCGGTGGCCGTGTAGTCGGACTTGTCCCAACGGATCGTGGGGACCGCCTTCACCACGAGTCCGGCATCGCCAGGAATGGTGGTCTCGGGGGCCGAAGATCCACCGCCGCACGAGACGAGGAGGGCCAGTGGGGCCACGAGGAGCGAGGTCAGCAAGCGGGGGCGCATGGCAACAATCTAGAAGTTGGAACTTGTGAAAATCAAATGGTTCGGCGGTACGCGTTTCACTTTTGATCACCGCAGGTCAGCCGAGGGGGAGGGGTACAGTTCTCGCCGTGACTGACACCGTTGCCCAGCCGGCCGAAGGGTCGCCCGACTTCGGAGCCAACAGCTGGCTCGTCGAGGAGATGTACGAGCAGTTCCGGCAGGACCCATCGCTGGTCGGCGAGTCGTGGCGCGAGTTCTTCTCCGATTACAAGTCCTTGGCCGAGGTCGCCGCCGCCGCCCCTGTGGTGGCCCCGGCTCCCGCTCCAGTGGTGGCCAACGGAACCGCCGCTCCGGCCCTGCCGTCGTCGAATGGGCAGGCCGCCCCGGCGGCGCGTCCCGTGCCCACCGACTCGACCGGCGAACTCATCAAGGGTGCCGGTGTGGCGATCGTGGCCAACATGGAGCGCAGTCTCTCGGTGCCCACCGCCACGAGTTTCCGCAACGTGCCGGCCAAGTTGCTCGAGGTCAATCGCCGGGTGATCAACGGCTATCGCAGTCGTAGTGGACTCAGCAAAGTTTCGTTCACGCACCTCATCGGCTACGCAGTGGTGCGCGCCATCGCCGACGCGGTACCGGTGATGAACAGCGCTTTCGTCGAAGGCGCCGACGGCAAGCCACGCGTGATTCGGCACGAACACGTCAATGTGGGTCTCGCGGTCGACGTCGCCAAGTCGGACGGCAGTCGCACACTCGTGGTGCCGGTGCTCCGCGACGCCGACACCCTGAATTTCGCCGAGTTTCTGGTGGCCTACGACGACCTTGTGCGCAAGGTCAAGTCCAACAAACTGCAGGTTTCCGATTTCCAGGGCGCCACGGTGAGTCTCACCAACCCGGGAACGATCGGCACGGTGCAGAGTGTGCCGCGTCTGATGCCGGGCCAGGGAGTGATCGTCGGTGTCGGCAGCATCGACTACCCGGCCGAGTTCCAGGGCGCTGATGAGCGTGCGCTCGGAACCCTCGGGGTGTCCAAGGTCGTGACCGTCACCAGCACGTACGACCATCGCATCATCCAAGGTGCCGAGAGTGGACTTTTCCTGAAGCGCGTCCACGAACTCTTGCTCGGCGAACACGGTTTCTACGAAGCGGTGTTCAAGAGCCTCGGCGTCCCGTACGAGGCCGTCAAGTGGCGTACCGACGTCAACCCGCTCGACCGCGAAGAGGCGATGCTGCACAAGCAGATGCAGATCGCGACGCTCATCCGCGTACATCGGGTGCGAGGCCATCTCATCGCCGACATCGACCCGTTGCGGTGGAAGGAGCCCAAGCTTCCCGTAGAACTCGATCCGGCGACCTACGGCCTCACGATCTGGGATCTCGACCGAGAATTCCTCACCGGTGGCGTGGCCGGAACGACGCGCATGGCGCTCGGCGATCTTCTCGGCGTGTTGCGCGACGCGTATTGCCGAACCATCGGTGTCGAATACATGCACATCCAGGACACCGAGGAACAGCGCTGGATCCAGTCTCGTTTCGAGGGTGTCGACTTCCAGTTCTCCAAGGAGGAGAAGCGCCGCATCCTCGAGCGTCTGAACGCCGCCGAGGCCTTCGAGAAGTTCCTCGCCACCAAGTACGTCGGAACGAAGCGGTTTGGACTCGAAGGTGCCGAGAGCGCGGTTCCGATCCTCGACGAGGTTCTGTCGTTGTCGGCCAACGCCGGTATGCAGTCGGCAGTACTTGGAATGGCGCATCGTGGGCGACTCAACGTGCTCGCCAACGTGATGGGCAAGAGCCTCGACTCGCTCTTCAAGGAGTTCGAGGGCTACGTCGACCCCGACACCGTGCAGGGTTCGGGCGATGTGAAGTACCACCTCGGTGCTTCCGGAACTCACACCAGTCCATCGGGTAACTCCATCAAGATCGAACTGGCTTCCAATCCGAGCCACTTGGAAACGGTCGATCCGATCGTGCTCGGTATGGTGCGCGCCCAGCAGGATCAGATCGATCCTCCGGGTTCGTTCCCCGCGCTACCCCTTCTCATCCACGGCGATGCCGCCTTCGCCGGTCAGGGCCTCGTTCCCGAGTGCCTGGCCATGAGCGACATCATGGGATACCGGGTCGGCGGAACGATCCATCTCATCATCAACAACCAGATCGGCTTCACCACGGCCCCGCAGTACGCGCGTTCGTCGCTGTACTGCAGCGACGTGGCCAAGACCGTGCAGGCGCCGATCTTCCACGTGAACGGTGACGATCCCGAGGCCTGTGTGCGGGTGGCGCGTCTCGCGTTCGAGTACCGCCAGCGTTTCCACAAGGACGTCGTCATCGACATGGTCTGCTACCGACGGCACGGCCACAACGAAGGTGACGATCCGAGCTACACACAGCCCCTCATGTACAAGGCCATCGCCGAGAAGCGTAGCGTGCGCAAGCTCTACGTCGAGGCTCTCGTGGGTCGCGGCGACATCACCCTCGAGGAAGCCGAGGGCGCTCTCGACGACTTCCAGCGCAAGTTGCAGGTGGCCCTCGACGAGACCCGCGCGCATGCGCCGGCCCCCACCAAGGTCGCCAAGCCGCCGCTGCCGATCGGAGTCCTTCCGCACGTCGACACCGGCGTGGCGCGCCCGATACTCGATCGAGTCTTCGCCAAACTCACCGACTATCCGGCCGGCTTCACGGTGCATCCCAAGCTCGGCCGTCAGTTCGAGGGTCGCAGCAAGTTGTACGAGCAGGGCGAGGTCGAGTGGGCCACGGCTGAAGCGCTGGCCTTCGGGTCGCTCGTTCTCGAGGGCCTGCCGGTGCGTCTCGCCGGTGAGGATTCGCGTCGTGGAACCTTCAGCCATCGTCACGCGGCCCTCATCGATTACGAGACCGAGCGCGTCTGGATTCCGCTGGCCGAACTCGAGGGTGCCGAGAAGTTCTGGGTGTACGACTCGCTTCTGAGCGAGTACGCCGCCCTTGGATTCGAGTACGGCTACGCGCACGCGAATCCGGAGGCTTTGGTTCTGTGGGAGGCGCAGTTCGGCGACTTCGTGAACGGCGCCCAGATCATCATCGATCAGTACCTCGTGGCGGCCGAGGACAAGTGGGGTCAGCGCAACGGCCTCGTCATGCTTCTGCCGCACGGCTACGAAGGTCAGGGCCCCGAACACAGCTCGGCGCGAATCGAACGCTTCCTCACGTTGTGCGCGGAAGACAACATCCAAGTGGTCAATGCCACCACGGCTGCCCAGTACTTCCATGTGCTGCGCCGTCAGATGCACCGCGAAGTACGCAAGCCGCTCGTGATCTTCACCCCCAAGCAACCCCTGCGCATGAAGGAGAGCCGTTCACCTCTGAGTGAACTCGAGCACGGTTCGTTCCAGGAGGTTCTCGACGATCCGTTCGTCACCGATGCGTCGTCGGTGAAGAGGCTCGTGTTCTGCTCGGGCAAGGTCGCCTGGGACGCCATGGCCGAACGCGACAAGCGCAAGGCTCCGGTAGCGGTCATCCGGGTCGAGCAGCTGTATCCGTTCCCGATCGAGCAGATGTTCAATCTCCTGAGTCGTTACCCGAATGCCCGCGAAGTCGTGTGGCTGCAGGAAGAGCCGAGCAACATGGGGCCGTGGCACTTCGTCGAGCACCGCACGTGGCGCGTGAAGGAGCAGGGTTACGACCTGCGGCACGTGGCTCGAGTGGCGAGCGGCAGCCCGGCGACGGGATCGAAGACGGTTCACGATCAGGAACTCGCCGATCTGATGGACGAAACCTTCGCCGGCTTCTGACGTTCAGCGCAGGTTCAAGCCGAGAATCGTCTCGAGGTCACCGATCGCCTGATCGGCCGACAACACCTTGATCGTCGTCATTCCCATGTGGGCAGCCGGTTTCAAATTGATGCCGAGGTCGTCGAGGAAAACACATTCGGGGGCCGCGACTCCGAGGAGTTCGCAGGCGATTTCGTAGAAGCGGGGTTCGGGTTTGCGAACCCCGACCTTCGAACTCTCCACCACCGCGTCGAAGCGGGTCATGATCTCGTTGATCGCGTGTTCCCGATCGTCTACGGGTCGGTCGGCACGTCCGTCGCCGCCGGTCATGTTGTTGGTGAGGCAAGCGGTGAGAAAACCGGCTTCTCGGACGCGATCGAGCGCACGGACCATGTCGGGGCGGATGTCGCCGCGCAAGAGTGCGAGCACTTCCGCGCCGCGGATATCCAAGCCGAGGGCGGCGGCGTCACGGGCGAATTCCACGTCGAATTCGGCGGCGCCGATGTCGCTGCGCTCGAAACGCGCCCAAGCGTTGTCGTGCGGATTGGTGGAGTTCACCCGACGGATCGAGTCGAGGGGAATCCCGCGCTCTGCCTCGAAGCGGTTGAAGGCCTCGAAAGGACTGCTGAGGATCACTCCGCCGAAGTCCCACAGGACGGCTCGGTGCACTCCGGAACCCGCACTCGTCACACAGCGATCGTAGGGCGAGCCGGTCCGGAAGCCCTCATGGATGCTTGACTAGAGCGGGTATGGCTCGCCACGTGATCGTCGACGGTTCCAATATCGCCACCGAAGGGCGGTCGCAGCCCAGCCTCAAGCAGTTGAACGAGGCAGTCATGGCCTTCATGGCCGAGAACCCGAAGGACAAGATCACCGTGGTGGTCGACGCGACCTTCGGGCACCGTATCGACCGCAAGGAAGTTGCCGAGTTCGACGAAGCGATCGCCAACAACGAACTCGTCGCGCCACCGGCCGGGACCGTGGGCCGTGGTGACGCGTTCGTGCTTATGATCGCCCAGAAGGTCGGGGCCTCGATTCTCTCGAACGACAGCTACCAAGAGTTCCACGGTGAGTATCGGTGGCTCTTCGACGACGGTCGACTCATCGGTGGCAAACCGGTGCCCAATGTCGGTTGGGTCTTCGTGCCCCGCACTCCGGTGCGTGGCGAGAAGAGTCGACGGGCCACCGCCGGCAAGAAGGCGCAAAAAGCACCCAAGGTCAGTGCTGCGGCCATGAAGCCGATGCCGGTTCCCAAGGCTCCGCCACCCGGTTCCTCGCTCCCCAAGAAGAAGGCGGTCTCCGAAGCCAAAGGCTCGGCGCCGCGGACGGTGAACGGGGTTCTCCCGTTCCTGCA
Organism: uncultured Bifidobacterium sp.; assembly: GCA_964563545.1. Taxonomy (GTDB): domain Bacteria; phylum Actinomycetota; class Acidimicrobiia; order Acidimicrobiales; family Ilumatobacteraceae; genus Casp-actino8. The sequence goes on along the minus strand of CAZLXB010000010.1, from coordinate 66,821 downwards.
TTTCGTGGAGAAGCATCCGATCGGTTCGGTTGTGAAGGGCGTGGTCGACAGTTATTCGTCGCACGGTGCCTACGTGAAGATGGGCGAGGTCAATGGTTACGTGCCCCTGCGACTGATGGGTGATCCGATGCCGCGTTCGGCGCGCGATGTGATGAAGATCGGCGACGAAGTCGTCCTCGAGGTGGTGTCGGTCGTGGCCACTCGTCGCAGCATCGATCTGAAGCCCACGAATCGGCGAGGATCGAAGGTCGCCGAGGAGACGAAGTCGGCACCGGCGAAGAAGGTCGCCGCGAAGAAGGCCGCCCCCAAGAAAGAAACGGCCAAGAAGGCCGCGGTCAAGACGAGCGCGCCCAAGAAGGAAACGGCCAAGAAGGTCACGGCCAAGAAGGAAACGGCCAAGAAGGCCGCGGTCAAGACGAGCGCGCCCAAGAAGGAAACGGCCAAGAAGGTCACGGCCAAGAAGTCCGTCCCCAAGAAGGTCGTGGTCAAGAAGGTGCCGGCGAAGAAAGCGGCAGCCCGGAAAGGCTCCGTCAAGTAGGTATGCGCATCGCGACTTGGAACGTCAACTCGCTTCGGGCCCGGCTTCCACGCGTCGAGGAGTGGATGGCCGATGTCCGCCCGGACGTCCTGTGCATGCAAGAGACCAAACTCGCCGAGGATGCATTTCCGCACCTTGCGTTCGAACAACTCGGCTACCAGTGCGTTCATCACGGACAAGGTCAGTGGAACGGAGTGGCGATCGCGTCCCGTGTAGGTCTCGACGATCCGGTGCGAGGATTCGCCGACGACGCGCCGGCCGACCCCGAGGCGCGTCTCGTGTCGGCCACCTGCGGTGGAGTTCGAGTGAGTTCGGTCTACGTTCCGAACGGTCGGTCGCTCGACAACGACCACTATCGGTACAAACTCGAATGGATGCAGCGCCTCCTCGTCCACTTGCAGAAGAATGAAGACGCGAGTCGTCCCGTGGTGGTCACCGGAGACTTCAACATCGCGCCCGACGATCGCGACGTCCACGACCCGGCGGCCTTCGTCGGGGCCACTCATGTGAGCGAACCCGAACGCGAGTCGTTGCGGGCTCTCGAGCAGTGGGGGCTGTCCGACGTCTTCCGAAAGTTCTACGAAGGTGACCGCTTGTACTCGTGGTGGGATTACCGGTCGGGCGATTTCCATCAAGGTCGCGGCTTGCGCATCGATCTCGTGCTGGCCAGTCAGTCGGTCGTCGATCGGGCGCGCTGGGCTATCGTCGATCGCAATGCGCGCAAGGGTCAGCAGCCGAGCGACCATGCGCCCGTCTTGGTGGATCTGAATGACTGAGCAGCACCCCGTCGAGAAGGCGTTCCGTTCGGGTATCCAGCGGGCCCTACTCGAGGTGCGCGGGGCCGACGACATCCCGGAAGGAAACGCGCGTCAACGGCTGGCCAATGCACTGCGGGCGGCGCTCCAGTACTCCGCCACGTCGATGGCCGATGACGAGCCGATCATGAAGGCCGCCGAACTCATCGAGCAGGCGGCCATGCACTTGGAGCCAGGTCCCCACGGACGGCCGTATCACGGCTCGGCCGAAGGTGCAGTGGGTGGTGTACCGAACGGTTTCACGAGTTACAGCCCGGTCACCGGTCCGCTCAACGCTCTCGCGTCCGTGGTGAAACTCTCGGCCACCGACAACGAGGTCGTGGCCGATGTGATCTACGGCGACGCCTACGAGGGGCCGCCTGGTCATCTGCACGGTGGACTCGTCGCGGCGATCTTCGACGAAGTCCTCGGCTTCGCCCAGGCGCTGTCGGGCGCGCCCGGGATGACGGGCAAACTCGAGATCACCTACCGCGCGCCGACTCCTCTGCACGTCCCGCTGCGCGTCGTCGGGCGTTACGACCGAATCGAAGGTCGCAAGATCTTCACGACCGGCACCATCCACGCCGGCGATCGCCTCTGTGCCGAGGCGAAGGGGCTCTTCATTTCGGTTCGTCCGGAGATGTTCGGCGGTCTGGGTCAGATTCGCGATCAGCAGCATTCGACCGACTGATCGTCGCCAGGAGTTGCTCACCGTGCCGGTGGGCGGTGGAGCGTCCGACTCCTTCGATGGATTCGAGAGCTTCGATCGTGGTCGGCCGGATGTGCGCGATCGCGCGCAGTGCCCGGTCCGACAAGATCATCGAGGGCGACACGCCGGCCACGCGCGCGGCACTGCGTCTCCAGGTGTCGATCGCCGTTTCGATCGGGTCGATCGGGGCGACTCGCTCACGGCGGCGGCGTTGTCCCTCGAGAAAATCGGTACTCGGTGGTTCGGGTGACGGGGTGGCCGGGAGTCGCTCGAGGAATGCACTCGGCTGTGCGGGTCGACCATTTCGTTGTGTGGCATGCGTGAAGGCCAGACGATCCGAAGCACGCGTGATGGCCACGTAGGCGAGCCGGATCTCCTCGTCTCTTTCATCGGTGGTCCTGGCCGAGTAATGAGGAATCAGGCCCGCCTCGCATCCGGCGATGACCACTCCGAACCACTCGCGTCCTTTGGCCGCGTGAAACGTCACCAACTCGACGGCATCGGGCCGCGAATCGGATTGGAAGGGTCGAGCCGTTCGCACCCACGTTGCGAATCCGAGTCCGTCACGACCACCCTCGGCGAGAAATTCGTCGACGGCATCGGCCACGCGGCGGCGCGCCGACATCTCTTCGTCGGTTGCTTCGACATCGGCGTGCCGCGCGTCCCGACTCCACGTCGACAGCCGTTCGCGACTCGTCTGTTCGGCCGCGGCGCGCACGGCGACCTGAATCGGATCGAGGGCGGCCGAGCCGCTGATGACGGCCGGAACCCCGACGCGTTCGAGCGCTGCTTTGATCGCCGGCAATTGTGCGTTCGTGCGGGCGAGTACCGCGAGGTCGCGCCAGCGACCCATCGGGAGTCGAAGGCCGGGAACGATCTGGGCGATGCCCGCGGCCTCGGCCGACTCGTCGGCGAAGCGATAGGCGATCGGAACCTCGCCGTGGGAGCGGGTCGACCGTAGTGGTGGGACGGGTCCAGAGCCACTCGCCAGGGCATTGAGTCCGGTCGTGACGATCTGAGGAGTGCATCGGTAGTTCTGATCGAGTCGCACGACCTCGATACCGGGGAAACGATCCTCGAGGCGTAGCAGCAGACGCGAGTCAGCACCGTTGAAGCCGTAGATCGCCTGCGACGGATCACCGACCAAAGTCAGGTCGTCGCGTCCTCCTCGCCACCCGTCGAGTACGGCTTCTTGAAGCGGGTTGATGTCCTGGGCCTCGTCGACGAAGAAGTGTCGGAGTCGCCAGCGATTGGAAGCCGCGAACGAGGGGTCTTCGACGGCGATCGAGATGTGGAGTTCGAGTAGGTCGTCGAGGTCGATCACACCGCGCTTGCGCTTCAGCGCCTCGACGTCTTTCATCACCTTGGCGACTTCACCCCAACCCGCGCGCGAGGTACGGCCGGCATCACGTGCCGTGGATTCGAGCCGATCCGGGGTCACACGACGGGCGCGCGCCCAATCGATGTCGCCCACGATGTCGTGGAGACGCCCCGTGCGACGCGCGCCCATGACCTCGCCCACGAGTCGGGAGCGATCGGCGACGAGAGTCGGATGTCGTCGATCGTGGTCGTCCCAGTACTGACGAAGGAGTCTCAGGGCGACGGAGTGGAAGGTGCCGGCGATCGGCTGGTCACGAAGTCCGAGGGTGTTCAATCGGCGGCGAAGTTCACCGGCCGCCTGTCGGGTGAACGTGAGCACGACCGTGTGCGAGGCGTCGGCGACTCCGGTCAGACAACGGTGCGCGACCCGCCGCGTGAGAACGGTGGTCTTTCCCGATCCGGCCCCGGCGATGATCGCGAGGAGGGGAGCCGTCGACGTGACGGCGGCCGACTGAACCGGATCGAGTCCGGCGAGGACTTCGTCGGTCACCGGGCTCGTGGACATGGAGGCAAGAGTACGCCGTCGGTGTCGATCGGCTCTCGGCCCGGACGCGGTCGACGACGACGGGCGTCTGACTAGGGTCGGGCCATGCCGTATCCGCAACGACTCCTCAACGATGACGAAGAGGTGGCCCTCGACATCCACCCGCACTGGTGGTACTTCGCCCGACCGGGGATGGCCGTCGTCGTGTCGGCCCCGCTCTTTCTGTGGTCGCTCGTCGCGCTCGGTGACGCGGCATGGGAGTCGGCGGTGCGTTGGATCGCTGGCATCGTGGCTCTGCTCTCGGTCCTCTGGTTGGGTGGTCGCTGGCTCAAGTGGCGGACCACGCACTTCGTGATCACGTCGGATCGACTCATTGCGCGCAGCGGTGTGGTGGCCAAACGAGGCATCGAGATTCCCCTCGAGCGTGTGAACAACGTGAGTTTCAACCAGTCGATCTTCGAGCGGATGATCAAGGCCGGCGACCTACTGATCGAGTCCGGTGGCGAGGACGGTCAGCAACGGTTCACCGACATCCTCCGACCCGACGAGGTGCAGAATCTGATCCACCTTCAGATGGAGGAGAACCAGCGGCGGACCTTCAACGCGCCCACCTCGGCTGCCGACATTGCCACGCAACTCGAGAAGTTGGAGGGTCTTCGCGACCGTGGGTCGATATCCGTCGAGGAGTTCGAGGCGGAGAAGCGTCGGCTGCTGGATCGCTGAGTCAGCGACGCCGGAGGGCGACGACGCAGCCGCCGAATCCGCCTCCCGTCATGCGGGCACCGATGACGCCGGGCATGGCCAACAGTCGTTCGACGGCGGCGTCCATCGTCGGGTTGGACGTCCCGAAGTCGGTGGCCAGGCTTCGATGACTCTCGACCATGAGACGTCCGAGTTCGTCGTCGTCCCTCGCCGCCAGAGCAGTCACGAAGTCCCGAACCCGCGCGTTCTCGGTCACGACGTGTCGTGCTCGCCTTCGGATGAGCGGGTCGTCGATTCCCTCCACGTCGGACATCGCGGCTGTTCGCAACGGTCCGATCATCTGCTCGGCTCGGTGTGTCTCGATCACACGATCGGCGTACTCGCTGCCGGCCAATGTGCGTGGCGCGATGAACTCGACCATCACTTCGAGATGGTCGGGGAGGGCGAAGTGGGTGATGTCGAGCGAATGACAATCGATGAGCGTCGCGTGTCCGGGTCGACCCGCCACGATGCAGAGCTGATCCATGATTCCGCACGGGACACCCGATGCTGCGTGTTCGGCCCGGCGGCAGAGTTGCGCGACCTCGGTGGCGGTGATCGGCACCGAAACGTCCTCGAGGGCGATTCGCGCGACGGCGACCTCGAGGGCCGCGCTCGACGAGAGGCCCGAACCGATCGGAATCGTGGTGGTCACCCGGCCGCGAAAACCGGGGATCGACACACCGAGTTCCCGCACTTCACGGATGACGGCGGCGACGTAACGACCCCATCGTGGCTCCACCCGGGCCGGATCGACGTCGGGAACCGCGAAACGCGTCGGCTCGGGTTCGTCGGCTGACTCGAGATACCACTCGTGGTCGGAGGTGAACTCTCCCTCGATCGTCGTTCGACAGTCGAGAACCATGGGCAACACCAGACCACCGGTGTAATCGGTGTGGTCGCCGATCAGGTTGACCCGGCCGCGGGCCGAGGATTCGACCACGGGAGATCAGGCGAGTCGGAGGGTGGCCGCGAAACGATCGAGCGCCTCGACGTCGAACGGGGCGCGCAACGCGAGGTTGATCTGATCGGCACCGGCTTCGACGTACTGGCCGATGCGGTCGATCACTTGGTCGTCGGTTCCGGTCAGGACGCCGGGACGTACGCCGTCGGCGAGCATGCCGAACTGAGCGCGCAGACTTTCCTCGGTCCAGGCGATGCCCACGTTGACCGTGCGCCGAACCGCGGACGGATCACGTCCGACTCTCTCGCAGTGCTGGGTGAGAACCGCACTCTTGTGGGCGAAGGCCTCGGGTGAGACGAAGGGAACGTTCCAGCCGTCGGCGTACCGGGCGGTGATCGCCAAGGTCCGCTTCTCACCGCCACCACCGATCCAGATCGGAAGACGTTTCTGGATCGGACGCGGTTCGTTGCGAGCCTCGTGTAGTGAGAACCATTCTCCGGCGAACGACGTGACGTCCTGATGGAGGAGGCCGCGGACGCACTGGACGGCTTCCTCGAGTTGATCCATGCGGGTCTTGACCTCTGGGAACGGGATGCCGTACGCGTTGTACTCGACGACGGCCCAACCGGCCCCGAGGCCCATGTCGGCACGTCCGCCCGAGACATGATCGATGGCGGTGATCATCTTGGCGAGCACGGCCGGATGGCGATACCCGATGGAGTACACGAGCGAACCGACACGAACACGGGAGGTCTCGGCAGCCAGCGCGGCGTGCATGGCGACCGCTTCGTAGCAGGCCGCATCGTCGGGTTTACCGGTCGCGCCGTAGAAGTGATCCCAGATCGAGATCCAGTCGAAACCGAGATCTTCGATCTTGCGCCACAGGGGCTTCAGGACGTCGTACGAGGTGTGCTGCAGGCCGGTGTGAACTCCGAACCGGGTGTTGTCGAACATGCCGCCACCGTACCGGACGACGTAGGTCGACTGATCGTCCGCCGGGCGAACCTCACTAGTGTCGCATCATGGCAACGGCAAAGGTCCGAGCGAACATCGGCGTGGTCGAACTCGAATACGAGACGTTCGGTTCGCCGAACGACCCGCCGGTCCTGCTCGTCATGGGCTTCACCGCGCAGATGATCGCCTGGCCCGATGCCTTCGTTCGCCTGCTCGCCGATCGTGGCCTGCACGTCATTCGTTTCGACAACCGCGACTGCGGTCTTTCCACCAAACTCGACGGTGTCGCTGTCGATGTCGACCCGGTGATCGCCGCCGCCCTCACCGATCAGGCACCACCCCCGGTGCCGTACACGCTCTCCGACATGGCACTGGACGCGATCGGTCTTCTCGATCATCTCGGCATCGAATCGGCGCACATCGTCGGCGCGTCGATGGGCGGAATGATCGCGCAGCACATAGCGATCGAACACCCGGCGCGAGTTCGTTCGCTCACGTCGATCATGTCGATGACGGGCGAGCCCGAATACGGATCGCCGCTCCCCGAGGCGGCCGAAGTCCTCCTGGCACCACCGGCCACCGACCGCGCCGAGAACATCGAGAACGCGATCCGTTATTCGGTGTGGCAGAGCAAGCGCTACTTCGATCCGGTCACCGTGCGAGCCGAGGCCGCGCGCGCCTACGACCGATCGTTCTACCCCGAGGGGTCCGCTCGGCAATTGGCGGCTATCTATGCGAGCGGACGCCGCACCGAAGGTCTGCGGCAACTCTCGGTGCCGACCCTCGTGATCCACGGACGTGACGACACTCTCATTCCACCGAGTGGTGGTGAGCGAACCGCGGAGCTCGTGGCGGGCTCGACTTTCATGTTGGTGGCCGACATGGGACATGACCTTCCGGCCCCACTCCACGGGCTGATCGGCGGCGCCATCGCGTCGCATGTGGGTCACGCCGAATGGCTGCTGGGCGCCCGAGCCTGAATACGATCGGGCCATGGCTGGTCCGCTCTCTGGTTATCGCATCATCGAAATCGCCGGAATCGGCCCGGGTCCGTTCGCAGCGATGTTGCTGTCCGACATGGGCGCCGAGGTCATTCGTGTCGAACGTAGTCAGGCGGTCCGCGGACCCGCTCCGGCCACGCCGGGTGGCGACATCCTGCAACGTGGTCGGCGCAACATCGCGATCGATCTGAAGAATCCCGAAGGAGTCGAGACCCTACTGCGTCTCGTCGAATCGGCCGATGCGTTGATCGAAGGCTTTCGTCCCGGTGTGATGGAGCGACTCGGGGTCGGCCCCGATGTGTGTCAGAAGCGCAATCCCAAACTCGTCTTCGGGCGAATGACCGGTTGGGGTCAGACCGGCATGTATGCGCAGGCCGCCGGTCACGACATCAACTACATCTCGCTCGCCGGCGCGCTGGCGCATTTCGGACGAGCCGGTGAAGGCCCGGTACCGCCGATGAACATGGTGGGCGACTTCGGCGGTGGGGGAATGTTCCTCGCCTTCGGTGTGGTCTGCGCGCTCCTCGAGTCGGTCAAGAGTGGCCGCGGGCAAGTCGTCGACGCGGCGATGGTCGATGGTACGGCGATCCTCATGACGATGTTCTGGGCGTTCTCCCAGATGGGCGCACACGACGAGAACAATCGCGGTACGAACCTCCTCGACACCGGCGCCCATTTCTACGACGCCTACGAGTGCAAGGACGGCAAGTACGTCTCGATCGGCTCGATCGAGCCCCAGTTCTACGCCGAATTGCTCCGCCTCACCGGCCTCGACGGTGATCCCGAGTTCGCCAAGCAGATGGACAAGTCGAGTTGGCCACATCTGAAGCGGCGGATCGCCGACGTGTTCCGGACCAAGACGCGCGACGAATGGTGTTCGATCATGGAAGCCACCGATGTGTGCTTCGCGCCGGTTCTCACGATGAGCGAAGCGGCCCGACACCCCCACAACGTCGAGCGCAAGATGGTGATCGAGATCGCCGGAGTCAAACAACCGGCGCCCGCCCCGCGTTTCTCTCGGACCATTCCCGAGGTCGCGACTCCACCGGCGCACCCCGGTCAGCATTCTCGTGAGATCCTCACCGACTGGGGATTCCCGACCGGCGACGTCGAACGACTGATCGGTTCGGGTGCCGTGGTCGACGCGTGAGCACTGTCGTCTTCCTCCACGCCCATCCCGACGACGAGTCCATCGCCACCGGCGGTTCGATCGCGCGGGCGGTACATGAAGGACATCGAGTCGTGCTCATGATGGCAACCGATGGCCGTCATGGTGAGACCCCCGAGGATCTCGGTGAGGAGGCTCTTCCTGATCGTCGTCGACGTGAGACCGAGGAATCGGCACGAACGCTCGGCGTCCACGACGTGCGTTGGCTCGGTTATCACGACAGTGGAATGACCGGCTGGGCGCAGAATCACGAGCCATCGGCCTTCGTTCGTGCCGATGTCGACGAAGCGGCCCGTCGCCTCGTCGAGGTTCTCGACGAGGTCGCCGCCGACGTCATCGTGTGCTACGACTGGCACGGCGGTTACGGACACCCCGATCACATCCAGGTCCATCGGGTCGGTCATCGGGCCGCCGACCTCGTGCGAGACGCCGGACGTCCACTGCGACTCCTCGAGTCGACCATGAATCGCACGCGGATCGCCAAGATGATGAGCGAGAACCCCGACAACGAGGGATTCGATCCCGAGCAACCGGCCGACGACGGAAATCCTTTCGGCTCGACCGAGGACGAGATCACGATGGCGGTCGACGTATCTCCCTTCGTCGACATCAAGCGCGCATCCATCGCGTGTCATCGGAGTCAGATCACCGACAGCAGCTTCTTCTTGCAGATGCCGCCCGAGGTCTTCGCCATGGCCTTTGGTACCGAATGGTTCATCGAGCCGGGGCAACCAGGCGGAGCTCGACCGGGATGGTTCCTGTGACACGCGTTCATCTCGTCCGCCACGGACGCGCCGCCGCCGGCTGGGACACCGATCCCGATCCGGGTCTGGACGAGGTCGGACGTGAGCAGGCGCAGAGGACGGCGACCGAACTCGCCCGTCTCGATCCCATGTCGGTGCTGTCGAGTCCTTTGCGACGTTGTCGGGAGACCGCTGGTTTCCTGCTCTCGGCCTGGGGACTGGACGCAATCACCCTCACGATCGCCCCCGAAGTCCGCGAGATCCCGTCACCTGCGGGCGTGCCGATGGGCGAGCGTGTGCCGTGGCTGCGCGCTGCGATGGCCGGCACGTGGGCCGACCTCGGTTCGCCGTTCGTCGAATTCCGCGACGGCGTGGTGGAATTCGTGGCCACTCGTCCGGCCGACACCGTGATCTTCTCGCATTTCATCGCCATCAACGCGGTGATCGGAGCGTGCATCGGTGACGACCGGCTCGTGATCGACAGCCTCGACAACGCGTCGGTCACGGTGGTCGATGTGCAGCCCAACGGTGAACTCCGTCTCGTCGAACGTGGCCGGCAAGCCGACACTCTGATCCGCTGAACCGGCAGACTGAGGGCATGCGTCTCCTCGTCGTCCCGCTGTGCGGTGTGATGATCGGTGTGTCGGCGTGTGGTGCGGGTGATTCGAGTGGAGACACCCTCGCCCCACTTCCGACGTCGGTGACGACGATCGCCACCACCGTGCCCGAGTCGACGACATCGTCGATCGCAGTCAGCACCTCGTCGACATCGTCTTCCTCGACATCCTCCACCTATCCCGAGACCGCGGATCTGGTTCTGCGCGCCGATTCGTTGGGCGACATCCGATTCGGGGTCGAACCCGATGCGGCGATCGAGTACGTGACCGCTCTGCTCGGCGACCCCACCTCCGACACGGGCTGGATCGATTCGTTCTCGGATTTCGGAGCCTGTCCGGGCACGGAGGTTCGCGGAGTGGGATGGGGCGACCTGTTACTTCTCTTCGGCGACGAGAGCGAGGTCGATTCGGGGGTTCGCCACTTCTTCCAGTGGCAATACGGGCCGACCGAAGATGACGCAGCCGATCCGCTCGGGCCGGCCACCGACGGTGGAATCACGATGGGCTCCACCGTCGCCGACATCGATCGCGTCTACGACAACGCCGAGATCTTCGCCGACGTCGTGTTCGGTCCCGGTTTCGAACTCGAGCCGGGTCTGTGGGGCACGTTGTCGGACGATGTCACGACCGGACGCGTGCTCGCCCTCTACGGGGGCACTCCGTGTGGCGAATGACTAGGGTCTGAATCCGTGTCGGCGTTGATGTTGCTCGATCTGCACGAGTCGTGGGCTTGGTTCGTGATCGTCGCCAACGGTCTGGCCGGATTATGGGCTCTGGGCGCCCATCGCTTCGAAGGACTTCGGACTCGTGCGCTGTGGTGGTTCACCCTCGTCGCCGAATTGACGATCTTCGTGCAGGTGACACTCGGAGTGGTCCTCGTGAACAAGGAAAAGCTCGAGTTCCCGCAGTTCCACGCCTTTTACGGATTCGTCGGCATCATGGCGGTGGCGATCATCTACAGCTACCGCAATCAGATGCGGCATCGTCTGTACCTGCTCTACGGGCTCGGCGGACTCTTCTTGATGGGTCTGGGCATTCGAGCGATGCTCGTCGGCCAGACCTGATCGTCAGAGCGCGCCGGCCAGTTGATCGAGTTGGGCCGAGAGGCGGCTCGGCAGCTTCGGGCCGAACTGGGCGTAGTGATCCTTGATCTGGGGGATCGCCGAACGCCATCCGTCCACATCGACCGACAGCAGTTGCTCGAGGTCGGCCTTCTCGATGTCGAGCCCGCTGACGTCGAGGGCGCCATCGGTGGGCAGGTAGCCGATCGGTGTCTGCACCGCGTCGGCCGATCCCGACACCCGCTCGAAGACCCACTTCAGTACGCGGCTGTTCTCGCCGTAGCCGGGCCACAGGAAACGACCGTTGTCGTCACGACGGAACCAGTTGACGAAGAAGATCTTCGGCAGTTTCGACGCGTCCGACTTACTGCCGATGTTCAGCCAGTGGGCGAAGTAGTCGGCCATGTTGTACCCACAGAAGGGGAGCATGGCCATCGGGTCGAATCGCAGATTGCCGACCGCACCCTGTTGGGCCGCGGTGGTCTCCGAGGCCATGATCGAGCCGAGGAACACGCCGTGCTCCCAATCGAAGGCCTGGGTCACGAGCGGCACAGTGGTGCGGCGGCGCCCGCCGAAGAGAATCGCCGAGATCGGCACACCGGCCGGGTCCTGCCATTCGGGCGCCGCTGACGGGCACTGCGACGCGGGAGCCGTGAAACGCGCATTCGGATGGGCGGCCGGCGTATCGGACTCGGGTGTCCAGGCGTTGCCCTTCCAATCGGTCGCCCGAGCGGGAGCCTGATCGCTCATGCCCTCCCACCACACGTCGCCGTCGGAGGTGAGTGCCGTGTTCGTGAAGATGCAGTTGCCCCACAGCGTGTGCATGGCGTTGGCATTGGTGTCGTAGCCCGTGCCAGGTGCAACGCCGAAGAATCCGGCTTCCGGATTGATCGCGTAGAGGCGACCATCGGCACCGAACTTCATCCAGCAGATGTCGTCGCCGATCGTCTCGGCCTTCCAGCCCGGAATGGTCGGAACGAGCATGGCGAGATTCGTCTTGCCGCAGGCCGACGGGAACGCGGCGGCGATGTACTTGGCCTCACCAGCCGGATTGGTGAGTTTCAAGATGAGCATGTGTTCGGCGAGCCAGCCATCGTCGCGAGCCATGACCGACGCGATGCGCAGTGCGAAGCACTTCTTGCCGAGGAGTGCGTTACCGCCGTAGCCCGAGCCGTACGACCAGATCTCGCGGGTCTCGGGGAAGTGGACGATGTACTTGTTGTCGGGGTTGCAGGGCCAGGCCGAGTCGGTCTGGCCAGCCGTGAGTGGCGCGCCGACCGAGTGCAGACACGGAACCCAGTCGTTGTTGCCGAGGACGTCGAGCGCGCCCTGGCCCATGCGCGTCATGATGCGCATGCTGACGGCCACGTATGCCGAGTCGGTGAGCTGCACGCCGATGTGTGCGATGGGTGACCCGAGGGGTCCCATGCTGAAGGGGACGACGTACATCGTGCGGCCCTTCATGGTGCCCTGATAGAGGCGGGTCATCTCGGCTCGCATCTCGGCCGGTTCGCGCCAGTTGTTGTTGGGGCCGGCGTCTTCCTGCTTGGCGGAGCAGATGAAGGTGCGGTCCTCGACGCGGGCGACGTCGCCCGGGTCACTGTGCGCCCAGTAGCTGTTGGGGCGCTTGGCTTCGTCGAGTTTGGTGAAGGTGCCGCTGTCGACGAGGAGTTGGCAAAGCCGGTCGTACTCCTCGGCCGAACCGTCGCACCAGTAGATGTCGTCGGGCTGCATGACGGCCGCCCAATCGGCAACCCACTTCTTCAGCCGCTCGTTGCTGCTGGTACCGCTCATTGTCTTGTCTCCTGGGGGGTGAGGCAGGGTGCCGGAAACGAAACACCCGGCTAGAAGCCGGGTGTTCCCATGTCGACTTCGGATCCGAGGCGCAAGCGCGTCGCGAGTCCGTTGTCATCGAGATCGAACACGACCCGCTGGCCGGGTCGGAGCATGCGAAAGATGCTTCCTTCGAGGGCGTCGGACGCCAACTCGTGTTCGAGAAGATCGGAGTCGGACAGGATCAGACCGGTTCCCGTGGTCGGATCGAAGGCCTTGATGACTCCCTGCATCGAGATCAGTTGCCGGTCTTGCTGCCGGTCTTCGTGCTCGGTCCGACCTTGGTCACCTTGCCAGCGCGGATGCATCCGGTGCAGACATAGAGGCGCTTGGGCGTACCGTTGATCAGGGCGCGGACCCGCTGGATGTTCGGGTTCCAGCGACGCTTGGTGCGGACGTGCGAGTGCGACACGGACATACCCCACGAAGGGCGCTTGCCGCATACTTCACAAACTGCTGCCATGATCGTTCTCTCTTCTCGACCCGAGGGACGCCGGGCACTGGCGCTCTGACGGGAACCAAATGCTACCTGCGGATTTCCCGAGAGCCCAAGTGATGCGGGCGATACGTCCGATCACAAGGAGCGATCAGGAGACGGGGGAGGGATACCATCGCCTCGTGGCTGCGCCCGTCCTGACCCCCGAGGGGTCATCTGAGCGATTCGATGCCGACCGCCTGCGGCGCACGGTCGTGGCCTTTCGTGACGCGGTCCGGGCCCATGCCCCCCGGATCAACCGGCTGAACGTCTACCCGGTGCCCGACGGCGACACCGGGACCAACATGGCCCGCACCCTCGACGCCGTGGTGGCCGAGCTCGACCAGGCGGCGCCCGAGATCGAATCCACCTGCCAGGCGATCTCGCACGGCTCGCTCATGGGGGCCCGGGGAAATTCCGGGGTCATCCTCAGCCAGATCCTCCGTGGACTCGCCGGGCGGCTGTCGTCGACCGCCTCCAACACCGCGACCGAAGTGGCCGAGGCCCTGAGCGATGCGTCGTCGGCGGCCTATCAGGCGGTCGTGAAGCCGATCGAGGGGACGATCCTCACCGTCGTTCGCGAGGCGAGCGAGGCCGCCAAGGCCACGGCGGCGCGCGGCGATGGCCTGGCCGCCGTGCTGCGGGCCGCCCGTGATGCAGGTCGGGCCGCGCTCGACCGCACCCCTGAGATGCTCCCGGTCCTGAAAGATGCCGGCGTGGTCGATGCGGGTGGGGCCGGTTTTCTGTTGTTGCTCGACGCGGCGCTCAACGTGGTCGACGGTGAGCCCATCCCGACCCCCGAAGACTCCATCGGAGGCGACTCGATCGACACCCCGCTGCCGGTCATGGTCGCCCCCGACCAACACGAGCCGGGTTCGGTCGCCGACTTGCGCTACGAGGTCATGTACTTCTTGCATCTCGACGACGAGAAGATCGCCGAGTTCAAGTCCGACTGGGCCGAGATCGGTGATTCGATCGTGGTCGTCGGTGGTGACGGACTCTGGAACTGCCACGTGCACACGAACGACATCGGGGCTGCCATCGAGGTCGCCATCGATCTCGGTGGACGACCCAAGCAGATCCGCGTGACCGATCTCTTCGAGGAAGTCGCCGAGCATCACGCCGCTCTCGACGCCAAACACGCGATCGTCGGCTTGCCATCGGTGACCACGGCGGTGGTTGCCGTGTGCAGTGGAAGCGGACTCGAGGATCTTTTCTCGCAGTTGGGTGTGCAAGGGATCGTGACGGGTGGTCAGACCCTCAACCCGTCGACGGCCGAACTCCTCGAAGCCGTCGAACACGTGAACGCCGAGCAGGTCGTCGTGTTGCCCAATAACAAGAACATCATTCCGGTCGCCGAACAGCTCGACGCGTTGTCGAACAAGCGGGTGCGGGTCGTCCCCACGCGATCGATGCCCGAGGCTTTGGCAGCTCTCGTCGTGTACGACCCCGAGGCCGACGTGGATACCAACCTCGCCAATATGTCCGATGCGACCTCGGCCATGGCGACCGGTGAGATCACCCGCGCCGTGCGCGACTCGAGCAGTGATGCCGGACCGATCAAGGAAGGCGACTGGATCGGCATCGTGCGCGGTGACGGCATCGTCGCCGTGGCCGGCAGTCCCGAAGGTGCGGCCGTCGCGTTGCTCGCTCACCTCGTCGAACCCGACCGCGAGATCGTCACCGTGATCGAGGGTCTCGACGCCACGCCCGGTGTCACCGAGGCCGTTCTCGCGTGGCTCGCGACCGAGCGACCCGACGTGCAGGTCGAGTGCCATCGCGGCGGACAACCGCTGTATCCGTATCTCTTCGGCGTCGAGTGAGCGAGAACCAGAACCCGATCACCTTCCGCGAACTCGCCGGACTCGACCTGTCGCGTCTGAAGTCGGTTGGATCCGGCAAGCGCAAGGAGGCCTTCGAGAAGTTCGGAATCGAGAACCTCGCCGACCTACTCACGCATTACCCCCGGCGCTGGATCGATCGCACGCGAGAGGCGACCGTCGCCGAGTTGGCCGAGGGACTCGACGCCCTCGTCGTCGCCGAAGTCCGCTCGGTCCAATCGTCTCCGCGTGGACGCGGTCCTCAGCGCGTGAACGCCGTCGTCGGCGACGACACCGGTTCGCTCGCCGTCGTCTTTTTCAATCAGGCCTGGCGTGAACGGCAGCTCGCGCCGGGATCACTCGTCGCTCTTCACGGACGCGTGTCGTCGTTCCGCGGGCGATTGCAGATGGCCAATCCGACGGTCGACGTACTCGGCGACCCCGGTGAGCGCCCGCGCCCGATCGTCGCGGTGTACCCGCAGAGCGAGAAGATCGACTTGCCGTCGTGGGTCGTCCGGCGCGCGATCGACGAGACGCTCAGCCGGTGCCGCCAACGCGGACTCAGCGATCCGGTTCCGGCCGACATTCGCGAGCGCTACTCCCTCGTGCCGCGCCACGATGCAATCCACGACCTCCACCTGCCCGAGACCTTCGCGGCCAAGGAGGCGGCGCGTCGACGCCTCGCCTTCGACGAACTCTTGCGCGTCCAACTCGTCCTCGTGATGCGCAAACGGCTGATGGAGCGCGACCAATTGGGCATCGCGCATCGCATCCGCGGACCACTCGTCGAGCGTTTCCTCGCCACCCTTCCGTATCAGCTGACCGATGCGCAGGTTCGCGTGATCGATGAGATCGAGCGCGACCTCGCCGATGCCCGCCCGATGCACCGCTTGCTGCAGGGTGACGTCGGAGCGGGTAAGACACTCGTTGCGGTGGAGGCGATGCTCGTCGCGGTGGACGGTGGCCACCAAGGTGCTCTCATGGCCCCGACCGAGGTCCTCGCCGAGCAACACGCGTCGGGGATCACCCGTCTCCTCGACGGTCTGCGAATTCCCGACCCCGACAATCTGTTCGGCGAACGAGCCGTACGCGTCGAACTCCTGACCAACAGCGTGACCGGCGAGCGTCGGCGCGACGTTCTGGCCGGCCTCGCCGATGGTTCGGTCGACATCGTGATCGGAACTCACGCTCTGATCCAAGAAGGAGTGGAGTTCTCGAGCCTCGGTGTCGTCGTGATCGACGAGCAGCACCGTTTCGGGGTGGAGCAGCGCGCTGCGTTGCGGGACAAAGGTGGCGAGGGAGGTCGATCACCCGATGTCCTCGTGATGACCGCCACGCCGATCCCGCGTACCGCGGCCATGACGGTGTACGGCGATCTCGACGTGAGCATCCTCGATCAGAAGCCACCCGGGCGCACGCCGATCGTGACGCGTTCCGCGATCGGTTCACTCGGTTCGTCCGAGGTGTGGGCCGACGTGCGCGACCGGGTAGCGACCGGTCGGCAGGCCTATGTCGTGTGCCCGCTCATCGAGGAGAGCGAGAAACTCGAAGTTGCGTCGGCCGAGGAGACCAAGGCCCGACTCGAGAGCGGTGAACTCGCCGGCCTGCGCATCGGTCTTCTGCACGGGCGTATGCCAGCGGCCGAGAAGGAGTCGGTGATGGATGCCTTCCGCGAGGCCCGACTCGACGTTCTGGTGGCGACGACGGTCATCGAGGTCGGAGTCGACGTCCCGAACGCGACGGCGATGGTCATCCTCGATGCCGATCGGTTCGGAATCGCTCAGCTGCACCAATTGCGGGGACGCGTCGGTCGTGGTTCGTACGAGTCGGTGTGCTGGCTCGTGACGTCGCCGTCCGAAGACGTCACCCCCGGTCTCGTCGCCGACATGGGACCACGTATCGAAGCCCTCGTGTCGTCCGACGACGGTTTCTTCCTCGCCGAGGCCGATCTCGAACTGCGCGGTGAGGGCACGCTCATGAACAAGGAACAGAAGGGAAGGAGCGATCTGAAACTCGCTTCTCTCCGGCGCGACCGAGAGCTCGTGGAGAACGCGCGAGAAGCAGCGTTCGCCATCGTCGACACAGATGTCACTTTGGCGGAGCATCCTGAGCTGAAAGACGAGTTGAGTCTCTTCCTCCGTCCCGAGGACGAGGAGTTCCTCTTCAAGAGCTGACTCGAGAGCTGATGACGTCTCGCTAACCTGCGCGACGTGGTGGGGTTCGATCGTCTGCGCGAGAGGGCGCGCGCGGTTCATCCGGCGGCTTGGCTCGTCGGAGTCGGCGTCGTCGCCTTCGCGTGTCTATTCGGGTGGCTCGGCGTGCGTCACCATCGCAACTTCGGAACGTGGTCGTTCGACATGGGCATCTACGACCAGGCTTTCTGGCTCGTGTCGCGCGGTGGTCAGAGTTTCATGACGGTCCGCGGCCTCGAGTTCTGGGGTCACCACCTGAATCTGATCGTCCTCGCGTTCGTCCCCTTCTATTGGCTGGGTGCCGGTCCGGCATTCCTCTACGTGGCCCAGGCCACGGTCATGGGTCTCGGAGCGGCTCCGGTGTATTTGCTGGCCCGCGATCGCTTCCGGTCGCCGTCACTCGGTGCGTTCTTCGCCTTCGTCTTCTTGATGTACGCGCCGATCCAATGGATCGTCTGGGCCAACTTCCACCCCGAAGCCCTCGTCGTCACCCCGATGCTCATGGCCTGGTGGTGCGCGCGAACGGATCGTTGGCGTTGGTTCGCGTTCTTCATCCTGGTCGCGCTGTCGACGCGCGAAGACACGGCATTGGCCGTGATCATGCTCGGAATGGTCATGGCGATCTCCGAGCGGCGATCACTGCTCGCCGTCGTGAAAGCGCGCGGACTCTCGGTCCTCGATGAGACGGCTCGTCGGCGTGGCGTGGCGGCCGTGGCGACCGTGTTCGCCGGGATCGTGTGGTACCTCGTCGCGACCCGTCTTTTGATTCCGCACTTCAACCGCGGTCGCGAGCCGTTCTACGTGCGGGCCTACTACGGCAACTACGGAGACACGACCATGGCTGTGGTCGGAGAGATCATCCGTCATCCCAATCGAGTCGTGTCCGATGCGACCCAACCGGATCGCATCCGCTTCTACCGTGATCTGTTGCTGCCCTTCGGTCTCACGCCTCTCTTCGCGCCCCTGCAACTTCTGGTGGCCGCCCCGCAGATGCTCGCGAGCGTGATCGGACTCAGTCCGTACGCACGTCAGATCAGATGGCAGTACACGTCGGTGATGATCGCGCCGCTCACGGTCGCGATGATCGACGGCGCGCGCAATCTCTGGCGTCACCGCCGATTGCGGATCGCCCTGATCGTGATCATCGCACTGTCGTCGTTCGTCTCCAACATCGCGTGGTCGAACTCTCCGTGGAGCGACAACCACCGGGTGTGGTCGTCGCCGAACGATCGGGTCGATGTTCTGCAGCGCGCCGTCGATCTCGTTCCCGACGACGTGTCGGTCACGGCCACGTACTCGCTTCTGCCACACCTCACGCATCGCGAACAGATCTACGACTGGCCCAATCCATGGGTCCCGGCGTATTGGGGCGAGGACGATCGCTATCGACTGCCGTCACCAGCGACGATCGAGTGGATCGCCATCGACCGGCGACAGGTGGGTGACGGTGAGAAGTCGATCCTCGATTCGTTGCTGGCACCCGGAGGTGGATTCACCATCGTGTTCGACGAGGACGACGTGGTGGTGGCGCGTCGGGTCGATTGACCGTCGACAACCGGTGCCGGTTGCCTTTCACTCCTCGTCGGGTAGCACCAGATCCCAGCGATCGAGACAATCGCGACAGCGATAGGCGACGACATCGCCCGGTAGCCACGTCCCGTCTTCCCGGGGATGCGTGATGAGAAAGCACCGACCGCCGCAATCGACGCAGACGATCTCGGCTTCGGGTTCCACATGGCCAGTCTGCCCCGAGGTGACTCGTAGCATGGCGATGTGCGCGTGGTGGCCGGGAGTCTTCGTGGGCGAGCCATCGAGGCGCCCGAAGGCGATGCAACCCGTCCGACCACCGACCGCGCGCGGGAAGCGCTCTTCAACGCACTGAACAGCCTCGGTGCGATCGACGGCGCCCAGGTACTCGATCTCTACGCCGGCAGCGGCGCCCTCGGTATCGAGGCGTTGTCGCGTGGAGCTGCCTCGTGCACCTTCGTGGAACGCGATCGACGGGCCCTCGATGCGATCCGTTCGAACATCTCTCATCTGGGCATCGCGGATCGTTCCAAAGTCGTGGCCGGAGACGTTTCGACGCTCCTCGCCGGGTTGCGACGATTCGACCTCGTGCTCGCCGATCCCCCGTACGACTTCGACGATTGGGGTCGCCTGCTCAGCTTGATCGCGCCCTGTCTCGCCTCTGATGCGCTCGTCGTGGCCGAAAGCGGACGGGAACTAGCGCCTTCTGACGAGTGGGAGGTCGTCCGGTCGAAGCGATACGGACGGGCCTGGGTGACCTTTCTGCGGCGTTCGACCGCCGACTGAACCGGTACCGTGTTCGCCATGGCGGCGAGCGGCGCACTGACCACCCTCTACCCGGGCAGTTTCGATCCATTCCACCTCGGGCATCTCGACGTCGTCGAACAGGCGGTCGAACTCTTCGGTCCGGTCGTCATCGCCGCCATGCACAATCCCGGCAAGCCGAGCGGCGCGATCGATCTCGCGACCCGTGTGCAGCTGATCGAGGCCAGTGTCGCCCACCTCCCGACGGTCAGGGTCGAGGCGCACCCCGGTCTCGCCATCGATGCGGCGGCCAAGGTCGGTGCATCGTTCATCGTGAAGGGTCTACGCACAGCCGCGGATTTCGAAGTCGAACAACAGATGGCCCACACCAATCACTCGGTATCGGGTGTACGAACGGTGTACCTGCCGTGTCGGCCGGAGTACTCGTTCATCAGCAGTCGTTTCATCCGCGAGATCGCCCAACACGGTGGTCGGGTGGACCACATGGTTCCTGCCCCGATCGCCGATCGGATCAGGGCTATCTTGGGGAACCGGTCATGAGCCGGGCGGGTCAGGATTCACCATGAACACCAATTTCGACGATTTCGACGACGACACCGGCTCGTACGACCGGGCGGCCGAACTCGACCTCGGCGACTCGGGCGTACTTCTGCGCCGGGCCGTCGACATCATCGCCACCGCCCCCAACATGCCCTTGTCCGCGTCGCCCAAGATCGACCGCGACGAAATGCTCGACCTCCTCGAGACCGCTCTCCAGCGACTCCCCGCCGAACTTCGCGAAGCGCGCATGATGATGAAAGAGCGCGACGAGTTCATCGCCCGCACTCGGCGCGAAGCCGACGAGATCATCGATGCCGCCAAGGTTCAGGCCGAGCGATTCGTGCAGCGGGCCGAAGTCGTTCGGGCCGCCGAGCAACGCGCTCGTCAGATCATCGAGGCCGCCGAGGACGACGCCCGTCGACTCAAGTACGAGACCGAAGACTTCCTCGATCAGCGTCTGGCCTCGTTCGAGATCCTCCTCGACAAGTTGTCCAAGACCGTCGCCACCGGTCGCCGCCGTCTGGCGATCGGTGCCCATCGGGCGGCCGAGGAGAACCTGCCCGACATGTATGCCGATGCCGGCTACGACGAGAATCCCGACGACACGTCTAACGCGTTCTTCGATCAGGACAACACCTCCAATCGTTGACGAGCCGGTGAAGGTCTCGTGAAGAACCCGCTGCTCGTCAACGCTCTCGAGCTGCTCCGGCGTCCCGGTACGGAGAAGCCGATTTCCCTGGCGGTCGAAGCCGCCGTGGTCGGACTCGACGACCCGCGTCTCGTGCCCGATTCGCCCGTCGAGATCGAACTCGTGTGTTCGAGCCTCTCCGACGGAGTGGTCGTCGAAGGTGACGTGCATGTCGAGTTCCACGGCGAGTGTCGGCGATGTCTGGCTCCGGTGGTCGGTCGACTCGAGGTCCCGCTGCGTGAGCTCTATCAGCAGACCCTCACCGATCCCGATGCCTTTCCGATCGAGAACGACCAGATCGATCTGAAGCCCATGGTGCGGGAATCGATCCTGCTCGATCTGCCCGATGCGCCCGTGTGCCGTCCGGATTGCCGGGGTCTGTGCCCCACGTGCGGAATCGATCTCAATACGGCCTCGTGCTCGTGCGTGGTGGAGACGATCGACCCCCGGTGGGCCGCCCTCGACGCCCTACGCGACCAGTTGCCCGAGTGAGTCCGGGTGTCCGCCCCCGGTCGGGGGTGGGCTTGGCGGGGACCACCGCTAGCCTTTGGGGGCTGTTACGAGGAGAGTGCCGTGGCCGTTCCCAAGAAGAAGAAGTCCAAGTCGAAGACCCGCAGCCACCGAGCTGGCGCGTGGAAGCTCGGCTCGCCCTCGCGCAGCCTGTGCCCGCGTTGTGGCGCGGCCAAGATCCCGCACACGGTGTGCGGTGCCTGCGGTTGGTATAAGAACCGCGTGGTCGTCGAAGTCGACGCCTGATCACCGATCCTTCGGCGTGATGTTGCCCATCGCGGTCGACGCCATGG
The DNA here is from genome assembly GCA_964563545.1 of uncultured Bifidobacterium sp. Taxonomy (GTDB): domain Bacteria; phylum Actinomycetota; class Acidimicrobiia; order Acidimicrobiales; family Ilumatobacteraceae; genus Casp-actino8. The sequence continues at coordinate 45,084 of CAZLXB010000010.1, read as the reverse complement.
GCGGCGATCGCGCCCCCGACGAAATCCTGACCGGTGCGCTCGAAGCGTCGCGTCTCGGTTACCCCGTCGCATTGGTCGGCCCGGAGAATCTCGAAGGCCGGGGCGATCTGCCATTGTTCGTGGCTTCCGAAGTGATCGCCATGGACGACGATCCGGCCAAGTCGGTGCGGACCAAGAAGGACTCGACGCTCGTTCGGGCGGCCGAGGCTGTTCGCGACGGACGGGCATCGGCCATGGTGTCGGCCGGTAACACCGGGGCGACCATGGCGTCGGCTCTGCTCCGCATGGGTCGCATCAAGGGCGTCAGCCGACCCGCCATCGCCACACCGATCCCGGTTCCCGGTGGCTCGCCGACCGTTCTGATCGATGCCGGTGCCAATGCCGAAGTGCAGGCCGAGTGGCTCGTGCAGTTCGCGCAAATGGGTTCGGTGTACGCGAAGCATCGCTTCGGAGTGTCGTCACCACGGGTCGGTCTGCTCTCGATCGGCGAGGAGCCGGGCAAGGGTGACACTCTCCGCAAAGAGGCCTACGAACTCCTCTCGAAGGCCGGCGGAATCAACTTCATCGGCAACGTCGAAGGTCGTGACGTGATGACCGACGATGTCGACGTCGTGGTGACCGACGGATTCACCGGCAACGTCGTCTTGAAGACCCTCGAGGGCGGTATGCGCACCCTCGTGCGCGCGCTTCTCGCCGCGTTCGCGTCCAAGCCCGAATACAAGCCGCACGCCGATGTGCTCCTGCCGGCGTTGCTTCCGCTCTACGACGCCGTCGATCCCGATTCCACCGGCGGGGCCGTTCTGCTCGGTGTCGACGGTGTCTGCATCATCTCGCACGGGTCGTCGTCGGCGCGGGCGATCGTGAACGCGATCAAGGTCGCGGCCGACATGGTCGAGCACGGCATGGTGGACGAGATCCGCGCCGCCATCGCCGCCCAGCCGTTGCCCGACGCAGGCTCGTCACCGGAGTAGATTTCGGAGCGATCGTCGCAGCCGACCCGCAGTCGGTCCGACCCATCGGAGGAATGGTGCCCGCTGAAACCCACGTCGTCCCGGATCCACTCGACCGGGATCAGATCTTCACGATCGTGCGCGACCTGTTGGTCGACATCCTCGAACTCGACCCGGAGGCGATCACCGAGGGCAAGTCGTTCAAGGACGATCTCGGCGCCGACTCCTTGGCCCTCGTCGAACTCGTCGAGGCGCTCGAGGAGGAATTGAGCGAACGTACCGTCGGATTCCGGATCGAGGACGAAGATCTCGCCGACCTCAAGACCGTGCGTGACGCGGTCGATTTCGTCCACTCCCAACTCCAAGCCCGCTGATCCACCGGTCGGGGTCATGACCGAATTCGCCGACGTCCACCAATGGTGGTCGGCGCTGACCGGTTGGACCTTCGCCGATCCCGATTTGCTCGATCGGGCCATGGCCCATCGTTCGTGGTGTGCCGAGAACGGCGGAGCGCCCTCGAACGAGCGACTCGAGTTCCTCGGTGACGCGGTGCTCGGTTGGGTGGTCGCCGATCTCGTGATCTCGAAACACCCAGATTTCGACGAAGGGCGACTCACCGATCTCCGCAAGGCGTTGGTGAGTGCCGAGGCATTGGCGGCGATGGCCGATCGGATCGGCTTGGGGCGCTGGATCCTTCTCGGTGCCGGCGAACGCGGCGCCGGAGGTTCGAGCAAGACCTCCATCCTCGCCGACGCGCTCGAAGCGGTCATCGGTGCCGTGTATCTCGATGCCGGAGTGCCGCGTGCGCGTTCTTTCGTCCGCAAACTCGTGACCAAGCCGATGCGGGAGGCGGCCCGCCGACTCGGTGAGCTCGACGCCCGAAGCCTGCTCATTCGCGTCTGTTCGCGCGAGTTCGGTCGACCTCCACTGGTGGAAGCCCACGGTTCGGGCGCGGCGCACGAACCCACCTTTCGTGCCGCGGTCATCGTGAACGGTGAACGGCTCGGCGAGGGGAGTGGGCGTTCGAAGAAGGCCGCACTGCAGGAGGCTTCGGCGGCGGCGTTGAGAGTGCTCGTCGAGCGCGGCGTCGACATCGAACGTGCCTGAACTTCCCGAAGTCGAAACGGTGCGGCGGGGACTCGCCCAGCGATTCGTCGGCCGTCGCATCGAAGAAGTCTGGATCGGACGTGAGCGTTCGGTGCGGCGCACGAGCGCGGAGGAGGTCCGGACTCGATTGCAGGGGGCGACACCCGAGCGCGCCGAGCGGCGGGGCAAGTACCTCTTGTGTCCGCTCGACACCGGCGACGTACTGATGGTTCATCTGCGCATGAGCGGACAACTCCTCATCGATCGGGCTGGGACCGAGCGCCCGCTCCACACGCACGTGGCACTCTTGCTCGAAGGTGGTGACGAACTGCGCTTCGTCGACCCGCGAACGTTCGGCGAGGTCGTGGTGTACGACCCGACGACCCATCCGTCGGTCGTGCCCGATGTCGAAGCACTCGGCGTCGATCCGATCGCCGGCCAACTGACCCTTGGCGACTTACGTCGGGCCTTGCGTTCGACGCGGCGGGCCGTCAAGGCCTTGCTTCTCGATCAGCACGTGATCGCCGGCATCGGGAACATCTACGGCGACGAGATCCTCCACCGCAGCGGCATCGGTCCGCTGTGTCCGGCCGACCGAATCTCGCATCGACGTTCGGCCCGACTCCACGAGGCGATCCACTCCGTATTGACCGAGGCGATCGAGGCCGGTGGATCGACCCTGTCGGACGCGCAATACGTCGACCTCATGGGGGAGGGTGGATCGTTTCAGGATCACCATCGCGTCTACGGGCGCTCGGGTGAGAGGTGCATCACGTGCGGGCGGGGTCGGATCACGAGCCGGGCCGTTGCCGGACGCACGACGAGTTGGTGTCCGGTCTGCCAGCGCTGATCGGTGAGCCGATTGCGGTCCGGGGTCATCAACTAGGGTCGAGTCACCGTGTTCCTGAAGACGCTGACCCTCAAAGGCTTCAAGTCCTTCGCCGACACGACCGTCATGGACCTCGAACCGGGGGTGACGGTCGTCGTCGGACCCAACGGTTCGGGTAAGTCGAACGTGGTCGATGCCATCGCGTGGGTGCTCGGCGCGCAAGCCCCGAGTTCGGTCCGCAGTCAGAAGATGGACGACGTGATCTTCGCCGGTACCGCCAAGCGTCCGGCTCTCGGCCGGGCCGAGGTCACCCTCACCCTCGACAATTCGGCCGGCCTCCTTCCGCTCGAGTTCAGCGAAGTGAGTATCAGTCGCACTCTCTTTCGCACCGGTGAGAGCGAGTACGCGATCAATGGAGTGCAGTGCCGTCTGCTCGACGTCCAAGAACTCCTGTCGGATGCGGGTGTGGGCCGTCAGCAGCACGTCATCGTCAGCCAGGGCCAGATCGACGCGGTGCTGAATGCCCGTCCCGAGGACCGCCGTTCGATCATCGAAGAGGCCGCCGGTGTTCTGAAGTTTCGCAAGCGCAAGGAGAAGTCCGAACGGCGACTCGAGGCCACCGAGGCGAGTCTTCTTCGCGTCCAGGATCTCCTGCGCGAGGTTCGACGCCAGTTGCGTCCGCTCGAACGGCAGGCCGAGGCGGCCCGTCGGCATGGCGACCTCGTGGCCGAACTCAATGCGCTTCGCATCTTCCTCGCCGGGCGCGAGATCGCCGGTTTCCGGCGCCGACTCGAGGTTCTGTCGGGGGATCGCATCGAAGCAACCCGTCGGGAGACCGAACTCCGCCGTCTGTTGTCCGAACTCGACACGTCGATCATGGCGGCCGAGGCCGAACTCACGGCGAGGGGCGACAGCGGGCTGAGCGACGATCTCGTCCGGGTCGAGCAACTGCGTGAACGCGCGCGTGGAATCGCCATGTTGCTCGTCGAGCGTCGTCGTTCGTACGAACGCGATCGCGGACAGCTCATGGATTCGGGTGTCGTCGCCTCGCTCGAAGCCGATGCCTCCCAACTTCGGGCCGAACTCGACGAAGTTCTCACCGGGATCGGTCGCCTCGAACCCGAAGGTCAGGCGCTGGCCCACGACGAAGCCGCTTTCGAAGGAGAGCGAGCTGCCGCGGCGACGCTCTTCGACGGACTTTCGTCGCCGGCCTCGGCATCGAGCGCCGCGGCCGAGGTTCGCGGCGAATTGCGAACGCTGCGGGCGGCCCTCGAATCGACTGAAGGTGAGTTCCGTCGGGTGAATTCGCGTCTCGAAACCTTGGCCGAACGCGACGCCCGCCTCGAAGCCGAAATCACTCGTCTGCGCGAGCGGCTGGAGCGCGCCCAAGCCGATGAAGTGCCGCTGGTCGCCGAGGTCACCGAAGCCGAGGCTCGTCGTCTCACCGCGGAAGCCGAATACGAGGCGGCGGTGACCGCTCGCGCCGAAGCGACGGCCGAGTCGTCGCGGTGGCAGGCACGCGCCGAGGCGCTGCAACTCGCGCTCGACAGCGCGCGGGCCCGTGCCGGTGCCGAACGACTCCGTGACGTGGAGGGTGTGGTCGGAACCCTGCTCGATCTCGTGCAGATCGACGAAGGCTGGGACCTCGCCGTGGAAGCTGCGCTCGGAGAAGCGGTGTCGGCGGTCGTCGTGGCCGATGCCGGCGCAGCGCGGCGCGCTCTGCAACGACTTCGTTCGTCCGATGCATCCGGTGCGGTGTTGTCGCTCGATGCGAACTTCCCGGGTGCACCGGCGCGTCCTCCGGCCGGCGCGCAACCGGTGGCCGAACACGTGCGTTCGTCCCGAGCCGATGTCACGACCTTGGTGCGGTCGTTGCTCGCACCGGCGATCCGCGTCGACGACTGGACGGCGGCGGTCGATGCCGTGATCGGAGACCCGACGATCATCGCCGTGACCGCCCGTGGCGATCGCTTCACCTCGAGCGGTTGGCGGATCGGAGCGGCGAGCGACGGTGCGACTGCCTCGGCGTTGGCCGACGCCGAAGCGCGGGCGGAGTCCGCCCGGGTCGATCTCGCGCGTTGTGAGCAGGCGGTGCGCGATGCGTCGGCGGCCCAGCAGACGGCCCGGACGATCGAACTCGACGTGCAGAAACGCCTCGACGCGAACGATGCATCGTTCACGGCGGCTGGTGAGGCTCTGGCGCGTGCGCAGGGTGAGCGTCGCGAACACGCGTCGGAGATCGAAGGACTCGAAGTCACCCGTCGTGAACTCGAAGAACGACTGTCGGGTCAGCGGGGTCGGGTGTCCGAACTCGATCGAATCATGCCCTCACTCGAACGTGAGGAAGCCGCCGAGGTCGAGGCGGCTCGAGTACGCGGCGAAGCCCGGGCGTCCATGGAGGCCAAGGCGGCTCTGCTCGTCGGCCGGCGACGTGACCTCGAGGTCCGTTCGGCCGGACTCCTGGAGCGCAAGCAGTTCCTCGAAGACCGTCTGGCCGACGTCGAGCGCCGTCTCGAATCCGACGCCGAGGCGCGGGCACAAGTGGCCGGGCACCGCGAACGCATCGAGCGGATCCTGCTCGCCACCGAAAGGTTGTCGACGATCGTCGAGGCACACCGGCAGACGATCGAAGCCCGACTCGCCGATCTCCACGAGCGTCGCCGTCGGCAGAGCGACGAAGTTCGTTCGCTCGCCGGCCGCCTCGACGAGATGCGCCGCTCGCGTTCGGCTTCCGAGCGCGAACTCGAGGAGTTGCGCGAAGTGTCGCGTCGCAACGAGGTCGACGAGGCCGAGGTGAAACTCCGCCTCGAGGGAACGGTCGAAATGCTCCGTCGTGATCTCGACGTGGAGCCCGAGGTCGCCGAAGCCGCCGAGATGCCCGAATTGCCCGAGGGGATCAGCGCGCCGGCTCGGGTGCGCGACCTCGAACGCGAACTCCGTCTCATGGGTCCGATCAACCCCCTTGCTCTGCAGGAGTTCACCGAACTCCAGGAGCGTCACACGTTCCTCGAAGCACAACTCGAGGACGTCCGCAACACACGCCGCGAACTCACGCGTGTGATCGCCGCCATCGACAACGAGATCCAGCAGGTATTCGCGGCCGCCTATGCCGATGTGAGCACCAACTTCACGCAGTTGTTCGGGCTCCTCTTCCCCGGGGGTAGCGGTCGACTCGTGCTGACCAATCCGGACGATCTGCTCGAAACCGGCATCGAGGTCGAAGCCAAGCCGGGTGGCAAGAACGTGAAGAAACTCAGCCTCTTGTCGGGTGGTGAGCGAAGCCTCACGGCACTGGCGTTCCTCTTCGCGGTCTTCCGGAGTCGCCCTTCGCCTTTCTACGTGATGGACGAAGTCGAGGCGGCCCTCGACGACGTCAACTTGCATCGGTTCCTCGGTCTGATCAAGGAGTTCCGACAGGAAGCCCAACTCCTGATCGTGAGCCACCAGAAACGCACGATGGAAGCCGGAGATTGCCTGCTCGGAGTGAGCATGCAACCGGGCGGATCGTCCAAGGTCGTGACGGAGAAGTCCGTCACCGGCGCCTGACGTCCGTCGTCGACCGCCTCCACCGATAGAACGGTCGAGTCATGAACACTCAGTCGCTCCTCATCGCTCTCATCGTCGTCGCCGTCGTCTTCGGCTTCGGCGTGGTGTTGCTGAACCGTCGACGGGGATCGGGATCGACCGTGGTCGAACCCACCGCCGTGCCGCGATCGGTCATCGCCGAGCAACCGCCGGCACCGACGATCGAGCCGCCGCCGATCGAGCCGGAGCCGGTCGAGCCGGAGCCGGTCGAGCCGGAGCCGGTCGCGCCGGTGGTACCCGATGTGGTCCGCCCGCCGACGTTCCGCGAACGCATGGGCAAGGCAGCGGCCGTCATGGCCGGTGCACTCGGTGGAGTGCGGGCGCGGGGCGGCATCACCGACGAGACATGGGACGATCTGGAAGAAGCGCTCCTGCGGGCCGATCTCGGCCTCGGAATCACCGAATCGCTCCTCGAACCTCTGCGCCATCGGGTACGCGCGAAGGAATTGACCGATCCCGACGCACTCATCGATGCGCTGCGCGACGACATGAAGTCGCGTCTGGCGGGTGCCGATCGTTCGCTCTCGTTCGACCCGTCTCTTGGTGCCCAGGGTCTCGTGAACGTGTGGTTGGTGGTCGGTGTCAACGGCGTCGGAAAGACCACCACGATCGGCAAGATCGCCGCCCAACAGACGGCCCTCGGACGTTCGCTCGTTCTCGCGGCCGGCGACACGTTCCGAGCGGCAGCAGCCGAACAACTCGGCACATGGGCCGAGCGGTCGGGAGCCGAACTAGTGCGTGGTGCCGAAGGTGGCGATCCGAGTTCGGTCGTCTTCGATGGAGTTCAGCGCGCCAGCGCGCGCCGAGCCGATCTCGTGATCGGCGACACCGCCGGTCGTCTGCAGAACAAGTCGAATCTGATGGACGAACTCCGCAAGGTCCGTCGAGTGGCCGATCGCGAGCCCGGTCGCGTGACCGAGGTATTGCTCGTGATCGACGCCACCACCGGCCAGAACGGTTTGTCTCAGGCGCGTGAGTTCACCGAGGCGGCGGGAGTGACGGGAGTCGTCCTGACCAAGCTCGACGGATCGGCCAAGGGCGGCATCGTCTTTGCCATCGAGACCGAACTCGCGATACCGGTCAAGTTGGTCGGGCTCGGGGAGACCATCGTCGACCTGGTGACGTTCGACCCCGACCAGTTCGTGGACGCCCTTTTCGCCGAATGACGAATTCGTGGGAACCGAACACCGGTACCGCGTCGTCGTAGTGCCATGCGAATGAACCGAACGTCCCCTACCGTCTTCGTCATGAAAAAGGCTTCGCTTCCGATCCTCCTGGCCGCCGTGCTGATGTCGGCGTGCGGTGACGACCCCGATACCTCGGGCCGCCCGCCCGTGTTGCGCGTCGGTCAGCAGACGTCCCCGGTCGGTGGGGCCATGGAGTCGGCGGCCGTGGCCGACTCGAAGATGGGGATGTATTACCCCACGGAGTGGAAGTTCGAGGTCGACGGAGATCTTCCGGCCCTCGACGGCGACCTGAGCGCGTGGGTGTTCCGTCCCGGTGTCGAACCTTCGTCGTCGGATCTTTCGAATTTGAAAAAGGCCTTCGGCATCGATGGTGAGTTCGCCAAGAACACCTCGGATCCCGGAACCGAATACGAATGGACGACCTGGATGGTCGGACCCGATGACGGCTCGGGTCCGTCGCTGAGCGTGTCGTCCGACGCGATGCTCAGTTGGTGGTACAGCGAGGGCTGGATGGCGATGTCGACATCGGTCGTTTCGTGCGCCGAACCGGCGCCGACGGGTAGTGGTGAATCGGGATCGGTCGACGCCAACGGCGTCACCGTCGACACCGAAGCGATCGCTCCTTGTGAGCCCACCGAGATCGAACCGCCAGCGAACGTCCCGTCGAAGGCGGAGGCCGAAGAGCTCTTCTTGAAGATGGCCGCCGATCTTGGATACTCGGCCGACGATCTGATCCTCGAGACGTGGGCCGACGAATGGTCGGCCGGTGTGACCGGCTACGTGAAGATCGACGGCGTTCGTTCGTCGCTCATCGTCAACGCATCGTTCGGAGAAAACGGGCGGATCACCTATGCCGGTGGCTACCTCGCCGAACCCGAGAAGCTCGACGACTATCCGCAGATCGGTACCGAGGCCGGCCTCGAACGTTTGCGTGAGCAGTACAGCGGCTCGTGGGGTCCGATGTACCGAGGTGGTGGTATCGCGGTGGACGACGTTGCCACCGCCGAGGTGGGCACGACCGGTGGTGAGGGTTCGAGTCCGGTCGAGGATTCGACGCCCCCGACCGATGCACCGACCACGACCGTGCCCACGACCGATGCGCCCACGACCGATGCACCGACCGACAGCGTCGTCGACAGCATTCCGGTCGATGACACGGTGATCATCGACGACACGGTTCCGGTCGATGACACGGTTCCGGTCGAGACCATCACCGTCACGATCG
>CAZLXB010000010.1:0-36122 GCA_964563545.1 uncultured Bifidobacterium sp. | reverse complement strand
GACACGGTTCCGGTCGATGACACGGTTCCGGTCGAGACCATCACCGTCACGATCGAATCGGTCGAGCAGGAGTACGTCTATCTGTGGGGCGTCGACGGCGAGACCTACCTCGTGCCCGGATACGCATTCATCGCCGCCGAGGACGAATGGGGTTACGTGCCGCGTTACGTCGTGGCGTCCATCCCCGACGAATACATGGAACAAGTCGCCCCCGACATGATGCCGCCGGTCATGGAGGAGCCGCCGGTGGCCGAGCCCTTGCCGGCCGAGACCTCACCCATCGGGGAGCCCACGATCGGAGCGATCTCTCAGAAAGAGGCCGATTCTCTCGTGGGTCTCACCGAGCCCGAGGCCACGAAGTTGGCCGAGGAGAACGGTTGGCAGGTTCGCATCGCGGCCCGCGATGGCGAATCGTTCCCGCTCACCATGGACTACCGCGAGGATCGCGTGAACCTGACGATCGTCGATGCGGTGGTCACCCAAGTTCTCATCGGGTGACGCAACGAGTGGTGGGTAGCCTGACCGCCTGATGTTCGACAATCTCTCCAATCGTTTCGAAGGGATCTTCAAGCGGATCCGTGGCAAGGGCCGCCTTTCGGAGGCCGATGTCGACGAGGTTTTGAAGGAGATTCGCGCCGCCCTCCTCGAGGCCGACGTCAACGTTTCGGTGGCGCGCAACGTCGTGGCGCGCATCCGCGAAGGTGCCGTCGGAATCGAGCAGTCGAAAGCGCTCGATCCGAGTCAGCAGGTCGTCAAACTCGTCAACGCCGAACTCACCGCCATCCTCGGCGGTGAGACGCTGAAGATCACGTATGCGAGCAAGCCGCCGACGGTGGTGCTCATGGCCGGTCTGCAGGGTTCGGGAAAGACCACCAACTCGGCCAAGCTCGCGCGTTGGTTCAAGTCGCAAGGTCGCCATCCGTTGCTCGTGGGCGCCGACCTCCAGCGCCCGGCGGCCGTCGAGCAGCTGCGCACTCTCGGAGGCCAGATCGACGTCCCGGTGTTCAGTGAACCCGGTGATCCGGTCGCCACGGCGACCAAGGGCTTGGCCGAAGCGCGGCGACTCGGCAAGGACGTCCTGATCGTCGACACCGCCGGTCGACTCGCGATCGACGGCGAGATGATGGAGCAGATCCGTCGGATCTCGGATTCCATCGCCCCCGACTACACGTTCCTGGTGATCGACGCCATGACCGGTCAGGACGCGGTGAGCGTGGCCGAGGCCTTCCACGCGACGCTCGCGATCGACGGCGTGATCCTGTCCAAGCTCGACGGTGACGCTCGCGGTGGTGCCGCTCTCTCGGTGAAAGAAGTCATCGGACGGCCCATCGCATTCGCGAGTACGGGCGAGAAGCTCGACGCCTTCGAACAGTTCCATCCCGACCGCATGGCCAGTCGGATCCTCGGCATGGGCGACGTCCTCACCCTCATCGAACAGGCCGAGAAGGCCTTCGAGAAGGATCAAGCCGAAGCGGCGGCGGCCCGCCTGCTCGACGGCGAATTCACCCTCGACGACTTCCTCGAGCAGATGCAGTCGCTGAAGAAGATGGGGCCCCTCGGGGGAGTGCTCGGGATGATGCCCGGGATGCCCAAGGAGTTGAAGAACGCGAAGATCGGCGACGACGACCTCAAGCCGATCGAGGCGATCATCCGCTCGATGACCCCGGCCGAGCGCCGCAAGCCCGACATCATCAACGGCAGTCGTCGTCAGCGCATTGCGACCGGTAGTGGTCGGAGCATCGCTGAGGTCAACCGGCTCGTGAAGCAGTTCGGCGAGATGCAAAAGATGATGAAGCGGATGGGCGGACTCGGCGGCAAGAAGGGCAAGCGCGCCGGTCTGGGTGCTCTGGCGGGTCTGGGCGGTCTGCCGGGTGGTGCCGGCCTGCCCGATCAGGGCGGATTCCCGTTCCCACCCTCTCGGTAGGGCGTTGGGGCTCGGCGGGGGACACCGCTAACCTCACAGGGTTCCCGTGGACGGGTCAGTTGTCTGATCCGCCCCGTCCCAGCAGGAGTTTCGCCGAATGTCCGTCAAGTTGCGCCTCACCCGAGTCGGAAAGACCAAGCAGCCGCACTACCGCGTGATCGCGAGTGACAGCCGCGCGGCCCGCGACGGCGCGTTCTTGGAGATCATCGGTCAGTACAACCCGCGCCTCGAGCCGTCGGGTCTCAACATCGACAACGACAAAGCCGTGGCCTGGCTCATGAAGGGTGCCCAGCCCACCGAGCGCGTCCGCAAGTTGCTCGAGATCTCGGGTGCGTGGGCGCAGTTCACGACCGCCCGCGGCAAGTGACCGTCAGGACCCTGTCGTGACCGATCCGAATCAGATCGCCTCGCCCACGGCCGTCGCCGTTCTCACGCACGTCGTGCGCTCCATCGTCGACGACCCCGATGCGGTCAGTGTCGAAGAAGTCGAAGGCCGTCACCGCGCCAAACTCGAAGTCAAGGTCGGTCCCGGAGATCTTGGCCGGGTCATCGGGCGTCGTGGTCGTACTGCTCAGAGCATCCGCACCCTCGTGCGCGCCGCCGCGGCCAAGGATGGCCGCGAGGTCGACATCGACTTCGTCGATTGACGAATCCTCGGTCATGACCGAGTCCCGCCCGGTCGGGTTGCTCGAAGTCGGCCGTTTCGGCCGTCCCCACGGACTCAAAGGTGAGATCTACGTGTCGTTGTCGACCGACCGCCACGAGCGACTCGCCCCGGGAGCCCGACTCTGGTCGGGCGACTGGCTCGTGGTGGAATCGGCCAAGCGTGTCGCCGATCGTTGGATCGCCGTACTCGAGTCGCGTCACGATCGTTCGGCGGTCGAGTCACTCGTGAACCGCCCGATCTGGGCCGAGCCGATCGACGATCCGCACGCCGTCTGGGTGCATCAGGTCATCGGCGCGGCGGTTCGTGAAGTCGACGGAACCGAGCGCGGTCGGTGCATCGCGGTCGTGGCCAATCCGGCCGACGATCTGCTCGAACTCGAGTCGGGTGCGCTCGTGCCGGCGCGTTTCGTGAGTCGGGTCGAACACGAAGGTGACGGATTCGTGGTACTGGTCGATGCACCGCTCGGGCTCTTCGACCTGGGGGACGAATGATGCGCGTCGACGTCTTCACGATCTTTCCGAATCTCGTCGATTCGTTCTGTCGGGAGAGCTTGCTCGGCAAGTCGCGCGACACGGGTCTGCTCGATCTGCGCTGTCACGATCTGCGCGAGCACACGTCCGATGTGCACCGGACGGTGGACGACTCGCCCTACGGCGGCGGTGCGGGCATGGTGATGCGCGTCGAGCCGATCTTCGCCTCGGTCGAGGCCGCCATGCCGCCGCGGCCGCTCCTGCTTCTCAGCCCCGGAGGTCGTCGTTTCGACCAACGGTTCGCGACCGAACTCGCGTCGGGCGACGGTTTCAGTCTGCTGTGCGGACGATACGAAGGGGTCGATCATCGAGTGGTCGAGCATCTGATCGACGGTGAGATCAGTGTGGGTGACGTCGTTCTCTCGGGTGGCGAAGTGGCCGCCTGTCTGGTGATCGAGGCCGTCACCCGTCTCTTGCCCGGAGCGATGGGCAATGATCAGAGCCCGGTGACGGAGAGTTTCGGCGAGCACGGACTTCTCGAGGAGCCGCACTACACCCGGCCGGCCGATTTCCGGGGCTGGGGTGTGCCCGAGGTCCTGAAGAGCGGTGATCACGCTCGGATCGCCCGCTGGCGTCTGGCGCAGGCGCTCCATCGCACGATCGCCGCCCGACCTGACCTCATCGAAGCCCGGGGCGGACTCTCTGAGCAGGATCTTCGTCTGTTGGAAGAGTTCCCCGCCGTCCCGTATCCTTGAACGGTTCCCGGAACCCGCCGGTTCCATCGATCGAGGACGACACCATGAAGACCACCGACATCGTTGACCAGCAGAATCTCCGCTCCGACATCCCCGAGTTCGGTCCCGGCGACGAGTTGAAGGTCCATGTCCGCGTCGTCGAGAGCGGCAAGGAGCGCGTCCAGGTGTTCCAGGGCAACGTGATCGCCCGTCAGGGGTCCGGCGTTCAGGAGACCTACACCGTGCGCAAGGTGAGCTACGGAGTCGGCGTGGAGCGCACCTTCCCGGTGCATAGCCCGAGCGTCGCCAAGGTCGAAGTCGTCAAGAAGGGCGACGTTCGTCGCGCCAAGCTCTATTACCTGCGCGACCGGACCGGCAAGGCGGCCAAGGTCCGCGAGAAGCGCGACTTCTGATCGTCCCCGTCGAGGACCTCTTCATTGGGCACTGACGACCTCGAGGATTTCGAGGCCGAGCGCGAGCTCCAGTTGGCGCAGGAGTATCAAGACGTCGCGGCGATGTTCCGCTACGCCGTCGAGACCGAGCGTCGCTTCTACCTGGCCAACAAGGTCGATGTCACGGTGAGTGGTGATTCGACTCGGCCACTCATCCAAGTGGAGTTGATCGACGCGTGGGTATGGGACATGTACCGCAAGAGCCGGTTCGTTCCGAAAGTGAAGATCCTGAGCTTCAAGGACGTCAACGTCGAGGAGCTCCCGCGCGACGAAGTCAGCGACCTCGACCGCGCCTGAACGCACCGAACCAGATCGAAGCTCGGCGCGGCGAAGATCTCGCCGTCCGCTGGTACGAGTCCGCGGGTTACGAGGTCGTGGCGCGTAATTGCCGTCTCGGTCGGCACGGCGAAATCGACGTCATCGCCGCCACATCCGACGTGATCGTCTTCGTCGAGGTCAAGACCCGTCGCTCGACCCTCTACGGTCCTCCTTCGGCGGCCGTCGGCCCCGACAAACGTCGACGACTTCGTGGTCTGGCCGCCATGTGGTTGGCCGAGCATCGCGTGGGTCGGCGGAGTATTCGCTTCGACGTCGTGTGCGTGGTTGGCGATCAGGTCGAGGTGATCGAAGGGGCGTTCTAGGAACGTTTGGCGCGATTGCGCCAGCACGCGTGATGCCAATGACGGCGTAGATCGGGAGCGTCGCGTGGTACCGCGACCACATGCCCGAGTCCGACCGGGATGTCACGGTGGCAGCCCGGACACACGTAGACCTTGCGCGCTTCGTAGGGCTGGACCCGACGGATCTCGACCGGCCCGTACAGACCGTCCCAGATGCCGGGTCGTCGACGTTCAGCCAAGGAAGCCCCACGCCACGAGCGCAGCCGCGGCCAGCACGGCGGCGGCCACGAACAGGTAGTCGGCACGTCGGACACGAAACTTCCGGTACGGGTTGAATCCCATGGCGGTCATTATCGTCGGTCGGGTGAGCACCGAGACCGATTCCAGCGACAAGAAGTACGAGACGATCCTCGTCGAGCGGAGCGGGGGCGTGGTCACCGTGACCTTCAACCGGCCGGAACGTAAGAACGCCGTGAACGGTCGAATGTGGATCGAGCTCCATGAGGTCTTCACCGATATCTACAACCGCGCGTCCGACCGGGTCGTGGTCCTCACCGGAGCCGGAGGCGAATTCTGCTCGGGAGCCGATCTCGTGGCCATGGGCGACAACGCGGGTCGCAGCCACTCGCATTCGTACTACTCGATGCGTGAAGTCACCTCGGTCATCATGGCTCTGTCGCGGCTCCCGCAGCCGACGATCGCCAAGGTTCGCGGTGTGGCTGTCGGTGTGGGATGCAACATGGCCCTCGGTTGCGACCTCGTGGTCGCGGGGGAGACCGCTCGCTTCGCCGAGATCTTCTCGAAGCGCGGAATGTCGCTCGACGGTGGCGGATCCTGGATCCTGCCGCGCCGGGTCGGTCTGCATCGGGCGAAGGAACTCGCGTTCTTCGCCGATCTCATCGACGCGCACGAGGCCGATCGCATGGGACTCGTGAACCGCGTCGTGCCCGAAGCCGAACTCGACTCGTTCGTGGCCGACTGGGCGGCTCGTCTCATCGCCCTGCCGCCGATCGCACTCGCCCAGTCGAAGCGACTGCTCAACAATGCGATGAACGTGACATTCGAAGAAGCCCTCGACGACGAAGGTGTGGCGCAGTCGGTGAACTTCAGTACGAAGGACACACCCGAGGCCATCGCGGCCTGGGTCGAGAAGCGCCCGCCGGTCTTCAAGGGTCGTTGACCTCGTCGCACTCCATCCCGTCACTAGGTTGGGGGCATGCGCCGGATCGCGATGCCGCTCCTCGTGGCGTTTTTCGTGGCATCGATCGGCGGGGTCGCCGGGGCGAGCACCGCGCCGACGATCCCCAATTCGACCATTCCGGCGAGTTGTGAAATCCCCTTGCCGGTGCGGGCGACCTTCGTGGGAGCTGTGGTCGGATCCGACAGTCGCACGGCCCGCTTCGAGGTCCGTCAGATACGTGGCGGATCCGTCGACGGCTTCTCGGTCGGTGGTTTGATCGACGTCGACTACGGCGAGGACGTCCGGTTTCTCGAATTCGGCGAGTCCTACATCGTGGCCGCGGGAGTCGATCAGACGAGCGGTCGACTGGTGTCGAAGGTCCGCGATCCCGAACCGCTCTTCGGTGGCAATCAGGTGATCGGCATCGGAGAACAGAACGTCGATTGTCCCGAATTGGAGGACGCGGTCAGGACCCTCACCACCGACGGGCGGAGCCTCGAAAGTGGAGTCCTCGCGCCACTCGGAGACGACCGCGGTGGGTTGCTGCGGGCCGTCCTCTTACCGTTCGTATGGGTATTCGGCGGACTCGTCGTACTGGCCCTCGTGGCCAACTTCATCCGTGCCGTGGCCGCCCAGATCGGATCGGCGCCCGGACCTGACGCCGTCAGTCGGCGGCGCGCGCGGCCTCGGCCTTAGCGCGCAGGTCGCGAACCGCGAATTCGAGTCCTTCGGAGTACTTGAAAAGACCCGTGCCGGCGATCAGGACGTTGGCACCGGCCGATGCCGCGCCGGCGATCGTGTTGGGTCCGATGCCGCCGTCGACTTCGATGTTCACGCGGTCGGCGAGACCGCGTCGCCCGATCAGGTCGCGCAATTCGCGGATCTTGGGCTCCATGGTGGCGATGTACGACTGGCCGCCGAAACCCGGGTTGACCGTCATCACGAGAACCATGTCGACGAGGTCGAGAACGTGCTCGATCGCGCTCACCGGTGTGTGCGGGTTGAGCGCCACCGCGGGAGCCGCTCCGAGTGACGCGATGTTGCCGAGCGTGCGGTGCAGATGGGGGCAGGCCTCCACATGGACGATGAGTCGACTGCATCCGGCTTCCACGTATCGGTGGGCGAGAACATCAGGTGTGAGCACCATGAGGTGAGCCTCGAAAGGCTTCTTGGTGTGTCGCCGAGCGGCGGCGATCACGTCGGGTCCAAAGGTGAGATTCGGCACGAACTGCCCGTCCATGACGTCCCACTGGAAGTGATCGACACCGGCCTGGTCGAGCGCTTCGATCTCCTCACCGAGACGGGCGAAGTCGCACGGCAGGACCGAAGGAACGATCTGGATCGGCAGGGCCACACCCGAACGCTAGCCCAGTGAACCTCTAGCCTCGGAACGAGATGACCGTCGACGAAATCACCGTACGCATCGACAAGGTGGTGGCCGAGGGTGATGGTCTGGCCCGTCTGCCCGATGGTCGCGTGGTGTTCGTCGAACGGGCCTTGCCGGGGGAGCTCGTGGCCATCCGGGTCGTGAAGCAATCGAAGGACTACGCGCGCGCCGAGATCGTCCGGATCGTCGAGGCCAATGAGCGACGAGTCGAGCCGCCCTGCCCGTACGTCGCGTCGGGTTGTGGAGGTTGCGATCTGCAGCACGCGACGATCGATCTTCAACGACGCATCAAGCACGACATCGTCCTCGAGTCGTTGGTGCGCCTCGGCAAGTTGACCGATCCGGTCGTGGTCGACTCCCCGGAGGAACTTCCGGTCGACTCGTGTCGGACCACGATGCGCTGGGCGGTCGATCAAGACGGGGCGCTCGGATTCCGCGCCCATCGCAGTCACGGAGTGGTGCCGGTCGACGAGTGTCTCGTCGCCGATCCCGCATTGCGTGCGCTACGGCGCTCGGTGGCACCGGTGCCCGGGGCCGGCGTCGAGGAAGTCAGTCTGCGCGTGGCGGTCGCCTCCGGTGAGCAATCCCTTTGGTGGGAGCCCACCGACGTGCCGTTGGGCGCGGTGCCGGTGTCGGCCGAGATCGGCCCGACCGGAGTCGTGCACGAGGAGATCGAGGGGGTTCGCCTGCAAGTGTCGGCGGCCTCATTCTTCCAAGCTTCGCCGACCGGAGCGCATGCGTTGGTGCGTGCGGTTCGCCGGGCTGCCGGTGATCCGACGACGTGGACGTCGGATCCGGTGATCGATCTCTACGGCGGTGTGGGATTGTTCGCCGCCACCGTCGTGCCGCGCGATCACCGGGTGATCGTCGTCGAGTCGAACAAGTCGGCGGTGGCCGATGCCAAGGTGAACCTGAAGGGGCGTCCGGCCGAGATCGTGAGGTCGGAGGTCGCGCGTTGGCGGCCGGTCCGGGCCTCGGTGGTGATCGCCGATCCGGCGCGAAGCGGGCTCGGTGCCGCCGCGGTGTCGGTAGTGGCCGCCACCACCGCGCCGGTCGTGGTGCTCGTGTCGTGCGATCCGGCATCGCTCGGTCGTGATGTGGGCCTGTTCGCGCGCGCCGGATATCGCTTCGAGTATTCCGAGGTTCTCGATCTGTTCCCCCACACGCATCACGTGGAAGTCGTCAGCCGGTTCGTTCGGGATGAAAGGCTGTCGTCGTGATGAAGGTCGTGTTGTCGGACGAGGTGCGAGATGCGGTCGCGGCGAAGCGTCCGGTGGTCGCTCTCGAATCGACCATCTTTTCCCACTTGGGTCTGCCCTCACCGGCCAACGCCGAGGCTCTCGAACGTTGCCGGAGGGTGATCGTCGATGCCGGTGCTGTTCCGGCGATCACAGCAGTTCTCGACGGCACGGTGCGGGCCGGCCTCGAACCACACGAACACGAACGCATCCTCGGTGCGGCGCACAAGGCGGCCGAGCGCGACCTCGGTGTGGCGGCGGCCCGACGGTGGGACTTCGGTGCCACCACGGTGTCGGCATCGCTCGCCATCGCGTCGGCGGCCGGTATCGCAGTGTTCGCGACCGGCGGGATCGGCGGAGTGCATCGCGGATCGGAGGTCACCGGCGACGTCTCGGCCGACCTCGAAGCAATCGCCCGGTACGACGTGGTGACGGTCTGCGCCGGCGCCAAAGCCTTTCTCGACCTGCCCCGCACTCTTGAACATCTCGAGATGATCGGCGTTCCGGTTCTTGGTTGGCGCCACGACTGGTTCCCGGCCTTTTACACCCGTTCGTCGGGTCTTCGGGTCGCACATCGGATGGACTCGGCGGCCGACGTCGCGTCGGCCCACCGCGCCCGATCACGCGGCGGCACGCTCCTCACGGTGCCGATTCCGGAGGCCGAACAACTCGATCAGCAGATGCTCGATCGGGTGGTGGACGAAGCGTTGCGCCATTGTTCGGCGAGGGGGATCACCGGACCGGGAGTGACACCATTCGTCCTCGCTCGAATCGGTGAGGCCACCGCGGGCCGAAGCGTGCCGGCCAACCTCGCGCTGGCCGAGAATAATGCGGCCGTGGCGGCCGAGGTGGCGGTCGAGATCAGTCGGATCGACCGCGGCTGACTGGTGCACCCCCAGGGATTCGAACCCTGAACCAATGGATTAAGAGTCCACTGCTCTGCCGTTGAGCTAGAGGTGCAAAACGCAAAGGCGAAGTGTAGGCGCAGCGTTCGATGACGCCCAAGCATTGCGGCGACAGCGACGACGCCGGAACCGATCACGTCGAACTTTGGGGTGAACGAGGGGAATCGAACCCCCGGCCTTCAGGGCCACAACCTGACGCTCTAACCGACTGAGCTACGTCCACCATGGACTCCACGATTCTGCCAGCACGCAGGGTGATTCGCACCGATGCCAACCGGAAAAGCATGACAAAGAGGCTGGTGACAGGCGGAAGGGGCCTCTGGTAGCCTCGAATCATCTCGAAGGAGTGATACCCGTGTCGGCCACGGAATCTTCAGTCACCAGTGCCCGCGATCTGGCGGAGCGGGCCAAGAGAATCACCACCGCCGAACTTGCCCGCTACGCGGAGCGAACCAAAGGGTCCCAGCAGGCGAATCAGCGGGCCCGCAAAGTCCTGCCTCTCGGAGTCCCGTCGAGTTTCCAGGCCTACGACCCGCACCCTGTGGTCGTGCGCTCGGCCGACGCGGCTTACATGTGGGACGTCGACGGCAACAAGTACGTCGATTACAACATGGGCTTCGGAGCACTGTTCAGTGGTCATGTGCACCCTGCGGTGCGCGCCGCGATCGAGACCCAACTCGACCACGGCACGCTGTTCGTGACGCCGAGCGAGAACAACGCCGAAGTCGCCGAACTACTCGGTGCGCGTTACGGCCTGCCCATGTGGCGCTTCACGAACTCAGGTACTGAAGCGACCATGGATGCCATCCGCGTGGCGCGTGGGGCCACCGGTCGCGACAAGATCGTCAAGGTCGAGGGTGGTTATCACGGTCATCACGACGAAGTCATGATCTCCATGAAGCCCAAGATCTCCGAAGCCGGTCCGGCCGACGCACCCATCCCGGTGCCGGCCACCGCGGGTGTCACCAAGGCCGTGCTCGGCGACACGATCGTCGTGCCTTACAACGATCCTGAGGCTCTCGAACGGGCGCTCAAGAACCGCGATGTCGCGTGTTTCATCGTCGAACCCGTGATGGAGAACATCGGCATCTGCCTCCCGCAGCCCGGGTATCTGCAGGCCGTCCGCGAGATCACCGAGCGCTACGGCACTCTCCTCATCTTCGACGAGGTCAAGACTGGTATCACGGCTGGTTGGGGTGGGGCGACCGGTGTTCTCGGCGTAACTCCCGATCTGGTGGCCCTGGCCAAGTCGATCGGTGGCGGTCTGCCGCTCGGCGCGTTCGGCGGCAAGCGCGAGTACATGGACCAGATCACGAGTGGTCGGGTGATTCATCTCGGTACCTACAACGGCAACCCGCTGTGCATGGCCGCAGCGCGCGCGGTCCTCACCGAGGTCTGCACGCCCGAGGCCACCAACGCCACGATCATGCGCAACACCAAACTCGTCGACGCGTGCAACGAGATCATCGACGACGCCGGACTTCCTGCGCACTCGATCCAGTTCGGCGCCAAGGGTTGCGTCACCTGGGCGGCCGAGCCGATCCGCAACTACCGCGACTACAAGGAGACGGATTTCGACCTCGCCTTCGCGCAGTGGATCCACGGCATCAACCGCGGCATCCTTTTGCCCCCCGGTCTCGACGAGCAGTGGCTGATCTCGATCATGCACACCGAAGCCGACGCACTCGTCTACGCCGAGGTGTTCGCCGACTTCGTCGCCCAACTCACGGCGTAGTCGCGGTCGACCGGCCTTCGATCGATGGTGGATCCCGAAGTGCCGGACCGCACGGTTCCGTTCACTCGAATGTTGCGTCGCGCGGTTCTGAGGTGTTGTCCGCTTTGTGGTGACCGGCGCGCGTGGTTCACCGGCTGGTTCGCGCAAGGGGAGTCGTGCACGCGGTGTGGACTTCGACGCACGCGCGGCGTCGATGGTCACGAACTCGGGTCGCTCACCATTGCCCTCGTCGTGAACATCTCGCTCGTGATCGCCGCCGTGGGAATCGCGGTCGCTCTCACCGTGCCCGATGTGCCGGTCGTCGAGTTGTACGTGATCCTCGCGTCGGCCGCCGTGGTGTTCCCGTTGGTCACCTGGCCCCTCACCCACACCGTCTGGATGGCCATCGACCTCCGGGTGCGCCCCCTCGGCCCCGAGGAACCCGGCGATCCGGCGGCGGGCCGGCCCGCCAGCTAACCCGGCACTCGACTCCGACCGCACCGACCGATCACATGTTCGGTCAAATGCTTGACCGAACGCCTGTTCGTAGTTACGCTCGTGTCATTCAGCCATCCGGCTCGCCGGCAGCAGCGGTCTTCGTGCCACACCCCCTCCATAGGGTCCGCACCACGACCAACCAGAACATCTAGACCAGACACCAGAAAGGCAGACACATGAGCACAGACCGCGCCAAGGCCCTCGACATGGCCCTCGCCCAGATCGACAAGCAGTTCGGCAAGGGGTCGATCATGCGGATGGGGGAGCAGAGCTTCAAGGGCATCGAGACCGTCCCCACCGGAGCCCTCGCCCTCGACATCGCCCTCGGCGTGGGCGGCCTGCCCCGCGGCCGCGTCGTCGAGATCTTCGGACCCGAGTCGTCGGGTAAGTCGACCCTCGCCATGCACGTCGTGGCCGAGGCCCAGCGCAACGGTGGCGTGTGCGCCTACATCGACGCTGAGCACGCCATGGATCCGGTGTATGCCCGCTCCATCGGGGTCGACATCGACCAGTTGCTGATCTCGCAGCCCGATACCGGTGAGCAGGCACTCGAGATCGCCGACATGCTGGTGCGCTCCGGTGCACTCGACGTCGTTGTCATCGACTCGGTGGCCGCCCTCACCCCCAAGGCCGAAATCGAAGGTGAGATGGGTGACTCGCACGTGGGTCTGCAGGCCCGCCTCATGAGCCAGGCCCTGCGCAAGCTCACGGCGAACCTCAACAAGACGAACACGATCGCCGTCTTCATCAACCAGCTCCGCGAGAAGATCGGCGTCATGTTCGGTTCCCCCGAGACGACCCCTGGTGGACGTGCGCTGAAGTTCTACTCGTCGGTGCGTCTCGACATCCGTCGCATCGAGTCCATCAAGGACGGCGCCGAAGTCGTGGGTAACCGCACTCGCGTGAAGGTCGTGAAGAACAAGGTTGCGCCGCCCTTCCGTCAGGCCGAGTTCGACATCATGTACGGCAAGGGCATCAGCCGTGAGGGCTCGCTCCTCGATCTGGCCGTCGACCTCGGCATCATCAAGAAGTCGGGGGCCTGGTTCACCTACGACGGTGAGCAACTCGGCCAAGGTCGTGAGAACGCCAAGTCCTTCCTGTCGGAGAATCCCGAGATCATGGTCGACGTCACCGAGAAGGTGCGTCAGGCGGCCGGTCTGACCGATGGAGGAGAGGTTCCGTTCACCGCGGCCGATGAGGAACCCATCGATCTCGGCTGATCGTCATCGTGGGTCGAGCCGGACCCGCTGGTAACCTCGGGGTCGCCTTCCGAGATAGCTCAGTTGGCAGAGCAGCTGACTGTTAATCAGCGGGTCGCAGGTTCGAGCCCTGCTCTCGGAGCAAATGCAGGGTCCGCTTCGTGCGGGCCCTGTGTCATTTCGGGGCGGTAGCTCAGTTGGTCAGAGCAGGGGACTCATAATCCCTGGGTCGCGGGTTCGATCCCTGCCCGCCCCACGGGACATCTGTCTCTGATCGTCATCGTTGGGCGCCGGTACGGTTCATTTCGGTGCCGACAGCCTCCGATCGTCAATCCCTACCGCGTGTGCTCGGCCTGGTCGATGTCACGGCCAGCGGCGTCGGCATCATCGTGGGGGCCGGCATCTACGTCCTTCTCGGCCCGGCCACCGAGCGCGCTGGTGGGCTCGTCTGGCTCGCCTTCGTGCTGTCGGCGGCCGTGTGCGGACTCACTGCTCTCAGTTACGCCGAGTTGTCGTCGTTGTTCCCCCGGGCGGGTGGCGAATACGAATACGCACGACACTCGATGCACCGCCACGGAGCGTTCATGGTCGGTTGGACGATGTTGGCTGGATTGACCGTGGCAGGAGCCACCGTTTCGCTCGGGTTCGCGCGTTATTTCACCTACTTCTGGCCGATCGGTTCCCGTTGGGCCGGACTCGGACTCCTCGTGGCCATGAGTTCGTTGGCCGCGCTCGGGATCCGAAGATCCACGTGGGTCGTGGTCGTGTTCAGCGTGGTGCAGATCGGTGGGCTTCTCTTCGTGAGTGCAGTGGGCATGCACCACATCGGTGACGTAAACCTCCTCGCCGGAAGCGGTGACAACTGGTTTGCATCGGCTCGCGGTGTGGCGACGTCGGTGGCGCTTGTGTTCTTCGCTTTCATTGGCTTCGACGAGGTGACCACACTCTCGGAGGAGACGCAGGACCCCACGCGCACGACACCGCGCGCACTCCTTGGGGCCCTTGCGATCTCGTCGTTTCTGTACGTACTCGTATCGGTGACGGCGGTGAGTGTTCTCGGACCCGATGATCTCGCCCGGTCCGAGCAACCGCTACGTGACGTGGTGGCGACGGCGGTCGGAGATGACGCAGGCGTGGTGATGGCGATCCTGGCCATGATCACCACCGCCAACACGGTTCTCTTGGTGATCACCGCGGCGACGCGCATGGTGTTCGCCATGGCGCGTCAGGGCGACCTGCCACGGCGTTTCGAGGGCCTCGACGATCGGGGAACTCCGCGTCAGGCGACGTTGGCCGTCGCCGTGACGGCAGCCGGATTCGTCCTCGTCGGGCGCTTCGAACTCATCGCAAGCGCGACCGACGTGGCGGTGTACGCAACATTCCTGTTCGTCAACTTCATCGTGATCGTGTTGCGTATTCGTCGACCCGAGATCGCGAGGCCGTTCCGAGTGCCGCTCGCCATCGGTCGCATCCCTGTAATTCCGGTCCTGGCCACCGTGGTCACGATCTGGATGGTGGCTCTCCTCGACTTTCGGGCCATCGTCGTCGGGGGCGTGCTCATGTCGGCCGGGCTCGCACTGTCGTTCGCGCGCGGTCGCCTTCTCGGGCCTATCGACTGACGGCGATTAGGGTTCGGTCGTGTTCGACCGGGAGATGCGCCACGCCGACGACGGACTCACCATCGCGCGGCGAGTCGTGATCGATCGTCGTGAAGTGGGCGCGATCGGATTTGGGTGTTGGCGACTCACCGACCCCGACATCGGTCGGGCGACCGCCCTCGTGGAGCACGCGGTCGAACTCGGAATGAACCTGATCGACAACGCCGATGTGTACGGGCTCGACTGGGGCGGACGAGGTTGGGGGACGTGCGAGGAGACCTTGGGTGAGATTTTCCGCCACCGGCCTGGTCTGCGGGATCGTGTGGTGCTGGCGACGAAAGGCGGCATCGTTCCCGGCGTGCCGTACGTGAGCAGTCGGCCCTATTTGGAGAGTGCGTGCGAGGCCTCGTTACGCCGACTCGGGGTGGACTGGATCGACCTGTATCAGATCCATCGTCCCGATCCGTTCACACATCCGGCCGAGGTGGCCGAGGCGTTGGTGAGATTGCGTGATCGTGGTCTGATCCGGGCGGCTGGAGTGTCGAACCACACGGTCGAGCAAACTCGCGCGCTTCAGCACCACTTGCCGTTCCCATTGGCGTCAGTGCAACCGGAGTTCTCCGCCGCGCAACTGTCGCCGATGCGTGATGGAGTCCTCGACCACGCCGAGATCACATCGTGCCGGCCCTTGGCATGGAGCCCCCTCGCCGGTGGCCGTCTGGCGACGGGGGAGGGTGTGCCGACCGAACTCGTGGCCGTGCTCGACGACATTGCGGCGCGGGAGAACGTGACCCGCAGTGCGGTGGCCGTGGCTTTCGTGCTCAGCCATCCGAGTCGGCCTGTGGCCATCGTGGGCACTCAGAATCCGACGCGTCTCGACGAGCTCGCCCACGCGATGGAGATCCGGCTCGATCGGCGGGACGTGTATCGGATCGTGCAGGCGAGCGATGGAGTGGCGCTTCCGTGACATCGCGATGCGAGGTCAGTTGGTTCTCGGCCCTGTGCGACGACGACTACGAGCAACTCGGGGTCGTCGACACCGAGTTGCTCAGTTCGTGGTCTCATTGTCGCGACATCGTGTTGAGGGCCGAGGCGCTCGGCTTCGACAACGTCCTGCTGCCGTCCGGATACGCGCTCGGAATCGACGCCACGGCCTTCGCCGGTGGCATGGCCGCCCTCACGACCCGCATTCGCCTCCTGTTGGCCGTGCGCTGCGGCGAGCTATGGACCCCACAACTCGCCCGGCAGATCGCCACGCTCGATCAGATGCTCGAGGGTCGCCTGACCGTCAACATCATCTCCTCGGATCTTCCGGGGCGCGAAGAGCCCGGCCCCGTGCGTTACGAGCGCACGGTCGAGACGATGGGTGCACTGCGACGCCTGCTCGGCGGGAGTTCCACGACGGCCCGACCACCGCACGCTGATTTCGCGGTCGACGCACCGCGCGTGGCCGCGGGTCACTGTCCGCCGCTCTACTTCGGCGGTTTGTCGGAGGAGGCCCGCGACGTCGCGGCGCGAGAAGCCGATGTGTATCTCATGTGGCCCGACACACGAGCCAATGTCGTCGCGCTGATCGACGATCTGCGTGAGCGTGCGGCGGCGTACGGCCGTACGTTGCGGTTCGGCTACCGGACGCATGTGGTCGTGCGGGAGACGGAGGCCGAAGCGCGTTCGGCGGCCGAGCACATCGTGGCCGCGCTCGACGACGAGACGGGTGAGCGCATCCGCGCGCGTTCACTCGACAGTCGGTCGACCGGTGTCCGTCGTCAGGCCGAACTGCGAGACGCGTCGTTCGCCGATGGTTACGTGGAGCCGTACCTCTGGACCGGGATCGGTCGGGGGCGCAGTGGTTGTGGAGCGGCGATCGTGGGTGACGCGGCACAGGTTCGTGCCAAACTCGAGGACTACATGAGCCTCGGAATCGAGGCCTTCATCCTGTCGGGTTATCCGCACCTCGACGAGTGCGAACGATTCGGCCGCCTGGTTCTCCCGCACCTCGCCCACGGGCCACTCGAGTGAGCTGATCGCAGGCCGAGGTCAGCGGGTCCAGCGGCGCATCTCGACGACTTCGCCGTCGGTCGGCAGAGGGATCGAGTCCTCCTCGCCGCCGATCGCCTCGATGAACTCATCCACGTCGCCCGGATCGCCTCCGATGAGCCACACCACGCTCTCGCCGTCGTGGTCGGCCGGATCGCGGGGAAGGATTCCCTCCACCACGTACTGATCGACGGTGATCATGTCGTCTTCGTCGACGACGGGAGCCACGATCGCCATCTCGATGATCGCCTCCGGATCGAGGTCTCGAAGGATGTCGATGAGTTCGGCGACGTTCACCGAATCAGTCTCGCACGGTCGTCGAGCTACGGACGGTCATTCGTCGCCGAGCCAAGCCGGCGCGACCCGAAGGAGATAGAGGCTCACGTCGCGGCAGCGGTCGAGAGTCCCGCAGAAGACCTCGTCGTCGTTGTGATACACGTCGGCCAGAGGAACCTCGAGTCGGGCCACGATCGAGAGTTTGTGTTCGGGCGCATCGGTGACCGACACCGTGGAGTCGATGGCCGAAACCTCGAGTGGAAGGTCGATTCCACCGACTCCTGCGAGTTCGGTGGCCAAGACGAGCAGGTCGGGCGGATGGCGCAGCGGCGGCAAGGCCCAGGTGAACAACAAGGGGAACGAGAAGCCAGTGGGAGGTTCGTCGACGTCGGGAACCAGTTCGGCCACTGCGTCCTCGAAGCCCAGAAGTGCACGAGGATCGACCTCGAGGGAGAGATGGAGGTCGATCGGCCCGTCGCAGGCCTCCTCGGGGTGGAGGTCGACCTCCCAGAGTTGGCGGAGCGAATAGGTCTCGACGAAATGTCGTTCGTCGTGCACGTGAAAGCCGTGATCGACCGCATGACTTTTCATGTCGGCCACGAATCCGGCCACATCGATGACCGCCACGAAGACCTCCTCGTCGCCCGGGCTCGTCTCGACACTACCCTCGACCTCGTGGAGCCCACCCGAGTCCTCGAGTTGTTGCACGGCGTGGCCGACGACGTCGCGACGGCATTGGGTCGGATCGATGACTGGGGTCCGTCTGGTCGTCGGGACGGTCAGTATGCCGCTGATCTGATCGCCGACGAAGTGGCGCTCGTTGCGCTTCGTCGCGCCGGGTTCGGCATCGTGTCGGAGGAGAGTGGTGAGGAGAACCTCGACCGCACTCTCGTTGCGATCGTCGATCCGCTCGATGGCTCGACCAATGCATCGCGAGGAGTGCCGCACTTCGCCACGTCGTTGAGCGTGGTCGACGGCGATGGTTGGGTGGCTTCCCTGGTTGCCCATCAGGCGCGCGATGTTCGTTGGTGGGCGATCCGGGGCGGTGGAGCATTTCGCAACGGTGAGCGTTTGTCGGCACCCGTTCAGCGCACGTGGTCCACGGCCGTGGTCGCCGTGTCAGGTCGTCCGATCGAGGACCTGGGTTGCTGGCAGTACCGCGCGCTCGGTGCCTCGGCGATCGACATCTGTTCGGTGGCCGACGGCACCTTCGACGCCTTCATCGACCTCGTTCCCGATGCGCACGGGGTGTGGGATTACGCCGCCGCCGCCCACATCTGTGCCGAAGTCGGCCTGACGGTGGTCGATGCCGCTGGCCGTGATCTGGTGGTGCTCGAGCACACGGCACGGCGGACACCAGTGGTCGGGGTCGGAGCCAACCACGACCTCGCACTCACGGCACGCCGACGGCTACCTCTTTGAGTCGGTTCGGACCGTCGAAGCAGCCGGATCAGCCGGCGTCGGCGGCTTGCTGGCCCTGATGCCACACACGAGACACGCTCGGGTGGCGGAGTTTGCCGAGAGCCCGGGCCTCGATCTGGCGCACTCGCTCACGGGTCACTCCGAGGAGATCACCGATTTCGGCCAAGGTGCGTGGTGGGCCATCGATTCCGAAGCGGGCGCGTAGGACTTCTTCCTCGCGTTCTTCGAGCCGACGAAGTTGCTCGATGAGGGCCCGGCGTTCGAGAGCCGCAGCCGCCGCATCGAAGGGGGAGATCGCGGCTTCGTCGGCGATGATCTCGGCCAGTTCGGTGTCGCCCTCGTTGTCGAGCGGGGTCGACAACGACACCAGGGGCCGGCGGTGCTGACGGACTAGAGCGACCCGTTCGGCGCTGACTCCGGAGAGCTCGGCGACTTCCTCGACCGTTGGTTGGCGGTCGAGTTCGGCGGCCAATTTCTCGGTGGACTGATCGATGAGCGAGTAGACCTCGCGGACGTGAGAGGGAACGCGGATCGTCCGTGAGGAATCGGCGAGGGCCCGACCGATCGATTGACGAATCCACCAGGTGGCATAGGTGGAGAACTTGAAACCCTTCTCGTGGTCGAAGCCCTCGACCGCGCGCATCAGACCGAGGTTGCCCTCTTGGATGAGGTCGAGGAGGCTGAGGCCCGATCCTTCGTACCGGCGGGCCACACTCACCACGAGTCGCAGGTTGCACTGGATGAAGGTCTGGCGCGCGGCGTCGCCCGTGCGGACGGCCTTGTTGAGGATCGTCTTTTCGCGTCCGGCCGGTTTCGGATCGGCTTCGAGGCGCAGTTGTGCTTCGCGGGCATCGGCGATGGCGCCGGCCAAGCGTCGTTCGTCCTCGGCCGACAAGAGTGGGTAGGCGCCGATGTCGTCCAGGTATTGACGGAGCAGTTCGCTCTCTGCGTCGCTCGGACGGGGTGCCACGAGGAAAACGGTAGTAGCGCGGGTTCCGTGGCTGGTGGATACCGCGTCGAGGCCTCCGAGGCTCGTGATCGACGCCGATAGCCTGACCCGTTGCCGGGCGCATAGCTCAGTTGGCTAGAGCGCTTCCCTTACAAGGAAGATGTCGGGGGTTCGAGTCCCTCTGCGCCCACCGGAGTGGAACCGTTTGGATCCTGAACGGGTCGGGCTTCCCGGCGACGTACATTGTCTACATGCGGCTCGTCATCTTCTCCTGGCGTCGTGAGTCGGCCGAGGAAGCCGCCGCGCATCTCGATTCGTGCGAAGGCTTCGAGGGCACGCAGGCCGCGTGTTCGCTCGCCGAACTCCGGGTGGCTCTCGAGGCGGGCGGTGTGGAGGCTCTGGTTGTCGGTCACTTCGCGGTTCCGCAATACATGGTCATCCAGCCCGCGCTCGAGCGTCTGGGACTCCTGGAGATGCCACGCGTCATCGCCAGTCGTGGTGCACCGCTGAGCGTTGCGCCCGACGCCACGGCCCTCGGATTCGAATCTGTCGTCGATCTTGGCTTGCAGACGACGGCCGAGAGTTTCCGGCCGGTCATCGCCGAGATCTGCCGGTCCGGTCGGCGCGGATTCGTGCCGATGAACCTGTCGGATGGCGATCATCTGATCATTCGACGGAAATTCAGCGTCCTCTACGCCGACGCACTCGATCACGCCATCGGCGCCTTCGTGGCCGGAGGCGGGACCGACGCTTCGATTGCGAATAGTTTAAGAGTGTCGCAAGACGATGTGACTTCGCGAGTGGACGAGATCATTCGGCGGAGCCGACTTCTCGACCGCCGAGAGTTGGGTGCTTATCACGCCGGCGCGGTGATTCTCGACGGAAGTGTCTCGCCGATGACGACTGCGCTTCCCCGAATGCTCTGACCGATTCGCGAATAGTCGCCAAGGAGATGGCGACTATGCAAGTCGTCCCCTGATCCGTAGGGTTGTGAAACGTCGGGGGGGGGGCATGAAAGCGGCGATCTACTCCGATCGATTACGAACGGCGCATGCGGGCGTGCACCCGGCACTCGAGCGCGTGCTCACCGATCTGTCGTTCACGTTCGATGCCAAGAGCTTGGCAGCGGCATTGACGGTCGATCGTCCCGATGTGGTCATGGTCGGGTTCTTCTCGGTTCCCGCCTTCCTCGCAGCCGAGCATGAACTGCCTTCCGAAGTGACGGTGCCGTGTCTGGTGGTCGGTATGACGCCGGCGGCGCTCTGCGAAGATGACGCGGTGCGCTTCGGTTTCGGTGGCGCTGTCTCGTTCGGTGGGGCCGTGAACGACGACGAGGTCACCTACGAGATCCGGAGTTGCATCACGTCGGGCGCCTCGCAGTCCGGAATACGAAGGTCAGTCGACATCGCGGATGCTCGACGAACCTTCGGCGTGTTGTACTGCGACCAGATCGACTTCGAGATCGGTTTCCTCGTGAGTATCGGCCTGGCCGACCGCGAGATCGCCGCAACGGTTCATCTGGCCCCGCAAACGGTGCGCAACCGCGTGTCGGCGATCCTCGACCGATCACGCCTCGTGAACCGGACCGATCTCGCCATCCATCATCCGTTCGCGAGCGTGAAGTTGTGGGAGATCGATCGGAAGTCTCACTGAGCGGCGCGCACGACCGTCCGGTAGCGGTCGGCGTTCGGTCGACTCGGATGGCGCGCACCGGCCGGACCGGCGGCAAAAGCGCGTAGAACATTGCCCGTGGCCGTTCGCACGAAATCGGTGGTGCGGTCGTCGTCCCATACCTCGCGGTCGAGCGCGTTGATCCAGCCGATGGTGCCGGTCGCGAAGACCCCGGCGCCGGATTCGGTGGAGTAGTAGGTCATCGCGTGTTCGTAGACGCTGTCCTTGAAGGCGATGGGCGACGACGCGAGGACCTCCAGTGAATCGGGCTCCACGCCTTCGGGTCCGAGGCCATCGACCTCGATGTCGATCAGCCGCCTGAACTTGGTTCCCCGTTTGACCCCTGCGCCCTCGAAGATCCAGTTGTCAGGGGTCACGATGGTCAGGGTTCCGGTCACGCCGGCCGCGAAATACTGCACACCGATGAGTTCGGACTCGGGCCGCACGAGGGGCTTGTTGCGCCACTGAACCGTGGCCTGTTGCGGGTCGGTCCCGGTGATCGGATCGGCGCCTGCCAATCGGTAGTTCGGCATCTGCCGATGGAGAACGCCTTCGTCGTTCGGTTCGAGTCGGATGTGGCGATACACGGCATTGGCCCCGAAGAAGGCGAGGTTCACACCGCGATCGCGAGCATCTTCGAGGGTCGTCCGCATGGAGGTCGAGTAGTACTCATCGTGGCCGGTGGTCAAGAGCGCGGTGCGACCGGCGAGTAGGCGGTCGAGCGAATCATCGGTGTCGCCGCTGCTCGCCGTGTGAAGATCGATATCGGTCACGAAGGAGCAGTCGAGGCCGAGTTCCTCGATGAGCGCGATGAGCGGGAGTTCGTGAGTGAAGAAGTCGGCCGAACCCCAGTGGTAGGTGCGGGCGTAGGGGCGGTCGAACGAGACGACCTCGGCGCGGCCCGTGTCGTCGAAACACTCGTACAGGGTGCATCCACCCCACGGGTTGTAGGCCTGCCAGGTGGTGACGGCCGAGACGACGCACAAACCACCCACCGCTTCGTCGCGTCGGATGGTGAGGGGGACGTAGTGGGATTGCTCGGCACTCGACACGATCTTCAGCAGGTACGAACCGGGTGGCCAGGTGTCGTCGATCGTGATGGTGAGAGACGGATCCCATTGGGCGCGGAACATCTTGGTGTCGCGATCCGAGGATGTCGTCAGTTGCCATTGGGCATCGATCTCGTCGGACTGCCACACGAGACGACCCATGTCGCCGCCGTACCACCCCATGCGGTAGGCCTCGAGATGCCACGAAGGTGCGTCGCACGCGACCCGAATCACCACGTCCTGACCCGGGCGGGCGCTCGTGGTGTCGGCGTATCCCTCGACCCAGCCGTCGGGCACCCGATCACCACCTTTGGGGGCCTTGCCCTCGATTCGCCATGCACTGGTTCCCGGACGCGCGTTCTCCTCGGCCAGCCAGCCCGGTGTCGTGTAGGGGCGCGGGGCAACGGTTGTCGACGTCGTGGTCGATGTCGACGGCGATGGGGTCGGGGGCGGAGAGACCGAAGTCGATGGAATGGACGGCTCGCTGCGACACGCATTGGCCAGGGCCAGCAACGAGGCCGAGGTGATCGAACCGGTGATGAGCCGGCGGCGGCTGATCATCGGTCGCGCCATAGTTGCCAAGGGGTACGCGAGCGATCGCAGCCGGATGGAACCGGGACCCACTCGGCGTCCCGCGCCGCCGATACGTACGACGCGCAGACGACTTCGAGGATCCAGCGGCCGAAGACGACATCCATGTTGCTCGGGCGACCCGAATCGAGGCCGGCATCGAGAGTCGACAATTGCTCGGCGTACCCGAAGTCGTCGATGAGGGGAACTTTCCAGTCCGAACTTGGAAAACCGGTGTCGTGCCCATCGACTTCGAGGGTCAGGTGCGGTCGCAGTTCGAGGCGGACGACCGACGTGGGTGACGAGACTTGAGCATCCCAGATTCCGGACTCGGGGCCATCCCAACTCGCCACGACTCGCGTTCGCAAGCCCGACGCGAATTCGAGGTCGATTTCGGCGTGGGTGTCGGTTTCGACGCCGGCAAGACGGGCTGACACGCGTTCGACTTCTCCGTTGCCGGTGGCGCGAGCAACGAGGAGGGCAATGGCGAGCGGGTGCACCCCGAGGTCGAACAGTACGCCGCCACCCCAGGCGGGAGTGAGGAAACCACCCCACGTCGGCGCGGACTGGATCGTGCGCAGCTCGAAGTGACGGATCGGCCCCATCGTCACCGAACGACGCACGAACTCGCGCACGATCGGTGCGAAGGCGAGGTTCTCGGCGTACACCAATCGGGGTCCGGGCTGGAGGTCGACGAGTTCGTCGGCCTCGGCGAGGGTGATCGTCATCGGCTTTTCGAGCAATACCGCGGCGCCGCGTTCGAGCGCCTGACGGGCATCGTTCAGATGGCACTTGGGAGGAGTGCTGATGACGACGATGTCGGCGCCCGCCGGGAGATCGGAGTACTGGACGACGCGGGCTCCCACGAGTGAGGCGCGGTCCTGTGCACTGGCCGACGTGCGTGAGGCCACGGCCACGACGGGCAGCCCCCTGCGATTCGCAGCGAGCAGGTGAGCGCCCGAGATCATTCCGGCGCCGCAGAGTGCGACGGTCCGTGGAGTCATCAGCGACCGGCGAGCGCCTCGACCACGGGAGCGAAGGAATCGATGTCCTCGCTCCCAACAATGATGTACGAGAAGCCCCAGCGCTCGCGGCGCGCGAGAAGGTCTTCCACGATCTTGGTGGGCGGACCGACGAGTGCGAACGGAGTCTCTTCGACCATGGATTTTTCGACGCCGATCATCGATGCGATTCCTGCGGCGGCCCCGTCGGCATCGTCGGTGATGTTGACGAGGAAAGCGCGCACGTTCAACTCGATGTCGGACCAGCGGTCGCCGGCGGCTTCCCGGACGATCCCGACCTTGTCGTCGACGGCTGATGCCGTCATGGTCAGGAAGGCATCGGGGCCGACCACTCCGGCGCTCATGGTCGCGTTGATGCCCACGATGTCGGCCTCGCGCGCGGCGATCGTGAGCACGCGCTTGCCGCCACCACCGATCAGGACGGGTGGGCACGGCTTCTGGATCGGTTTGGGCGTGCCATTGTGTCCGGTGATGGTGTAGTGCTCGCCGGTGTGTGAGAAAGGCTCATCGGCCATCAATCCCTTGATGATGTGCAGACCCTCGACGAAACGGTCGATGCGAATCTTGGCCGAGTTGTAGGGGATGCCCGATTGCTCGTAGTCGGCGATCATCCAGCCGGCTCCGAGACCGATCTCGAGGCGTCCGTCCGACAGCACGTCCATGGTCGCGAGTTCCTTGGCGAGGACGAGTGGATGTTTGTAGTCGTTGTCCCACACCAGCGCGCCGACGCGCAATGTCGAAGTGACCGCAGCGGCGGCCATGAGTGCCGGCACCGGCGCGAGTTGGTCGTCGAAGTGATCGGGCATCGTGAGACAGCTATAGCCGCGGGCTTCGGCCCGCCGAGCGGTGTCCGTCCACTCGCGAGCGGTGCTGATCCCACGCGTCTGCACGCCGAAGCGGAAAAGTCGGGGTGAGGTGCGAGGTGAAGCGGCCATGACGTCACGGTAGTGGGACGTCATGGTGGCGGGTGACCCGATGGGACGAGAGGAGGCAGGTACGGTGGAAGTGCTGTGCGTCTCTTGTCCTGGTGGTTGCGACTCGTCGTCGTGGTGACGGCCGGAGCCCTCCTCGTGACCTCGGTCGTCGTGGCCATCGGACCTCGACTCTGGCGGATCGCCAATGCGCACGACGAGGTGCCGGTGGTCCTCCCAGAAACCGAGACCATCGCCGACCGGACGTATGTCTATGACCGTGCCGGCAACGAGATCGCGGCGTATGAACTCGAGAACAGCCAGCCGGTGTCGATCGACGAGGTCCCGACCCACGTGATCCAAGCCGTTCTCGCGGTGGAGGATCGCGAGTTCTACCGCCACCACGGAGTGAACGTGCGCAGTCTCTTTCGCGCTTCGTTGTCGAACTTCGAGGGCGGAGCACGCCAAGGTGCTTCCACCATCAGCCAGCAAGTCGCCAAAGTCGACTACCTGGCCGGTCTCGAGCGCGATGGTCGCTACAAGTTGCTCCAGATCCTCTATGCGCTTCGTCTCGAGAAGGTCCGCACGAAGGCCGAGATCCTCGAGCGTTATCTCAACACCATTTATTTGGGCAACAACGCCTATGGGATCCAGGCCGCGGCCGAGGTGTACTTCGGCAAGTCGGTGGGTGAACTCACTCTCGTCGACGGCGCGTTTCTGGCCGGGCTCATCCAGGCGCCGACCAGTTACGACCCGATCCGACGACCCGAGCCGAGTCGACGTCGGTTCGTCGAGGTGTTGAACGCGATCGTCGACGAAGGTCTGATGCCCGCCGATGACGCGCAGGCGGTGATCGAGTGTCTCGAACCGCGTGAAGTCGACTCGGAGGCCGCCAAAGCCGCCCTCGACGCTCGGTGCGCGGGGAGTTGGCAGATTCCCGAAGTCGTGAAGACGATCCAGACCACCACGATCGCCCGGACCCACTTCAGTGAAGAGGTCAAGTCGTTCCTGCTGAATCGCAGCAACATTCTCGGCGACACCTACGAAGAGCGTTACTACCGACTCTTCCGCGGCGGTCTCAAGATCTACACCACGCTCGACCCGGTGGTGCAGGCCGCCGCCGAGACCGCCAAGGCCGCACAACTTCCCGTGAACTCGGCCGGAGTGGAAGCAGCCGTCGTCACGCTCGATTCGACGAACGGAGCCGTGCGGGCAATGGTTGGCGGGAAGCCCTTCGCGCCCGGCCGCAACGAACTCAACCTTGCTTTGTCGACTCGCCAGACCGGATCGAGCATCAAGATCTTCGTCCTGGCCGCCGCGGTACAGGCCGGTGTGCAGAACGACGACATCCTCGACGGAACATTGCCGTGCGTTCTGCCGAACCCCGATGATCCCGACAATCCGTTCGTGATCGGCGAAGGCGTGTCGCGGGCGCTCGGTCCGGTGGAGGAAATGACGTGGTACTCGATCAACTGCGCCTTCAGTCGCCTTGCACTGATGACGGGACTCGATCGGGTGGTCGACACCACCTATCGCATGGCGAGCAGCTCGTATCTGTACCTCGGTCAGTCGTCGGCCGAACGTGAGCCCATTCGCCCGTACGCGAGTTTCGCCACGGGCGCGAACGAGATGAGTCCGCTCGACATGGCGGCCGGAGCCCAGACACTCGCCAACGCCGGCGTGCACAGCGAGCCCTACTTCGTGGAGCGAATCGAGGGCCCGAACGGAGTGATCTACGAACACCGGGCCGTGAACACCCAGGTCCTCACCCCCGACG
This sequence comes from uncultured Bifidobacterium sp., assembly GCA_964563545.1. GTDB lineage: Bacteria > Actinomycetota > Acidimicrobiia > Acidimicrobiales > Ilumatobacteraceae > Casp-actino8. The sequence continues at coordinate 9,852 of CAZLXB010000010.1, read as the reverse complement.
CGGCGGCCCGGACGACATCGATCCTGAAAGGCGTGCTCGTCAGCGGCACTGCTCGACGTAGCGCGCTCGAAGGTCGTGTGGCGGCGGGCAAGACGGGGACACAGGACAACAACACGAATGCGTGGTTCGTGGGTTTCACACCCGAACTGACCACTGCTGTCTGGGTCGGGCACCCCGATCGCTATCTGCCCATGAACGACATCCCCGAGTTCTCGGCCGTGGGGGTGCCGCGAGTGCAGGGTGGAACCTTCCCGGCCGCGATCTGGAAAGCCACCATGGACGTGGCGCTTCGCGGTGTTCCGGCGAGTGACTTCCCGGCACCGCCGACGAACCCGCGTCCGGGAACACGGCTCGTGTTGCCAGGAGTCGATTGTCCGGTGGCCACCACGACACTGCCCCCCGAGGTCGAATCGCCGACCGAGCCGGAAGATCCTTTGGCCACGACCACCACGACTCGTCCACCGAGGACGACCACCACATCGGTACCCGAATCATCGCCGCTGACCACCGTGCCGCGCGGGGTGGTGGATCCGACCTGGCCGGTCCCGACCATCGATCCGTCGGCATTCGAGATCGAAAGGTGTGCGACGGCGCCCACCGCCCCGCCGAACCCCCGCTGACCATCCCTCTGTACAGTCGACCCATGGATCTGGGGGCCATGCACGGTCTGCAGTCGATCGATACGGCGATCGAACAGGCGACCCATGCTCGCACCCGACTGGCTGAGATCGTCGAACACGACGCGGCCGTGGCCGAACTGAAAGCCATACGTTCCGACATCGAACGCGTGCGAGGAGCCCAACGGGTCGCTCAGAACGAACTCGATCGACTCGAGCGCGAGTCAGCCGAGATCGACGCCCACCGGGCGCGGCTCGAGAAACAGTTGAAGACGATCATCGCGCCGCGGGAAGCCGAAGCCCTTCAGCACGAGATGCAAGTGCTGGCCGCCACCCGTAATGAGCTCGACGACCGCGGTATCGAACTCTTGGAAGGATCGTCGGCCGCCGATGAAGAGCTCGTCGGACTCGTGGATCGGGCCGAGCGGGCCGGTGCGGCCGAAGCCCTTCTGGCCGATCGTCGGCGGGCGGCCGAGGTCCGGGCCGATGCCGAACTCGCTGCGCTCGCGGATCGTCGACGTGATGCGGCTGGCTCGCTGGCCGCCACCGATCTCGATGTGTACGAGCGGCTGCGCAAGTCGCTCGGTGGTGTCGCGGTGTGTCGCATCGAGCACGGCGCATGCACGGGTTGTCGAATGGAGATCTCGATCGCCGAACTCGACACGATCAAGCGTCAACCAGCCGACGCCGTCGTCGAATGCCCGAATTGCACCCGTCTTCTCCTACGGTGAGTTCGTGTTCTTCTGGTTCATCGGCACATCGGTTCTGGCCGTCTGGTACGTGTTCCACGACGCGCGCTTCGACAACCGCTTCCTGATCATCGGGGCACTCGTTCCCGACGTGGTCGATGGACTCTGGGGCGGCGCGCGTGGCTTCCACTCCCTGGTCGGCAGCGTCGCCGTTCTCGTCGGTGTGATGCTGGCAACCATCGGCGCACGGGCGCGTCGTCGACGACTGCTCGCCGTTCCGATCGGACTCTTCTTGCATCTCGTCTTCGACGGTGCTTTCGCCAACACCGGAGGCTTCTGGTGGCCGTTCACCGGCGTGTCGTTCGACGCCGCGAGGCTTCCGGCGGCCGAGCGGGGAGCTCTGAACGTTCTCCTCGAGGTGGTCGGCATCGTCTTGTGCGTGCACGCGTGGCGAATCTTCGGGCTCGGTCGGCCTGATCGTCGTCGGGACTTCTTGCGGAACGGAACTCTCACCTCATGACCGGCCAGATCATCCTGGTTCGCCATGGTCGGACGGCGCTCAATGCCCAGGGCCGGATGCAGGGTCGGCTCGACGAACCGCTCGACGAAGTCGGACGCCGACAGGCGAAATCGCTCGGCACGTATCTGGCGGGCGAACTCGGCCCCGAGGACATCGTCGTGAGCAGTCCGCTGCAGCGTGCGCGTCACACGGCCGAGTCGATCGCGGCCGGTCGCGAGGTCGTGGTCGACGAACGTTGGATCGAACTCGCTTACGGAGAATTCGACGGACGACTCCAGAGTGATGTGCCGGCCGTGACGTGGGATCGGTGGCGTCGAGACGACTCCTTCGCGCCGTCCGGAGGTGAATCCTTGCGTGACGTCTCGTCGCGGGTCGTCGAGGCGTGCGCGTACTGGGCGTCGCGGGCGGCTGGTCGGCGCATCGTGATCGTGAGTCACGTGTCGCCCATCAAGGCGGCCATCGTGTGGGCGCTCGGCGCCGAACTCGCGTTGTCGTGGCGGATGCGGCTCGACACCGCGGCGGTCTCGCGGCTGGCCGTAGCGGGTGAATCGGCGTCGCTGACCTCGTTCAACGAGACCCACCACCTCTAGGGGAAACCACCGTCGCTTGTCGGCCGGAACCGGTCGACGACTACGCTCACGCCGTTCCAACGACAAGGAGAAGTCATGCCCGAAGCAGTGATCGTCGCCACCGCCCGCAGCCCGATTGGCCGCGCCCACAAGGGGTCGTTGACCACCTTGCGCACCGACGACATGGCGGCCCAGATCGTGAAGGCCCTGATGGCCAAGGTGCCGCAGGTGAAGGGCTCCGATGTCGAGGACCTCATCATGGGTGTGGGTCAACCGGCGGGCGAGGCAGGTTTCAACCTGGGTCGCATCGTCGCGTTGTTGGCCGGAATCCCGGAGGCACCGGGCGTCACGGTGAACCGCTACTGCTCATCGTCGTTGCAGACGATTCGTATGGCCGCGCACGCCATCAAGTCGGGTGAAGGTGATTGCTTCATTGCCGCCGGTGTGGAAGCCGTGAGTCGCTACGGCTCGGGCGCGAGCGACACCGCACCGAATCCGATCTTTGGAACCCCCGGTGAGCGCAGCAAGTTGCGTTCGGGCGGCGGGCAGCCGACGTGGACACCGCCGGCCGGATTGCCCGACGCCTACATCGCCATGGGTCAGACCGCCGAGAACGTCCGTGAAGTCGAAGGTGTGACTCGTGAGGAGATGGACCAGTTCGCGAAGTTGAGTCAGGATCGGGCGAGCGCGAACGTCGCCAACGGATTCTTCGCCGACGAGATCACTCCGCTCACGTTGCCCGACGGCACCGTGGTCGACAAGGACGACTGCCCGCGCGAGGGCACCACGCTCGAAGGTCTGGGTTCGCTCAAGCCGGCGTTCCGCCCCGATGGTCAGATCACGGCCGGCAACGCGTGCCCGCTGAACGACGGTGCGGCCGCAGTGATGGTGATGAGCGACACCAAGGCCAAGGCACTCGGCTTGAAGCCGCTCGCGCGTGTGGTGTCGTCGGGAGTGTCGGCCCTGAATCCCGAGATCATGGGTCTTGGCCCGATCGAGGCGAGTCGTCAGGCGCTGAAGCGAGCCGGACTGTCGATCGATCAGATCGATCTGGTGGAGATCAACGAGGCCTTCGCGGCCCAGGTGATCCCGTCGGCCAAGCACCTCGGTATCTCGTGGGACAAGTTGAACGTGCACGGAGGCGCGATCGCCCTCGGCCATCCGTTCGGCATGACCGGCGCCCGCATCATGACGACTCTCATTCACGGACTCCAGGAGACCGACAAGAGGTACGGCCTCGAGACGATGTGCGTGGGCGGTGGCCAGGGTCTGGCCATGATCGTCGAGCGGCTCAGCTGAACGCCGGCGTTGGAAGTTTGCGCGCCAGGTAGCGCGCAACGAACCCGATCATGAGTAGGCCAAGACCGGCGGCACCAAAGATGGTGCGCGCCGAGAAGTGGCCATACCCCCACGTGGCGAGCATGGCCACGCTGGCGGCAATGAGTTGATTGCACGCGCCGGCCAAACCCTGCGCCGCGCTCGCCCGTCCGGGTGGGGCTCCGGCGGCGAGCATTCCACTCGCCGCCGGTTGAGCCGCAGCCTGAAAACTCGCTTCCACCACGCCGAACATGATCGGAATCCACGGCACCGAGAAGAGTCCGTACGTGGCCGTCAGCGGTGCGATGAACAGCAACGACACGAAGGCCACTCGCACGCGACTCGTGCGGTCGGCGAGCCGGCCCCCGAAACGCGACAACAGAACGAAAGGTGCGGCGTAGGCGGCGAGGCTGAGGCCGACGACCATGTCACTCGCCCCGATGTCGGTCAGGTAACGGTCCCACAAGCTGTCGTAGATACCGACCGGGAGCGCGATGGCCACGAGGAAGAGAATCGGTACGAGAACCGAACGATGACGAAGAAGTCCGAATGCCAGGCGACTCGATTCGCCGGTGCGCACGAGTTTGGGCAGATTCTGGCTACCGACGATCAGTGTGGCGAGCGTTGCCGTGCTGGCAAAGATCACGAAGGGCCAACGAAGACCGAGTGGGCCGACGAGGAAGCCACCGATCACGGGTCCGGTCACGAAGCCACCGAGTTCGATTCCACGCATCGCTCCCATGCGCTCCGATGTTCCACTCGTCGACAACGATGCCATGAGTGCGTAGGCGGGTGGCATGAAACATCCTGTCGACATGCCGCCGATCGCCCGGGCGAGAACGAAGATTCCGAGCGAGGATCCGGTCGCGAAGATCAGGTTGGCGGTGATGGCGAGCAAGGTGCCGACGATCAGAAGTGTCTTCGCGTGGCCGCGGTCGGCAAGAGGGGCGACCAGGACCATCATGACGAACGACGACAGGAATGCGGCGGCGGCGATGAAGCCGAGCCCGGCATCGGTGAATCCGTAGCGGTCCTGCAGATTGCCCATGAGCGCAAACACGAGGCTGTTGCTGGCGGCGAGGATGAATGCCGATGCGAGGAGCACGCGTTCGGTGGTGCGAGTCGAGGTCATGTCAGCCGCGCACCCAGTCGACGGCCGCGTCGCTGATCTCGGGCCAGAGGCGCAATGCATCGGCCGACCACTGGTCGAAGTCGCGGTCGGTGAGGGCAACAAGGGCGAGATCGAGTGTGGGGTCGACCCAGGTCATGGTTCCGCTACCGCCGAAATGGCCAAAGGTCGAAGGTGAATTTCGGGTTCCGGTCCAGTGCGGTGACTTCTCTCCACGGATCTCGATTCCGAGCCCCCAAGGATTGGGTGTGTACGAGCCGAGACCCGGGATCACTCCACCGAGTTCGGCGAACTGCACTGATGTGGCCTCGTGAGCGGTGGCCGAGCTCACGAGGCGAGGCCGCATGAGCTCGGCCACGAAAGTTGCGGTGTCGTCGAGAGTCGAAAAGACGTTGTAGGCGGGTGAGCCGCGCAGTTCGGAGCGCGACATGCCGAGCGGAGTGAACACTGCTTCGTGCAGATAGTCGGCAAAATCCATGCCAGCTCGTTGGGCGACGTGGCGCGCCACCGTTTCGATGCCGGTGTTCGAGTAGATGCGCTTGCGACCCGGGGCCATGAGTGGCTTGTCACCGTCGAACCCGAAACCCGATGCATGTGCGAGCAGATGACGCACGGTCGCCGGCTCGACGGGTTCGTCGAGAGACGTGATGCCTTCTTCGACGGCGATCAGAACCGCCCAAGCCGTCATCATCTTGGAGATCGAAGCGAGCCGAAACGTCGACGAGTGATCACCGCGGGTCGCGACGACTTCTCCTTTGCGCAAGATGGCGGCGGCGGCCCTTTCGACGGGCCACGAGTCGATCAGCGCGAGGACATCGGCCGGGGTGCGATCAGGCAAAGCCGGACGAGCGGATGAGTTCGGCCACGGCAAAAGCGAGATCGAGGCCCTGGCGTGCGTTGAGACGCGGATCGCACACCGTGTGGTAGCGGTCGACGAGGTCGGCGACTTGCAGATCATCGGCTCCACCGAGACATTCGGTCACGTTGTCGCCGGTAAGTTCCACGTGAATGCCGCCCGGCCAGGTGCCCTCGGCGCGGTGGGCGTTCACGAAGCCGGAGATCTCGCGCAGGATGTCGTCGAAGTGGCGTGTCTTGTGGCCACTCGTCGAGGTGAAGGTGTTGGCGTGCATCGGATCGCACGCCCACACCACCGGATGGCCGGCATCGGTGACGGCGCGCAGCAAGGGGCGCAAGGCATCCTCCACCTTGTCGGCGCCCATGCGGCTGATGAGCGTGAGCCGGCCCGGGACGCGAGCCGGGTTCAGCGCCTGGCAGAGCTCGAGCACGTACTCCACATCGGTGGCGGCGCCGATCTTGCAGCCGATCGGGTTGCCCACACCACGGAGGAATTCGATGTGAGCACCGTCGAGTTGGCGGGTGCGTTCACCGATCCAGAGCATGTGCGCCGAGCAGTCGTACCAACCGCCAGTGAGCGAGTCCTGGCGGGTGAGGGCTTCTTCGTAGCCGAGCAAGAGTGCCTCGTGGCTCGTGTAGACGTCGACCTCATGAAGTGACGAGGTGTTCTCGGTGTCGACACCGCAGGCCCGCATGAAACGGAGGGCGCGATCGATCTCGGTGGCCAGTTGTTCGTAGCGTTGGCCTTCGGGGCTCGAACCCACGAATTCCTGTGTCCATGCGTGAACTCGCGACAAGTCCGCGAAGCCGCCCTTGGTGAAGGCGCGTACGAGATTCAGCGTGCTGGCCGACTGGTGATACGCCTGCACGAGACGATCGGGGTCGGGAATGCGGGCGGCCGGAGTGGGCGTGGGGTCGTTGACGATGTGGCCGCGGAAACTCGGGATCTCGAGGTCACCCACCTTCTCGGTGGCGCTGCTGCGGGGCTTGGCGAACTGGCCGGCGATGCGACCCACCTTCACCGTGGGCACACCGAGGCTGTAGGTGAGCACCACGGCCATCTGCAGGATCACCCGCAGTTTCTCGCGGATGTTGTTGGCCGAGAAGTCGTCGAAACTCTCGGCGCAGTCGCCGGCCTGCAGGAGGAATGCGTTACCCGCCGACACTTGGGCCAGCGCGTTCTGCAGTGAGCGAGCCTCGCCGGCAAAGACCAGCGGGGGATAGGAGGCGATCTGCTTCAGCGCCCGGTCGAGATCGCCCTCATCGGGCCAGTCGGGCTGCTGCACGACGGGAAAGGCGCGCCATGAGGTCGGGGTCCACGTCGAGGGCATGAAAAAAGCCTAACGACCCGGCACCAGAAGGCGCCGGGTCGTTTTGGAAAGGGAACGAATGGGGACGAAGCCCGATGAATTAGGCGGCGAAGATGCCGTCGGCTTCTTCCTTCAAGCCGGCCACGGCGCGGCTTACGAGACGGCGGGCCGCCTCGGCCGTGACGCCCAACTTCTCGCCGACTTCACGGAAGCTCTTGCGCTCACCGTCGATGAGGCCAAAACGGGCCTCGACCGCATAGCGGGCGCGGGCATCGAGGGTGTCGAGGAGCTTGGAGAGCTGTTCGGTCTCGCCCTGGGCGATGATGTGGTCCTCAGGCGTCGGGTCGCCATTGGCCATGAGATCACCGAGGGTCGCGTCACCGTCGTCGCCGATGGTCTTGTCGAGCGACACCGGAGTGGTGAGGCGATGGAGTTCGGCATTGGCGATGTCGAGGGTCTCGCCGTCGCCGCTGGCCTGACGCAGCGCAGCGCGCAGACTCGCCGAGCGGTCTCCCGGGATACGGATGAGGCTGGCCTTCTGGTCGAGCGCGCGGCCGATGGCCTGGCGGATCCAGAAGGTCGCATACGTGGAGAACTTGAAGCCACGGCGCCAGTCGAACTTGTCGACCGCATGCTCGAGTCCGAGGTTGCCCTCCTGGATGAGATCGAGAAGGTCCATGCCCTGGGGGAGCGGATAGCGGCGGGCGATCGAGACCACGAGGCGAAGGTTGGCGCGGATGAAGCGATCCTTGGCCTTGGCGGCTTCACGGATGTCGCGATTGATCGCCGCACCCTTTTCCCCGGACGCCTTGCGGGCGGCGGCCTCGCGGCCCTTTTCGATGGCGCGGGACAGGACGCGCTCGTCCTCGGCGGTGAGCAAGGGGACCTTGCCGATGTCGTTCAGGTAGATACCGATGGAGTCATTCATGATGTTGTTCTCAACTGTTCGTCTGGTCTCGTTGTTCCTCGAACTCTCGTGAAGTCCGGCACATCGGCTCGAGCTCCACCCGCAGCGGGGCAATAGAGGACAAGGGGGTCGTTATGTGGGGGTCAAGAAACTCGGGTCGGAACTGGGGGGTCCCGAAGAGGGACCCGAAAGTTATCAGTTTCTTTGGGTTGTGGCTAGTCGAATGTGGGCGGTAACTTCGCCCGGTTTTTCGGCCAGAAGCCGGGCCGACTTGAGGAAATTCCGCAGGATTTCCGAAGACACTGGGTTGACCCCTCTGACCTGCGGAAACGGGGTCGAACCGTAGACTCGCCGACCGTGCCTGCCCCGTTGTCCGACCGTCCGCCCCGGATCGGCTTGTTCGGGGGCACCTTCGACCCGGTTCATGTGGGCCACCTCGTGACAGCGGTGAACGTCCGGCATGCCCTCGGCCTCGACCGAGTGATCCTGATGGTGGCCAACATCCCTTGGCAAAAGGAAGGTCAGCGTCGGATCACGCCAGCCGTCGACCGTCTGGCCATGGTCGAAGCCGCGGTCCGCGGTGTGGCGGGTCTGGAGGCGGGGCGGTGGGAGATCGATCACGGGGGCGAGAGTTATACGGCGGACACATTGGCGGCTCTGCGAGCCGCCGAGCCGGAGGCCGAGATATTCACCATCGTCGGTGATGACGCGGCCTCGGGTATCACAACGTGGGAACGCTTCGAGGATGTGCTCGCCCTCAGCCGAATCGTGGTGGTCGATCGACCGGGAGCTCCGGTGCAACTGTCGTCGACGATCGACTGGATGCGTGTGGAGGTTCCGCACCTCGAGGTATCGAGCACCGATCTGCGGGCGCGTTTCGTGGATGGTCGACCGCTCGATTACCTGATCACCGATGAAGTCCTCGCCGTGATCCGCGAGCGTCACCTGTACGGCGCCGGATGTGATCGCGCGTGAGTGTGCTCGTACGTCGGCGACGTCGCCGGACTCTCATCGCGCTGGCGAGCGGCATTGTCGTGATGGGTTGCCTGCCGGTGTCGGCAGTGGTCGCGTGGCGTGCCGTGCGCGATTCGAGGGCCGCCGAAGCAGTGGTGGCGTTGCCGACCGTGTCGATTCCCACCACGCCGACCGCGATTCTGGCCACGACCGACGAGCAGAACTACCTCGCGTCGCTCAGCGTTCTGGCCATCGCTCCGAATGGAGCGGGCGGAACGATCATGTCGTTGCCGGTAGGACTCGCCATGAGCGGTCAACCGGCTGGGGAACCCAAGCGGCTCGCCGATGTCTACGGGTCCGATGGGCCGGAGGCCTTGAAAGCCGCCGTGGAGAGCCTGACCAACACGCAGATCGACCTCATCGCGGTGGAGGGTGTGGACGGCACGGGTGACCTGCTCGCGCGAGTGGGCACGATCGAGGCCCGATTCTCGGCCGATGTCCTCGATACCGAGGACGATCAGATCCGCAAAGTTGCCGATCAGGGTTCGAACTCGTTCACCCCACTGCAGGCGGCTGCGGTGCTGGCGGCGCGTGACGCAGACCAACCCGAGTCCGAACGGCTTCCTTTCGTCAAAGCGTTGTGGGACGGAGTGGTGAACGCAGTGGGTTCGGGCAAGATCGGCACCCAACCGGCACCGGTGATCACCGATGTGGGCGCACAGGTGCCGGCCGACATGGCGAGTTTCATGTCGGCGCTCTTCGCCGGGCCGGTGAGAACGTGGCAGATCGCCTATCAGCGGATCGAGGACGCGGAGGCCAACCCGGACGATCTCGACGTGTACGGATACGACCTCGGAGAGATCGTGATGGTTCTCGCGACCGTGGCCCCGAGCTCGATGGTCGCGGTGTTCCCCACCATCACCGTGCAGGTGGACAGTCCGTTCCCCGAGTCGGAGACCGTTCGCCAGGCGGTGTACCGACTCCT
>CAZLXB010000009.1:48426-79402 GCA_964563545.1 uncultured Bifidobacterium sp. | reverse complement strand
GAGGTTCGTTGGTGGCCCGACATGGCTTTCGACGTCTCGAAGTGCCCGACTCTCGAGGGGACGTGGTCCAAGCTCATGGACGACTTCCAACCGCAGTTGCTGCTGGTCGTCGTATCCGTTCCCGAGCAATCCGAACAGCGATACTCCGATGTGAACACCGATCAGAACACCGGTCAGAACACCGGCGAGAACGGCGATGATTCCGTCGATGATTCCGTCGATGAAGACGAGAAGGACGATGGATGGTTCGCGGTCGGTGATTCCGAGTTCGACGACCGCCATCGGGAGGCCGTCGCCTCGTTGGTCGAACTCGCCGACCGTCATTCGACACGGGTCGTGTTCTTCGACAGTCCGCCGATCACCTCGGGCTCATTCGCCGAGGCCGACTTCGCCGATCGTCGGCGAGTCCGGGGATGGAACCGACTCATCGAGGAATTCGTCGCCGACTGGCCGCAGATCTCGTTGTTCGACTGGGCCGACGTCGTGCAACGCGCCGAAACCGCCAATGGTGGAAAGCCGGGAAGCCTGCGGGAGGACGGTGTTCACCTGCCGGTCGATGTGCTCGCCCTGTTGGCAGGGGGCGAGATCGTTCCCTTTGTCGACGACCTGTTGGTCGTCGACAACTAGTTGGTCAGCGACGATTCGTAGGCGACCGAGGGTGACCCGACGGTCCACGATTAGTCTGACTCCGTGACTACACAACGCGTGCCCGCGGTCGACGGTTGGTTCACCCTCGACGACCAACCGCAACTGATCGGAGGTCGTTGTTCGGATTGTGGAACCTACGTGTTCCCGCCACGCGCCGGCGCCTGCCCGAACCCGGAGTGCGAATCGGACGAACTCGTTCCCACGACGTTGTCTCGTCATGGTCGGGTCTGGAGTTACACCGAGAACCGTTACGCGCCGCCGCCTCCCTACAAGGCGGCCGAGCCGTTCGAGCCGTATGCGCTGGTGGCGGTCGAACTCGAGAAGGAAGGCATCATCGTGCTCGGTCAGGCGCCCAAGGGGATTCTCGCCCCCGATCTGCGCGTCGGAATGCGCATGCAACTCGAAACCGACGTGCTCTACGCCGAGTCGAACGACGAAGGCGGAACGACCGAGCACATGATCTACGTGTGGGCACCGGCGGCCGAGGTGGCGTCGTGAGCGATCGAGATTTGGTGGTCATGGGCGTCGGCATGCACCCGTGGGGCAAATGGGGTCGCGACTTCACCGAATACGGAATGATCGCCGCCCGGGCGGCCTTGGCCGATGCTGGCCTGCAGTGGAAAGACATCCAGTACGTCGCCGGCGCCGACACCATTCGCAACGGCTATCCGGGTTTCATCGCCGGATCCACCTTCGCCCAGAAGATGGGTTGGACGGGTGTACGCGTGTCGTCGAGTTACGCGGCATGCGCGAGTGGCGCCCAGGCTCTGCAGACCGCGCGCGCGTCGATCCTCGCCGGATTCTGCGATGTGGCCATGGTGATCGGTGCCGACACCACACCCAAGGGGTTCTTCGCCCCGGTCGGTGGCGAACGCAAGACCGACCCGGATTGGCTTCGTTTCCACTTGCTCGGGGCGACCAACCCCGTGTACTTCGCATTGTTCGCCCGTCGTCGCATGGATCTCTACGGCGCGACGTCGGAGGACTTCGCCATGGTGAAAGTGAAGAACTCGCGTCACGGCCTCGAGAACCCGAACGCGCGGTTCCGCAAGGAGAGCACCGTGGCCGATGTGCTCAACAGTCCGGTCGTGTCGGATCCGCTACGACTGCTCGACATCTGTGCGACCTCCGACGGTGCGGCGGCGATGATCGTCACGAGTCGTGAGTTCGCCGAGAAGCGACTCGGCTCGCTCGGTGGTGTGCCGCGAATCCGCGCCGTCAGCACGATCACGCCCACTTATCCGCAGACGATTCTCGAACTGCCCGACTTCGCGACCGATTCGTCGGCGGTCGTCGCGCCGCCCGAGCGCGGTTTCAAGGATTCGATCTGTCATGCCGCCTACGAGGAGGCCGGCCTCGGGCCGGAGGACATGTCGATGGCCGAGGTGTACGACCTCTCCACCGCCCTCGAACTCGATTGGTACGAACATCTCGGCTTGTGCGCGAAAGGTGAGGCCGAAGGTCTGCTGCGCTCGGGGGCGACCACGATCGGCGGGCGCATTCCGGTGAATCCGAGTGGTGGGTTGTCGTGTTTCGGTGAAGCGATTCCGGCGCAGGCAGTGGCCCAGGTGTGCGAACTCGTGTGGCAATTGCGCGGCCAAGCCGGCAACCGGCAGATCGAAGGCGCTCGTGCGGGTATCACCGCCAACCAAGGTCTCTTCGGACATGGCTCGTCGGTGATCGTCTCGGTCTGACCCCGTTGGTGGCCGATCGGGATCGATGGAGGCGAGTAGTCGGGGACTAGCGTCTTCGACATGAGCACCCCCACCGCCTACATCGTCGATGCCGTTCGCACACCCGTTGGTCGCCGGGGCGGTGGACTCTCGGGAGTCCACCCGGCCGATCTCGGTGCGCACAGCATCAAGTCGTTGATCGAGCGCACAGGAGTCGATCCGAACGCGGTCGACGACGTCGTGTTCGGCAACGTCGACTCGGTCGGCCCGCAGGCCGGTTGCATCGCGCGCACGTGCTGGCTGACGGCTGGTCTTCCCCAACACGTCCCGGGAACGACCATCGACCGTCAGTGCGGTTCGGCGCAGCAATCGGTGCACTTCGCGGCACAGGCCGTGATGAGCGGAACCATGGACCTCGTGGTCGCCGGTGGAGTGCAGAACATGAGCATGATCCCGATCTCGTCGGCCATGACCGCCGGTCAGGCGCTCGGATTCGACGATCCGTTCACCGGATCTCCCGGTTGGGTCGCGCGCTACGGCAACGGCGAGGTCAGTCAGTTCGTGGGCGCCGAGATGATGGCCGACAAGTGGGATCTGAAGCGTGAGGACATGGAGGCCTTCGCCGTCGAGTCGCATCTCCGCGCCATCCGTGCTCGCGAGGAAGGCCGGTTCGAGGCCGAGATCTCCCCGCTCGCCGGTGTGCAACACGACGAGGGGCCGCGCGAGCCGAATTGGGACAAGATCCGTTCGCTTCCGACGCTCACGCCGACCGGTCGTATCACAGCCGCCTGCGCGAGTCAGATCTCCGACGGTTCCGCGGCTTTGCTGATCGCCAACGAGCAGGCCGTGAAGACGCACGGGCTGAAGCCACGGGCTCGCATTCATCACATGAGCGTGTTGGCCGACGATCCGATCATGATGTTGTCGGCGCCGATCCCGGCCACCAAGCGCGCCCTCGCCAAGACCGGCATGACCATCGACGACATCGATCTGGTCGAGATCAACGAGGCGTTTGCGCCCGTGGTCATGGCCTGGATGAAAGAGACCGGCTTCGATCACGCCAAGGTCAATGTGAATGGCGGCGCGATCGCCCTCGGCCATCCGCTCGGCGCGACCGGTGCCCGACTCATGACGACGTTGTTGCACGAACTCGAGCGCACGGGCGGTCGTTTCGGACTCCAGACGATGTGCGAAGGTGGCGGTCAGGCCAACGTCACCATCATCGAACGCCTCTGAACCCCGCGGTGGCCTAACTGTCGAAGCCGAGGCCGAGTCGGTCGAGCGCACGCAACCACAAGTTGCGTCGTCCGGTCTTGTCCTCGTGATTCAGGCTCCAACGTGTCGCCTGAATACCTACAAACTTGAACGGTTCGGGCGGGAAGGGCACCGGCTTGTCTTTGACGAAGTCGGTCTGGGTCGCCACTGATCGGCGTCCGTCGATCAGGTCGAGCATCACCTCGGCTCCGAATCGCGAAGCAGCGGTGCCGAGTCCGGTGTAACCGATCGCGTAGGCCACGCGCCCGCCCATGCCCCGACCCCAGAAGACGCAGTAGCGCGAGCACGTGTCGATCGCGCCACCCCATGCATGTGAGAACGTCACGTCGTCGAGTTGCGGGAAAGTCGTGAAGAAGTGCTTGCTGAGGCGCGCCCAGGTCTCGGGGCGGCTCTCCTGTTCGGTCGAAACCTTGCCGCGGAAGTAGTAGACCGCGTCGTATCCGCCCCACAGGATGCGATTGTCCTGGGTGAGTCGGTAGTAGTGGAACTGGTTCGGAATGTCGGACAGACCTTGTCGGTTCTTCCAACCGATGCGATCGAGTTGTTCGGTGGTCAGCGGTTCGGTGACCATGCAGTAGTCGTACACCGGGGCGATGAAGTGCTTCATCCGGCGAAGGAGTGGTTTGAACGCGTTGGTTCCGAGAGCGACCTTGCCGGCGCGCACCTTGCCGAGGGGAGTGTGCACCATCACTCCCACACCATCACGTTCGATCGCGGTGGCCTTGGTGTCCTCGTAGATGCGCACACCGAGCGATTCGGCGGCGGCTTTGAGGCCCCACACGAGACGGGCCGGATCCACGATGGCGGCCCGGTCGTGATGCCAGAGGCCGCCGGTGTAGGTGGGCGAATCGACCTGGGCGCGCATCTGCTCTCGGTCGAGCCATGTCACGCGTTGGCCGAGTGATCGCAACTGCTGGAAGTCTTCGCGCAGCTCGTCGATGTAACTGTTGGCATGGCTGTCGTAGGCGACGTCGATCACGCCGGTCCGTTCGTAATCGCAATCGATGCCGTAGCGCTTGATGGCTGACTCGATCTCGTTGAGATTGGCGAGCCCGAGTTCTTCGAGAAGCGGGAGTTCGTCGGGGAATCGCTCTTGGCCGTTGGCGATCCCATGGGTCAACGACGAGTCCATGAACCCACCGTTGCGACCGCTGGCCGCCGAGCCGACCTCGTGGGCCTCGATCAGAACGACGTCTCGGGACGGATCGCGTTCTTTGGCGATGATCGCCGTCCAGAGCCCGGTGTATCCGCCACCGACGATGCAGAGGTCGCACGTCTCGGTGCGCACGAGCATCGGGTTCGGATCGGGCTCGTCGGCGTCCTCGTACCAATACGGGTACGGATCGGCATTGGCGATGGCATCGAGATGCCGCGGGTCGAACTCGTCGCCGTCACCCACGCTGCTCACTGGTCTCACCTCTCCGGCCCCGACGGTAGTCCGAGCCAGGCGCGGACGTCGGTCATCCCCCCGGTCGGACGCGGATGTCGTGAGGGTCGACCGAGGTCCCGGCCCGTCGCCGTTCCCAGCGGTTCCAGAACCAGAACGAACCGACCACGAGCAGCCAGCCGGCGAGGATGTCGACCAGATAATGCTCGGCGAAGTACATGAGGCTCACGGCCATCAGGATCGGAAAGAGGGCAGTGGCCCACCGGGCGCGCCGATCGGGAATCTTGTTCCAGAAGAAGAGCACGAGGAAGAGCGCGAATGCTGCGTGCAGTGACGGAAGAGCAGCCGTCGGATTGGCCCATTCGCGCCCACGGATGAGGAGCACCCCCACGGTGTCGAGACCGAGTTCCGACCAACCGCGCGCGGTCGTTCGGGAGAGTTGCTCCATGATCTGATACGGATGCTGACGGCTGGCCGCCATCCACGGCGGTGCGGTGGGAAGAACGACGAAGCACGCGACCCCCACGAACAGGACGGTTGCGAAACGTCGGATGTACCGGATCCATTCGTCGCGGTTCCGCACCCAAAGCCACACCGAAGCCGCGACCGGGAAGAGGAAATGCGTGAAGTAGACGATCGAGAAGACCACCTCGTACCACGGCGTGGTCCGTCGGTAGAGGAGATCCTGGATCACCTGATTCGAATCGCGGCCGAAGAAGAGAACCTTGTCGATGTTTCGGGGCGCCTCCACCTGCAGCGGGAAGCCGAAGGTGTCGGCGATACCGCGCGAGTAGTCGTACGACATCCACATGAGCGCGTAGAAAATGAGATCGCGCACCATCCGAACCTGCAGGCGCCACGATTTGCCAATGTTGCCGACGACGAAGGCCCCACCGACCCAGGCCAAGACTGCGAGGCGGGCGACGGGCAACCCGTTGTACGCGAACGACCAGATGAAGGCGATCGCGTAGGCGACGAGCCCGATGTTGCGAACGAGAGCCCAGCCGCGCACGGACGACGAGGCTAACTCTGGAATGCGGCGGGGATCAGGCGCTGGCTTGTTCGAGCGCGCGACGCACGAGAACCTTGGCGAGATGCTCGCGGTACTCGACACTCGCGTTGTTGTCGGCCGAAGGCGAAGCCTCGGCGACGGCCTTCTGGGCGGCATCGGCGACCGAAGCGCCCGACGAGATCGCCGCACTCACGCTCGACGCGAGAACCGGAGTCTGGCCCATGTTCACGAGGGCGACACCCGACTCCGAACCGCGGCGCCAGGCGGCCACGCCGACGATGGCCCAGTCCTGGGCGCGCCGGTTGAACTTCTGGAAACTCCATCCGGCGCCGTTCATCTTGGGCACACGGATCTCGGTGAGCATCTCATCGGCCGCAAGAGCCGACTCGAGGAAACCCTTGTAGAAGTCGCGAGCGGCGATCTCGCGCGTCCCCTTGGGTCCCTGGACGACGTACGTCGCACCGAGGGCGAGGGTCGTGGCCGGGAGGTCCGATGCCGGATCGGCATGGGCGATCGATCCGCCGATGGTGCCACGATGGCGCACCTGGGGGTCGCCCACGTGGCCGGCCGCATGCGCGAGAAGCGGAGCATGCTGGGCGAGGACCTTGGAGGTCTCGACATCCATGTGACGGGTCAAGGCTCCGATGGCGATGTGGTCGCCAGCGTCCTTGATGTACGAGAGATCCTTCACGCGACCGATGTCGACGAGTACCGACGGCTGCGCGAGGCGCAACTTCATGAGCGGCAGAAGGCTGTGTCCGCCGGCGAGAAACTTGGCGTCGGAGCCGTGCTCACCGATGAGCGAGATCGCTTCGGCGGCCGACCCGGCCCGGACGTAATCGAAAGCGGCGGGAATCATCAGGAGCTCACTTTCCGGCGCAGGCCAGCACGGCCTTGACGATGTTGTGGTAGCCGGTGCAGCGGCAGAGGTTTCCTTCGAGACCGATGCGAACATCTTCCTCGGACGGGTTGGGGTTCTCCTTCAGGAGCGACGTCGCCGCCATGACCATTCCCGGGGTGCAGTAACCGCACTGCAAACCGTGATTCTCCATGAAGGCCTTCTGCATCGGATGCAGCGTTCCGTCCTTGCCGGCCATTCCCTCGATCGTGGTGATCGAGGCTCCGTCGGCTTGTACCGCGAGCATGGTGCAGCTCTTCACGGCTTCGCCGTCGACATGCAAACTGCAGGCACCGCACGACGATGTGTCACAACCGATGTTGGTCCCGGTGAGACCGAGGTGCTCGCGGACGTACTGCACGAGCAGCGTGCGCGGCTCGACGTCGTGCTTGTGCTCGACGCCATTGACAGTGACACGGATTTCCACCGCAACCCCCTTCGAACTCGGCTCATGCCGGCGAAAGCCCATTCTGCCCGATGGACGACCCCCCGGCTAAACGGACCCGGCGAACGTCCGGGTCAGGTGCAGTTCAGCGGACCCGTTGGATCAGGTGCCGGGGCAGAGGTCCGGTCCCGTGGAGGGCGGCGGCAATGGCCTCGGCGCCATCGACGAGACGCGGGCCGGGCCTGACCATCACGGCGTCGGCGTCGATCGCCCAGACCGTCGCTCGGGAGGGGAGGTGTCCAAGGATGGACTCCGCCTGTTCGACGGCCCCATCGAGTCCGTATCCGCAGGGCGACACGATCACGTGATCGGGGTCGGTGGTGGCGATCTCGTCCCATGTGGTGGGGACCGATTTGGTTCCGGGGCGGGCCAGAACCGGCTGACCGCCACCGGCGCGGACCACATCGGGGACCCAGTGACCACCCACGAATGGCGGGTCGGCCCATTCGAGGACGAACACCGTGGGCAGGGGTGCCTCGCCCTCAAGTGCTTTGGTAGCGGCTTTGGTGGCGGCCTCGAGGGCGACGAGCCGAGCCCGCAACGAGGCAACAAGGGCATGTCCCCGGTCGGGCACCCCGGCGGCGCGGGCAACGGTGAGCACCGAGTCGATGACCTCATCGAGAGTCTGCGGGTCGATCTGGAGGACGTCGGCCCGACAGTTCAGGCGGGCCACTGCTTCGTCCACGTCACCACTTGGCACTGCGCACACCCGGCAGAGGTCCTGGCTCAGGATCAGATCGGGGTCGCAACGAGTCAAGGCGTCCTCGTCGAGCGCGTAGAGCTCGTCACCGCGCGCGAGTCGTTCACGAACCAGAAGATCGATTTCGAGTGGGGTGAGGTGTTTGGTGTCCATGCCACCGACCACGATCTCGCGTCCGACGCGGGCTTCCGGCGGGAAGTTGCACTCGAACGTGACCCCGAGCAGATCGTCGGCCAATCCGAGTTCGAACACGATCTCGGTGGTCGACGGCAGGAGCGACACGATGCGCACGGAGTGAGAGTAGGCGACGTGCGAGAGTTGGGCATGGTGGCCGAATCGTGGGCGCAGCTGAGTCGGGGACTGACCCTTCCTTTCGATTCCCGGCTGGAGGTGCCGCGATTGCACGAGGTTCGACTGGCGGTTCCCGATCCCGAACCCGTGGCCGACGTGGTCGAGGCCACCCGCCATGACATCGTGAGCCGCCTCGCCGGCGACGTGGTACCCGGAATGACGGTGGCGGTGGGTGGTGGAAGTCGCGGTCTGACCCAACGGGTGGAGATGTTGCGCGGTGCGGTGGCTGGTCTGCGCGATCTCGGTGCCGAACCATTCGTGGTGCCGGCGATGGGCAGTCACGGTGGAGCGACGGCCGCCGGTCAACTCGAAATGCTCCACTCGCTCGGCATGACCGAGGAATCGGTGGGCGCGGAGATCCGCGCCACGATGGACGTCGTCGAAGTCGCTCGCACCCCCTCGGGGATGCCGATCTTCCTCGACATCCATGCTGCGGCGGCCGACCGGATCCTCCCGGTGAATCGCATCAAACCGCACACGTGTTTCAAGGGTCCGATCGAAAGCGGTTGCACGAAGATGGCGGTCGTCGGCTTTGGCAAGCAGCCGGGTGCGGCACAGGTGCATTCATGCGGTCCGGTCGAGATGCGCCGGCGAATCCTCGAGGGAATCGCCGCGTTACGTGCCACCGGGCGTCTCCTCGGTGGCGTGGCTTCGGTCGAATCGGCCACCGGAAACGTCGTGCGAGTGTCGGCTCTCACCGCGACCGAGGTGGGGGGTCGGGCCGAGATCGATCTCACGGAGATGGCGCGTCAGCTCGTTCCTGCGTTGCCCTTCGAGGTCATCGACGTTCTCGTGGTGGAGCGCGCGGGCAAGGACATCTCGGGGACCGGTATCGATCCGAACGTGACCGGCCGATTCTGGGTCCATGGTCTCGAGGATCCGTCGAAACCCGAGATCGCGACGATCGTGTTGAACGACATCACCGATGTGTCGGGTGGCAACTTGCTCGGCATCGGACTAGCCGACTTCATTCCGGTTCGTCTGGCCGAGAAGATCGACTGGCACAAGACCTACGTCAACTGTTTCACGGCCGGACCGTCGGGTGTGCGCCGGTCGCGGATGCCGATGGTGTTGGCCGACGAGGAGACGTGTGTGAAAGCCGCGCTCTCGATGTGTGGTCGGGCGATCGAAGAACCGAAGCGCGTGGTGCGCATCACCTCGACGCTGCACATCCGCACCTGCTGGGTGTCGGACGCCTTGCTCGATCAGCTCCCGGTCGGAGCCGAGGTCATTTCTCGAGCGACTTGAGACCGCTGAGGGCGAACCAGCTCGAGACGGCGAGCATCACGGCGATGGCGAGCAATCCACCCCACGTGTCGTTCCACGTGATGTCGCCGAGGAGACCCTGTCGGGCGAGTCGGAGCACGTTGGTCATCGGATTCACGCGGGCCACCGCGTGCAGCCACCCAGCCATGTTCGAGAGCGGGACCTGCGACGTCGAGAGGAAGATCGTGAAGAAGATCGCGAACTGCGTGAGGGTCGCGGCCCCCATGTTGCGCATGCGGTAGGTGAGTCCGAGCGCGAACGCCGAGGCGACGAGCGCGATACCGGCGGCGGCCACCACCACGAACACGATGGCCAACGGACCGCCGGGCACGTTCATCCCGCCGGCGAAGCCGATGAGAATCACGAGGAGTAGAGGGAGCGCGGCGCGCGCGATCGACCCGGCCATCGGACCGATGATGAGTGCCCAGCGTTTGGTCGGGGCCATGAGCAGCCGGTCGAAGAAACCGGTCTGCATGTCGTTGATGAGGCCGAAGCTCACGCCCATGGCGCCGAAACTCGCACCCTGCACGGCGTTGAGCGGTACGTACCAGTCCATGGCGTTCTCGATGCCGGCCAGACGAACCGCCGCACCGAAGGCGCCGCTGAAGGCGATGAGTTGGAACACCGGCATGACGATGGACGGCACGAAGGCGGCCGGCATTCGACGGACGCGCAAGAGCGTCCGGCGCACGAGTGCACCCGAGACGCTGAGCGGGTGGCCTCCGTGCGAAACGATCGAGGAGTTCATTGTGCCGCCAATCGGTTGGCGAGGGCCCGCAGGCCGAACATGATGCTGACGCTGGCGATTCCGAGGGGGATCAGCCATGCCCGCAGGAACAAATCGACATCGAGGGGCTGGTTCATGAATCCCTGCATTCCCTCCACCACGTGCGACATCGGATTCCACGAGGCGACGGTCTTGTACCAGCCGGTCATGTATTGACGGGGAAAGAACGACGACGAAAGAAAGAGGAGCGCGAAGACCATCGGGAACGAACCCTGAACCACTTCGGGGCTTCCCGAGCGGATCGCGATACCCGACATGAGTCCGCTCATGGCCAGCGCGAGCAATGCTCCGCTCACGGTGAGGCCGATGAATCCGACGACGCCGGTCTCGATACGGGCGCCGAAGGCGAGGAAGATTCCGAGGAAGACGAAGACCTGGCTGATGGCCACGACCATGGCGCTGCCGAGTCGACCGATCACGATGGCCGTGCGCGTCACGGGCGACACCAGAAGACGTTCGAAGAAGCCCTGCTCGATGTCGGTGGCGAGATCACCAGCCGACGATGTCGCGGCGAACAGCACGCCTTGCACGATCGCGCCCGCTGCCGTGTAGTTCAGGAACGACGACGCCGGGAAGTCGGGGAGTTTCGACATGCGCTGGAAACTCGCGGCGCCGAGGGCGGCGAAGAACAGCGGGAAGATGAACGACGGTGCGAGGGCGGCCGGCTGGCGTAGTCGGCCGAGCACGCTGCGCTGCATGAGACGCATCGTGTGATGCACTGCGGTCAAGAGCGATCGCGGGGGAGCCACATGGTTGGCCGTCGCCGTGGCCGCGATCATCGGGGCCCCCGGCGTCCACCCGCGGGCGGCGCCTCGGACTTGTTCTCGGCTCCTTCGAGGCGATAGCCGGTCGCCTCGGCGAAGACGTCGTCGAGGCTGGGCTCGTTGAGTTCGAGATGGCGAACGTGCACGCCGGCCTCGTCGAGTGAGCGGATCACGCCGGCGACCGCTTCGGCGCCGTGCGCCAGACCCACGCCGAGGGTGCCCTCGGATGTGGGTCGCAGATCGCCGAAGCGCGCGAGAACCGTGCGCGCCGTTTCGGCGTGGGTCGCGTCGACGTCGATCAACAAAGTGGGCGCACCGACCGCCGATTTCAGATCGCGCGGTACTCCCTCGCGCACGATCTTGCCGTGGTCGATGATGGCGATGCGATCGGCGAGTTGATCGGCTTCTTCGAGGTACTGCGTGGTGAGGAGAACGGTGGTCCCCTCGCGGTTGAGACGGCGGACTTCTTCCCAGAGCGTGAGGCGGCTCATCGGATCGAGACCGGTCGTCGGTTCGTCGAGGAACAGAACCGAAGGTTCGTGCACGAGCGACAGAGCGAGGTCGAGCCGACGACGCATTCCACCCGAATACGTTCCGACGCGCCGATCGGCCGCCGCCGTGAGTCCCACGCGCTCGAGGAGTTCTTCGCCACGCTCGCGCGCCCGGGTTTTCGGGATGCCGTAGAGAACGCTCTGCAGATCGAGGAGTTCGCGTCCGGTCATGAGCGGGTCGATCGCCGCGTCCTGCAGGGCCACGCCGATCGAACGCCGCACTTGGTCGGCCTGTGTCGCCACGTCGAATCCGGCCACGGTGGCCGATCCAGCCGATGGCTTCAAAAGAGTCGTGAGAACGCGCACCGTGGTGCTCTTGCCGGCACCGTTGGGTCCGAGAAAGCCGAAGATCTCACCCTGATTGACCTGGAGGTCCACGCCGTCGACGGCACGGACGGTGTTGTCACCCGAACCGAAGTGGCGAACCAATCCGTGGGCGATGATGGGGGCCGACGTCATATGGTTGCACGCTACAACCAACGTCCCGCCGACCGACAATCACGGGTTGGCCATGATGCGAGACGGATGTCCGTTGTCCGTCGGTTGTCGTCCGACGTCGGTCGGTGGGCAGTTACTTCGCGGCTTGGATGGCCGACCACACGCGCTGCGCAGTGCACGGCATCTCGATGTGCTTCACACCGAGATGTGACACCGCATCGACGACCGCCGACTGCACGGCGGGCGTGGAACCGATCGTGCCCGACTCGCCGATTCCCTTGGCGCCGATGGCGTTGATGGGGGTCGGCGTCTCCATGTGGACGACTTCCACACTCGGCAACTCGGCTGCCGACGGGAATCCGTAATCGGCAAGATTCGATGTGGTCGGGTTGCCGTCGGCGTCGTACAGAACCTCTTCGTAGAGAGCCTGCGCGACACCCTGGGCGATACCGCCGTGGATCTGACCGTCGAGGAGCATCGGATTCAGCACCTTGCCGGCGTCGTCACAGGCGACCTGGCGCAGATGCTTCACCTGACCGGTCTCGGTGTCGACTTCGACCACCGACACGTGCGCACCGAACGGGAAGGTCGCACCCGACACGTTGATCACGTCGTTATGCGAGAGTCCACCGTTGGCCTTTTCGGCCACCGCCAGATCGGCCCACGACTTGGTGACGGCCGGGGTTCCGGCGACGTGGAACACCCCGCGATCCTTGTCGAGGACCACGTCGGCTTCGTTGGCCTCGAGCAGTCGAGCCGCGACCGACTTGGCCTTCTCGGCGAGGGTGCCCGCCACCTGGAACACGGCGTTGCCACCTTGCTGCAGCGAACGCGAGCCCATGGTGCCGGTGCCGATCGGAACGAGGTCGGTGTCGCCCCAGACGAGTTCGATCTTGTTCATCGGAATGCCGGTCTGTTCCTGCACGAGCATCGACCACGCAGTGTCATGGCCCTGTCCGTGGGGCGAGGTGCCGGTGTAGACGATGGCGCGTCCGTCCTCGAGCACTTCGACCTTGGCCGACTCGCCGTTGCCCACACCGCCGGTGATCTCGACGTACACGCTGACGCCGATGCCGATCTGCTTGACGTCGCCGCTCTGGCGGCGCTTGGCCTGTTCGGCGCGGAGCGACTTGTAGTCGGCTGCCGCAAGCGCCTTGTCGAGGGCGGTCGCGTAATCACCGACGTCGTAGGTCTGGCCCACGGCTGTGGTGTGCGGTTCGAGGAACTTCGGAATGAGGTTCTTGCGACGGACATCGGCCGGATCCATGCCGAGTTCGAGGGCCCAGAGATCCATGGCGCGCTCGATGGCGGCGGTGGCCTCCGGGCGGCCGGCGCCGCGATAGGCGACGGTCGGCGTGGTGTTGGTGACGACCGAAGTGGTGCGGCACTCGATGTTCGGGATCGCGTACACGCCACTCGACATCGGACGGGTCATGAACGGAGCGAGGATCGTGCCCATGTCGGCGAATCCGCCACAGTCCTGAATGGCCCACAGCTGGTAGTGGGTCACGGTGCCGTCTTTCTTGCCGCCGATCTTCACGTACTGCAACTGCGCGCGACCGTGGCCGAGTGCGACCATGCTCTCGCTACGGGTTTCGCGCCAGCGCATCGGGCGTCCATGCTTCTTGGCGAACACGCCGAGTAGGAGCTCTTCGGCGTAGGTGCCGATCTTGGCGCCGAATCCACCGCCGACGTCGGGAGTACGAACACGGATCTTGTCGGGCTCGACGCCGTTGGCGGCGGCCAAGGGAGCCACCGCACCCTGTGCGTGCTGGGTCGAGAGCCACTGGTTCAGACGGCCATCTGAACCCCAAGCCGCGGCGGCGCCGCGCACCTCGAGCGGGCACGGGGCCACGCGCTGGTTGAGGAAGCGACCCGAGGCAACCGCTTCGCAGTCCTTGAAGAAGTCGTCACCGGTGTTCTCGGGCATGCCGAGCACGGTGGTGTCGAACACGACGTTGCTGCCGGCCGATTCGTAGATGAGAGTCGAGGAGGCCATGGCCTGCTCGAGGTCGATCAGCGCGTCGAGGGTTTCGATGTCGACGAGCACCGCCTCGGCGGCATCGGTTCCTTGTTCGCGTGTTTCGGCGACGATGGCAACCACGGGTTCACCGACGTAGCGGACCTTGTCGCTCGCGAGCAGAGTGCGCGCGACCATCGGGTTGAACTGGGCCGGCACCGGAGCGAGTCCGAGCGACGCGGCGGTGTACACACCGAGCACACCGGGCATCGATTCGGCATCGGAGGTGTCGATCGAGGTGATGCGACCATGGGCCACGCTCGAGCGCACGTACACGACATGGGCGGCGCCGGCGAGCAACGGTTCGTCGAGCATGTCGTCGACGTACTCGCCGCCGCTCGTCAGGAACTTCGGATCCTCCTTGCGAAGAACACGGTTACCGAGAATGCTTCCACCAGCCACAACAGACCCCCGTCGGACGATCGATCGACTCGTCGGGAACGGCTCCCGACGGAGCCGACCTTAGTCCTCGGTTCGGCGGAGCGTCACGGTCGGGCTGATCATGGAGGGGCCGAGTCGCCACAAGGGGCGACCTTCGTCACGGGGTGCTGACGGGGACGTAGTCGACGTCGGGTCCGCTACCGGATCCTGTGCCGGAGCCGTCACCGGCGGCTTCGATCTCGCGGGCCCGCACGATCTGCTCGACCATGTCGTAGGGCCAGCCCGAGGGCAGGTCGAGCGGGGCATCGACGTCACCCACGACGACACGCCGATCCTCACCGGTCATGACGAACCCGAGCTCTTCACGCGCCGCCTGTTGAACCCCCTCGGGGGTGTTCAGACGGTCGACCTCGGTCTGAAGTCGATCGGTGGCCTCTTTCAGAGCATCGAGTTCTTCCTGGCGGTCACCGATCTCGGTGCGCTGGCCGAACCACGACTGCACGGGAAGGACGAGGAACGAGTTGGCGAACGACCCGACGATCACGAAGGCACCGATGACGAGCGCGAGTCGTCCGATGAAACGCGGTACGAGCCGATCGGGACGGGGTTTGGCGGCGCGCCGGACGCGAGTGGACTTCTTCTTCGGGCGCGCCATGCCTACATTCTGCCGACTTCGACACGCGAGTGGGTGGCAGTCGATCGTCGAGTTCGGCGCGTGGTGCTTCGGGCGTCGGGCGCGTCGTCAGCGAAGTGGCGCGAGTGCGGCCCGACCGCGGAATGCGGCGGCCTCTCCCAACTCCTCTTCGATGCGGAGGAGTTGGTTGTACTTCGCCACGCGATCACTGCGCGCCGGCGCTCCGGTCTTGATCTGGCCGCAGTTGGTCGCGACGGCAAGGTCGGCGATCGTCGAATCCTCGGTCTCTCCACTGCGATGGCTCATCACGCTCGTGTAGCGATGGCGAGTCGCGAGTTCGACGGTTTCGAGAGTCTCGGTGAGAGATCCGATCTGGTTGACCTTCACGAGCACACTGTTGGCCACCTTGCGTTCGATCCCGAGCGCGAGTCGATCGGCGTTGGTCACGAAGAGGTCGTCGCCCACGAGTTGGATCCGCGATCCGAGCGCCGCGGTCAGTGCCTGCCAGCCGTCCCAGTCGTCCTCGTACATACCGTCCTCGATCGAGACGATCGGATACGTGTCGACGAGGCGCGTCCAGTAACCCACGAGTTCTTCGGGGGTCAAGACCTTTCCTTCGCCGGTGAGGTGATATCGACCCTCGCGGTACAGCTCGCTCATCGCCGGATCGAGCGCAATGGCGATGTCGGACCCCGGCGTGAAGCCGGCGGACCCGATGGCCTCCACGAGGATCTTGATCGCGTCCTCGTTGGTGGCGAGGTTCGGGGCGAATCCGCCTTCGTCGCCCACTGCAGTCGAGAGTCCGCGGTCGTGGAGGATCTTTTTCAAGTGGTGATACGTCTCGGTTCCCCAGCGCAGTGCTTCGCGAAAGCTCGGAGCACCGACCGGCATGATCATGAATTCCTGCAGATCGATCGTGTTGTCGGCATGGGCGCCGCCGTTGATGACGTTCATCATCGGTACCGGCAACACGTGGGCATTGGGTCCACCGAGATAGCGCCAGAGCGGAACATCGAGGGCGTCGGCGGCTGCCCGGGCGACGGCCAGGCTCACGCCGAGGATCGAGTTGGCGCCGAGGCGCGACTTGTTGGGTGTGCCGTCCAGATCGACGAGGACGGTGTCGATCGAACGTTGCTCGAGCGCGTCCATGCCGGTGAGAGCCGATCGGATCTCGCCGTTCACGAAGCCGACCGCATTGGCCACACCCTTGCCCGCGTATCGCCGTCCGCCGTCGCGTAGTTCGACGGCCTCATGTTCACCGGTGCTCGCTCCCGACGGCACGATGGCCCGTCCGAGTGCACCCGACGCGAGGTGCACCTCGGCCTCAACGGTGGGATTGCCACGCGAGTCGAGGACTTCGCGTCCGATGACGTTCACGATCGTGGTCATGGCGTCAACTTAGTCAGCGGCCCGGCAGGGACGACTACCGGTTGTCGGCGTCGCCGATCCGAGTCTCCACTGCGTGGCGGACATCGGTCACGACCCGCCGCAGTTCGACTTCGGGATCGATGCCGCGCCGTCGGCATTCGTCCACGACGGCGAGCAGAAAGCGCCCGACATCGTCATTCGTGCCGAGATCGCTCGGCGGTCGAGTCGACTCGGCGTGTCCGGCTTTCTCGGCGCGCTTCAGCACGGCGTAGGCGTACGAGAGGGCTCCGCTCGCCGTCGGCACTCCGGAGAACGGGCCCTCGACGACCCCCTTGGCCTCCTTCTCGGCACGTTTGATGCGCTCCCAGTCGCTCACGAGATCGTCGAGTTGTGCATCGCGAGGTGTCTCGGATCCCGAACTCGCGAACACGTGCGGATGGCGACGAACGAGTTTGTCGTTGATGCCACGTGCGACATCGGCCATGGTGAACCGGCCATCTTGTTCGGCGATCGCCGCGTGGAACTCGATCTGATAGAGGAGATCGCCCAGTTCCTCGACGAGGTGCTCATCGGTGGCCGGATCGTCGGGGTCGAGGGCGAGAAGCGCATCGACCACTTCGTACGTCTCCTCCAAGAGATAGGTGATGAGTGTCCGGTGGGTCTGCTCACGATCCCACGGACACTCGCGTCGCAACCGTCGGGCGAGTTCGTGGAAGCCGACCAACTCCCGACCGACCGGAGCGCCGAGTTCGGGCACGTAGAGCGACGTGAGGTGATCGGCGTTCACGACCCGATCGATCTCGGCCCACGTCGTTTCGACGATCCGTTCGTCGGGAAGTCCGAGATGATGGAGAACCACCACTCGCGCGTCGTCGTTGGTCGCGTCGACCGTGTCCTCGGCGGCCAACTTCACCTCCGAGAGCACCCAGTTGGCATGACAGTGCGCCACGAGCAACGGGCCGGAGAGTCCCGCCGCGCGAGTGGCGAACTCGTGGGCATCGACCAGAGTCACGTTGGCATCGATCGGATCGACGCCGAGTCGACTCCAGACGAGATCGAGAAAGCTCATGGCCGGATGCACGATCGTTTCCACTCGCTCATCGGCCAGAAGCGAAAGCACGGTCCGTTCGAGGACGAGTGGCGATCCGGGGACCGCGTAGAGCACGCGTCCGTGTTCTCGGGCCAGCGTCACCAATTCTTCGACGATTCGTGAATAGACGCTGTCGAAATCGGCCGCCGATTCGTAGATGTGATCGAAGGACCGTTCGGTGTGCACGAGATGTGCGCTCGGATGCCGGGCGGTGCGCAGGATCCGGAGGGTGTTCGCTTCGATGCGATCGAGCGTGTGCCGCGTGATGTACTCGTCGCCGCCCGGACCGAGTCCGACGACTTCGACGACGGCGCGGTTCACGTCAGCGAGCGGTCACGGTGCCGGTGGTCGGATCCCAGCGGCCGTACTCACTCGAGACCGAGACGTCGGACGCGGTGATGGCCGCGATCCGCGCTGCGTCGGCCGACTGGGAGCCAAGGCTGTCGCGGACTTCGCCGGCCACTTCGTCGTAGGTCCGGATGTGGAGAATCGCCCAGCCACCGGCCGACAACTCGAACGGGGCGGTGTTGCCACCGGGGGCGACGCCAAAGAGGGGTTGCACGAGTTCGGGAGCACCCTGCGTGAGTGATGAGAGCGACAAGCACTCCGATCCGGTCTGCTGATCCGACAGGATGCCGCCGTTGTCCTTCGTGGAATCGGTCGAGACCTCGGCCGCGACGACGGCGAAATCCTCGCCGGCCGACAAGCGCAGGGCGGCGGCGTTGATCGCGTCGGCATCGTCGGTCAGGATGCCGCGCAGGCAGACGATCTCGGTCCGACCGTTGTCGTAGGCCTCACGGGCATCGGCCTCGGAGATTCCGAAGGTCTCGTTGAAGACCCGGCGCACGGCGGTGGCGAGAACGTAGAACTCTTGGGTATCGGGGCCGGCGGTCGCGAAGCCGTCCTGAGGTTCGAGAATGGAGCGGGCTTCATCGAGGTCGGCGTTCGAGATCTCGATGCCTTCATCGGCGAGGTCGGCGATCAGGATGCGCGTCGTGACCCAGTCGGTGATGAGTCCGCGGGCGATCGAGATGTCGACGGCGCCGTTGCTCCGACGTGAAGTCGGAATGGCATCGGCGTAGCCGTCGAGGAGCGTCTCGAAGGTGTCACGCGAAAGTCGTTCACCGTCGACCACCACGGCATCGGTGCGCACGCTCGAGCACGAGGAGAGGAGAGTCGATCCGCCGATCGCGAGAGTGGCGACGAGGGCGATCAGACAGCGGGCGGCGGGCGGGAACTTCGGGGACTTCGTCACGATTCCAAACTAGTCGTCAGGTCGTGATGTTTCCGGGTGGTGTGGTTTCCGGTGGCGGGATCAATTCGGTGAGTAGGCCCAACAGATACAGAACCGGCTCCTGGCCGCGGGGGATGGGCACGATCACTTGTTGCAGAGCCTCTTTGACGATCGAGTCCCGGGAGAGTCGTTGCAATCGCATCGTCTCGGAGACCTTCAGCACCATCGGTGACATCTGGGCCTGGGAGGCCGTCACGACCACTTCGCGCAGTCCGATGCGATGACATTCGGCGCGGAGGCGGCCGACGGCCAAGAGCATCTGCGCGGGCAGCGGAACGGGTCCGTAGCGATCGAGCCACTCCTTCAGGATGTCGTCGACTTCGGCGTTGGTGGTGACCGTGGCCAGACGCCGGTAGGCCTCGAGTCGCAGTGCCTCTTTGGGCACGTAGTCGGCGGGCAGGAAGGCATCGGTCGGCACGTCGATCTTGATCTCGGAGGGCTGCTCGATCGGCTCACCCTTCATCTCGCCGACCGCTTCGGTGACCATCTGGCAATAGAGGTCGTAGCCGACCGCTGCGATGTGTCCGCTTTGAGCCTCGCCGAGGAGGTTGCCGGCGCCGCGAATCTCGAGATCGCGCATGGCGATCTTGAATCCGCTTCCGAGGTCGGTCGATTCGCCGATGGTTCGCAGACGTTCGTAGGCATCCTCGGTCAGGGCTTTGTCACGCGGATGGAACAAATACGCGTAGGCCCGTTGGCCGCTACGCCCCACCCGTCCGCGCAACTGATGCATCTGGCCGAGCCCGAGAAGGTCCGAGCGTTCGACCACGAGTGTGTTGACGGTCGGCATGTCGATTCCGCTCTCGATGATCGTGGTGCACACGAGGACGTCGTAGTTGCCGTCCCAGAAGTCGACCACGATCTGTTCGAGAGTTCCCTCGTCCATCTGTCCGTGGGCCACGGCGATTCTCGCTTCGGGCACCAGTTCGCGCAGGCGGCTCGCACATTCCTCGATCGACTGCACCCGGTTGTGCACCCAGAAGACCTGACCTTCCCGCAACAGTTCGCGACGGATCGCCTCCACTGCGACTCGCTCGTCGTATTCGCCGACGAAGGTCAGGATCGGTTGGCGGTCGGCCGGTGGTGTCTGGAGCAAGCTGAGGTCGCGGATGCCCACGAGGCTCATCTCGAGTGTTCGCGGGATCGGCGTGGCCGAGAGGGTGAGGACGTCGACGTTCGTCTTCAGGTGCTTCATCGCCTCTTTGTGGTGGACGCCGAAGCGTTGTTCTTCGTCGACGACCAGGAGGCCGAGATTCTTGAACTTCACTCCGGACGCGAGCAGTCGGTGCGTTCCGATCACGCAGTCGACGTCGCCGCTCTCGAGACCGGCCACGACCTTGTTGGCCTCACCTTGTGTGAGGAACCGCGAGAGTGTCTCGACACGGATCGGATAACCGGCGAACCGTTCGGCGAACGTGTTGCCGTGCTGTGATGCCAAGAGGGTGGTGGGCACCAGCACGGCCACTTGTTTGCCGTCCTGGATCGCCTTGAACGCAGCGCGCACGGCGACCTCGGTCTTGCCGAATCCGACGTCGCCGCAGACGAGTCGGTCCATCGGATACTCGCGCTCCATGTCGGCCTTGATCTCCTCGATCGCCTTGCGCTGATCGGGAGTCTCGACGAACGGGAAGGCGTCCTCCATGGCGTGTTGCCAGGGTGTGTCCGGGGAGAACGCATGGCCGTGGGCGGTGATCCGCTTCTGATACAGCACCACCAACTCCTGGGCGATCTCACGCACGGCGCTCTTGACCCGCGACTTGGATTTGGCGAAGTCGGCCCCGCCCAGTCGGTGCAGGACCGGTGTCTCGCCACCCACGTATTGACGGATGGTGTCGATCTGATCCGAGGGCACGTAGAGCCGGTCGCCTCCCTTGTAGGCGAGCAACAGATAGTCGCGTTCGACGCCGCCGATCGAACGTTTGACCATTCCCTCGTACTTGCCGACGCCGTGCACGTAGTGGACCACGTAGTTGCCGGGCTGGAGATCTTCGAAGGTCGTCGTGCTACCGCGGGCGCGCTTGCGTGGTTGGCGGTGCGCGCGTCGTCGTCCGGTGATGTCGGCTTCGGAGATCACGGCCAATCGGGCCGAGGGGATCGTGAAACTCCGGTGCAGCGGAGCGATGACGATGACGCCACCACTTCCGTCGAGGTCGGGTGCGTCGGGCTGAACGGTCGATGGGGTCGGGTCGAGGATGGCAAAGCCCAGTCCGGCATCGGACAAGAGCGATGCCAATCGATCGGCCGAGCCCACTCCGTCGGCGGCGATCACGACGCGGTAGCGATCGGCGAGGAGTTGCCGCAGACGGTCGGCCAGTCCGTCGCCGATTCCGGCGAGTGCACCCCATCCACTCGCTTCGACGAGGGCGACCTCGGGTCCGTCGGCGACCGGTATCAGACTCCACGAACCCCGACGCGAACCGAGGAGGTGGTCGGGGGCCGAATGCAGTCGCGGGAACGCGCGCCCGGGTTCGCGTGCCCAGGTGGAAGCGAGTGCCTTGGCCAGATCGTCCTCTTCGGCGAGGAGATCCTCGGCCCGGTCGCGCAGCCGACGCGGCTCGACGAGGATCATCTTGGCATCCTTGGGCAGAACGTCGGTCAGGAGTTGCTGTGCCTCCGTGAGCCACGGGAGCCAACTCTCCATGCCGTCGAAGAGCGCACCTTCGGCGAGGCGCTCCCACTGTTCGCGACCCCATGGTTCGCTCGCCACGAGTTCGGCGGCTCGAGCCCGAACCGATTCGTCGAGGACGAGTTCGCGCGCGGGGAAGATCAAGACCTCGTCGATGTCGGATTCACTTCGTTGATCGTGCACCGAGAAAGTCGTGAGGCGATCGACTTCGTCCCCCCACAAGTCGATACGAATGGGTGCGTCGGCCGTCGACGGGAAGACGTCGACGATCGCGCCACGTTGCGCGACTTCGCCGCGGTGCTCGACGAGGTCTTCGCGTCGGTAACCGCACTCCACCAGTCGCTTCACGAGGGCCGTCGGGTCGATCACGGCGCCCTTGGTGACGATGACCGGCTCGACCTCCGTGGTGTTCGGACCGAGTTGCTGGAGGAGTGCCCGCATGCTCGCCACGATCACCTGGGGCATGCGCTCGCCCGATCGGATCCGCCACAGGACCTCGAGCCGGCGACCCATCGTCTCGACACTCGGACTCACGCGCTCGAAGGGGAGGGTCTCCCACGCCGGAAACAACGCGACCGAGTCGACCGGCATGAGAACGCGCAGATCGTCGGCGATCTGCGCGGCCATGGTTCCGGTGGGGCAGGCGACGACGAGTGGACGCCGACCGGAGATCTGTCCGAGCGCAGCCAGGCAGATCGCGCGTCCGGCCTCGGGCACCGCCACGACACCGTCGGCCGAACCGAGCAACGACATGAGAGCGCGTTCGTCGCGTAGCCGCCCCGGCAACGACGCGAGGATGCCATCGGATTTCGGGATCTGGTCGGACCTCGCGATCTGGTCGGACCTCGCGATCTGGTCACTCATCGCGAATTGAACGTGTTCATCGCCGCATCGACACCTTGGGTGACGATGGCTTCCACGGCATCGGCGGCCACCTGAACGGCGACGTCGAGAACCGTGCGTTCGTCGGGCGGTACGCGCGACAGGACGTGGTTCGCGCCCTGCTCCTTGTTGGCCGGTTTGCCCACACCGATCCGAACTCGGATGTACTCCTGAGTCCCGGTCGTCGAGGTGATGCTGCGCAGGCCGTTGTGGCCGCCGAGTCCGCCGCCCACCTTCACCCGAACCGTGCCCGGCGGCAGATCGAGTTCGTCGTGGATCACGATCAATCGGCCGACGTCGCGGAATCCGTGGCGGCGGATCAATTTGGCCACGGCCTTGCCACTGTCGTTCATGAACGTGGTGGGGAAGGCGAGAACGACGCGGTGAGTTCCAAGGCGCGTGTCGGCGACGAGGGCCGAGTCACGACCCGGGGCGAGTGTGGTTCCATGGCGTTGGGCGAGAAGAGCCACGACTTCCTCGCCCACGTTGTGACGAGTGCGCGCGTATTGGCGACCGGGATTGCCGAGTCCGACGACGAGCGCGTCGAATGTCGATGCCGAGGTGTGATCCGAGCGGCCAAAGAGGCCCATCGGAATCAGGCTTCGGGCTTCGGAGCGGCCTCGCCCGCCGGTGCAGCCTCGGTGGCGGCGGCCGCGGCCGGCGTCTCGACGCGTGATCCGGCGATGGCCGTCACGATGGCGAGATCGGGATCTCCAAGGGCGCGGCAACCGGCCGGAAGAGGGATCTGCGAGAGGCGGATCACGTCACCGACGTGCATGGCCGAAATGTCGATCGTGATCTCCGACGGCATGTTGGCCGGTGTCGTCGCGATGTCGATGGTGTCTTCGGACGGATCCACGAGACCGCCGTCGGCGAGAACCGCCTTGGCCTCACCGACGAGGCGAACGGGCACGGCGATGGTGAGTTCTTCGCTCATGTCGATCCGAAGGAAGTCGACGTGGGCAACGGTGCGACGAACCGGATGACGCTGGAGATCCTTGACGACGGCGGGGTAGGAGTTGCCGTCGACCTCGATGGTGAGGATCGTGTTGATGCCGGCCGGACCGGAGAGTGCGGCGCGCAGATCGCGGCGATCGACGGCGACCGAGACCGGGGTCATGCCGAGGCCGTAGAGCACCGCCGGGATCTTCTCTTCACGACGCAGACGACGGGCGGCGCCCGAACCTTCGGGGCGACCCGACTTCACGATGAGAGTGGTGGACATTTCAGCGGCCTTTCGACCCGGACCGTCGGGCCCGGTGGTTCACAGACTGATTCACAAACAGGGTCCGATACTACGGGTCGGGGCGAGGACTTCGCACCCGTGATCCCCCGGGGTGTGGGGGTCAGGCCTGGTTTTCGCCGCCGAAGATCTCCGAGACCGAGGTGTCGTCGAAGACCGCCGACAGGGCGTCGGCGATGATCGGGGCGATCGAGATGACCTCGATCTTGGGGATCAGCTTCTCGGGGGCGAGCGGCAGGGTGTTGGTCAGCACCACCCGGTCGATCCGGGAGGAGCTCAGGCGTTCGATGGCCGGACCCGACAGCACGCCGTGTGTGGCCATGGCCCAGACCTCGGTCGCGCCCTTGTCGAGCAGGAGATGCGCGGCCGACACGATGGTGCCCCCGGTGTCGATCATGTCGTCGGTGAGGATGCAGAGGCGTCCCTCCACTTCGCCGATCACGTCGAGGGCCTGCGCCGTGTTGGTGGTGCCCTTCGGACGCCGCTTGTAGACGAAGGCCAGATCGGCACTCAGGTGCTGCTGCATGCGCTCGGCCACCTTGATGCGACCGGCGTCGGGCGACACGATCACCGGATCCTTGGCGTTCTTGCGGATGTAGTCCTCGATCACCGGCATGGCGGTGAGGTGGTCGACCGGGCCGTCGAAGAAACCCTGGATCTGTCCGCTGTGGAGATCGATCGACACCATGCGCTTGGCGCCGGCGGCCTTGAAGAGATCGGCGATCAAGCGAGCCGTGATCGGTTCGCGGCCCTCGGCCTTGCGGTCCTGGCGGGCGTATCCGTAGAAGGGGCACACGGCCGTGATGCGCTTGGCCGATGCGCGTTGGGCGGCATCGATCATGATCAGTTGTTCCATGATCGAGTCGTTGATGCTCCGACCATCACAACCGAAGTGCGTCTGCATGATGAACACGTCACAACCGCGAACGCTTTCGCCGAATCGCGGTCGGACCTCGCCATTGGCGAACTCGACGAGATTGGGATCACCAAGACCGATGCCGAGGTGATCGGCGACTTCCTTGGCGAGGGACATGTGCGTGCGGCCGGAGTACAACGCCATCCGCTTGGTCGTCAGCTTGTCCATTCCCCCGTGGTTCCTTCCGCCGTGTCAGTGGATCGAAGTGCCGGTGATTCGCCCGGTCATTCGCCCGTCGACGAAGCATAGAACGGACCGGTTCGTCGGCCTTCAGCCACCCGGGACCCGGCATCGAGATGGGCGAAGGGGCCGACGTGCGCGCCCGCCCCGACGTCGGAGTCGCGTGCCACCGAGTTCTCGATCACTGCACCGTCACCGATGACGCAGTCGACGAGTCGGGTGTGCGGACCGATCTCGCAGCCGGCGCCGATGACCGTACGGCCCTGGATGATGGTGCCCGGAAAGATGGTCACGTCCCGGCCGATGTGGACGTCCATGTCGATGAAGGTCTGGCGCGGGTCGAGCATCGTGACGCCGTTCAGCAGCCAATGGCGGTTCGTGCGGGCCCGTAGTTCTCGCTCGGCCAGCGCCAACTGCCAGCGATCGTTCACACCTTGGGTTTCGGCGGCATCGGCGGTCACGGCGCCGATCTGATGGCCCATGCCGGCCAGAACGGCGATCACATCGGTCAGGTAGTACTCGGATTGCGAGTTGTTGGGGGAGACCCGGCGGAGAGCCGGACCGAGGAGATCGCGTCGGAACGCGTAGATCCCCGTGTTGAACTCGGTGATGCGCTTTTCTTCGTCGGTCGCATCGCGTTGTTCGACGATACGTTGAACGCGCCCGCTCTTCGCGCGGACGATGCGGCCGTAGCCGGTGGCGTCGGGCATGTTCGACACCAGGACCGTCGCGCCGAGGGCGTTCGACTCGTGATACGTCACGAGATCATCGATGGTCTCCTTGCGCAGGAGTGGGGTGTCGCCGGTCAGGACGAGGACCGTGGACGTGTCGTCGAGATCGCCACTCGTGGACGACTCGAGCGCGTCCAGCCCGACGAGAGTCGCATCTCCAGTGCCTCTCTGAACCAACTGTTCGGCGAATGCGACATTGACCCAGACCGGTGAGTCGTTCTGGACCCGTTTGGCCACGCGTTCGGCACCATGACCCACCACGACCACCGTTCGAGACGGTTCGACCGCCTCCAGCGCGTGGATCACGTGCATCACCATCGGCCGCCCGCAGATCAGATGCAGCGGCTTGGGTCGGTCAGAGCGCATACGGGTTCCCTCACCGGCGGCGAGGACGATGGCGTAGACCGGCATGAGAAGGTCATAGCACGGTCGAGCGACGCGGGTGGGGTGTGGGCGACTCTGGCTCCGGGGAGAGGGATCGAACCCCTATTCGCGGAATCAAAATCCGCTGTCCTACCGATTGAACGACCCCGGAAGGAACGGCCCTCAGCGTATCGGCGCAGGCTGTCGGGCTCGGATCCGGGCCCGGCCCGTTGGAGCCCGGTAGCGGGGGTCGCTAGCGTGGCGAAGTCAGTCGACCGAGAGGTACCCATGGGTTCGTTGATCAAGAAGCGTCGCAAGCGGATGCGCAAGAAGAAGCACAAGAAGATGCTCCGCCGCACGCGTCACCAGCGTCGTAAGTAACTCGCGCGCTCAGGCGTGTCGTGAGCTGAAAACCTGGGTGTTCCCAAGGTTCTGATCAGGCGCAGATTTCGAGGCCTCGGCGAAGGCGGCCCGGATGCCATCCACATGGTCGCCATGGACGAACCAGGTCGCGCCGCTGCCGGCCAAGGTCGCAAGCGCGCCACTCGCGGTGGCGATGACTTCCCGCCAGAGGGCGAGTCGCGGCTCGACGGCCAAAGCGGCTGGCTCGAGATCGTTCGGACCATCTGATCTCGGACCACCGAGCTCGTCCCACGCCCGGTACACCGCCGGAGTGCTGACCGAGAACGGCGGGACCACGAGGGTCACCACACCTGGCTGATGTGCCACCGGATCGATGATCTCGCCGATCCCGCGCACACGAGCCCGACCGCCGACCAGACAGAACGGAACATCGGCCCCCAGTCGATGCGCAATCTGCGTCGCGATCTCAGTCGCCTTGCCGGACGCGTCGATGCTCGTGTCGACGCTCATGTCGATGACGTCCGACGTCGTGATCCCGGCCCAGCGCAACATCGCCGCGGCATCGGCCGAACCGCCGCCGAGTCCGCCACCGTGGGGAATGTTCTTCTCGAGCACGACATCGGCGCGCCGACCGACGAAGTTCAGCGCGCGTCGCACGAGGTTGCGATCGTCATCCACGAGTCCGGTCGCGAAAGGTCCGGTGAAGTTCACCTGACCGTCACGCGCCGCGTTCGCATCCGCGAGCTCGCGTATCTCCAATCGGTCGTGCAGGTCGAGCGTCGTCATCTCGGCGTCGATGAGGTGATAGCCATCGGGTCGAACGCCCGTGATGCGCAACCACAACGTGAGCTTGGCCGGCGCGATGGTTTTCACGACGTCAGTCACGGTGATCACCCGATGCCGCGAGAACCTTGGCGAGGCGACCCCACGCCACGACGTCGAGTTGTTCTGGTCGCGCCTCGGGCGACACTCGAGCGTGGGCGAATTGTTCTGCGGTCACGACGTCGGCCAAGGATCGTCGCAACATCTTGCGCCGTTGGCCAAAGGCGCGGCGCACGAGCGCGAACAATTCGTTCGGTGATACATCGGACACCGCCGGTTCGACGCGCCGGGTGATCTCGATGATCGACGACGTGACCTTGGGTCGGGGTACGAACACGGTGGGCGGAACATCGCCGAGGAGGCGCGCCGTGCCCCAGTACGCGACCTTCACGCTGATGGCCCCGTAATCCGATGAGCCGGGCGCGGCCGCGAGCCGGAGTGCGACTTCGCGCTGAACCATCACCACGAAGCGGTCGATCCGGGGAACGGTGTCGAGGAGATCGGCCACGAGCGGAGTGGCCACGTTGTAAGGAAGGTTGGCCACCACGGTGACCCGCGAATCGTCGGCCAACAGTGATGCCCAGTCGAGGGCGAGTGCGTCACCCTCGACGACGGTGACCGACTCGAGATGCGCGGTGACGGCGCGCAGCACCGGTGCCAGACCGTGATCGATCTCGATCGCCGTGACCCGCGCGCCGGTTTCGGCCAACGCGAGGGTGAGCGACCCGAGACCGCCGCCGATCTCGACCACATGGTCGCCCGCGCCGACACCGGCCAGACGCGCGATGCGGCGGACCGTGTTGGGATCGGCGACGAAGTTCTGTCCGAAGGCGCGACGCGGTGCCAGCGAGTGCTCTTCGAGCAGGTTCGTGATGTCGCGACGAGAATGGGTCACGGCTCAGAAGTTGATCTCGACGGGGATCGGCGCGTCGACGAGGTCGGCCAGATCGAGAAAGACGTCGGTGTGGATGAGGATCACGCTTCCATCACGCAGGGCCTCGATCGACACGTTGTTGCACTTGATCTGTCGACCATTGTTGAGATTGGTCACCGTGATCACCGCACCGATGAGTGCATGAGGTGTTGCGCACGGCTTGAGTCCCATGGTCTGAGGCCAGCGGATGTAACTCGCGGTTCCGGTGAGCACGGTGCCCGTCGGTGGTGCGGGCACATTGACGGTGATGATCTGGGGAGCCGTGGTGGATTCGGTGGCGGGCAGGAATGCCGGTGACGCCGGACTGTCGGGCGCGAGAGTTGTCGTGCCGACAAGACCGCCTTCGATCCCACCGATGCCTTCGACCCCATCATCGCCGGCGTCCTCGCCGCCGTTGCCCGAGGCCATGGCCGCCAACACCGCGATGAGGGTGATGACGATCGCGAGCACGAGACGTCGGCGTTCGGCAAAGGACAGCATCGTTGGATCGAGGCTATGAGTTCGGGAGCCCGGACGTCAGCGCGGGGAACGCCCGTCGGGCATTGGCCGAGGTGAGCGCGGCGAAGTCGGCGACGGCCGTGTGACGCAGGTCGGCGACGAAGCGTCCGACATCGGCGACGTGCGCGGGCTGATTGGTGCGACCTCGGTGCGGAACCGGCGCGAGATACGGACTGTCGGTCTCGACGAGAATCCGGTCGTCGGGGCAGATCCGTGCGGCATCGGCCACATCGGTCGCGTTCTTGAAGGTGACGATGCCCGAGAAACTGAGAAACGCACCGACCTCGAGGCAGCGGCGCGCCTCGTCGGGGCCGCCGGTGAAGCAGTGGAAGATCGTGTGGGCCGGGGTTCCCTCGGCGCGCAGGATGTCGAAGGTGTCATCCCACGCATCGCGCGTGTGGATGACGAGAGGCAGTCGGCGCGCGTGCGCGATACGAATCTGCGCGGCGAAGGCCACCCGCTGCGCGTCGCGAGCCGAGTGGTCGTAGTAGTAATCGAGTCCGGCCTCGCCGACGGCCACCACCTTGGGCTGATCGAAGAGGTCCTCGATCGTCTCCACACCGTGCTCGGCTTCGTGCGGATGCAGGCCAACCGTCGCCCACACGTCGGAATTCTCACCGGCACACACGATCGCGCTCAGCGACGTCGCCCGGTCGCATCCGACGGTGATGAACGTGCCGACTCCGGCCTCCCGCGCCCGCATCAGGACCCCCGACGTTCCGTCGAGATCGCGATATCGGTCGTCGTCGAGATGACAGTGGGTGTCGGTCCAGATCACGGCGGTCCTGTTCATGCTCGCTGAATGATTCTCTGTAACTCAGGCCTGGAGACTCAGGCCTGACGGCGCGGGAAGAGCGGATCACCCTTCACGACGTTCAGTCCACCGGGGTAACCGCCCCACGCGGTGTCGCGCGGAATGCGTTGGTCGTCCACGCGTCCGGGCATACCGATGCGCTCCCATACGGCTTGCGCGGTTCGCGGTACGGCCGGCGACGCGAGGATCGCGACGAGGCGCAGCACTTCGAGGGCGTTGCCCATGACTTCATCGACCGCCGGACCCGGCTCGGACTTCCAGGGCTCATTGGTCTCGAGATACGCGTTGGTCGCTCGAATGAGTTGCCAGGTGGCTTCGAGTGCACGGCTCGGCTGAACGTCGCGCCAGCGCTCGATCGTCTCGGTCACGGCCGTGGCCGCAACATGGGCGAGTTCGCGCGCCGAATCGGTGGACGTCGACGGTGCCGGACCCACGCCGTTGCACTTCTTGCCGACCACGGTGGCCACGCGGCTCAGAAGGTTGCCGAAGTTGTTGGCGAGATCGGTGTTGTACCGACCGATGAGACCTTCGTAGGTGAAGTCGCCGTCGGCGCCATAGGGGGTCTCGGCCAGGACGTAGTACCGGAAACCGTCGACGCCCACGCCCTCGGGATTCGATTCGTCGACAAGGTCGAGTGGATTCACCACGTTGCCGGTGGTTTTCGACATCTTCTCGCCGCCGACGAGCAGCCAACCACCGACCGCCCAACCCTTGGGCGGTTCGATGCCGGCCGACAAGAGCATGGCCGGCCAGTACACGCAATGGAAGCGGATGATGTCCTTGCCGATCAGGTGGTAATCGACTGGCCAGCGGCGGGTGAAGAGATCGTCGTCGGTGCCGTATCCGACGGCCGTGATGTAGTTGGCCAGAGCGTCGAACCAGACGTAGGTGATGTGC
This sequence comes from uncultured Bifidobacterium sp., assembly GCA_964563545.1. Classification (GTDB taxonomy): domain Bacteria; phylum Actinomycetota; class Acidimicrobiia; order Acidimicrobiales; family Ilumatobacteraceae; genus Casp-actino8. The sequence continues at coordinate 49,151 of CAZLXB010000009.1, read as the reverse complement.
TTGTCATCCCACGGCAGGGGAATGCCCCACGAGAAGCTCGTCCGACTGATGCTGAAGTCGAGCAGTCCCTGCTTGATGAATCCGATGACTTCATTCATCCGATAGTCGGGCACGATCGCGCCGGGATGGTCGGCGTACCACTTCAGGAGTCGGTCGCCGTATCGCGACAGACGGAAGAAGTAGTTCTCCTCTTCGACCTGCTCGACCGGTCGCTTGTGGATCGGGCAGTTGCCCTCGGTGAGGTCGTCCTCGACGTAGTAGGCCTCGCAGGCGACGCAATAGAGGCCGCGGTACGTGTCGAGTTCGATGTCGCCGTTGTCGTAACACGCCTGCAGGAGTTTTTGAACACCGATGCGATGACGTTCTTCGGTGGTGCGGATGAAGTCGTCGTTCGTGATGTCGAGGCGCTGCCAGGCATCGGCGAAGAGGGGAGCGATGGAGTCGGCGAACTGCTTCGGTGCGAGTCCGGCGGCATCGGCGGCCTGCTGGATCTTCAGACCGTGTTCGTCGGTGCCGGTCAGGAAGTGAACGTCGTCGCCGAGCAGGCGGTGCCAGCGGGCGAGGGCATCGCCGACGATCGTGGTGTAGGCGTGACCCAGGTGAGGTTTGGCGTTGACGTAGTAGATGGGCGTCGTCGCGTAGAAGCCGGGTCGAGCCGGGGAACCGTCGGTCACGGGTTCAGGATACGGCTTGACTACCGTCGAACCCGTGCGAGATATCGGGAG
>CAZLXB010000009.1:37172-48326 GCA_964563545.1 uncultured Bifidobacterium sp. | reverse complement strand
TCACGGGTTCAGGATACGGCTTGACTACCGTCGAACCCGTGCGAGATATCGGGAGTGATGATTATCAGGTCGTGTATTCGGGATTGAACTTGGACGGTTGCCGATGACTTCCGAATTCGATCGCGCTATTGCCGTCACCGAGATCACGGAGTTATCTCGTGAAACATCGGTCCACGGAACTTCATCGCTTCCGTCCGTCTCCTACGACGCGGTGATCGCTCCCGGATGGGACATCCTCGGCAACGCGAACGGCGGCTACCTGATGGCACTGGCTGCTCGGGCGCTCACCGAGGCCACGGGTCGGCCCGATTGCTTCACGATCACTGCGCACTATCTCGCTCCGTGTCCGCCGAATCCGGTGCGCATCGACGTCCGACCGGTTCGTTCGGGCCGGCGATTCGGTACCGCGACCGCGAGCATGTATCTCCTCGATCACGCCGAGAACACGGTGGGTCGCGAGTCCAGTCGTGAACCTGGTCGTGAACCCGGTCGTGAACCCGGTCGTGAAGCGTTACGAGTGCTCGCCACCCTTGGCGATTTTTCCACCGACCCCGGCGGACCGACCTCGATGAACGACACCCGACCCGACATCACACCGTGGAGCGAGTGTCCGGTGGTCTCCGACACCTCCATCAACAGCTTTGCATTCATTCACGACCGCTTGGCGACCCGTATCGATCCTCGCGACGCCGGCTTTCGCAACGGAAGCCCGACCGGTACCGGAACGATGCGCGGCTGGTTCGCCTTCAGGGACGATCGTCCGATCGACAGCATCGCTCTCTTGTTGGCCGCCGATGCTTTTCCGCCTCCGGCTTTCAATCTCGCCTTACCGACCAATTGGGTGCCGACGCTGGAACTCACCGTGCACGTGCGGGCTGTTCCTGCCTCCGGCCCGGTGGCGTGTTTCTTCCGAACGCGCTTCGTGCAGAACGGACTTCTCGAAGCCGATGGTGAGATCTGGGATACCGCCGGTGTGCTCGTGGCCCAGAGTCGACAACTCGCGTTGGCTCCGCGTGCGTGAAATCTCGCTCGCGATTCGGTGTCTCAGCGATCGAAGGTGACGTGTCGGGTGAGTGGCTCGAGAACGAGCGTCCAGCCGCCCTCGTGAACCGCGTGGTGATGGCGCGAGCAGAGCGGAACCATGTTGTCGAGGTCGGTCGAACCACCCGATTCCCAGTAGTCGATGTGATGAATTTGGCAATGGTGGAAGGGCGCCCTGCAGTCGGGAACGGCGCAGGTGGTGTGTATCGCCTCGAGTGCTCGCCGCTGATGAGCAGTGGCGAGCCGTCGAGATCGACCGACGTCGAGTGGGACTCCGTGACCGCCGAGGACGACAGGAATGACCTCGGCCTCGCAGGCCAGTCGGCGGATCGTCGCGACGGGAAGATCGCCGCCGTACACGGTGCGTGACGTGGTGTGCGCGTGGGGTCCGTCGGTGAGCGACGTGAGGTCCACATGGACGACGACTTCGGCGCGCGCATGGGTCGGAACGTCGTGGTGGTCGTCGGCGCGCACCCCGGAATTGGTCAAGTGGATGAGGGCGAGTGCGGCTCGGTGCTCGTTCGGTTCGACCCAGGGCATGACGTCCACTGGCGCGTCGTCACCCTGATGGAACAACTGCTCGCGGAGTTGCTCGATGCGTGACCACAGCGCTGCGCCACGCTCGGGATCGAGGTAGCCCGTGAGATCGAGCCCGCCTTCGTTATCGAACCGGCCGCGCAGATAGACCGATCGCCGCTGGCGCTCGAAGATCGAGATCCCTCCGTCGGTCAGAACCGAACGGGCGGTGTCGCGGCACAACTGGGCGAAGTCCGCAACGCGCATGGTCGTGGCCGATTCGGCGAGTTCGGGGAGTAAGGCCGCAAAGGCCTCGCGCTGGGGTGCTGCAGTTCGCATGGCGCGGGCCAGAACGTCGAGGTGAGCGGTGGTGGTGGAGGCGCAGGCGAGTGCCTGACCGAGCTCGGGTCGCGATTCGACGACTTCGGCGCGGGCGATGATGTCGCGCGCCTCCCGTGGGCTCGAGCCGCCATGGGCAACGAGTTCGCGCTCGGCCGCCAATGGCGCCAGGTCGGGCGCCGATAAAGCCTCGATGCGCGACACGATCGAGATCTTCTCGGCGGCCAGCGCCGCCTCTTGATGCCTGATCTCCGACAGTCGGACGCGGAGTGCTCGGAGTTCGTCGGTTGGAGCGCACACCCGGTTCATTGCAAATGCAACATAACGAGCGGGTGTGGCGGAGTTGCTCAGGTCTCCTTGGCCAGGGAGACCGCAAGTTCGTACACCGTCTTCTTGGGTGCACCCGTTGCCGCGGCCACGGCCGCCGCAGCATCTCGGGTGGAGGATCCACGCGCGAGTTCGGCGCGCACCATCGACTCGATCGCCGCCGGCGACGCCGCTGGAGCGGCGGGCGCTCCGGAGAGAACGATCACGTACTCACCGCGGGGCTCGCCGACACCGGAGAGGAGTTCGGCCAGCGATCCACGCGTGACTTCTTCGTGGATCTTGGTGAGTTCACGGGCGAGTGCGGCGGCCCGATCGGGTCCGCAAGCGGCCGCGAGATCGGCCAAGGTGCGTTCGATCCGATGCGGCGCCTCGTAGAGCACGGTCGTACGTCGATCGGCGGCGACCTCGGCGAGGCGTTCAGCGCGCTCCTTACCCGAGCGCGGGAGGAACCCTTCGAACACGAAGCGTTCGGTAGGGAGTCCGCTGATCGTGAGCGCAGTGAGCACGGCCGAGGCGCCCGGAACGGCGGTGACGACGTGTCCGGCGGCGATCACGGCGGCCACCAGGCGTTGCCCCGGATCGGAGATACCGGGAGTACCGGCATCGGTGGCCAACACCACGTCGCGGCCTTCGTCGAGGGCATCGATCACGCGCGGGATCGACGGCACCTCGGTGTGATCGTCGAGGCGCATGAGCGTGGCGTCGATGCCGAGATTGTTCAGCAAGAGACCGGTGCGACGTGTGTCCTCGCAACACACGAGTCCGGCTCGACGAAACTCTTCGATCGCACGCGGCGCTAGATCTCCGAGATTGCCGATCGGAGTGGCCACCAGGACGAGTCGGCTCACGATTGTTCACCCGACGCGTCGGCCGTCGCGCCCGAACGGATCTCCACCCGGTCACCGACGCGCAGGCCCCAACGGGCGAACGCACCGAGTTCAGCCTCCACCACGCTCTTCGCGCGTGGAATCGGGGCACCGAGGCGGTGGCGGTGCATCTGGACCGTCTTGATGACGGTTCCATCGGTGTCGAGGTACGCCACATCGAGGGCGAAGCGCATTCCGATCGTGTGCACCCATCGGCACGGATGCAACACGAGAGCGCCGGTGAACGAATCCCGTCCGAGCAAACCGCGTCGGCGGGTCGCCGAGTCCGTGGCGAGCGACGCGCTGGCGAGAACCCGTCCGTCGCACACGAGCCAGGCGGTGGAGTCGGAAGATGACGTGGTCATGCCGTTCGCTTCCCGCCGCGTCCTACACGTTGAAGCGGAACTCCATCACGTCGCCGTCGACGGGGTGGTAGTCCTTGCCCTCGACACGGATCTTGCCGACGTCCTTGGCCTTGACCCACGATCCGAGATCGAGGAGTTCGTCCCAGTGGATCACCTCGGCCTTGATGAATCCGCGTTGGAAGTCGCTGTGGATGCGACCGGCGCATTCGGGTGCCGTGGACCCGGCGCGGAACGTCCAGGCGCGTGATTCCTTCTCGCCGGTCGTGAAGTACGTGCGAAGTCCGAGGAGGTGATACGCGCTGCGGACCATGCGGAAGAGCGCGCCCTCGCCAAGCCCGAAACCCTCGAGCATCTCGGCCCTTTCGGCCGGATCTTCGATGGCTGCCGCTTCGGCTTCGAGTTGAACGCACATGCCGATCACTTCGACGTTGTCGCCGGCGTCGTTGAACTCGGCGGTGATGCGCTTTTCGACCTCGGGAATCCGGTCGAGTTCTCCCTCGCCCACGTTGGCCACCACGAGCACGCGGCGATTGGTCAATAAGAAGTGCGGAGCGAGGATCTCTCGCTGGTCGGCCTTCAGTCCGGCTCGGTAGAGCGGACGACCTTCGGCGAGCGCGGCTTGCGCGAGTTCGAGCGCCTCGACCTCAGGGAGGAGGTTGCGATCGAGCTTCGACTGTCGCTGGGCCTGGGCGAGCCGTTTCTCGACGGTCTCGAGGTCGGCCAGCGCCAACTCGATCTCGACCACCCGTAGGTGTTCGAGTGGATCGGAAGGTCCGGGCACGTCGTCGTCGATGAAGGCGCGCAACACGAGGACGATGGCGTCGACTTCGCGGATGTTGGCGAGGAACTTGTTGCCGAGACCCTCACCCTTGCTCGCGCCCTCCACGAGGCCGCCGATGTCGACCACCTGTACCGATGCGTGGATCGTGTTCTTGCTCTTCGACATGGCCGACAGGCGGTCGAGACGGTCGTCGGGGACCTTGGCCACACCGATGTTGGGATCCTTGGTGGCGAACGCATACGGAGCGGCGAGGGCGCCCCCGCCGGTGAGAGCGTTGTAGAGCGAACTCTTGCCCGCATTGGGGAGGCCAACCAGGCCGAAACGTTCCATGGGAAAGTGCAGGCTACCCGTCGCCCTCGCGCCCGAACCGCGCCCACATGGATCGCATGTCGTTCATCGTGATCCTGAGTGCCGTGTCCGCGATCGTTCCCGTGGTGCCGCCCGTATCACCAACACCAACGTCAGCCCCTGCGTGTGCGACCTACGCGATCGATGGCGCCCTCGAGCCACCTTCCCAAGGTGAGTGGGAATTCACCGCCACCGCGTATCTGCACGATGGCAGCGAGTCCTTGGCCAACCATCGTGTGTACGCGGTGCCGGTCATGGCATCCGGTATGCCGCCAGTCGAACCGATCGAACTCGTGACCGATGCGGAGGGTCGGGTCTCACTCACGTTGCCCGTGGGCGCTGAGGGGGTCCGGTTCATGTCGGAAAGTCCCGACAGCGCCGATTGCGCGGGTCCCCCGGCAGTGGTGGCGGTCGACGTGAGCGCCCCTGTGGGACCCGAATTGGTGGGTCCGACACCCGACTTGCCGGTCACGGGGGTTCCGGGCTGGCTCGTCACCTTGGCGGCCTTCCCGGCGGCGGCCGGGATCGGAATCGTGATCGGCCGTGGTCGCCGACCCCGGTCGTCGACCGGCCAGCCGACCGGGTGATTTGGTCGGGCCGGGCGGTAGCGTTGGAGACCTATGTCGAAGAAGACCAAGAAGCGCAAGGCTCGGCTCCGTCGGTCGAAGGCCAACCACGGCAAGCGTCCCAACATGGGTCGCGGCTGATCCTGCTCGCCAGTCTTCGTCTTTCGGCTCCCGCATCGTCGTGGGAGCGACTCGGATTCACGCTCACCCGATCCAGTTCGGGATCCTCGTTCGTCGCTGGTGGGCTGACGTTCGAACTCGAAACACCTCTCGATGGCCGTCTTGGGCTCACCGGATGGCGATTCTGCTCCGATGATGTCCGGGCCGATCAATTGATCGACGGCATTGCGACGTCGTTCGCGTCCACGCCCGCGGGTTCGACAGCAATTGATTCGGCACTCGGAATCACGGGCGTCGACCATGTGGTGATCATGACTCCCTCGCTCGATCGCACGTGTGGGGCGATCACTGAAGTGTTGGGTCTCCCGCTGAAGCGGATCCGTGAGGTCGGTGGCGGTGTGCGCCAGGGTTTCCATCGGGCCGGTTCGGTGATTCTGGAAGTCGTCGAACGGCCGGACATCGACGCTGGGGAGCCGGCGCGACTCTGGGGATTGGTGTTCGATGTTGCTGAACTCGATGCGGTCGTCGACCGACTCGGCCCCGACGTTGTGGGCTCACCGCGCGAAGCGGTTCAGAAAGGTCGCCGGATCGCCACGGTGCGCGCCGAAGCCGGGCTCGGATGCGCGTTGGCCTTCATGACGCCCAATACCCGGCGGGCCGACTGAACGACGGGATCACCAGCCTTCGTCGGCTTCGCGTTGCGCGAGGTATTGCTGACCGGCCTGACATTCGGACACCAATGTGCACCACCGGCAATTCGATCCGGCTCGAACTTCGGGGGCGCGACCGGCGTACTTGATCTCGAGAGCCTTGGTGAGGCCGTCGGCGAGTCGGCGGGCGGCGGCGCGCAGAGTGCCCTCGGTGATGTCCTCGGCTTCGATGCTCGCCGAATCGATGTAGAAACTGGCGACCTTGCGCGGCGCGTTGCCGACTGTCAGGAGATCGATCAGCGCGTACAGACGAAGGTCATCACGGTGGGCACCGAATTGCGCCCCGGTCTTGAGATCGATGATGACCTTGTCGGGCGGTCGGCCGAGCGACAGATCGACTTTGCCGCCGATTCGGACCCTCTTGTCGACCAGATCGAGGCCGATCGAGCTCTCGGTCTGGGGCGACCAGGCCCGTTTGATGGGGGGAAAGCCCTCGAGGAAACGGGTGAAGAGCGAACTGCACTCGCCGATGAGTTCGGCGCGGCCGTATTCGTCGAGGGTGACGAGGAATTCGCCGATGTTCTTGTTGGGGTCGTTGCTGAGACGCGAGATCGATTCCTCGACGAGATCGGTGGGGAAGACTCCGCCGCGGATGTTGATGGAGACTTCGATCGCCTTGTGGACGATCGTGCCGCGCGAGTTGGCCGAGTTCCACTCGAAGTCGGCCTTGCCGCCGAGGTAGTAGGCCTCGCAGGAATGAACGTCGGTGAGGCTTTGCTTGTTGAGGAAGAAACGGTTCTCCCACGACTTGCCGTCAGGGAGCAGTTCGGTGAACGGAGTGATGGCAGCGATGATCTCGGCCCGTAGTTCGTCAGCGAGCCCCGCCGGAATGGAAGGGGCCGGGCCGGACTTGCCGATCACGTCGATCACCTTCTGCTGGGCGGCGGTGTAGGCGGGGCCGGCGTCGGGTTCTTGCACGTCCGGGACATTACGCGAGGGATGTGACGCCGAAATGTGACGGGTGGGCGATCCGTGCCACACCCGGTTGGCAGAGTCGTTCTCTTATGAAACATCCGACCCGACACACCGACTCGACGGATCCGCTCGAGTTCGCCTTGGTGGCCAAGGTGCTCGTGGTCGAGACACGTCGACGTGGATTGGTGGTGCCCGGATTCCGGTGTCCACCGCGCATCGTGGGCGTCGATCGGTCGTTGCGCCGCGTCGATGGGCACGTCACCGTGGCCGTTCGGGTCAAGGGCCGACCGCTCGTCGCCGTGGTGGCCGACATGATCGAAGGTGTCGTGGTCGCCAATCACCTCGTCCCGCCCGCGGCCGATCGTCTGCGGCGGGAACTCTGGTCGGCCGTTGCTTCTTTGCGACTCGTTTCGGCCTCGGCCTCGGCCGCTGAGTCGTCCGTGATCACCGGTCGGGAGAACGCTGCCTGACATCGGGTCTGTCTTGCGTCCGTAGCCTGATCGTGGGCCCGGGTGGCGGAATTGGCAGACGCGGGGGGCTTAAACCCCCCTGACTCTCACGAGTCGTGTGGGTTCGAACCCCACCCCGGGCACTCGGCGTGGCGGACGACCGGAAACGGTGTCGTTTCCACGGGTCTAGGTTGCGGAGCGTGCGGCAATTGTCCGGGCTCGATGCGTCGTTTCTCCATCTGGAGAATTCGCGCACGTTCGGTCATGTGTCGGGACTCGCGCTCTACACCCGACCGAGTCCGGAATTCGATCCGTACGAGGTCGTCTACCGACGGTTCGAAGCCTTGGCCGGGCACGTCGGCCCTCTGCACGAAAAACTCCTCGACGTCCCCTTCGGACTCGACCACCCGTATTGGGTGGTGGACGACGACTTCGATCTCGAATATCACGTACGCCACCTCGGCATCGCGCCGCCGGGGAACCTCGAGCAACTCGCCGAGCAGGTGGCGCGCATCTTCGGACGCGCGCTCGACCGGGGGCGACCGTTGTGGGAGGTCTACGTCATCGAAGGTCTGAGCGATGGTCGCTGGGCGTTGATGACCAAGTTCCATCACTCGTCGATAGATGGTGGCGCCGGAGTGGCGATGCTCAACATGCTCACCGACTCGTCACCCGATGCGATCTCGACGATCGAACCGATTCCCATCGAACCCGAAGAACTTCCGAGTGGTGCGCAACTCGCACAGCGCGCCGTCACCAAGCTCGCGTCGAATCCGGTGAAAGCGATGCGCTTGTCTTTGCGAGTGGGGCAAGGGATCGCCGGTTCGCTCGGGGTTCCATCGCTCGAGGATGGCGTGCGTCGGGCGCGACGCACGCTCCGATCGGTGAGCCGTCGCCCCGATCCGGAGAGCCCGGTCGATCGGGTGCGCCTGCCACTCACCCCCGGACCCCCCACACCATGGAACCGCACGATCACCGCGCACCGTCGGTTCGCCATGCGTTCGGCCTCGCTCGAGAAGTTGAAGGCCATCAAGACCGCATCGGGTGGCACGGTGAACGACATCGTGATGGCGATCTGCACCGGCGCGCTGCGCAACTACCTGATCGAGCACGATGCCCTTCCCGATCGTCCGCTACGGGCCATGGTTCCGGTGTCGTTCCGCACCGGTGACGAAGAGGTGCCCTGGACCAACATGGTTTCGGGAATCGTGGCCGATCTGCCGACCACCACTGCCGATCCGATCGAACGTGTGGCCTTGTGCCACGAAGCCATGGAGTCCGCCAAACGACAGTTCGAGCTCATCCCGGCCGATGCGATCGCCGAAGGAGCACAGGCCACCTCGCCACTTCTGGCGGCGGCAGCATCTCGACTGGCCTCCCGACTTCGTTGGGCCGATCGTGCGAATCTGCTCCCGTTCAACGTCGTGATCTCGAACGTTCCCGGACCTCGCGCACCGATGTATCTGTCCGGAGCCAAGATGGAGAACTACATCCCGATCTCGATCGTCACCGACGGTATGGGCCTCAACATCACTGTGCACAGCTATCTCGACCGACTCGATTTCGGTCTGATCGCATGTCGCGAACTGGTGCCCGATCTCTGGCACCTGCTCGATCTGCACTTCGACGAGATCGACGTGCTCGCGCGGGCCTACGGACTCGCGTGAGTTGGGGCGGGGCATGAATCTCGAACGCGTTCCGATCTCGGTGTGCTTCGGTGGTGGTGGCGGTTACGCCTACGGCTTCAACATGGGCGTGGCCGAAGGGTTGCTCGACGCCGGAATCGACATTTCGTCCTGGCCGATGATCGGAACCTCGGCGGGCTCGCACGCCGTGGCGTCACTCGCTCACGGACATCGTTTCGCCGAACTCGCCCCCGAATGGTCGGCGCTCGGGCAGACGATCACTCGGCCCGTGTGGATTCGGGCGAGCGACCTGTCGGAGGCGTGTTACGGGGGTGATCCTCGGGGCGGGCCGTACGGCGGAGTCGCAGTGCGCATGCTGACCTACCGCCGACGCATTCTCTGGGCCGACGAGGTGAGCGCGGTCGACTACACCGCGGCCAGTTCCACGGTGTTTCCGGCCGCGCGGCCGCACAAGATCGGTCGTCGTCGCTACATCGACGGCGGATTCCGCAGCGCGGCCTCAGCCGATCTCGCACCGGCCGCCGATCTGTTGTTGCTCGTGACGGCGTTCGCCGATCCGCGCCAGGGAATCCTTGGTCGAGCCGGGCGCTGGCAGGCTCGACGCGAGATCCCGAAGTGGGAGCGGCAACATGGTGGGCGCGTGATCCACGTCGGTCCGACCGACGAAATGACCGAGATCGAGATGCGGGGCGTTCGGGCTCTGGGCGACATCGAGATCGGTCGGGCGGTCTACGAACTCGCGCGACCGCTCGGGCGATCGTTGGCCGAGAGATTGCGCGCCGATCACCCTGGCCTCCTCGCGGCATGCGACAAGATGGTGTGAGTACGACCGAGCGATCACACGCGACGACCGAGGAGCGCACATGAGCCTGACTTTGAAACCCGGAGCCCGGATCTTCAGCGCGGTGTGCACGACCGAACTCATGGTGGTGAAGACTCCGAAGAAGGAACTGTCACTGACCGTCGGCGGAGTGGAACCACTGTTGTCGGCCGCCGGTCGGAACACATCGGGTGCCGTAGCCGCCGGTCACGACGCCGGCTGTGCGATCGGTAAGCGCTACGTCGACGAATCGGGTGAACTCGAGTTGCTGTGCAGCAAGGCCGGCCCCGGGGTCCCGGCCCTCGACGGTGTGGTGTTGTCGATCAAGGACTCCAAGAACCTTCCGGCGAGCGACTGAAGTCCACCTCCGGTGACAGCCTTGGGCGCGAAACGGCACGTGTGCGAGAATCACGTCATGCGTCGTCGTCGCTACGTTTTGCTCGCCATCCCCGTCGTTCTGAGTCTCGTCGCCTGCGGTGGTGACGATGCCACGACCTCGACCGAAGAGACGCCGGCCAGCACCGAATCTCCGATCGCCTCACCCACCGACGCGCCGATTCCGCCCTCGAGCACGGCGAGCAAGGACACTCCCGCCTCCGGAACGCCGGCCACCGAGTCGCTCTATCTCGAAGTCGATCTCGAGGACGACGCACCCGTCGACGCATCGGTCGTGGTCGGATCGCCGATCACCATCGTGGTGACCAGCGACGAAGAGCACGAGTATCACCTACACGGATATGACATCGAGTTGTCGGGTGACGAAGTCACTTTCGAGTTCGTGGCCGACAAGTTGGGTGAGTTCGAACTCGAGACCCACGACACCAGCGAGGTGGTCGTGGTTCTCGATGTGATCGCTGAGTGATCGATCAGATCGGTCGGCAGGGCTGACCGCGGAGTGAACCGCAGGCCGGCAAGCCGGCTGGCACCTCGATTCCGGGAATCACCGGTAGGACGATCGACGACGGATGCTCGGCATCGTGGAGAACCGTCACCTTCTCGCCCGCACTGATCGAGCGGAACGACCACACGCCTCGATTTCCCCCGGGGGCATCGATGGTGATTCGCAGTTGCGATCCGGCGCGGAACGCATGCGCGAACGGAAAGATGTCGACGCGTGCCAAGACGGCTTCGCCCGGGACGAGCGGCTCGACGTCGGATTCGAGATGGGTCTGCACGACCTGCAGCTCGGTCGACGAGTCGTCGAGGGCGCGCTGACTCGCCCGCAGCCAACCACTCTGCACGTACACCTCGTTCCCATCAGGCCGCATCTCACTGATCGTCACCTCGAGGTCGGTGTCGGTTGCATCGGTACTGATCCAGAGGTCGGCCGAGGCCGAACCGATCA
>CAZLXB010000009.1:35909-37072 GCA_964563545.1 uncultured Bifidobacterium sp. | reverse complement strand
TCGGTGTCGGTTGCATCGGTACTGATCCAGAGGTCGGCCGAGGCCGAACCGATCAACACGAGATCATCGGTCAGCGGCTCGGAAGTGAAAACCGCCGCCGTGCCCTCCGGATTGCGCACCCAATCGAACGTCACGTCGGCGCGCCAGATGCCCGAACTTGAACCGGTGTAGAAGGTTCCGGGCACCGCAGTTGGATCAGCCGTGTACTCGGTGCTGCCGGTCGAGGTGAGGGAAGGCCCGAGGCGACCCGAGTCGCCGAGTTGCCACCTCGTGGCGACGGTGGAAGCGATCGGCCACGAATCGAAGCCGGCCGACCACCGATTGAGCGGCGACGCGGCGGGTTGTCCGTCGGCCGCTCCCTCTTCGAACAGAACCTGAATCCGCGGTTCGTTCGAGAACGCGCCGAGTGCGCTCGGGTAATCGAGGCCGACGAAGCGGTTGGGGGCGACGATCGAAGTCGGTACGCCGTAGATCGCCGACGCGAGCGTTGGCGCGGCGCCGATAGCGGCCGTGAGGTCCGGGACCTTCTTGGCGACGAAGAGCGAAAGGAACTCGACGTAGCGCGGGAGCACGGCCGGGCTAATCGATTCGGTGTGCAGTCCGTTGAGCAACGTCACGTAGAGGTCGTCGGTCGAAGTGAAGTCGTCGAGAAGGGCCGGGAAGTGTCCGCCGGTCTGTTCGTCCTGCCAAGCGCCGGCCATGAACACCGGTACCTCGATCGAGCCGACGAACTTCGACGGGTTGATCTCGTCGCCCAGTTCGGCCGAGTAATACGGGTTGGCGTCGATCTCGGCTTCGAGGTCCGGATTCTGCAGACGCAGCTTCTGATTGTCGGCACATACGGTGTCGCCTTCGTCGGCACGCTTCTTGGTCCATTCCTGGCCGAAAGGTGCGGCTTCACTCACGCGCTGCGACGTCCATTCGACGGCGAATCCGGTGTTCAGGATGCCCCCCGGATAGAGCGTCGAGCGGTAACTGTCGTCCAGAACCGACAGGGGTGTGATGGCCGACAGGCTCGGCGGTCGGGTCGAGGCGACGAACAACTGGCTGATGCCCGGGTAGCTCACGCCGACCATGCCGACTTCGTTGAACTCGACCCACGGTTGGGCGGCGACGGCTTCGATGGCGTCGTATCCGTCGAGCAACTGCGCCTCTTCGAAGAA
>CAZLXB010000009.1:0-35809 GCA_964563545.1 uncultured Bifidobacterium sp. | reverse complement strand
TCCGGTCCGTAGACCACGATCGGATCACTCGACTGAGATCCATCGTCGGTGGTCACGCGGTACGAGCCTTCGTCGACGCGGCGGAAGAGGAGTGAACCCTGATCGTCCACGTCACCACGGGCGACTTCGGATCCGTCGTCGGCCAGCACGACGAGTGTGGTGCCGGGCTCGGCATCGGTGATCGTGATCATGTGGGTGCCGGGGTTCACGGAGAAGGACGCCGTAGCCGCGATCGAGTCGGCGGGTACTTCGGGTGTGACCGACTCACCGGAGTCGTCGCCACCACATGCAGTGAGCGATACGAGGCAGATCGCGCCGGCCGAAACCAGAGCGCTGAGTTGACGACGGAACCGGATTTTCATGGGTGACCTCGTGTTCGGGGGGAAACGAGCCGACTGTAGGGCGCGGTATGCGACACAATGGAGTCGTGGCCCGAAACCGGACGGAAGGTGGAGTCGATCTCGACACGATGATCGACGATGTACGCCGACTCGTGTCGATCGAATCCCCGTCGCGCGATCTCGGCGCGCTCAGACGCAGCGCCGACGAGTTGGCCGACATCATGTCGGAACGACTCGGATCGCTGCCGAAGATCGTGGAGAGTGCCAATGGTCCACACGTCCACTGGTCGGGTGGTGGCGAGCCTCGCGTGTTGATCGTCGGACATCACGACACCGTGTTCCCGCTCGGCGCGCTCGAACAGCGGCCGTTCACGGTCGAGGGCGGTCGGGCCACCGGCCCGGGGGTGTTCGACATGAAGGGCGGCATCGTTCAGGCCGTGCACGGTGTGGCGACGCTCGCCGACCGAAGCGGAGTGGAGATCCTCATCTCGGCCGACGAGGAGATCGGATCGGGTGAGTCACGCGATCTCATCATCGAGCGAGCGCGGGCGTGTGGTGCGGTGCTCGTCCTCGAGCCGAGCGCGGACGGTGGTGCGCTGAAGACCGCGCGCAAGGGAACCGGAACTTTCGAGGTCCTCGTCTCGGGCAAGGCCGCGCACGCCGGACTCGAACCCGAGAAGGGAGTGAACGCGCTGGTGGAAGTCGCCCATCTCGTGTTGAAGATCGCCACGTTCGGCGATCCGAGCCGGGGTACCACCGTCACGCCGACCGTGAGTTCCTCGGGCACGGCCGACAACGTCGTGCCGGCACTGGCGCGAGTTCTGGTCGATTGCCGTGTGGTGGAGGCCGACGAACGCGAGCGGGTCGAGAAGTGCTTCGCCGGTCTCGTTCCCACCGTCGCCGGCGCGAGCATCGACGTGCGTGGTGGATTCAACCGACCACCCATGCCACCTTCGGCGTCCGTTGATCTGTTCCCGTTGGCACAGGAAGTCGCCGAAGAACTCGGACTCGGTGCGATCGACGGAGTCGCGGTGGGAGGTGGTTCGGACGGCAACTTCACCGCCGCCGCCGGCGTCGCCACACTCGATGGTCTCGGCGCCGTGGGTGGTGGCGCACATGCCGATCACGAATGGATCGACGTGACGGCGATGCCCGGGCGGGCGAGGCTCGTTGCCGGACTGGTGCAGCGTCTCCAGAATCGCGACTGACGGTTCGACCGTCGAACGAAGGTCAGTCGGGCGGATTCTCGTCGCGTCGGTCGTCGAGGAATTTCTGGAATTCGGCGGCTAGGTCGTCGCCCGAGGGGAGCGCGGCCTCGGCTCGCCGATCGAAATCGACCTCGAGCATGCGCACGTGGGCACGTGCCTTCTGATCGGCCTCCACGAGATGATCGTGCAGAGCGCGGGCGCGGTCGATCTCCTCGCGCAGGCCAGCGTGTTGGGTCGGCACACCGAGAACGTGTTCGAGGTGGCGCAGAAGTGCGGCCGACGACTGCGGGTGTTCGGTGTTGCCGAGGTAGTACGGCACCCCGACTCGGAGCGAGATCGCCGGGAGTTCCTCGCGCTCGAACTGTTCCTGCAGAACGCCGGCCACACCGGTGATTCCCTGATAACTCGGTCGGGCGAGGCCGAGAGAGCGCGCGAGCCGTGGGTCGACCGTGCTGCCCACGACCGGTGGTACCCGCGTGTGCGGAATGTTGTCGACCGCCGCACCCACGGTGACGATGGCCTCGCATCCGAGTCGGGTGTAGGTGGCAAGAAGGCAGCGAACGAAGGTGCGCCAACGCACATGGGGTTCGACTCCCGACATCACCACGACATCGCGTGCGGCGTCGGGAAAACGCAGGGCGACGATCGAGTTGTCGGGCCACTCGATGTAACGCTCACCGTCCTCATCGAGGCGTGCCTCGGGTCGCAAGCGGGTGAAGTCGAAGAAGGGATCCGAATCGATGAGGGCGACGTCCTCGTACTCGGTTTGGGCGATCAGATATTCGAGGGCGTTGGTCGCGGTCTGGGCGACGTCGAAGTATCCGCTCAGGGCCACCACGAGCACCGGTCGACGCAGGGGCTCGGACAGCCCGTACCAGGTGAGGACGTCGGCGACTTCCATCAGGATGCGAGTCGTTCGACCACGTGATCGATGCAGGCCGTGAGGGCGGCGACGTCATCGGGGTCGATGGCCGGAAACATGCCGACGCGGAGCTGATTGCGACCAAGTTTGCGGTAGCTGTCGGTGTCGACGACACCATTGGCACGGAGAGCGGCACACACATCGTTGGCGTCGACGCCGGTGACATCGATTGTGCCCACGACGTGCGAACGATGGGCGGGGTCGGCCACGAATGGGGTCGCCCATTCACGGGCTTCGGCCCACGAGTAGAGAGTCGACGACGACCGGCGCGAACGCTCGTTGCATGCGGTGAGGCCGCCGATCGAATTCATCCAATCGATCTGTTCGGCGAGCATCACGAGGGTGGCCAGAGCCGGTGTGTTGTAGGTCTGATTGGCGACGCTGTTGTCGAGGGCGATCTTCAGATCGAGCGACGCCGGCACCCAACGCTCGCTCGCGCCGATGGTTCTGATTCGATCGAGGGCTGCCGGTGAGCACGCGGCGATCCAGAGTCCGCCGTCGGATGCGAAGCACTTCTGCGGGGCGAAGTAGTAGACATCGACGTCGCTCGGATTCCATAGGAGTCCGCCGGCGGCCGAGGTGGCGTCGACCACGACCAAGGCTTCGCTACCCGCCGGTCGAGCGAGATCCATCATCACGCCGGTCGAGGTCTCGTTGTGGGTGAAGGCGTGCACGTCGACCGACGGATCGGCGACGGCGAGCGGGTGGGTGCCGGGCGCGCTGTCGATGACGACGGGATCGGCGAGATGCGGGGCCGACTTGGCGGCCTCGGCGAACTTCGACGAGAACTCGCCGAACACGAGATGCTGACTCTTGGAGTCGATGAGCCCGAACGTGGCGACGTCCCAGAAGACCGTCGATCCACCGTTGCCGAGCACGATCTCCCAGCCGTCGGGTAGACCGAACAACTGCGTGAGTCCGGTACGCACACGGCCCACGAGGTTCTTCACCGGGGCTTGACGATGTGAGGTCCCGAGAAGTGCGCGTCCGGCCGCCGAAAGCGCGTCGACCTGCTCGGGTCGGACCTTGGAGGGGCCACAACCGAAACGTCCGTCGCGGGGGAGTAGATCGTCCGGAATCCGAACAGAACGGGGGTCGGTTGTGCTCACTGTGTAAGCATGGCAGGCATGAGTTCGTCCCCCCAACGGAATCGCACATCTTCTCGACTGGCGGCCATTGCGGAATCCGCCACACTCGCGGTCGACGCCAAGGCCAAGGCGCTGAAGGCGGCCGGGGAGAACGTGATCGGTTTCGGCGCCGGCGAGCCGGATTTCCCGACCCCGGAGCACATCGTCGAAGCCGCGGTGCGTGCGTGTCGTGATCCGAAGTTCCACCGCTACACACCGGCGGCCGGACTGCCCGAACTGCGCGAGGCCATCGCGGTCAAGACGCTCCGCGACAGCGGTTTCCAGACCACGGCCAACCAAGTCCTCGTCACCAACGGTGGAAAGCATGCGGTGTTCACGGCATTCGCCGCGCTCTGCGACCCGGGTGACGAAGTCATCGTGCCCGCGCCCTACTGGACCACCTATCCCGAGGCGATCACCCTTGCCGGTGGGGTTCCGGTCGTGATCGACACGACGGAGGAGACCGGCTTTCGGGTGACGATCGATCAACTCGAGAAAGCACTCACACCACGAACCAAGGTTCTCCTGTTCGTGTCACCCGACAACCCATCGGGAGCCGTGTATCCGCCCGAAGAAGTGAAGGCGATCGGCGAATGGGCCGTGCGCAAGGGCATCTGGGTCGTGACCGACGAGATCTACGAGCACCTCACCTACGGCCCGCACCGGTTCACGAGCATGCCGACCCTCGTGCCCGACCTCGCCGATCAATGCGTGATCGTCAACGGAGTGGCCAAGACCTACGCGATGACCGGCTGGCGCGTGGGCTGGATGATCGGACCTTCCGATGTGATGAAGGCGTCGATCAACTTCCAGAGTCACGCGACGTCGAACGTGAGCAACGTCGCCCAGGTCGCCGCCCTCGCCGCCGTGTCGGGCGATCTCTCGGCGGTGGCGATGATGCGCGAGGCTTTCGAGCGACGCGGTCGCACGATGCACGCGATGCTGAGCGCGATCCCCGGGGTCACGTGCATCGAACCGCAAGGGGCCTTCTATTGCTACCCGAACGTCACCGGACTGCTCGGCCGAACCTTCAACGGCAAAGTTGCCGCGACGTCCATGGACCTCGCCGACATCGTGCTGTCGGAGGCCAAGGTCGCCTTCGTGCCCGGGGAGGCGTTCGGTTCGCCCGGTTACGCGCGATTCTCGTTCGCGCTCGGTGACGCCGATCTCGAAGAGGGCATTCGCCGGATCGCCGCTCTCGTCGCCGGCTCCTGATCGCAACGATCAACCGTCGTCGCGTCGTCCGCCGGTCGACTCACCACCAAAGAGAGTGGTGTCGACTCAGGATCGAGATGAGCACCAACAGTGCGATCTCGGCGACTTGTTCGGTGGCGCCCAGGAGATCGCCGGAGAATCCACCGATCTTGTGGTTGGTCCAGAGATTCATGATCGAGGCGAGGACGACCGTTCCGCCGAGGGCGGGCAGACTCCACCAGCCGATCGCCAGTGCGCTGATGGCCAGGCCCACGGAGATGCCGATGACCACCGTCCCGCGGCGCATCGTGGCGACGTAATCGGCGCCGAGACCTTCTCCCACGGCCGGACGGCCGATGATCATCACGCCGAGCGCACCGACCCGGGCCATCGTGTGCGCACTCACCGCGGCGGCGAGGGCGACCTTCGGACCGCTTTCGACCAAAGAAGCGAGGGCGAAGGCGCGCACCGCGATCGATGTAACGATGGCGGCGACGCCGTAGGTCCCATGACGCGAATCCTTCAGGATGCGCAGTCGGTCGTCGTGGGTCCAGCCACCCACATAAGCGTCGGCGACGTCGCCGAGGCCGTCTTCGTGGAAACAGCCCGTGACGAGGAGGCCGACCGCCACCGCGACCCCGGCCGCGACCGCGGGTGATGCCCACGGTTGGAGCACGGCGGCGGTTCCACCGACTGTCGCGCCGATCAGTGCTCCCACGAAGGGGAACCACGGCACGCTCCGCGCGGTCTCGAGGTTCCGACGCGTACGAATCGGGAGACGCGTGAGGAACACGATCGCGCCGATCAGGCCGGTCATCGGGCACCGAACCATTCGGCGAACGTCGGTACGTCGCTCACGCCGGCACACGCCATGCGCACGAGGGGAACGGCCGCCATGGCGCCACTCGCCTCACCCAGTCGGAGTCCGAGGTCGACGAGAGGTCGGGCGTCGAGGTGCTCGAGAACACGCGTATGGCCCGGTTCGGCCGAGCGATGCCCGACCCAACAGTGGGCGAGTGCCGACTCGGCACACTTCGCGACCGCCAGAGCCGAGGCCGTCACGACGTAACCGTCGAGAAGGACCGGCAACGATCGTTGGCGAGCGGCGACGATGGCGGTGGCCATGGCGACGAGTTCGAGTCCACCGACCTCGGCCAGAACGTCGAGGGGTGAAGCGGCCGGATGCTCGCGCCGCAGACGCGCCACCGCCTCGCGCACGGCAACGGTCTTGACGGAGAGTGTCGAGTCGTCCACGCCGGTGCCGCGGCCGACCCAGAGTTCGGCCGACTCACCGAGCAACGCATGACAGACCGCGGCCGCCGCCGTCGTGTTGCCGATACCCATCTCGCCGATCACCAACAGATCGGCGTCGAGCGTTTCGACGGCGTGGCGAGCGGTTGTCACCACCTGGTCGAAGCGTTCACTCGGTACGGCCGTGACCACGCGTATGTCACCGCTCGGCTCGTCCACACCGACGTCGATCACGTCGACCGTCGCCCCGGCGACCTTGGCCCACGCATTGATGGTCGACGATCCCGATCGGAACGCGGCGACCATCGAGGACGTCACCTCGATCGGATACTTGCTCACACCCGCCCGGGCGACACCGTGATTGGCCGCGAATACGAGGGCGACCGGTCGCTCGACCACCGGGCGCGGAATCCTTTGCCAGCCCGACATCCAGATCGCGACGTCGTCGAGCGACTTGGTGGCATCGAGTGGGCGGAGGATGTCGGCGACTCTTTCGCGCACGGCAGTGCGAGATTCTTCGTCCGCCTCGATGAGGTTCGCGAGTTGGGCTTCGAGCCACGAGCGGGTCATGGCGCGACGTCCGCGATCGGTTGGAGCGCGATGGCGCGTCCGGCCACGAGGAGGAACGAACGCTCACTCGCCCCCACGAGGATCTGGTTGACCTTTCCGAGGAGATCGCGATAGCGCCGTCCGAGTTCGGTTTCGGGGTGCACGCCCGATCCGACTTCGTTGGTCACGGCGACGATTCGAGCCGACGAACTGCCTGCCACTCGGGCCAGGTCGACGGCACGAGCGATGATCGCGGTGTCGTCATCGCCGCGCCACATCAGGTTCGAGACCCACAAGGTGATGCAGTCGACGATCGCGAGAGAACCTTCGGGTGCTTCGGCGAGGATCGGTTCGAGATCGTGCGGCTCCTCGATGGTCGGCCAGTCCGGCCGCTCGATTCGGTGCCGCGCGGCGCGATCGCGCATGTCGTCGTCGAGAAGCGGCGCGGTCGCCACGAAAATCACCGGACCAGGATGACGAGTACCCCACTCGACGGCGAGAGAGCTCTTACCGCTGCGGGCACCCCCGGTGAGAACGGTCAGCATCAGTAGTCGATGCCGCGCTTGGCGGCGATCCCGGAGTCGTAAGCGTGCTTCACGTTCGTCATCGAGGTGACGGTGTCGGCGATGTCGATCAGTTGTGGGGGAGCATCGCGCCCCGTGCAGATGACACTCACGTGCGAGGGGCGGTTCGCGATCGTCTCCACCACCGACGACGTGTCGATCCAGTTCCATGTGGGCAGGTAGGTGATCTCGTCGAGAACGACGAGATCGAAGTCTCCGGAAGCGATGAGGTCGGTGGCCGTCTTCCAGGCATCGCGGGCGATCACCTTGTCGTGTTCGAGATCGTTCGAATCCCAGGTGAATCCGGCGCCGAGCGCGAGCCACGTCACTCCGAGGCGTTCGCAGATCTGCTGTTCGCCGACCGCCCAGTCGCCCGACTTGATGAACTGCACCACCGCGACCTTCCAGTCGCGAGCGATCGCCCGCATCACCATGCCGAAGGCCGAGGAACTCTTGCCTTTGCCGTTTCCGGTGAGAACCACCACGAGCGATTCGGCACTGCGGAGTCCGGTCGGACGCGGATCCTCCGTTGGCGCGTCGTGTTCGGTCACGGCGGCGAGGCTACGACCACCTGCTCACGGAGGGGAAGTCCTCGGCCCCTCGACGGAAGTGTTAGTTTCCGTGGGTCGGCAATAGCCGACACATTCCGACCCAGCGAAGTCCGGTGAGATCCCGGCACTGTCCCGCAACGGTGGTCTGCACGTGGTTCGCCACGAGCAGCGAGTCCGGTCGCCTGGCCTGAATGCGATACCGAACCCTCGAGGCAAGGGTGGATCGCGAGCGAACCTCGCACTCCTCTTGCCTCCTCTAGGCAATGAGGAGGCTCTTATGAAAAAGGTTCATCGGCGTTGGGTGGGGTTGCTCGCTGCTGCCCTGCTCGTCGGTGCGTGTGGTGGCGGCGACTCCGGTTCGTCCGACACTTCGGCCAAGAGCGATTCGACGGTCGTCGAGTCCGGAACTCCGGTCGACGCGCCCCAGCGGATCGTGTCTCTCTCGCCGAGTCACACCGAGATGCTCTTCGCCATCGGCGCCGGTGCTCAGGTCGTGGCGGTCGACTCGTTGTCGACCTTCCCGGCCGAGACCGAAGCGGTTCTGACCGATCTGTCGGCCTTCGAACCCAATGTGGAAGCGATCTCCGAATACGAACCCGACCTCGTCGTCATTTCCGACGACTCGTCGGGAATCAGCGGACAATTGGCGGCCATCGGCATCGACACCTGGATCGGCCTCGCCCCGAGCACGATCGACGAGGTCTACGAGCAGATCGACGAACTCGGTGCGCGTGTCGGAAGAGTCGATGAAGCGGCGGCCCTGGTCGCCGACATGAGTTCAGCGATCGACGGGATCGTCGCCGGTGCTCCCGAACTCGCCGAACCGTTGACCTACTACCACGAACTCGACGACACGTATTTCTCGGTCACGTCGAACACGTTCATCGGCTCGCTGTACTCGATGCTCGGCCTTCGCAACATCGCCGACGCGACCGAAGGTGACACCGATTATCCGCAGCTCTCGGCCGAGTTCATCGTGACGCAGGACCCCGATCTGATCTTCCTGGCCGACACCAAGTGTTGCGGAGTCGACGCGACCACCGTCGCCGGACGACCGGGCTGGGAGGGTCTCGCGGCCGTCTCGAACGGGAACGTGATCGAGATGGACGACGACATCGCCTCGCGTTGGGGTCCACGAGTCGTCGACTACCTACGGGCCATCGCAGAAGCGATTGCCGGAGTCGTTGGTTGATCGAATCATGACCGCCCTCGCGCCCGCGCCGATGTCCTCCGCGAACCGTCGTTCGTGGTGGTTGGTGGTCGCCACATTGCTTCTTGCACTGGCGTTCCTCTTCGGGGCCATGATCGGACCGGCCGGCCCGGCCTGGTGGCGAGTGCCGCTCGAACTCCTCGATCGTCTGCCGTTCGTGCATGTCGACAGCGGCGCATCGAAACTCCAGAGCACGGTGCTCTGGCAGATCCGGATGCCACGAGTGGTGCTGGCCGGCATCGTCGGCGCCATGTTGTCCTTGGCCGGGGCGAGTTTCCAGGGTGTCTTTCGTAATCCGCTCGTCGATCCGTATCTGCTCGGAGTGGCGGCCGGTGCTGGTCTCGGCGCCACGGTGGTGATCGTGGTGAACCGGACGTCCACGCAGTCGTGGCCGGTCGACCCGTTACCGCTCGCGGCGTTCGTCGGCGGCCTCGTCGCGGTGTTGCTCACCTATCTGGTCGGCGCCGCCTTCGGTGCCTCGCGGGCCTCGGCGACGCTCGTCCTGGCCGGGGTCGCCGTCACATCGCTCGCCACCGCGATCCAGACGTTCATGTTGCAGAAGAACTCCGAAGTCGTTCGTCAGGTGTATTCATGGATCCTCGGCCGACTCTCCACCGCCACATGGGACGACGTCCGTTTGGTCGCGCCGTACGTGATCGTCAGCGGGGGAGTACTCCTTGCGCACCGGCGTTTGCTCGATGTCTTGCGCATCGGGGAGGACGAGGCGCAGTCTCTCGGTGCGCCGGTCGACCGCATCCGCCTCACGGTGGTGGTCGCCGCGACCCTCGGTACGTCAGCCGTCGTGAGCGTGAGCGGTCTCATCGGGTTCGTCGGAATCATGGTCCCGCATCTCATCCGATTCCTCGCTGGTGCGAGTTATCGGCGACTGTTGCCGCTCTCGGTTCTGCTCGGTGCGGCGTTCCTGATCCTGGCCGATGTGCCCGGTCGGGTCCTCTCGGATCCGGCCGAGACACCGATCGGTGTGGTCACGGCATTCATCGGTGCGCCATTCTTCATCGTCGTTCTTCGGAGTCGTCAGGGGGCCACGCGATGACGTCCTTGTCCTTCTCCGATGTCTCGGTCTCGTACGAGAGATCGACCGCCGTTCATCCGTTCACCGACACCGTGCGCCCCGGTGAGTGGTTGTGTCTCATCGGTCCGAACGGGGCCGGCAAGTCGTCGTTGTTGCGTTCGGTGGCCGGACTCGTGGCGTACTCGGGTCAGATCCTGATCGATGGCGCACCACTCGACCTGCGGTCCACCCGTCGACGCGCCTCGTTGGTGGCCCATGTTCCGCAGTCGCCGTCGATACCCGACGACATGACCGCTTTCGAGTACGTGCTGCTGGGCCGCAATCCGTACGTGACGTACTTCGGGCGTGAGACCTCGGCTGACCGCGATCTCGTGCGCAACGTCCTCGAGCGACTCGACGTGGTCGAGTTCGCCGAGCGTCGACTCGGCACTCTGTCGGGTGGCGAACGCCAGCGCATCGTCATCGCCCGGGCCCTGGCGCAAGAGGCACCCATACTTCTCCTCGACGAGCCCACGAGCGCGCTCGACATCGGTCATCAGCAGCAGGCGCTCGAACTCGTGGATCGACTGCGCCGCGAACACGGCCTCACCGTCGTGTCGGCGATGCACGATCTCACGTTGGCCGGTCTCTACAGCGATCGTCTGGCACTCCTGCATCAAGGTCATTGCGTGTCGAGCGGTCCGGCCGAACACGTGTTGCAGGCCGAGACGCTCTCGGAGTTCTACGGAGTCTCGGTGTCGGTTCACCGAGATCCCGATGGCACCGTCGTGGTCGTGCCCCGGCGCACCATGCCGCTCGCCTGATCGCACTACGATTTTCTCGGTGGAGCGAACCTTCGACCCCGTTCGTCTCAACCGACAGGTCGAGGGGATGTCGGCGGCCCACCAGCGGATGCTCGCCGGATTGGTCGATGTGTCCGATACGGACGTGAGTCGAAACTCGCGGCTTCCCGGATGGACCATCGGACACGTGCTCGCCCACATCGAACAACAGGGCGACAGTCTCACGCGGCTCTTCGAAGCGGCCGAGAACGGCACGGTGGGCGAGCAGTATCCGGGTGGCATGCCGGCGCGGGTCGCCGCCATCGAAGAAGCATCCTCTCGTTCGGCGGGAGATCACGTGAGCGGTATCCGGCGCTCCGTCTACGCGCTGGAAGGTGCGATCGCGCGCGCTCGTTCTGGTTGGTACGGCGACGCGCGCATGGTGACGGGCATCGTGGTCCCGATGACCGATCTTCCGCTTCGACGTTGGCGCGAGGTCGAGGTGCACCTCGGCGATCTCGGTTGGCGGAACTTCGACGGATCCGGCTGCTGGTCGACCGACTATGTGCGCGAGGACCTCAACGTGATGACGATGATGTGGAAGTCTCGCGGATCGATGGGCCTGACCGATCTCCCCCCGGCGGTTCGTCGTCTCCCTGATGCCGAGAAGTTGGCCTGGTTGATGGGGCGACTGACCGTCGATGGCGTGGAGCCGGCGAGGGTGATGGGATGAGGTTCCTGCGCCGAACTCTCGCCGTCGTCGCGATCGTATGGCTCGGAACGGGAGTCGGTGCGGCGAGCGCGCACGCCGATCTCGACTCCTCCGACCCGTCACCGTCTTCGGTGTTGGCCGTCGGCCCGTCGGAGATCTTCCTCGACTTCAGTGAACCGGTCATTACTTCATCGGACTCGATCGAACTCTTCGATCAGGACGGTGTTTCGGTGGAGATCGACGCGGCGACCGTGTCATCGAGCGATGCCACGGTGGTCGTGGCGGGTGGGCTCCCCGAATTGGACGACGGTCTGTATGTGGTCGCGTGGCGGGTCGTCTCGGCCGATGGGCACGTGGCCGAGGGCGCCTACACCTTCGAGGTCGGAGCCGGCGGCGCGACGGTCGATGCCGGTGGCCTCGTGTCGACGGTGCTGTCGCAGCGCGAGGCCCAGTCGGGCCTCGGCCTCGGAATCGGAGTGAGTCGATTCCTGGCCTACCTCGCCTTGGCCCTCGTCGCCGGCGGAATCATGACGATGGCCGGCGAGCGAAAGGTCGCGCGCCGCGTCTGGTCGGTGACGACGTGGTCACTCGGGGTTCTCGCGCTCGCGACACTCGCGCACTTCGCGCTGCAGGGTCCGTACTCGCACGGTGGGAGTTGGGCCGATGCCTTCGACTCGACGCGGTGGTCTTCGGTGCTCGACACC
Source organism: uncultured Bifidobacterium sp. (assembly GCA_964563545.1). Classification (GTDB taxonomy): domain Bacteria; phylum Actinomycetota; class Acidimicrobiia; order Acidimicrobiales; family Ilumatobacteraceae; genus Casp-actino8. The sequence goes on along the minus strand of CAZLXB010000009.1, from coordinate 23,683 downwards.
CGACTCGGAATCGCGTTGATCGTCCGCCTCGGTCTCGTGGCCGGTCTCGTCGTTCTCGCCATGGGGGTCGTGCCCACCGTCGACCGGAGCGGAAGATTGGCGAGCACATGGTGGCGTTCGCTCACCACCTTGTTCGGCGCAGCCACGGTGATCACCTTCTCGGCTGCCGGTCATCCGAGTGCGTCTCGCCGGGCCGGGGTCAGCGTCGCCGTGGACGCTGTGCATCTCACCGCCGTGGCTCTCTGGGTCGGAGGTCTGCTCGTCGTGATCATCGGAGGAATCGGCGAGCCGGGTCGCCTCGTTCGGTTCTCGAGGATCGCCACGTGGTGTGCGCCGATCGCCGTGGCCACGGGCATCTGGCAGGTGCATCATCTGGCCGGGGGACTCGCCGCTCTAGGGGAGAGCGCGTGGGGTCGTTCGGTTCTCGTGAAAGTGGCCCTCGCCATCGGTGCCATCACGTTGGGAGCGTTGGCGCGAACGCTCATCGTTCGCGCGAATGCTGACGAGCCGACCCGCAACGCTCTGCGCCGGATCATGGCGGTCGAAGTCGTGATCGCACTAGCCGTCTTCGCGACCACGGCTTATCTGGTCGCCGAACCGCCCCGCGCCACGACCCGTGCCGCGGTCTTCGAGACGACGATCGCCCAGGGTTCGCTCATCGCCGCGGTCACGGTGACACCGGGTGTCATCGGAAGCAACGAGATCCACGTGTTGATCACCCCCTCGGGTGGCACCCTGCAACGGATGTCCTCGTTGTCGATGCGCATGGTCCAACCCGATCCGTCCTTGCCGCCGCTCACCATTCCCGTGGTCGAGACGGAACCGAACCATTTCGTGGGAAGTGTCGCGCTCTTGTCGGAGGGCATCTGGACCTTGGAGATCCTCGCCCAACCCGATCCCTCGACTTCGGTTCGACTCACCACCGACGTTCCGGTCGCCGGCTGACCTCGCGCGACGACGCCGGGTCGACTCAGTCGATGCGGCGTTCGACCACGTGATGGGGAAGTTCGGTGACGGACTCGATGAAGCCGTCGCCGACCACGGAGAATCCGTGCCGGGAATAGAAGGGAAGTGCTGCATCGCGCGCATTGGCCCACACCCGATCGAAACCATGTCGACGAGCGCGAGCTATTCCCTCCTCGAGCAATCGACCGCCGAGCCCCGTGCCTTGAAGTGTTCGGGCCGTGGCCATGCCGCGCAATTGGACGGCCTTGTCGCCCGTGGGAGTCGGCCGTTCGAGCCAGGTGCTGGTGGCCACCACACGATCATCGTGGTCGACGGCGGCGAGGTGGATGGTCGTGGGATCGTCGTCGCCATCGAAGTTCACCGATCGATTCGTCATTCCGCGCCGCAGGACATCGAGTCGTAGTGGTCGGATCTCGTCCGTGGTGGCCGGGCGAATACGGAACGAGGCGACACCGACTCTTTCCGTGCGACCCCCTTCAGCCGCCGAGCGGTACATCGCGTCGACGACTTCGTGGGCCCGCAACGCGACACGCGCATCGGGGAATGACGGAACGCCGTCCCGAACCGAGAGCAGGAACGCGGCGTCGGGATTGCCGTGTCGGGGTACGAGTTCGCGAGTGGCTTTTACGAGTGCGTCGCCAGCCAGTGAGCCGGTCGTGCCGTCGGTATCCGACCAAGTGACAGGGCCCGTCCAGTCGCCTTCGATCGCCACGTAGCGACGCTCGGTGAACACCTCGACCCGACGCAGACTCGGCCGGGCGAGATTGTCGTGCCAGATGCTCGACAGAGTTCCCGAGGTCGAATCCTCCCCGGCGAACGAGACGATGGCGTTCACGACGTCCTCGATGCCGTCGTGGCCGTGGAAGTTCGACCAACGGGCGTTCACCGACTCGATCGGACCGACCAACGCGTGGAGCATGTCGATGTCGTGGATGCTGTGCTCGATGAGGGTTCCGGCCCCGGCTTTGTCGCGGTCACCGCGCCAGGACGAGGCGTAGTGACCCTGGATCGGGATGAACTGATCGTCGCGGAACACGACGCTCATCACCCGACCAGCCTTGGGTTCGGCGATCAGGTGCGCGGCCCAGAGATAGGCCGGCGAATGACGCAGGACGAGCCCGACCTGATTGGTGACTCCAGAAGTGATGAGGGCATCGGCGACGCGGTGGGCGTCGCCGAGAGTCGTGGCGAGGGGTTTCTCGCAGAAGACCGCGAGTCCGCGGTCGGCGGCTGCTTCGACGAGTGGAAGGTGTTCCGACGTCCAGGTGCAGACGTACACGGCGTCACACGTATCGAGGACTTCGTCGACCGAGGACGCAACGCTGTGTCCACTCGCGTTGGCGAATCGCTCGGCTCGGGATCGATCAGGATCGAAGACGCCGGCTCGCCGAAGTGCGAACGGCAGGTTGGCGCGACGAATGCTCTTCGAGTGGTACTCGGCGATGAGGCCGGCTCCGAGAAAACCGATGCGAAGCGAGTCGACCACGAGAGAAAACTACAGCGGATCCGAGAATCGATGGACGGAATCGGCGACGCGGCGAACGTCATCGTCATCGTGGCTGACCAAGAGCGCGGTGGTCTTCGTGTCGTGAAGCAATTCGCGCACGAGATCGGCGAGTCGGACACGTAACTCGGCATCGAGGCCGGTGAAAGGTTCGTCGAGGAGGAGGACATGAGGCCGGGGCGCGAGGGCGCGGGCCAGGGCCACTCGTCGGATCTCGCCACCCGAGAGCGTCCGGACGTCTTGATGCGCGCGATCGGACAGGTCCACTCGGGCCAACCATTCGACGACCGATTTCCCGATGAGTGATCGCTCGAGTCCTTGCATGCGCAGTCCGAAGGCGATGTTGCCGGCGACATCGAGATGCGGGAACAACTGCGAATCCTGGAAGACGAACCCGACCGAGCGTTCGTGCACCGGCACCGATGTCACATCGCGTCCGGAGATCAGAACCCGGCCTTGGTCGGGTGCGAGCAGTCCACTCACCACGCGTAGCAAGGTCGATTTGCCGATGCCCGACGGACCCTGCAGGGCGTGCGTCTGCCCCGTGGGAACCGTCAGTGAGACGTCGTCGAGAACCCGACGGTCGCCGAACGAAACACCGATCGAGACGAGTTGGAGGCTCATGCGCGTAGTCCGCGGTCGAGCAAGACGATGACGAGTCCGGTGATCACCAACAACAACGTCGCGGCGGCCGAACCAGCGGTGTTGCCGACTCCTCCGCTACGACCGAGCAGGGACTCGACGAGAAGTGGAAGGGTGCGCGTATCGCGGCGGGTCAGAAGACTCGTGGCCCCGAATTCGCCGAGAGAGACAGCGAGCGAGGTTGCCGTTGCCGTGGCGAGGGCCGGGCGCAGCAAGGGAAGCTCGACCGACCACCATGCCTTCCATGGTGAGGCGCCGAGTGTGGCCGCGGCCTCGCCGAGTCCGGCGGGAATCGCCGCCACCAGGGGCGTGATCGATCGCAACGCGTACGGCAACGCCACGCTCGCGTGGACGACGGGAATCAGCCACCATGCTGACCGGAAATCGAACGGGCGCACGTCGTAGGTGATGAGGATGCCGAGTCCGACGACGACGGCCGACGACGCGACCGGAGTGGAGACGATGAAGTCGACGAGTCTCGAATGACGCCGCGGACGGGTGACGAGGATCGCGATGGGCACCGCAATGGCGGCGGTGAACACGGCGAATCGGAGAGAGTTGCCGATGGCACCGAGGAGGTCGACTCCCGCGAGTCGGGAGTGGGGGTCGCCGAACACCGTGCGCCAGCCCGAGACGGTCCAGCCGCCGGCATCACGGAACGATCGGGTGATGAGTGCTCCGAGCGGAAGCACCACGGTGGCGGTGAGTGCCCAGATGTAGATCCGGCCGACGTGGTGGAGCGGCCGTCGGCTTCCGTTCGCCACGTTGGTCAGAGAAATCCCGCGGCGTGATGCGGACCAGGTGACGACGATGAGCATCGCAACGGCTTGGGTGAGGGCGAGAGCGGCGGCACCGGAAGGATCTCCGAATTCGATCGCGCGCCGATAGATCTCGACGTCGATGGTGGAACGGGTGGCGCTACCGAGAATGCGCACGATGCCGTACGAGGTCGCCGACAGAACGAAGACCAAACCGGCCGCCGCCGTCACGGCGGACCGGGTGAGTGGCCACACGATGTCGAGGAGGACTCGGGTCCGAGTCGCGCCGAGAGTGCGCGAAGCATCGATGAGGTCGTCGGAGATGGTCGAGAACACGGGAGTCGTCGTGCGCAGGACGACCGAAATGTTGAAGAACGTATGGGCGACGACGATGGCCGCGATTCCGCGTCCGTCGGGCGCGAGTGCGAGGAAGGCGGCACCGACCACGACGGTCGGTAGGACGAAGGGAGCGCCCAGTACCACGCGGATCAGATCCCGACCGTAGAACCGGTGTCGGGCCACGATCCATGCCGCCGGAAGTCCGACGCCGAGCGTGACGAGGGTCGAGACCGTTCCCATCCATACCGAGAACCAGGCCGTACCCGCGACCCCGGGTCGCCTCCAGACCGCGATCAGGTCACCGGCTCCCAGTGCGTGCACGACGAGACCGACGAAAGGGATCACGGTCGCCGTCGCCACCAAGAAGAGTGCGGGGGCACCCCAGAGCAACCCCGCACCTCCTCGCCGCGAGAAGGACCGGCTCACGACACGATGCGCGTCCATGCCTCGATCAGTCGTTCGCGGTTGGCCTCGATGTACGGGGCGTCGAAGAAGAGTGGTGCGGCGACCTCGGTTGCGTATCGCTCGAACGATGCGGGCAGCTCGACCGTCGCGTTGCTCGGATACACGAAGATGCTCTCGGGAAGCAGCGACTGGAAGTGTGCACCCACGAGATAGTCGACCAACGAACGGGCGGCATCCACGTGGTCGGTGCCGCGCAACACCCCGGCGTACTCCACCTGTCGGAAGCACGTCGACTCGACGACCGACGTGGGCGCCGGTGCTCCTGACGGAAGTGGCGGATCGGAGAAGATCACTTCGGCCGGCGGGCTCGTCGCGTAACTCACGACGAGTGGACGGTCGCCGCCGTACCGGGTGAACTCGCTGTAGTAGGCCTCGTTCCAACCGTCGACGACGAGGATTCCGTTTCCGACGAGGGCCTTCCAGTAGTCCTCCCAACCTTCGTCTCCCTGATCGGCGATCGAGCCGAGGAGGAACGCGAGGCCGACCGATGACGCCGAGGCACTGGGCGTGACGAGAAGGTTCGCGTAGTCGGGGTCGACGAGGTCGGCCCACGACGTCGGGGGAGCGAGGTCGAGGGATTCGAGCGCGGCGACGTCGTAGTTGACGCACACCTCGCCGAAGTCGACCGGGGTCACGGTGTCACCTTCGACGTAAGGACGAATGGCTTGGCTGATCGGGGCCACGTCCGAGACGTACGGATCGAAGATGTCGGCATCGATGGCACGCGAGAGGAAGGTGGTGTCGACGCCCCACATCACGTCTCCCTCGGGATTGCCCGAAGTCAGGGCGGCCTTGGCGACCATTTCCCCGGTGTCGCCGGCGGTGGCGATCTCGACGCTGATTCCGGTCTGCCGGGTGAATTCGTCGAAGGCGCCGTCGGGCGGAGTGAACGAGTCGTAGGCGACGAGGGTGAGGGAGGTGACTCGCTCGTCATCGGATCCACACGAAGAGACGGCGGCGGCGATCGCCACGATCGCGACGAGACCGAGGTATCGGTTGCGGCGGTTCGGTTTCATGAGGGTTCCGTTTCGGAGAAGTGGCGGGGAATGACGACGGCGACGACGCCGGACTCGACGGAGACCGTGACCTCCGGATGCGAGCACTCGTTGCTCACACCCCGAGCTGCCGAACCGTGCAGTGTCTCGTGACGCAGCGGCCACCGAAGTCCGCTCGTCGTGACTCCGTGCGCGTGGCCGGCCAGGGGGATGAGGCTGAGTGTCGTTCCGACCGGCAGTTCGAGTGAGCACCGCCGGCCACCGTGCACGACGTGCATCAGATCGCGGCCGAGTCGGATGTTCACGCTTTCGAGCGCGGCGAGATCGGGATGGGCCGCGGCCGACACGATGCCGAGGACATGGTCGATCCGATCCCCGCCGCCGGCCAGGATCGTGATCGATTCCGTTCCGTGCTCCAGAGCATGGGCGATCGCGAGTTCGGTGTCGGTGAGGTCCTTGTCGCGCGGGGCCTCGACGATCGTCGTGTCACTTCGGCGGGCCGTCTCGAGCGCACGTTCGCCGACCGAGTCCATGTCGCCGATCACGACATCGGGTCGAAGTCCGAGAGCCAAGGCGTGGTCGAGTCCGGAGTCGGCGCAGATGATCAGGTCGACGTCGTCGAGACGGACGAGGGCTTCCGGATGTGGTCGATCACCACCGGTCACCAACAACACGTGTCGTTTCATTCCGCTCCCTCCGCTGGCATTACCCAGATCAGGTTCACGGGTCGGTGGAAGCGTCCACCCTCTCAGCCCGCCGATCGTGCGAGCTCCCCACTGGTGGCAACGCTACCGTTCTCGGGGCCGAGAGGGGGAAGCGATGTCGGGACAATTGAACGGTCGGGTGGCGCTGGTGTCGGGCGGCGGACGGGGAATCGGTCGAGGTATCTGCGAGTTGTTGGCCGAACACGGTGCGACCGTCGCCGTCAACTACCGACGTGATCGCGACGCAGCTCTCGAACTGGTGGAGTCGATCAACGCGAAAGGTGGACGCGCCGCGGCCTACGAGGCATCGGTCGCCGACCCCGAAGCCGTGGCCCGGATGACGGCGGCCGTCGTGGCCGACTTCGGTTACGTCGACATCCTCGTCTGCAACGCGGGCGTCGCCTCGAAGGGGATGCCGGTCGCTCTCACCGAACCGGCCGAACTGTCCAACGTGATCGGTGTGCACGCGCTCGGTCCTCATTACATGGCACGCGGCGTTCTGCCGTCGATGCGCACCCGACCGCGTGGCGACATCGTCATGATCTCCTCGGTGGCCACGTCGCACATGGGGGCCAATGGAGCTCCTTACAACATGGGCAAGGCGGCGATGGAGGCACTGGCTCTCACTCTCGCCAAAGAGGAACGTCCGCACGGCATCCATGTGAACGTCGTGGCCCCCGGGCTCGTGGAGACCGACATGGGAGTTCGCTTGGCGCGGGCGATGACCGGGCAGCGCGAGTTGCAGGATCTCCGCAGTCTCGACCAGGGGTCACCTTTTGGTCGGGTGTGTCAGCCGCTCGACGTCGCCAATGTCGTGTTGTGGCTCTGCAGTGAAGGGGCGTCGTACGTCACCGGTCAACGCATCGAGTGTGACGGAGGCGGACCGCGCTGAGCCGATGGCGTCCCGAAACACCGAGGTAGCCTTCGCCCCGTGACCCCCCAGCAGAGCCCCCTCGCCTCGCCCCTCGCTCCGGCGACGGCGACCGGATCCGAACCGATCGTCACGATCACCGAGGCCGCGCACGCCGAACTCGTGAAGTTGCGCGATGCCGAAGAGGACGCGGCTGCCCTTGGTCTGCGACTCGAAATCGTGAGTGGTCCGGGTGAGGAGTTCAAGTACGACCTGTCACTCGACGAGTTCCGCAAGGCGGCCTTCACCGATGAAGTCCGAACGCACGACGGTCTGAAGGTGATCGTTCCGGCCAAGGACGTCGAACTCCTGCAGAATGCGGTTCTCGATTACACCTCTTCTGGTGGTCTCGTCATCCGCAACCCCAATCGTCCGGTCGCCCCCAAGATCGACGGACTCGTGTCGGGTGACGAACTCTCGGCCGAGATCGAAGCCGTCATCGTCGGTGAGGTCAACCCGGCGCTCGCCGCCCACGGCGGCTTCGTGACCTTCGTCGGTCACGACAACGAGGGAACGGCGTATCTGACCATGGGTGGTGGATGCCACGGATGCTCGATGAGCCGCATGACGATGCTCGAAGGTGTGCAGACGACGGTGGTCGAAAAGGTTCCGGCCATCACTCGGGTGCGGGACCTCACCGATCACTCGTCGGGTGAGAACCCTTACTACAACTGAGTCAGTGCGATGCGGCCTGCGGGCCGCGAACGAGTCGTCCCGGGAGTTCGCCCGTGAATTCGTCGTCGGCGACGGTCTGGACACCGCGGACGAAGGTGGCCGCGTAACCCCGTCCACGCTGAACCAGTCGGCGCCCGTTTGCCGGAAGGTCGAAGGCCATGCGCGGAACATCGAATCCGAGTTCGTCGTAGTCGATCACGTTGATGTCGGCGCGGTGACCGGGGGCGATGAGACCGCGATCGTGGAGTCCGTAGAACTCGGCGGTCTGACGGGTCTGGCGGTGCACGACGTACTCGAGCGGCAGCCGCGGGCCACGACGTCGGTCGCGCGTCCAGTGAGTGAGCATGAAGGTGGGCATGCCGCCGTCGCAGATCGCGCCGCAATGGGCGCCGGCATCCGACAGACCCATGCGTGTGTGTGGATGCAGATGCGCCTCGTAAGTCATCGAGAGGTCGCCATACGAATAGTTGAAGAATGGTGCGTAGATCATGCCGTTGCCGTCGTGTGACACGAGTTGATCGAGGATGATCTCGGCGATCGGCCGACCGGTCCGACGGGCGATGGCTTCGACGGACTCGTCTCGATGCGGTTCGTAGTCGATGTCGGATCCGTCGACGAGCCACATGCCCGATGCTTTCTCGATCACGATGCGGTGGAAGAGCCCGCCGTCATCGGGGATCTCCTCGATGATCCGACGCCGACGCTCGGGATCGGCGAGGGCTCGGATCCGCTCGTCCATCGGCAGGTGTTGCACTTCGGCGTAGGCCGGATGGAAGAGAAGCGGGTGCACGCTTCCGTGGAGGCAGTACATGATGCCGATCGAACGGCCGGCGACCTGAGTGTAGATCGGGATGCCATCGGCATGGGCCTCGGTGAGAAGTCGCAGGACCGAACGCCAGAGATCGGGGGATTGGTCGGTCTGACTGAGGTTCACGCTCACGGGCCGACCCGTTCGACGGGCGAGTTCGCGCATCCAGATCCACTCTTCGCCCGGAACCCGGATGTGTTCGGGTGAGAACTGGAAATTGCCATGTCCGACCCGCGACATGGCCGTGGCGATGGCGAACAACTCGTCGGCGTCGACCATCGTGCCCGGGACGAGTTCGCCGCTCTTCGATTTGTGCAGCGGTGTGCGGCTGGTGGAGAAGCCGAGGGCACCGTGGCGCAGGGCCTCCTCCACGAGTCGGGCCATGTTCGCACGGTCGTCGGCATCGGCCGGTTCGTTGTCGGCGCCACGTTGGCCCATCACATAGGCGCGTAGCGGTCCATGCGCGATCTGGGTTCCGATGTCGAGAACGAACGAGTGGCGAGCGATGGCGTCGAGATATTCAGGGAAGCTCTCCCACTGCCAGTCGATGCCATCGGTCATCGCCGAACCCGGGATGTCCTCCACGCCCTCCATGAGTTCGATCAACCATTGGTGGCGGTCGGGATGCGCGGGGGCGAAGCCGACACCGCAGTTGCCCATCACCGCAGTGGTGACACCGTGCCAGGAACTCGGCGTGAGCCAGGGGTCCCACGACACCTGTGCGTCGTAGTGGGTGTGCACGTCGACGAAGCCGGGTGTCACGAGTCGACCCTCGGCGTCGAGAACTTGGCGGGCCGATTGCGTGGAAATCTTGCCGGGAGCGTCGACCTCGACGATGACGCCGCCGTCGACCGCGATGTCGGCGGCCCGGGCCGGCGCACCGGAACCATCGACGAGATGGGCGTTGGTGATGACGAGTTCGCTCATGGTTCGACCCCTTCGGCGAACGCTAACAGAGACGACCGATGACCTCGTCGTGGAGTATTCCGTTGGTTGAGATCGCGGTGTCGCTCGTGTAGTCGCGATCGCCGAATCGGTTGGTGTGACGACCACCGGCTTCTTCCACGATCGCCTGCACCGCGGCGTTGTCGTAGGGCGCGAGGCCGACGGCATCGACGGCGATGTCGACCGCGCCTTCGGCTACGAGCATGTGCTGCCAGAAGTCGCCGTATCCGCGCGCACGATACGACTCCTGTTGCAGGCGGACGAGTCGATCGGTGAGACCGAGACGATCCCAACCGGCGTTGAAGGTGACGCTCACTTGAGCACGGTCGAGCGTGGTCGTGGAGCTCACCTTCAGCGCGCGTCCGTCGGCGAACGCGCCGATTCCTCGAGCCGACCACCAACGTCGCCCGAGCGATGGTGCCGAGATCACGCCGAGGATCGGACCGTCGTGGCGATGCACGAGCGAGACGAGAGTCGCCCAGATCGGAACGCCGCGCACGAAGTTGGATGTTCCATCGATCGGATCGATGACCCATTGCCAATCGGAGGTCTGGTCTCCCACGACACCGAACTCTTCGCCGTAGATCGAATGTTGCGGGCGGGCTCGGCCGAGAGCAGCCACGATCTCCTTTTCGGTGCCCCGATCGATTTCGGTGACTTCCGAATGATCGGCCTTGCGTTCAGTCGTGAACGAGCGGGCCTCGAATGCGGGGCGGGTGATGCGATCGGCCGCATCGGCGACCGTGAGGGCGAGTTCGAGTTCGACGTCGAGTCGGTCGAGCGCGGTCATCGGCCGGTGATGACCGCGGCGATGCCCTCGGCGTCGAGGCCGATCTGGGCGAGCAAACGGTCGGGTTTGGAATGAGGAAGGAACTTGTTCGGCACGCCCATGATCTCGACGTGGGTCGCAGAGTTTCGAGCGGCGATCTCGGCGGCGATCGACATGCCGATACCACCTTCCCGTATTCCGTCCTCCACCGTGACGACCAATCGGTGGCGAGCGGCGTCGTCGCACATCAGCGGATCGAGAGGTGCGCACGAGCGCACGTCCCACACCGTGATGTCGGTGCCCTGTGCGGCGAGGAGGTCGGCCGCCTTCAGCGCCGCACCCACCATCTTGCCAATCGCCAGAACCGCGACGTCGGATGAACCGGCGCGCACGAGACGTGCCTGCAACCCGGATCCGACCTCGGACTCGGGAACCTGACGGGCCGCGCCTTTCGGGTAGCGGATGGCGACCGGTCCGGCCTCGACGAGCGAAACGGAATCGTGCAACATCTGCTGCAGCTCTTGGGCGCTCGACGGCGCGAGGACTCGCATGCCGGGGACTTTGGAGAGCAGCGCCATGTCGAACACGCCGTGGTGACTCGGGCCGTCGTCGCCGGTGATGCCGGCGCGGTCGAGGCAGAAGATCACGGGCAGTCGGTGCAGCGCGACGTCGTACACGACTTGATCCCACGCGCGGCTGAGGAAAGTGGAGTAGAGCGCGACGACGGGCCGAAGTCCACCCATGGCCATGCCCGCCGCTCCGGTCACCGCGTGTTGTTCGGCGATGCCGACGTCGAAGAAGCGTTCCGGGTACCGCGATTCGAAAGGAAGTAGGCCGGTGGGCCCGGGCATGGCCGCCGTGATGGCGACGAGGCGCGGATCGCTCTCGGCTTCTTTCAGGATCGCCTCGGCGAAGGCTTGTGTGTAGCCGGTGGGAACGGCCTTGGGTGGCCCAACGGCCGGGTCGAACACGGGCGTGTCGTGCAGATGCTTCTCGTCGTCGTCTTCGGCGGGCGGGTATCCCTTGCCCTTCTGAGTGAGGACGTGCACGACGATCGGTCCCTCGGCCGAGAGATCCTCGGCATTGCGGAAAGCGACTTCGAGTTCGCGAATGTCGTGGCCGTCGATCGGGCCGATGTAGCGCACCCCGAGAGCCTCGAAGAACGACGGTGGCTGAAGGAACTCTCGCACGGCGGCCTTCACGGCCTCGACACCCTTCTCGGCCTGCTGACCCACCACCGGGAGATTCTGCAACCAGGCCTCGATACGTCGCTGCCGCTGCACGTAGACCGGGTTCATGCGGATGCGCGTGAGTCCGTGCGACAACTTCTCGGTGATGCGATCGGGGAGGGCTGGTCGTTCGATCGAACCCGTCGGTGCATCGGAAACCGGCGAGACCTGCTGAGTGAGATTCGAGATCGTGGGGGCGTAACTACGACCGTTGTCGTTGAGCACGATGATCACGCGTCGACGCGAGTGACCGAGGTTGTTGAGCGCTTCGTAGGCCATGCCGCCCGTCATCGACCCGTCGCCGATGACGGCCACGATGTGCCGGTGGGGATCGACACCCGCGTCGCGCGCGACGGCCAGGCCATAGGCGTACGACAACACTGTGGACGCATGGCTGTTCTCGATGTAGTCGTGCTGACTTTCCTCACGGCTCGGGTAGCCCGAGAGCCCATCGGCTTGACGCAAGGCCTCGAAACCCTCGGCACGACCGGTCACGATCTTGTGGACATACGACTGATGGCCGGTGTCCCAAAGGATCGCATCGCGCGGCGAGTCGAAGACCCGATGCAGGGCGAGCGTCAGCTCGACCGCACCGAGATTGGAACCGAGATGTCCGCCATGATCGGCGACCGCCCGCACGATGAAGTCGCGGATCTCACCCGAGAGCTCGGCGAGTTCGGCGTACGACTTGCCGCGCAGGTCGGCCGGCTGGCGGAGGTTCTCGATCGACATGACGATTTCACGCTAGCCCTACCCCCCTCAGGAGGGGATGGCGGAATCGCTCGTGTGACCGCTGTTGCGGGCGATCTCCGACGCGAATTTCCGGTCGAGTCGTCGTTGGTTCCAGCGGTGTAGACCCCAGCCGAGCAGGGCGCCGACGGCCAGGGCGAGTTGACCGCCGACACCGTCGATCCAGTAGTGGTTGCCGGTGACGACGATGCAGAAAAGCGTGGCCGCCGGATAGAGGAGGACGGCGACCTTGGTCCAGCGACGTCGGAGGAGTGGCCACACCGCGAAGGCGCACCAACTGCTCCAGCCGATGTGCATGCTCGGCATGGCCGCGTATTGGTTGGAGATCGTCTTCATGGCGTCGGAGTCGAAGGTCCAGAGCCCGCCGCCGTATTCGGGGAGGGTGTCGACGAAGCCGAAGGTTCCGTCATCGGCCGTTCCGGCCAGACCATCGGCGCCCTCGTCGCGTAGTGGACTCGTGATGCAACGACCGCCGTAGCCACCGTCCTTCGGGCAGGGCGCGTCGAGGAGTCGGGGTGGCATGACCGGGAAGAGAGAGAAACCGACGATGGCCAACGCAGTCGTGATTGCAAGGGTGTTCCGCCACTGCGGGAAGACCTCGGGACGTCGGAAGAAGAGAATCCAAAAGACGGCAAGGGTGACGACGAAATGCGCGGTGCCGTAATACGTGTTCCAGAAACGGATGAACCAGTGGTGCGACAAGAACCAGTCCTGCACCGACTCTTCGTGGTACAGCCCGATCAAGCGCTCGAATCGAATCAGGCGTTCGGCGTTGTTGAAGGCTTGTTCGGGGATGCCGTCGGCGGCGAGCCGCGCCGAGCCGAAGAGATTCCGACTCCAGGAGTACACGAGGTAGAAGCCACCCATGATGAGCGCCTCTTTCCACCAATGCGTGCGGTGGACGCGCGACTCGTTCGAAGGCAGCGTTTGCACGCCCGAAATCTACGCCCGTCGCCACACAACCATTGAGTTCGGTCGCCGACCACTACCGTGATCCGGGTGTCCGGTCCCTTTCGGCCTCGATTCCATTACGCCTGGGTGGTGTTCGTGGTCGCATTCGTGGCCCTCCTCGGCGCGGCCGGATTCCGCTCGACCCCGGCGATCCTGATCGACCCACTGCACGACGAATTCGGCTGGGGTCGTGGGGTGATCGGTGCCGCCGTCAGCGTGAACGTCCTTCTCTTCGGGTTGATCGGACCGTTCGCGGCCGCCTTGCAGAGTCGGTACGGACTGCGCCGAGTCACGGTGATTGCGTTGCTCGTCATCTCGATCGGTGCCTTGGCGACGACCCGGATCAGTAACCCCTGGCACCTCTATCTCTTGTGGGGTGTGATCGTGGGGGCCGGTTCCGGTTGCATGGCCACGGTCTTCGCATCGACCATCGCCGGTCGATGGTTCGTGAAGCGACGCGGTCTGGTGACCGGTGCGCTCACGGCGGCCACCGCCAGCGGCCAGTTGGTCTTCCTTCCTCTGCTCACCCGGATCGCCGATTCGTACGGCTGGCGGTGGGTCGGATTCGTGATCGCCGTCAGTGCACTGTCGGTCACCCCGTTGGTGGCGATCTTCCTTCGCAACCATCCCGCCGACGTCGGACTACTTCCCGTCGGAGCCGAACCGGACTACGTGGCACCACCGATGGTCGACCGTCCGGTGAAGAGCGCGTTCGACGCACTGGTGGCGGCGCGTCGGAGCCACATCTTCTGGATCCTCGCCGGGAGTTTCATGGTGTGCGGACTCTCGACCAATGGCCTGATTCAGACGCATTTTCTCTCGGCGGCCCACGACCACCACATCACCGCGACCTCGGCCGCCTCGTATCTCGCCCTCATCGGATTGTTCGATGTCGCCGGAACCGTGGCCTCGGGCTGGCTGACCGACCGCCACGATCCGGCTCGACTGCTCGTGGCGTACTACGCGCTACGCGGCATGAGTCTGCTCGTTCTCGATCCGGCCCTCGGGACGCGTGGATGGGGTCTGGCCGGATTCATGATCTTCTACGGACTCGATTGGGTGGCCACGGTGCCGCCGACTGTCGCGTTGTGCATCGATCGCTTCGGTGTGTCGCGCGGACCACTCGTCTACGGCTGGGTCTTCGCCGGCCACCAGACCGGAGCCGCTCTCGCCGCGTGGGGTGCCGGATGGCTCAGAGATGTCACCGGCTCGTACAAACCGGCCTTCGTGATCGCCGGAGCGTTGTGTATCGCCGCCGCCATCGGAGTCGGACGTCTGGATGGCCGGCGCGCCGCTACCGCGCCGGCACTCGTCTCCTAGTGTTCGCTTCGTGATCGACAACGACGTCCTGGAACGAGTCCTGTCCGCCGGCCTGCGCACCGGCGCCGACTTCGCCGAGGTGTTCGCCTCCGATTGGCGCGGAACGAGCGTCGGCCTCGACGACGGACGAATCGAGCAGATGTCGTCGGGGCGCAATCGCGGTGCCGGCATCCGAGTCATCCACGGTGACACCACCGGTTTCGCGCACACCGCCGACCTGAGCGAAGTCGGGCTCCTCGCGGCCGCCCGAGTCGCCGCCGAAGCAGCGCGTCAAGGCGATGGGGGCACGCGCGTGGTGGCGCTGACGACCCGGCCCACGACGCCGGTGAGCCCGATCGAGATCGATCCGTCCGGTGTGCCCAAGTCGGCCAAGGTCGAGTTGCTCCGCCGGGTCGACGATGCGGCCCGCACGACGGGTGGCGCGATCACTCAGGTCTCGGCCGGGTACGCCGACGGTCGTACTCGCATCGTGATCGCCAACAGCGACGGTCTCGTGGCCCACGACGAGCGCGTGCGCACGTTGATGCGTGTGAGTGCGGTGGCCAACGGTGACACCGGCATGCAGACGGGCTACGACTCGGTGGGTCACACGATGGGTTTCGAACTGTTCGACAAGGTCGAGGTCGAGGAGATCGCACGGGTCGCCGCCCGTCGGGCGCTGACCAAACTGAAGGCCCGGCCCGCTCCTTCGGGCTCGATGCCGGTGGTCATCAAGGCCGGTAGTGGTGGAGTGCTCTTCCACGAAGCCTGCGGACACGGACTCGAAGCCGATCTGGTGGCCAAAGGCGCGAGTGTGTACCGCGGCAAGGTGGGTGAACTCGTTGCGTCACCGCTCGTGACCCTGGTGGACGACGGCACCATGACGCACGAATGGGGAGCTATCGCGATCGACGACGAAGGTCATCCGTCGCAATACAACGTTCTGATCGAGAACGGGGTGTTGACCGACTACATGTGGGACTACCTCCGTTCGCGCAACGAAGGCCGGCGACCGAGTGGTAACGGCCGACGCCAGTCGTACCAAGACCTGCCGATGGTGCGTATGACCAACACATATGTGTTGAACGGTCAGGAGGAGCCCGACGCCATCATCAAGGACACCGAGTCGGGTGTTTATGTGGCTCATCTCGGCGGTGGCAGCGTGAACACCGCCACGGGTGACTTCGTCTTCGGCATGACCGAGGCCTATCTGATCGAGAACGGCGAGATCACCGAACCGCTGCGCGAGGGGAACCTCATCGGCAACGGTCCGCAGGTGCTGCGGGACATCGACCGTCTCGGCAACGACTTCGCCATGGGGAATCCGGGCACGTGCGGCAAGGACGGCCAGGGGGTTCCGGTGGGCGACGGGCAGCCCACGTTGCGGGTCAAGTCGCTCACCATCGGCGGTACGGCGGCATGAGCAGTCCCGATCGAAGCGGTGAACTGTTGGCCATCGCCGATCGTGTGGTGGCCATGGCGGCACCTGGTGAGCAGGTGGAGGCGTACATCAGCCGATCGCTGTCGACCGATGTCCGGGTGTACGAAGGGGAGGTCGAGCACTTCGTCTCGGCACAGAGCGAAGGCATCGGCATCCGAGTGATCCGCGATGGTCGCACCGGAACCTCTTACGCCGGAACCCTCGACCCGAGTCAGATCGCCGAAGTCCTCGCCGAGGCGCGCGACAACCTCGGCTACGGCGAAACCGACGAGTGGGCCGGTCTCGCGACGCCCGACGGAGTGGCCGTGACCCCGCAGACGTTGTGGGATCCGCAACTCGAAGACACGCCGACGGCGCGCAAGATCCAATTGGCCAAGGATCTCGAGAAGCTGGCTCTGACCGCCGATGCACGCGTACGGGTCGACGATTCGAACTACTCGGACTCCTTCGGTGAGGCGGCGGTGGCCACGACAACCGGTATCCGCGTGGCCGGACGGGAGAACGGCTGCTATCTGAGCGTCGGAACCCTCGCTGACGACGGTGACGAGACGCAGACCGGCTTTGGTTTCACGGTCGGACGCAACGTCGACGAACTCGACGTGGAGAAGGCGGCCCGTGAAGCCGCCGATCGCGCCACGCGACTCTTGGGGGCCACCAAGCCGGCGAGTCGACGTGTCACGGTGGTGCTCGATCCTTACGTGACCGCACAGTTCCTCGGCATCATCGGTGGAACCCTCAACGGAGAGAGTGTGGTGAAGGGTCGCAGTCTCTTCGCCAATCGTTTGGGTGACGATGTCGCGAGTCCGCTTCTCACATTGGTGGACGACCCGACCAACCCGCTCGCCTACACCGCGACCGACATCGACGGCGAAGGTCTGGCGGCGCGGCGCAACGTTCTGATCGAGAACGGTCGCCTCGGGATGTTCGTCCAATCGTCGTACTCGGCCCGCCGGATGGGCGCAGCCACGACGGGCAACGGTGTCCGGGGCGGGATCGGTGGTTCACCCAGTGCCGGATGTCTGGCCCTGCAGATCGTTCCCGGAACTCGTTCGCAGGCCGAGATCGTCGCCGGTGTGGACGACGGCATCCTCGTTCAGCAAGTACAGGGATTGCACTCCGGTGTGAATCCGGTGTCGGGAGACTTCTCGACCGGAGCGGCCGGTTTGTCGATCAGTAAGGGAACACTCGGCGCTCCGGTGCGGGAGTTCACCATCGCCTCGACGCTCCAGAAGATGTTGCTCGACATCGCCGAGGTCGGTGGCGATCTCGAGTGGCTGCCGATGCGGGCGACCGGCGTGTCGCTCGTGATCCACGATGTCACCATGAGCGGCGCCTGAGGCGCGAGGCTGTCCACATGCCGATCCTGCACGCCATCGTCCTCGGCATCGTTCAGGGTCTCACCGAATTCCTGCCCATCTCCTCGAGCGGTCACTTGCTGCTCGTTCCGTGGCTCTTCGACTGGAACGATCTCACCGACCCTGAGATCAAGAAGGCGTTCGACGTCGCCTTGCACGTGGGCACGCTCGTGGCCGTGGCCGCGTATTTCCGTTCGGATGTCGTGAACCTCGTGCGGGGTGGCTTGCGCGCCATTGGTCAGCGGCCGGCGTCGGCCGAGGGTCGACTTGCATGGTTGCTCGTTCTGTCGGCGGTGCCCGCCGCCATCGTCGGCGCGCTCTTCGAAACCGCGATCGACGACCATCTGGGTGGGCCGGTCGTGATCGCGGTCTCGTTGGCGGTTTTCGGAGCGGTGTTGTGGTGGGCCGATCGACGGCCGGGTCGGCGGGTCGCCGACGACTTCGATGCGCGCGATGCGCTTCTCGTCGGCGCGGCCCAGATGCTCGCCCTCAATCCGGGGACATCACGTTCGGGAATCACGATCTCGGCCGCGAGATTGCTCGGCTACGAACGCGAATCGGCCACGAGGCTGTCGTTTCTCATGAGCCTGCCGGTCATCGCCGGTGCGGCCGTGGTGAAGGTCGGCGGTCTGGTATCCGATGGCGTGCCCGACGGATTGCTCGCTCCGATGATCGTCGGCACCGTCACCGCCGGTGTGGCCGGCTGGTTCGCGGTATGGGGACTCCTCCGCCTCGTGCGCACACGGACCCTGGACGGTTTCGTGATCTATCGCTGGGTGTTGGCCGCCGTCGTCCTGGTGGTGGCCGCGACGCGTTAGGCGTTGGCAGTCGACGTCGTCGAACTCGACGATGTGCTCGACGACGAGTCGGAGCCCGACGACGTGCCCGAAGACGTGCTCGTGGACGAGGACGACGAACTCGTCGATGAACTCGTGGACGAACTCGACGAAGACGAATCCGAGCCGGCGGACGAACTCGAACTCGAGCCTCCGCGACTGTCGGTCTTGTAGAAGCCGCCACCCTTGAACGTGACGCCGACGGGTTGGAAGACCTTCTTCACGGGGCGCATCGTTCCATCGGAGGGATGCGCAGCCTCGGTCAGGGCGTCGTCGGTGAACGCCTGCTGGATCTCGATGGTCTCGCCGGTGTCGATGAACTTGTACACGTAGGTGGGCATGGTCGTCTCCGAGCGGTGAAGTCTATTGTCGGGGCGTGGAGAGCGCCTCACGGATCCGAACGGCGGTGATCCCCGCCGCCGGTCAGGGGACGCGGATGTTGCCGGCGACCAAGGCCGTTCCCAAGGAACTTCTGCCGATCCTCGAACAGCCGGCCCTCCAACTCGTGATCGACGAAGCGGTCGGCGCCGGTGTGGACCACATCGTGATCGTCACGAGCGCGGCCAAACCGGCGATCGAGGGCTACTTCGCCCGAACGCCCGAGGTCGAAGACGCGCTGGAGCGTCAGGGTCGACACGTACTGGCCGATCGTCTGCGTCGTTATGGGAACGACATCGCGGTGTCCTTCGTCCACCAGGACGAGCCCCGCGGCCTCGGCCATGCGGTCGGCTGCGCGCGTTCGGTCGTGGGTGACGAGCCGTTCTTCGTGATGCTCCCCGATGAACTCATGGAGGACTCGTCACTTCTCCTCGCCCTGTCGGATCTCGCGACCGACGGCGCCGCGGTGGCCCTGAAGCGGGTGCCGACGAACGAATTGTCGCGTTACGGAGTCGTGAGTCCGGTTGGTGATTCACGGACCGGCGTCCACGGTGAGGTCATCCGATTCGATCGTGTGGTGGAGAAGCCGGCGATCGCCGATGCGCCGAGCGATTTGGTGATCATCGGTCGGTACGCCCTCACGGCCGAGATCTTCCCGGTCCTCGAATCACTGCCCCCAGCCGCCACCGGTGAGATCCAGTTGAGTGACGCGCTGACCATCGTCGCCGGCGCGAGAGCGTTGAGTGGATTGGTCTCGACGATCGGACGACGCGACATCGGCAACCCGGTCGGCTGGCTCGAGGCCGTCGTCGATGCCGGACTCGCGCACGCCGAGTACGGGCGCGATTTCGAGGAGTGGTTGCGCGGACGTCTGGGTCGCTGACCTTCAGGCGATTCGCCGGAAGTGCCCCGGAATGTCGAGTGCCAGTCCGTAGTCGTCGACGTCGAACTCGTGGCCGGGCCGGTCGTCGTCGCGGTGGACGACCCAAGTCCGTGCGCCGAGACGGGTGTAATCGAACCGGGCTCGTTCGATGGCCAGGGTTTCGGAGTCGACCGTGACCGACTCGACGTCGGCGGACTGTCCGATCTCGAGCGCGAGGCGACGGATGCTCATGGTCCGGGTGAAGGCACTGCACAGGAGATCGATGTCGGTACAACCTCCGAGTTCGCGCCGTACCGAGCCGTTGACCTCACCCCAGCGGCCGCGACCGTCGTTGGCGAGCCAGAGATCGGGATCCTCCATGTCACGGAACAAGAGCATCTGCTGGAGGTTCCACGATGCGTTGAATCGGAACACGTATTGGATGTCGATGCCACTCACGAGACCTTCGGCCGTCCAGGCCTCGTTCTCGAAACGAAGGATGAGTGCTTCGCGCCCGCCACTCGGTTCATGGATCCATTCGGCGCGCAACCCCTCGAGCGGCAGCCGACTGAGTTCGTGGTGGTCGCTCGTGGGCACCCGTTGAGTGTGCCAGTAATCCGGCGGTACCGTCGGGGGAATGGTGACGATCGAGGAGGCCCGACGTCTCGTCGTCGAGTCGCGTTCGGCATCGACGACGGTTCGTGTTCCGATCGCCCAGGCCGTGGGTTGCGTTCTCGCCGAGGATGCGGTGGCGCGCGAAGACGTCCCGCCGTTCGCGAATTCGGCCGTCGATGGTTACGCAGTCCGCAGCGCCGACACCCGAGATGCGGTGCCGGGTCGTCCGGTGCGCCTCGCCGTGGTCGGTGAAGTCGCGGCCGGCGCGCCTGCGGTCACCGAGGTTCGTCACGGTCAGGCCGTGCGGATCATGACCGGTGCACCCATGCCCGCCGGAGCCGATGCGGTCGTGATGGTGGAGGACACGAGGTTCGAAGGAGACCGCCGGAATTTCGACGGTTCGCAGACGGTCGAGGTGTTCACCGCAGTCGGTGGAGGCGATGCCGTGCGGGGAGCCGGAGACGACGTGCGCCTCGGAACGACCGTCTTCGTGTCCGGAACCGAGATCACGCCGGCGGTGGCCGGTGTCCTTGCGAGTATCAACATCGGCGAGCCGCTCGTGGTGCGTCGGCCACGAGTCGCGGTTCTGTCGACCGGCGACGAATTGGTCGACGACGGTTCCCCGCTCGCTCCGGGACAGATCCGAGAGAGCAACCGCACGATGCTCATCGGCCTCGTGGAAAACGCCGGACTCGTGGCCGTCGACTTCGGCATCGTGCGCGACGACGAGAACGCGCTCGAGCAGACCCTCCGCCTGGCGGCTTCGGAGTGCGACGCCATCGTGACGAGTGGCGGGGTCAGCATGGGTGACTACGACGTCGTGAAGGCCGTGCTGTCGCGCATCGCGCGCATGAACTGGATGCAGATCGCCATCAAACCCGCCAAACCCTTCGCCTTCGGTCTCCTCGAACGCCGCAACGGTGGCGACGTGCCGGTGTTCGGTCTGCCCGGTAATCCCGTCAGCTCGCTCGTGTCGTTCGAGTTGCTCGCCCGACCCGCGCTGCGACGCATGGCCGGCCACACCGCGGCCGCTGATCGCCCACGCGTCATGGCCGTGGCCGATGCGCCACTTCGTCGTCGACCCGACGGCAAGGTGCATTTTCAGCGGGTCACCACGCAGTTCGCCGCCGATGGCCGACTCCACGTGAGTCCGGTGGCGGCCCAGGGGAGTCATCAACTCGCCGCCACCGCCCTGGCCGGTGGTCTGGCCGTGGTGCCCGACGGCGCCGGTGTGGAAGTCGGCGGGGCCGTCGAAGTCGTCCTCCTCCTATCCTGAAGCCATGTCGGTGCGTGATCTGGTCGATCCCTTCGGGCGCACCATCCGTGATCTGCGCATCTCGGTCACCGATCGCTGCAATTTCCGGTGCACGTATTGCATGCCGGCCGAGGGAATGGTCTGGCTTCCCAAGTCCGACATCCTCACCTTCGAGGAGATCGAACGTCTGGCCCGGATCTTCGTCGGGCGGTACGGCGTCGATGGCATCCGACTCACCGGTGGTGAACCCACGGTTCGCGCCCACTTGTCGGTGCTCGTCGAAAAACTCTCACGGATCGTGGTGCCGGCCGACTCGCCTTCACCCTTGGCCGGAGGGCCCATCGATCTCGCTCTCACCACGAATGGTGCGACCCTCGTCAACTGCGTGGACGAACTCCGTGCGGCCGGACTCGGACGGATCAACATCAGTCTCGACACCCTCGATCGTGCTCGATTCGAACAGATGACACGACGCGACGAACTCGATCGGGTGCTGGCCGGGATCGACGCCGCAGTGGGCGCCGGCTTCTCGAGTGTCAAGATCAACGCGGTCGTCGAGCGCGGGGTCAACGACGACGAGATCGTGACCCTGGCCGAATTCGGTCGGGCCAAGGGGGTGGAGGTTCGGTTCATCGAATTCATGCCCCTCGATGCCGAAGGTCACTGGGTCAACGACAAGGTCGTGAGTCAAGACGAGATCGTCACCCGCATCGCCGAGCGATTCCCGCTCGAATCGGTGCCGGCTCGTGGCGCGGCACCGGCCGATCGTTGGCGATACCTCGACGGCGCGGGAACGGTGGGAGTGATTCCGAGTGTCACCAAACCGTTCTGCGGTGATTGCGATCGGGTGCGGCTCACCGCGGATGGCCAGTTCCGCACGTGCTTGTTCGCCACGACCGAATTCGACCTGCGGGCACTCATCCGTTCGGGAGCCGACGACGACGCGCTGGCCGCCGAGATCGAACGTGCCGTGGGCACGAAGTGGGCCGGTCACCAGATCAATCAGGTCAACTTCGTCCGGCCCAAGCGAACGATGAGCCAGATCGGCGGTTGAGTCTCAGGCTCTCTGCAGCCAATCGACGGTGACGCTGACCCCCGGACTGAATAGGACGTGCGGTCGGCCGGTGGGTGCCGGCAGTCCGGCGGTGGTGACGAGGTGGTCGTCGATCTCGAGGACGTCACCGGAGTGCAGTGGCCACTCTTCGTGATTCACCGGGCCGTAGTTGAAACCGCCGCCGTATCTCGGAGCGATCAGACCCCAGCGGTCGGTGAGAAAACGCTCGAGATCCCCGGCCGCGATGCGATCCCCGACACGGAGCTTCAGATGGGATGTGACCCGCGACGGCCAGCGGCGGGTCACGTTCGATTCGAGCACACCATCGGTCAGCGTCACGCGCGCGCGCCCGAAGCAGTAGGGGAGTCGAAAGGCGATTCGGGCGGCGATGGTGGGAAGGATCTTGGGCGTGTCGAGAGAGAAGAACCACACGGCGGGGCGGCCGTCGACCTTGACGTAGGTGCGAACGTTGATCTCGGGGAAATCGGTGGTGGTCGGGATGGGCGGAAGCCACCGAACCCGTAGACGCGTCATGCGGAAGGGAACGAGGGCGACCCACGCTCGGCCGTCGAAGGTGTCGACCTCGACCCCGTCGGGAAGGAGTCGTTGGACGATCTCGGGGTCGTACGACCAGTGGACGAAGGCGAGATCCCGCCACGCCTGGGTCATCACGGCCATGGTTCATTGTCGTTCGTCGGCGGTACCGTTGTCGCTGTGGCGGAGTCGAACGATCAGCCCTTCACTCATCTCGATCCCCTCGGACGAGCCCGGATGGTCGACGTGACCCCCAAGGAACCGACGCACCGTCGTGCGGTGGCGCGTTGCAAGGTGTTCATGACCCCCGAGACCACAGCCGCGATCGCCAATCGCGAAGTCAAAAAGGGTGACGTTCTGGCCGTGGCCCGGGTGGCCGGTATTCAGGCCGCCAAGCGGACGAGTGACCTCATCCCGCTCTGCCACCCCCTCCTCGTGGGGGCCGTCTCCATCAACTTCGCGATCGGCGACGACCACGTTCAGGTGGAGGCCGAAGTCGAGACCGTCGAACGGACCGGGGTCGAGATGGAGGCGCTCCATGCCTGCTCAGTGGCTGCTTTGTCGATCTACGACATGTGCAAGTCGATCGACAAGGCCATGGTCGTGGGCGATCTGGCCCTCTGGGAGAAGGTCGGCGGCCGCTC
>CAZLXB010000008.1:0-84327 GCA_964563545.1 uncultured Bifidobacterium sp. | reverse complement strand
CGTCGCGGATTCCGCGGCGGCCTCTTCGTTCGTGTCGGGGTGTCGTCGCGGATTCCGCGGCGGCCTCTTCGTTCGTATCGGGCTCGGTTGCTGGGGTCGCCGACTACCTTTGCGGTATGGCGTCCCCCCGAACGTTGTCCGAGTCCGCCTCGAAATCACTACTGGCCGACTTCGGGGTGCCGATGGCCGAGGAGCGTCTCGTGTCATCGGCTGCTGACGCCGGTCGGGCGGCAGAGGAACTCGGATTGCCGGTCGTTGCCAAACTCTGCGGAGACGCGATCGCGCACAAGACCGAACGCGGCCTCGTGCGCTTGCGCCTCGCCGATGTCGGCGCGGTGGAGACCGCGGCCGCGGAACTCTTGTCACTCGCCCGACCCGAAGACGGAGACGTCTCGGTTCTCGTCGCTCCGATGGTCAGCGGTAACCGCGAACTCATCGCCGGTGTCGTGCGTGATCAGCAGTTCGGGGCGAGCGTGATGCTGGGTGTGGGCGGAATCCTCGCCGAGGCGGTTGCCGACGTGGTGTTCCGGCCGGCGCCGCTCGACCGTGTGACCGCGCACGAGATGATCGACGATCTCGCGACCCAGCGACTCCTCGGTGAGTTCCGTGGCGAGTCGGCGGTCGACCGTGAAGCATTGGTCGACGTACTCGTGGGCCTCGGACGTGTGGCCGCCGAGCGCCCCGATGTTCGCAGCGTCGACGTGAACCCGCTCATCGTCCGATCGGACGGCCGACCCGTGGCCGTCGACGCCCTCGTCGAACTCGGAGAGCCCGAGTCCGTTCGTCACGAACTCCGGCCCCGTCCGACCGACGCCCAGTTCCGGGCTCTCTTCGAACCGCGAGGTGTCGTGGTCACCGGTGCGTCCACTCACCCGGGCAAGTTCGGCTTCGTGTCGTTGCACAACATCCTGGCCGCCGGTTTTGAAGGCGGTGTTTACGGAACCAATCGTCAGGGCGAGGTCGTGCTCGGAGTCCGGACGGTCGCCGACATCGACGATCTTCCCGATGATGCGATCGACCTCGTCTTCGTGTGCACGCCGGCGTCGGCCAACCCTGATCTGCTCCGTGCGTGTGCACGCAAGGGTGTCAAGGCGGCGTTCCTCACGTCGGCCGGATACGGCGAAGCCGGTGACGAAGGTCGTCGGGCCGAACAAGAGTTGGTTGCCCTCGCCGACGAACTCGGCATTCTGCTCGCCGGCCCCAATGGTCAGGGTGTGGTCAGCACACCGGCCAAGTTGTGCGCGCAGATCGTTGCGCCGTATCCCCCGGCCGGTCGGATCGGGGTGGCGAGTCAGAGCGGCAACTTCGTGTCGACCTTCATGAATTACGCGCGTTCCAGCGGAGTCGGAATCAGCCGCGCGGTGTCGGCAGGCAACGCAGCCGCGGTGTCGGTGGCTGATTACCTCGATTTCTACGCCGACGATCCGGAAACATCCGTGGGGCTCGCATACGTGGAGGGCATCACCGACGGGCGGTCCCTCATGGAGCGGCTCGCCTCCGTCGCCGCGCGTAAGCCCCTCGTTCTCGTGAAAGGCGGAGCAACCGAGGGTGGTGCCAAGGCCGCGGCGTCGCACACCGGTGCTTTGGCCGCCAACGACAAGGTCTTCGACGGGTTCTGTCGGGCAGCGGGCATCACGCGTGCGGCCAACGTGGAAGAAGCCTTCGAAGCGGCAGCGACGTTCGCGACCCAGCCGGTACCGAAAGGTCCCAATGTGGTCGTGTTGACCACAGCCGGCGGGTGGGGCGTCGTGACCTCGGACGCGATCACGCGCGACGGTCGTCTGAATCTCATGCCTCTGCCCGACGATTTGCGAGCCTCGATCGACGAGAAGTTGCCACCTCGGTGGAGTCGGAGCAATCCGGTCGATTGTGCGGGAGGCGAGACTCGCGACACCATCCCCGAGGTCCTCGCTCTGATCGCCGAACATCCCGACGTGCACTCGGTGATCTACCTCGGTATCGGGATCCAGGCGAATCAGGCGCGGCTCATGCGCGAAGGGGGTTTCTACCCCGATCACGGAATCGAGCGCATCGTCGCTTACCACGAACGGCAGGATCAGCGATTCGCCGAGGCTGCCGACGAGTTGTCGCGGCGGACCGGAAAACCGATTCTGGTGGCGACCGAACTCGCGGTTGCCGACCCCGACAACCCGGGACCGGCAACGGTTCGGGCGACCGGACGTCTGTGCTATCCGTCCGGCCATCGTGCGGTCACGGCTCTCGGCCATCTCTACCGGGCATCGGAATTCGCCCGTCGCCGGAGTCGCGGGTGAGCCAGAGGTCGTCTCGTCGTCGGCCACGTCCAGCGGCCGTCAACCCGATCGCGACCCTCCTGTTCATCGCGGCGTTCCCGACGGTGATCATGTTCGGCGTGTGGCGTTACGCGCAGTCTCAGGAAGGCGGTGAGTCCCTCGGGCCCGATCGCGAAGCACAGTTCGAGCCCTGGATTCCGGCTACCCCGATTCTCTCGGCGCGTCGAACGCCCGTGGTGTTGGCGCGCGAGACATCGTCGGCTGCGTTCGAGGCCGCCTTGCGTCCACTCGGAGGCGCCGTCCTTCCCGGATCGTGTGCCGGCGTGGCCGTGGACGGGGTTCTCGCGCTGTCCGACGGGATCGACACTCCGGTGACGCCGGCGAGCACTCTGAAGGTGATCGTGGCCGCCGTGGCTCTCGAAGTGCTTGGGCCCGATTATTCGTTCACGACCGAAGTTCGGGCCGAAGTCAACGGAGGAGTGGTGGGGTCGTTGTACCTCATCGGAGGTGGCGATCCACTCTTGTCGGCGGACTGGTACCCGGACGACGGCAATTTCAATCGCTATCCCCAGCGCCCGGCTACGTCTCTCGACGCGTTGGCCGATGCCGTCGTGAAGGCCGGAGTCACTCAGATCGGCGGCAACGTGGTGGGGGATCCGAATCGGTTCGATCTCGAGTACTACCCGCCGACGTGGCCGGTGTCGTTCCGTGCCTCGGAGGGCGGGCCGATCGCCGGTCTTCTCGTGAACGACGGCCGGGTGCGCAATCAGGGAATCGTGGCCACCGATCCCGGTCTCGGTGCCGCGCGAGAGTTCGCACGTCTCCTGCAGGAGAGAGGAGTGGTGATCGTCGGTCAGCCGACATCGGGTCAAGCGCCGGCGAACGTGGCAACGATCGCCTCGACCACATCGGCATCCCTGTCGTCGATCGTCGCCGAGATGCTCCAGAACAGCGACAACAACACCGCCGAGATGCTCCTGAAGGAGATCGGACTCATCGGCGCGCGCTCGGGAACTCGGGCCGCCGGCATCGGAGTGGTGATGAGCAGACTCGCCGAATGGGGGATTCCCATGAGTGGCGTGTCGCTCGTCGATGGCTCGGGTCTCTCGAGGGAGAACCAAGTCACATGTTCGGCCATGCTTGCCGTTCTCGACCGCTTCTCCGAGCGCGACGTGCTCTACCAGTCGTTGTCGGTCGCTGGTCAGACCGGAACCCTTGCTGGCTACTTCGTGGGTGATCCGCTCGAGGGTCGCCTGCGCGGAAAGACGGGATCGCTCACCGATGTGAAAGGTCTAGTCGGCTACGTCCCTACGGAAGGGGACGGACTCGTCAGCTTCGCCGTGTTGCTCCAAGCACCGGGCGTCGCCGATGATGCGGCCTTCCGGCCGATCTGGGAGGGCTATCTCTCGGACGCGTTGAGTAGTTATCCGTCCGGACCCAAGGCCGATCAACTGCTTCCAAAGGCGGCCGTCGGCGCGCCATGACGAGTTCGTTCGTGTCGCCGATGTTCCCACTCGGCACCCCGCTGCTGCCGGGAGGCTGGCTACCACTCCAGATCTTCGAACTTCGCTATCAGATGATGTTGGACGACTGTCTTGCGGCTTCGCCGGCCCGGTTCGGTGTTGTGTTGATCGAACGGGGTAGCGAGGTGGGTGGTGGCGATGCGCGCGTCGATGTCGGAACGTTGGCCGACATCGTGCGCGTCGACGAGTTGCCCGACGGTCGCCGCGCCGTTCTGACCCGGGGAACCCAACGATTTCGAGTGCGCGATTGGCTCACCGACGATCCCTACCCTCGCGCCGAGATCGAGATCTGGGCGGACTCGACCGAGACGGCGATCGAAGACGGAATTCGTATCGCACTGCAGGACGTTGTCGAGAGACTCATCGCATTGGCGACCGATCACCCCGAACGAGCTCGGACGGAACTGGCCCGACGTTCCGACGAATCCGACGACGACTACCTGTACCGCCTGGCCAACGATCTTCCCCTCGGTCCGGCCGATCGCCAGCGTGTGCTCGGTGCCGCCGACTCGGCCGAGAGGAGTCGGCACCTCCTCGATGCCCTTCTCGACCTCGAGGCCGTCGTGAGATTCCGTCGCTCGTGAACGGGACGGCGGGCGTCACGGTGCCGTTCGACCGGTTCGCTGCTAGAAACTCCCTGTGCCCGAACAGGATCCGCGTCCCGCGTCCCGTCGCCGTGAATCGGCGAGTGTCGGTGAAGTCATCGACCTCGTCAAGGACTACGCCCGACAGGAGACGCTCGGCCCGCTTGCCGGTGCCGGTCGTTGGCTGTCGCTCGGTGCTGCGGGATCGACGTTCCTCGGTCTCGGCTTGGTGTTCGCGCTGCTCGGTGTTCTGCGACTTCTGCAGACCGAGATCACGGCCTTCGACGGGGCGTGGAGCTGGGTTCCCTACCTCGTGGTTCTGGCTTTGGCGGTGTCCACGGCGGGTATTGCCCTCTCGCGCGTGAAAAAGGCGACGCTCGGAAAGGAGCCCGGTCGTGGCGACAAGTGAACGGATCTCTCGGGACGACATCGAGGCCAAGTTGAAGGGTCTGCAAGGTGACGTGCAGAACAAGGTCGACGATCGTCGGGGAACCGTGATGACAGTCGGCGTCGTGGCGGGCGTGGTCGTGGTCGCGCTCTTCTATTTCCTCGGCCGCCGCAGTGGACGCCGTCGTTCGGCCGTGGTCGAGATCCGGCGCGTCTGACACCGTGCCGCTGTTGTCGTATCTGAGGGCGCGCAGTCTGCGTGAAGGTCTCGTCAAAGGACGGCGAGGCTGGTTCGCCGTCGGAGTTGTCGTGTGGACGATTCGCGGACTTCGCCGTCTCGGTCAGAAACGTCCCCAGACCATCTCGACCGAGGTTCTGACTCCCGGCGAGACCTTGCAGGTCTCGTCACGCCGCGGGCGTTGACGTGAAAGTGATCCTGCGCAATCCGCGCCGCGAAATCGAGTTGAGCGGACGTCGTCGTGTCCATGCTTTGCTCACCGAACTGGGTCTGACGCGTGAGGGCCACCTCGTGATCCGCAACGGAACCCTCGTACCTGGGGATGGCGAGCTCGAAGCCGACGATGTGATCGAGATTCGACCCGTGGTGTCCGGGGGCTGAACACATGAAATGTCGCACGTGCCGCGGGCCGGCCATCATCGACCTCCCTCGACACAACGCGAATTTCTGCGCCGAGCATTTCCTCGAGTTGTGTCGGCGCCAGGTCCGCAAGGCGATCGACGACTTCGGGATGTTCGCTTCCGAAGACCGCATTCTCGTAGCCGTGTCGGGTGGCAAGGACTCGCTGGCGGTCTGGGACATCCTGGTCGAGCTCGGTTACCGCGTCGATGGTCTGTACATCGGTTTGGGGATCGGTGAGTACAGCCGGGAATCAGAGGACTTCGCTCGGCGGTTCGCCGACGATCGGGGTCTCACGTTGAAGGTGGTGTCGCTACGCGATGACCACGGATTCGACGTGCCGACCGCGGCCAAAGCCACCGGTCGTGTCCCTTGTTCGGCCTGCGGGATGAGCAAACGTCACCTCTTCGATCATTGGGCCCGCGAAGGCGGATACGACGTCGTCGTCACCGGCCACAACCTCGATGACGAAGCCGCCGTGTTGTTCGGGAACTCGCTGCGTTGGGACGTCGAGTACCTCGCGCGTCAACTCCCGGTCCTTGCGGCGCGTGAGGGATTTCCGAAGAAGGTGAAACCCCTCGTTCGATTGAGCGAGCGCGAGATGGCGGCCTGGTGCGTGATTCGTGGCATCGACTACATCGTCGACGAGTGCCCGATGGCCGTGGGCAACAAACATCTGGGTTACAAGGAGGCCTTGAACCTCATCGAGGAGAAGTCGCCGGGAACGAAGTCTTCCTACTACCTCGGTTTCCTCGAACGCATGTCGCCGCTCCTTGCCGGTGTCCACGAACGCGGCGCGGCCGGACTTTCCTCGTGCACGAGGTGTGGAGCGCCTACCGGTGCCGGGGGCGAGTCGGTCTGCGCGTTCTGCCGCCTGGCCGAACGTGCCTCGTCGCTGACTCCGGTGCCAGTCGAGATGGTCGTGAAGAAGTCGGCGGCTCGACGACGGGCGGACAAAGAGGTGAAGAAGTGAGTGAGTTCCGATACGGCGAAAAGGTGATGTTGATCGACGGCAAGCAACGTCGATATCTACTGACCCTCACGGAGGGGGCCGAGTTCCACAGTCACGCCGGTTTCGTCTCGCATTCGGAAATCGTCGGGCTGCCCGAAGGAGTTCGGGTGCAGTCGACCCGAGGCGCGCGATACATCGCGCTACGACCGACGTTGGAGGACTTCGTGATCGAGATGCCTCGGGGAGCACAGGTCATCTATCCGAAGGACCTGGCTCCGATCTGCATGCTCGCCGACATCGGTCCGGGCGTTCGGGTCTTCGAGAGCGGCGTCGGTTCGGGGGCGCTCTCGATGACGATGCTGCGATGGGGGGCCGACATCGTGGGTTACGAACTGCGGGAGGACTTCGCCCAACGGGCACGGGCGAACGTCGGATCCTTCCTCGGTGCCGACGTTCTCGATCGGTATCAGGTGGAGGTGCGAGACGCCTACGAGGGGATCGACGAGGCCCTGCACGGGCGGATCGATCGGGTCGTTCTCGATCTCCCCGAACCGTGGCAGGTCGTGCCTCACGCCGAGTTGGCCCTACGCCCGGGCGGGATCCTCGTGGCTTATACGCCGTCGATCACCCAGGCCGCAGAGACCCGACATCGAATGGCCAATCCGCGCTGGGCGGGGACGAGAACCCTCGAGGTGTTGCACCGTGGCTGGTACATCGAAGGAAACGCAGTCCGTCCGGATCACCGGATGGTGGCCCATACGGGCTTTTTGACCGTCGGCCGATTGCTCGGCGAAGAGATCAGGGCTCGATGAAGATGCACTCGCCGGGGCATTCCTCGGCGGACTCGATCACGGCGTCGAGTTGACCATCGGGGATCTCGGCGAGACCATCGGCACCTTGGGGGTTGCCCTTGGCCGTCGCGTAGATCTTGCTGCCTTCCTTCACGTAGGCGAGCCCGTCGTCGAGCAGAGTGAAGACGTCAGGGGCGATCTCTTCGCAGAGTCCGTCGCCGGTGCAGAGATCCTGATCGATCCAGACCTTCATGGTTCTTCCAATGCTCCTCGTGTGATCGGGGGTGATCGGGGGTGGTTCGCCCGAGCCTACACGGACACCTCTGCCGTCGCACGATCGGTGGAGCCGGTGTAGGTTTCGCGCAGGAGGTTCCGGTGGGTTCGACAGCCGACAATCAGCCATCGGAGGGGGCCGCCGACATCGCCGGTCTGCGAGCCTCGCTCGAGGTGCTCGAAGCGGAGGTGACCGCTCTGCGGCGTCGGCTCGCCGATGCCCCCTTGCGTATGCGCCAGCTCGAGGAGCGACTCCTCGAGACCAAGGGTCTGCTCGCCCAGGAGACGGCCAAGAACGAGAAGTTGAGTTTCACGCTGCGCGAGGCCCGCGAACACATCGCGAACCTGCGTGACGAAGTCGACAAGCTGTCGCAACCCCCGTCGGCCTACGGCTCGGTCGTGGGCAAGAACGACGACGGCACGGTCGATGTCCTGACGGCTGGTCGCAAGATGCGGGTGAACATCCATCCGGAGATCGAGATCGACACTCTCGACATCGGTTGCGAGGTCGTGTTGAACGAGAGCTTCAACGTCATCCGGGCTCGCGATGCCGAGGGCGGCGGAGACGTCGTGACCATCAAGGAAGTACTGGACGACGGCATTCGCGCGATCGTCGTCGGTCGAGCCGACGACGAGATCGTCTGCGAGATCGCCGGATCGCTCCGGGGGGTCTTCCTGCGGAACGGTGATTCGGTACGTCGCGAGATCCGCTCGAACATGTTGATCGAAAAGCTTCCGCGGCCGGAGGTCGAAGAACTCCTCCTCGAAGAAGTGCCCGACATCAGTTACTCCGACATCGGGGGCCTCGACGCCCAGATCGAGCAGATCGCCGACGCCGTCGAGCTGCCTTTCCTCCATCACGAGCTCTTCGCCGAACATTTGCTTCCGGCGCCGAAGGGAATTCTCTTGTACGGCCCGCCCGGTTGCGGCAAGACGCTCATCGCGAAAGCGGTCGCCAACAGCCTGGCCCGCAAGGTCGCCGCCAAGACCGGTGACGAGAAGGGTCGGAGCTACTTCATCAACATCAAAGGCCCCGAGTTGCTCAACAAGTACGTCGGCGAGACCGAGCGCCAGATTCGCCTCGTGTTCCAGCGGGCGCGCGAGAAGAGTGAAGAGGGCTGGCCGGTGATCGTCTTCTTCGACGAGATGGACTCGATGTTCCGAACCCGCGGAACCGGCATCTCTTCCGACATGGAGTCGACGATCGTGCCCCAGCTCCTCGCCGAGATCGACGGTGTCGAGGGCCTCCGCAACGTCATCGTGATCGGTGCGACCAACCGCGAGGATCTCATCGATCCGGCCATCCTGCGCCCCGGGCGACTCGACGTGAAGATCAAGATCGAACGCCCCAACGCCGAGGCCGCCCGTCAGATCTTCTCGAGGTATCTCACGACCGAGATCCCGATCGCCGCCTCCGAGATCGGGGACGCCGGCGATGTCGGAACGGCGGTCGCCGGGATGATCGAGGCGACGGTGGGCGAGATGTACCGCGACGACGAAGCGAATCGCTTCCTCGAGGTGACCTACGCCAATGGAGACAAGGAAGTTCTCTTCTTCCGCGACTTCGCGTCCGGTGCCATGATCGAGAACATCGTCCGCCGCGCCAAGAAGTCGGCGATCAAGCGCGTGATCGGTGGTGGCGAGAAGGGCATCCGGACCGCCGACCTCCTCGATTCGATTCGCCAGGAGTTCCGGGAGCACGAGGATCTCCCGAACACGACCAATCCCGACGACTGGGCGAAGATCTCCGGTAAGAAGGGTGAGCGGATCGTCTTCATTCGCACGCTCGTCAACGAAGGTCGCGACCGGGGCGTGGCGGGTGGTCGAGCCATCGAGCGCACGGCAACCGGCCAGTACCTGTAAACGTCATGGCCATCGCGAAGGTCTGCGGCATCGAGACCGAGTACGGGATTCTCGTTCGCAACGGCGACCCGAACCCGGTGCTGGCTTCCTCGGTTCTGATCAATTCCTATGTTGCGGCTACGGCCCGACGCGTGGGTTGGGACTTCGAGGACGAGCGGCCGGGTAACGACGCTCGTGGATTCTCCTTCGACGATGGGCTGGCGCCCGAAGTCGAGGCCCACCTCGTGAACGCCGTGCTCACCAATGGTGCCCGGTATTACGTCGATCACGCCCATCCCGAGATTTCGACGCCGGAGTGCCGCGACGCCCGGGAATGTCTGGTCTTCGACCGCGCCGCCGAGGAGATCGTCCGACGGTCGATGGTGGAGAGTCGTTCCTTCTTGCCCGACGGTGCCGAGCTCCTGATCTACAAGAACAATTCCGACGGCAAGGGCAACAGCTACGGATGCCACGAGAACTATCTCGTCGACCGTGCTTTGCCCTTTGGCCGTCTGGTTGCCGAAATCACCCCGCACTTCGTGACGCGTCAGGTCTTCTGCGGTGCGGGCAAGGTCGGTTCCGAGTTCCCGGGTATCGGATCGGCCGAAGTTCCGTTCCAGCTCAGTCAGCGCGCCGACTTCTTCGAGGAGGAGGTCGGACTCGAGACGACCTTGAAGCGTCCGATCGTGAACACACGCGACGAACCTCATTGCGACCCCCAGAAGTACCGTCGACTTCACGTGATCGTCGGTGATGCCAACATGAGCCAGACCGCGACGTTTCTGAAGGTGGGTACCACGGCGATCGTCCTCGCCATGATCGAGGACGCGGCGATCGGTTCCGATCTCGGTCTCGCCCATCCGGTGGCGGCCATCCGCCAGGTGAGCCATGACCCGACACTTCGTCAGACCGTCCTGCTCCGCAATGGCCAGCGGATGACCGCACTCGACGTTCAATGGGCGCTTCTCGAATGGGCGCGCAAGTACGAGCGTTCGCACGGACTCGAGTGCGTGGGCGAACGGGTCGGCGAGGAAGTACTCGGTCTGTGGGAGGAAGTTCTCGACGGTCTGTCGACCGATCGTTTACGGGTCGCCGGCAAGGTCGACTGGGTGGCCAAGGAGCGTCTCGTCTCCGCCTACGCCGAGCGGCACGGCCTGGCACCGGACGACCTGCGCTTGAAGGCCATCGATCTGCAGTACCACGACATGCGTCCCGATCGCGGTCTCGCTGGTCGGGTGGGACTCGACACGCTCGTCGAGGACACAGATGTCGTGGCGGCGATCAGCGATCCACCGGCCTCCACGAGGGCCTACTTCCGTGGGCGTTGCCTGGCCCGCTGGCCCGAGAGCGTGGTGGCTGCCAACTGGGACAGCATCGTGTTCGACGTCGGTCGGGACCCGCTTCGTCGGGTCCCGATGATGGAACCCTTGCGGGGGACCAAGGCCCTCGTCGGCGACCTCGTCGAAGGCAGTTCGAGCGTGACCGAGTTACTGGACCGTTTGGGGTCCTGAGGCTGATGAACCTGCGACCTGCTGGCAGGATGTGGGGCAGGAGGAGCCATGGCCGAGCGCATCCAGAAGCAAAAGTCATCCACTGACAAGTCACAGGAATCCGGGGAAGCCGCAGCGGCGGTCACGGCCCAAGGCGACAAGTTGAAAGCCGAGATGGACGATCTACTGGACGAGATCGACGAAGTGCTCGAGTCGAACGCCGAGGATTTCGTGAAGTCCTACATCCAAAAGGGCGGTGAGTGAGGAGTGAAGGTCCCGCTCTTCACGGCCGAGCACGATCCCGGCTCGAATTTCACCTCGCTCCTGAAGATGGTCGGCCTCGATCCGTTCGGTACCACCGACGGAATCGAGGGTGTGGTGGCTGCGCCGCACGGTACGACGGTGTTGGCCCTGCGTTACGCCGACGGCGTGGTGATGGCCGGCGATCGCCGCGCGACGATGGGAACGAGAATCGCCAACCGCGAGATGGAGAAGGTCGTGCCGGCCGATCGTCACAGCGGCGTGGCCATTTCTGGCACCGCCGGAGTGGCCATGGACATGATCAAACTCTTCCAGTTGCAACTCGAGCACTACGAGAAGATCGACGGTCGGCCCATCAGCCTCGAAGGCAAGGCCAACCAGCTGTCGCAGATGATCAGGGCCAACCTCGGAGCGGCGATGCAAGGTCTGGCCGTGATTCCGATCTTCGCCGGCTACGACCTGATCCGTCGCACCGGTCGTCTGTGGGACTTCGACATCACGGGAGGGCGTTACGAGGAGCGCGAGTTCGTGGCGACCGGCTCCGGCATGGGGCCGGCGGCCACCGTCTTGAAGGTCGGCTATCGCTCGGGCCAGAGTTCGGCCGAAGCGGTGGAACTCGCGTGTCGTGCTCTTTGGGAGGCGGCCGAAGTCGATGCGGCAACCGGTGGGCCCGACGCACTGCGCGGCATCTATCCGGTGGTCGCGACGATCTCGGCTGAAGGCTGGCGGGCGATCGAGGACTCCGAACTCGCCGTGGTCTTCGAACGGCTGGCGAATGCCCAGCGAGCCGGAAGGGAGTCGGCCTCATGAACATGCCCTTCTACGTCGCACCCGAACAGATGATGAAGGACCGGGCGGACTATGCCCGCAAAGGCATCGCTCGGGGACGCGCCCTCGTCGCGGTCCAGTACACCGATGGAATTCTCCTGATGGCCGAGAATCCGTCGAACATGTTGCGCAAGATCAGTGAGATCTACGACCGCATCGCCTTCGCGGGTGTCGGCAAGTACAACGAGTTCGACCAGTTGCGGCGCTTCGGGGTTCGTAATGCCGACGTCAAGGGTTACTCGTACTCGCGTGACGATGTGGAAGCCCGGAGTCTGGCCAACGACTACGCCCAGATTCTCGGCCAGACCTTCACCCACGAAGTCAAACCACTCGAGGTCGAGATCCTGATCGCGGAAGTCGGGCCCTCGGCCGCCGACGACCAGTTGTTTCACATCCTGTACGACGGAACTCTCATGGACGAGAAGGGGATGAGCGTCCTCGGTGGCGACGCCGATGCCATCGCGGAACGATTGTCGGCCACGTGGTCGGCGACTGACGACCTCGCGACCGCGCTGTCGAAGTGCGTAGCCGCCCTCGCCGGGCCCGATCGTCGGATCGCGAGCGACGACACCGAGGTGGCGGTTCTGTCGCGATCGAACGGCCGTCGTTGCTTCCAGCGGGTCCCCGACGAACGGGTCCGTTCGATCCTGGACGCCTGAGTCCGACGACCCTCGTCGGACCGACGACTAGTTTCCACGCATGGACCGACGGATCTACGGACTCGAGAACGAGTACGGAGTCACGTGCACGCTGCGGGGTCAACGTCGTCTGAGCCCGGACGAGGTCGCGCGCTACTTGTTCCGCAAGGTCGTCTCGTGGGGTCGTAGTTCGAATGTCTTTCTCGAGAACGGTGCCCGCCTGTACCTCGATGTCGGATCCCACCCGGAATACGCCACCCCTGAATGCGACTCGCTCTACGACGCCGTCGTCCACGACAAGGCCGGCGAGCGAATTCTCGAAAGGTTGGCCGGCTCGGCCGAGGAACGCCTACGCGAAGAGGGGATACGCGGCACGGTCTATCTCTTCAAGAACAACACCGATTCGGCCGGGAACAGCTACGGATGCCACGAGAACTATCTGACGCGTCGGGGTGACGACGCGGCCCGGCTCGGCGAGGTGCTCATACCGTTCCTCGTCTCGCGACAGATCTTCGCCGGCGCCGGAAAGATCGTGCAGACCGCACGCGGGCCGATCTACTCGATGACTCAGCGCGCCGACCACATCTGGGAGACCATGTCGTCGGCAACCACGCGGAGTCGTCCCATCATCAACACGCGCGACGAACCCCACGCCGACGCCGAGCGCTATCGCCGCCTACACGTGATCGTGGGCGACTCGAACATGAGCGAGTATTCGACATTCCTGAAGGTGGGATCCACGGCATGCATGCTCCGCATGCTCGAGGATCCCAAGGTCGTCCTGCGCGACATGAGCCTCGAGAACCCGATTCGGGCGATTCGCGACATCAGTCACGACATGACCTGCCGGCGGACTGTCGCGTTGGCCAACGGTCGGGAGGTCACGGCACTCGACATCCAGCGCGAGTATCTCGATCGGGCTCTGCGTTACGCGGAGACGAAAGGCTTTCCGCCTCAGGAGCAGCGGGCGCTCGAGATGTGGGAACACTGTGTGTCGACCATCGAGAACGACCCGCTCAAACTCGACCGCGAGGTCGATTGGGTCATCAAACACTCCTTGATCCAGTCGTTCATGGATCGCCACGGGCTCGAACTCGGCGATCCCCGGGTTCAACTCCTCGACCTCCAGTATCACGACATCGATACCGGTCGGGGTGTCTTCTACAAACTCCAATCGCGGGGGATGGTCGATCGCATCTGCACCGACTCCGACATCGATCAGGCGATCAACGAGCCACCGCAGAACACGCGGGCTCGACTTCGCGGCGAGTTCATCCGGGCCGCCAAGGAGAAGCGTCGGGATTACACAGTCGACTGGGTCCATCTGAAGTTGAACGATCAGGCACAGCGGACCGTCCTGTGCAAGGACCCGTTCCGGAGTCGTGACGAGCGAGTCGAGAAGTTGATCGCGTCTCTCTGACCCCATCGGACGGGTCACGCCCGATACGGTGTCGGCGATGGATTCCAGCCTCGTGACTCCCGACGACCCGACTCCGGTCGGCGGGGCTCCGGTCGAAGAGATCGACCGCGATCTGTACGAGGCTCGGCGGCAACGGGAAAAGAATCTGTCGCGTTCGGTCTGGGAATGGCTCGTCGTCGTGGTGGTCGCGGTGGGCGCCGCCCTCCTCATCCGGGTCTTCCTGTTCCAGCAGTACTACATCGACGGTCCGAGCATGGAGAAGACCCTGGAACCGAGTGATCGGGTGTTGGTGAACAAACTCTCGTACCGCCTCCACGATGTTCACCGGGGCGATGTGGTCGTATTCGATCGGGTGACGTCGGCCGACCAGCACGACGATCTCATCAAGCGGGTCATCGCTCTCCCGGGCGAGCGACTCGAAGTTCGATCGTGCGTCATCTACATCGACGGTGTTCGACTCGAGGAGCCCTACCTCGACGAGGAACTGCTCTCACAACCCGATCCGACCGCTCAGTGCGGAGTGCATACCGACTTGATGCCCACCGTGGTGCCCGACGACATGGTTTTCGTGATGGGTGACAACCGCCCGCAGAGTTTCGACAGTCGTGATTTCGGTCCCATCGACATCGACAAGATCCGCGGTCGGGCGTTCACCGTGATCTGGCCCTTGTCGAGCCTGTCGTTCCTCTGAACGTCAGTCGAGGTTTCGGATCGCGTCCATCATTCGGTCGGTCCAGTCGCTGAACACGCCATCGAGTCCCATCCGCAATGACTGTTCGAGTACGTACTCGTGCTGCATGTCCCAGCCGAAGGTGAACCGATCGAACCGGTGGAAGAGGGTGACGAGCCCGCCGTTCCAGTCGGTGTGATGAAGATTGACCGCGTCGATCGATTTCTCGCGCAGCAGTGCGGCCCGACGTTCGGGGCCCTCTTTGATCCGAGCGAGGCGGGTGGAGTCGACCAATTTTGCGTGGGTGAGGTCGCGCCAACCAGCGACGGTCTCCCAGTCGTAGTGGCAGATCCACAGGCGTGACTCGAAGTCCGGAGCGACCTCGCGCACCGCGGCGATGAAGGGTCCGATCGCCTGTCGATCCTTGATGTCGACACTGAATTCGAAGTCGTGCCCGCAGTGGTCGACGAGTTCTTGAACCGTCGGGATGTGACTCGGAAGATCGGACCGGTCGACGTCGGCAATGGCAACCTTGCGGCCGCGAACCTTCACGAGTCCGTCGTGATCGAGCACCGCATGGCCGTCGGATGTCACCCAGACG
This sequence comes from uncultured Bifidobacterium sp., assembly GCA_964563545.1. Taxonomy (GTDB): domain Bacteria; phylum Actinomycetota; class Acidimicrobiia; order Acidimicrobiales; family Ilumatobacteraceae; genus Casp-actino8. The sequence goes on along the minus strand of CAZLXB010000008.1, from coordinate 69,178 downwards.
TCGCTTTCGAGACCGGTGGCGCCGAGTCGCAGGGCGAGCGCGAAGGCCTCCAGGGTGTTTTCCGGGGCGTGAGCCCGAGCTCCTCGATGGGCGAAGCCGATCGGAGGATCGATCAGCGAGTCGAGTCGCTGTTGCACGAAGCCATGTTGGCAGACCTCGTGGTCGTGGTGCCTCGTTCAGGTCGAGCATCCCGGATCGACCGGAGACGCCGACCGGTCGAAACCTAGACTCGACTCGTGTTCAACCTGTCGGGAAGCGAGATCGTGGTCATCTTGCTCCTTGCGCTCATCGTCCTTGGCCCCGAAAAGCTTCCTGAAGCGATCCGCCGGTTCGGCCGGGTGTACGGGGAACTGCGACGAATGAGCCGGGGCTTCCAGACCGACATCAAGTCGGCGTTCGAGGAGCCAGTGCGGGAGTTGAAACAGACCGCGCAACTCACGAGGGATGCCGTGACCAAGGCCCTCGATGGCGAGGATTCCCCAGTGGACAACGGCTCGCATCCGTCACCGACGAAGCCCATCGATGAAGCCGCTCCCGAAGCGGAAGGACCGACGGCATGAAGTTGCGTCTACCGGGCCGGGCCCGGCGGGAGAGGTCGACCGACGACGAGATGACCCTCACCGAGCATCTGGCCGAACTCCGCAATCGGCTGATCAAGTCCGTGCTCGCCGTGGCGGTGGGTGTGTTCGCCATCCTGATCTTCTACGATCCGGTCCTCGACTTTCTGCGTCAGCCCTACGACCGCCTGTGCGAGCGTCGCCCCGATCTGGTGGCGAATTGCGATCTCTATTCGCTCGGACCGCTGGACGGCTTCAACACCCGTCTGCGGATCTCTCTGTACGGAGGACTGGTCCTGGCGTTGCCGTTCGTCCTCTGGCAGATCTGGAGATTCGTCGTTCCCGCCCTGCACGCCAAGGAAAAGCGCTATGCGATCCCGTTCGTGTTCTCCTCGGTGTTGCTTTTCGTGGTCGGTGGTTTTCTGGCCTACGTGACTCTCGACAAGGGTCTCGAGTACCTCGTGTCGTGGTCGGGGAGTGATGTTCAACAGGCCTTCCAGATCTCGAAATACACGAGCCTCGTCGCCTTGATGATCGCCGCTTTCGGCGTCGGATTCGAGTTCCCGGTTCTGCTCGTTTTCCTCCAACTGGTCGGCGTGCTGAAACCCCGTCAACTCGTCGAGAGTTGGCGCGTGGCGATCATCGTGATCGTGGTATTGGCGGCGGTGATCACACCTTCGGGAGATCCGATCACGTTGGCGGCGCTGTCCGTGCCTCTCGTTCTTCTCTACTTCCTGGCCATCGGACTCGCGCACCTCATCATCCGACGTCGACCGGTTCGGACCTGATCGCCATGGCCCGGCCGGATCGCGGCCAACTGACGGCTCGTTACACCTTCCCGCTCGATCGTTTCCAGATCGAGGCCATGGACTTCATGGACGGTGGCGACTCGGTCGTCGTGGCCGCGCCGACGGGAAGTGGCAAGACAGTGGTCGCCGAGTACGGCATCGCAATGGCCCTGGCCGACGGACGTCGTGCCTTCTACACCGCGCCGATCAAGGCTCTCTCCAATCAGAAATTCATGGATCTCGTGGCCGTGTACGGACGAGACCGCGTGGGCCTGCTGACCGGCGACAACGCAGTCAATCCCGACGCGCCGATCGTGGTCATGACGACCGAGGTTCTACGAAACATGATCTACGCCCGCAGTTCGGCGCTCGCCGATCTGAAGGTGGTGGTGCTCGACGAGGTTCACTTCATCCAGGATGCCTACCGAGGTCCCGTCTGGGAGGAGGTCATCATCCACCTTCCCCGACATGTGCAGTTGGTGTGTCTGTCGGCCACGGTCTCGAACACCGTCGAAGTCGCCGAATGGATGACGACCGTTCGCGGGCCCACACGGCCCGTCGTGGAGGACAAGCGCCCGGTCGAACTCGAATGTCTGTACATGGTCGGCGACAAATCGACCGAACGCGAGCATTTGCTTCCGCTCCTCGTTTCTGGTCGGCCGAATCAGGAAGTCGGAAGACTGATGGACCAGGGTGTCCGGCCCGGTCGTCGCGGGTCGTATCGACCCAAGGCTCGCCGAACCTTCTTCACTCCCTCGCGGATGGACGTGGTCGAACGCCTTCGCGAAGAGGACCTCTTGCCGGCTATCTACTTCATCTTCAGCCGCAACGCATGTGACGAAGCCGCACGCTCGTGCGGTCGCCAGGGGATCAGGCTCACGACTCCCGATGAGCGACGTCGGATCGGACAGATTGTGGCCGAGAGACTCGACGGTCTCGACGAGGACGATCTCGACGTCCTCGGGTATCCGGAATTCGTCGCCCAACTGGAAGCAGGTATTGCGAGTCATCACGCCGGAATGGTTCCCCCCTTCAAGGAGACGGTCGAGGCATGCTTCGTGGAGGGTCTCGTCAAGGTCGTGTTCGCCACCGAGACACTCGCGGTGGGGATCAACATGCCGGCTCGGTCGGTGGTGATCGAGAAGCTGTCGAAATTCACCGGTGAGCACCACGAGTTCTTGTCGGCCGGTGAGTTCACGCAGTTGACGGGTCGGGCCGGGCGGCGAGGCCTCGATCCGAAGGGACACGCCGTGGTTCTGTGGAGTCCGTTCGTGTCGTTCGACCAGGTGGCCGGACTCGCAGCGAGTCGGAGTTTTCGTCTGACATCCTCGTTCCGTCCGACCTACAACATGGCGGTCAATCTCGTTCGCTCGTACTCGAGCGAAGAGGCGCGTCACCTTCTCAATCTTTCACTCGCCCAATACCAAGCCGATCGCGACGTGGTCCGGATCGAGGCTCGCCTCGAGGCACGGCTACAACGCCTCGACGAACTACGTGAGGAGGCCGAGAGTCCCTTTGGCGACATCTACGACTATCGGAGTCGTCTCGAGGGTCGTCCGAAGGAGCGCAGTGAGAGCGCGATCGAACACGCAGTCTCACGGCTGCGTCCGGGCAACGTGATCCACGTCGACAAGGGCAAGGTGACGGGTCGGGCCGTCGTGGTGCGGACCGCCAACCGGACCGGCGGTGTGAAGTTGACGGTGCTGACCGCGAAACGAGCCCTCCTGAATCTCTCGGCGCGCGACTTCGCCGAGGAACCTCGAGTGCTGGCCGATCTGGAACTACCCCGACCGTTCGATCCGACCCGTCCCGAATTCCAGCGCCGCGTGGCCGAGGACCTGAGCAGGGTGCGCCTGACGATCAGCGAATGGACCTCGCCCGAGGCCGATCGACAGGCGGTTCATCCGGTCGAGGACGATCCCGATCTCGCCTCCCGACTCAAAGCCGCCAGTCAGGCCGATCGAGTGGCGCGAGAGGTGGACCAACTTCGTGAGCAGGTTCGGGGTCGCGGCAACTCGGTGGCCCGTCGTTTCGACCGCGTCCTCTCGGTGCTGGGGGACTGGGGATACGTCGATGGCTGGTCGTTGACGGAGAAGGGCCGGATGCTCGCGGGAACCTTTCACGAATGCGACCTTCTCGTGGCCGAGTGCATCGATCAGGGACTTCTCGACGGCTTGCCACCAGCCGAACTGGCCGGACTCGTCTCGGTCTTCGTCTACGAACACCGGTCGAGCGAACCACCGCCCGCACCATGGTTTCCCTCGGCCGAAGTTCGCAAGCGAGTAAGGCGCATCGAGACGACCAGTAGCGAGCTACGCGGAGTCGAGGAGCGTCAGGACCTGACCCCACACCGCGCGCCCGATCCCACGTACGTGGCCGTGGCGTACGCGTGGGCGGTCGGTGAGGGTTTTGCCGAAGTCGTGGAAGCCGAGGAGTTGTCTGGCGGCGACTTCGTGCGCAACATGAAGCAATTGATCGATCTACTGCGTCAGATCGCGGTCATTGCGCCGAAGGGCGAAACGCGCCGTAGCGCGGAGAGCGCAGTCGACATGCTGCTACGCGGTGTGGTGGCGGTGTCGAGTGCGATCGGCGAGGTTGCGTGATGACGATCCGGCGGGGAGACGACTGGGGAGAGCCGTCGGAGGTGCCGCCGGAGGTTCCGTGGTTCGCCGACGACCGTGCCGCGTCCAAGCACGTCGCGGGCGCGGGAGATCCAAGGTTCGGTCTGAGTCGCGGTGACATGGCCCGAACCCTCGGATCGGTCGGCGGTGGACCCACCATTCGTTTCATGATCGACTTGTTGCAAGTGTCGTGGTCGGGATCCGAGGGTGACGGCCGCACCATCGGACTGGCGCACGTCGTGGCCCGACGTCGATGGGGTTGGACCGGACCGATCCTGGCCGTGATGAACGCGCAGTACGTGGGGGAGTGGGATGTCGCGCCGCGTGGTCATCCCAACGACGGGCGGGCGGAGGTGATCGATGTCGATGCCGCGATGTCGATCGGCCAACGGTGGCTCGCGCGTCGCCGTCTGCCGGTCGGAGCGCACGTTCCCCATCCTTGCATCAGGATGGGTTCGCGAGATCGGGGAGATTGGAGTTTCGACGAGGAACTCGAACTACGGATCGACGGGGAGTCGATGGGTGGCGTGCGAACAATGCGAGTGGAAGTGATGCCCGACGCCGCCGAGGTCTGGGTGCGGCAATGAACCCTCGCCGACTACCTTTATCGTCATGACGAAATCGGCGGCGATGAAGGCGAAGGCTGATGTGTCGGCGCTGATCGACGATCGCGCCGATCTGCTCGTGTCGGTGAGCCGGGAGATCCATGCCCATCCCGAACTCAACTACCACGAGGTGTTCGCCCACGATCTTTTGACCCGGACTCTGCACGATCGAGGACTGGTGGTGCAGCAGTCGGCCTACGGTGTCGCGACCGCGTTCGAGGCCGTGGCCGGCGGGTCGGGCCCGGAGATTCTCGTGCTGCTCGAGTACGACGCTCTACCCGGTATCGGCCACGGTTGTGGCCACAACGTGATCGCGGCGGCCGGGCTCGGAGCAGGATTGGCGGCCGCCGCATTGGCCGACGACCTCGGTGGCCGCGTGCGCATTCTCGGCACGCCGGCCGAGGAGGGTGGTGGGGGCAAGATCGCCATGGCCCGCAACGGTGCGTTCGCCAGCGGCCTCGCGGCGATGATGGTGCATCCGGCCGATGCCGAGTTGTTGCGTATGGATTCACTGGCCATTCAGGCCGTGGACGTCGTGTATCACGGTCGTGAGGCTCACGCGTCGGCGGCGCCGTGGGAAGGCCGCAACGCGCTCGATGCTGCTGTCCTCGGGTACATGAACGTTGCTGCGTTACGTCAGCACATCCGGCCAACCGAGCGTGTGCACGGCATCATCACCGAAGGTGGTGAGAAGCCCAACATCGTCCCCCGACGAGCGGCGGCTTCGTGGTACGTCCGGTCCGAATCGCTCGCGTCGCTCCAAGTGTTGAAAGGACGCGTCGTCGCATGTCTGGAAGGTGCTTCGTCGGCTTGTGGATGTTCGATGGACGCAACGTGGGAGAACCATTCCTACGCCGAGGTCCGTGACAACGAGGTTCTGGCCGGTGCCTACGCGCGAAACATGGCCGAACTCGGACGGACCGTGACCGACCCTCGTGTCACGGGCCATCGTGTGCTCGGGTCCACCGACATGGGAAATGTCTCCTTTCTCGTCCCGTCGATTCATCCGATGGTGGCGGTCGCCCCGGCGGGGACGCCGATCCACACTCGCGAGTTCGCCGAGTACGCAGGTGGAGACGCCGGAGACCGCGCCGTGATCGACGGCGCCAAGGCCATGGCGATGACGATCATCGATCTCTGGACCGATCCCTCCCTGTGTGAACGTGTGAACGGCGAGTTCGCTCGGATCCCGCAGGGGGTCGACGTTCTCGCCTGAATCGGGCCGACCGGCCCGTCCGGGTTCCCCAGAATCGAAGGGTGCGGCAACTAGCGTTCGTTCCCGTGACGGTCTACGCCCCCGAGGAGTTCACCCCCGAGGAGACCGAGATCCTTCGGCGGTATTTCACCAATCTGGACGGGCCGGTCTTCGCTCTCGTGAACCTGCCCGAAGTCGTGAAGGGGGCTCTCTTCGCGCGCTACAGCCGTAGTGCCAAGAGCCTGCGTCGACTCTTCCTCGACGAATTCGTCGGCGATCTCGACGTGTCCGGCGACCTTGGTGTCGACGCGACGATCGGTCTTCAGCGGGCCGAGGAGCTCTACGAAAAAGTCTTCTTCGAATACGGCGACGATTCGGTGGCCCAACTCGGGGGAGTGCATCTCGCCTGCGAGCAGGCATCGAACGTCCTGACCAAGATCCTCGAGTGGGGACGTCTCGCGAGTTATCTGGAACAGAGCACGCGTTACATCGCCTACGACGCCCGACTTGCCGGAAGGTACCGCTTCTACCGCGACATCGATCTTTTGAACTCGCGGTTCGGAACTCGGTACGTGGGAGACATGGACCGCATGTTCGACTCGTACAGCATGCTGGTCGACAAGGTCACCGAGCACGTGCGAACCACGGTCAAGCGCGACCCCCGCGACAGCGATTTCGTCTTCCGACAGGCCACGAGAGCCAAGGCGCTCGACGCCGTGCGCGGTGTGCTGCCGTCGTCGGCGTTGTCGAACGTGGGGATCTACGCGAGCGGTCAGGCCTACGAGGCGATGCTCATTCGAATGCGTGCCCACCCGCTTCCCGAGGCCCAGCAGTACGCGGCCTTGATGCTCGAGGAGTTGCGCAAGGTGATTCCGAGTTTCCTGCGGCGCGTGGACCTGGCCGATCGCGGCGGCCGTTGGAGTGACTACCTGTCGTCGACCCGCGAGGAGACGTCCGAACTCGTCCGCGAACTCTTCGCCGAAGTTCCCGTTGATCACAGTCCACCGGTGGTCCTGACCGACTGGGATCCCGAAGGGGAGGACAAACTCATCGCGGCCATCTGCTACCCGCACACGAGTTTGTCGGAGAATCAGATCCTCACTCAGGTCGCCAAGATGAGCCACACCGAGAAGGTTGCGATTCTGAAGACCTACGTGGGGCAGCGCGAGAACCGCCGACATCGACCGGGCCGAGCCTTCGAACGAACCGACTATCGCTTCGACGTTCTGTCTGATTACGGCGCGTTCCGTGATCTTCAGCGTCATCGATTGCTGACCATCGAGTGGCAACCGCTCACGCCGAACCACGGATACACCCGCCCCGACCTCGTCGACGAAGCCGGTCAGGCCGCGGTCTTCGACGAGGTCATGACTCGTTCGGCCGAACTATTCGATGCACTGCGGCCCGACTTCCCGCAGCAGGCCTCCTATGCGGTGTGCATGGCCTACCGGGTCCGCTACGTGATGCAGTTCAACGCCCGTGAGGCGATGCACCTTTTGGAGTTGCGGTCCTCGCCTCAGGGTCACCCTGCGTACCGGAGGGTTGCGCTCGAGATGCACCGCCTCATTGCCGAGCAGGCGGGCCACAAGGCCGTGGCCGAGGCCATGACCCACCTCACGGTCGAGGCTCCCGAACTCGAGCGTCTGGCCGCCGAGCGTCAAGCCGAGGCTCGGCGAACCGGTCGGTGACGGGAGTCACCGGGCAGACCACCAGTCGGCCCGATCCGTGTCCTATTATCCGCGCCCGCGGACACATGTTCAGAAGGAGTTCCGGCTCATATGGCCTCAGATGACGACATGATCGACGAGGAAGACCTCGATTCTGAGGGGTTCATCGAGGAGGACGATCCCGAGGTCGACATCGACGAAATCGACGAGGACGACCTCGACGGAGAGATCGACGAACTCGACGAGGACGAAGCCGACGCCGAGATCGACGAGGACGAGGAGGAGACCGCTTCGGTCGCCCGCCCGAAGCGCGCCACCGAGGACGAGGACGAAGAACTCCTCGCCGCCGACGACGTCGAGGAGGACTTGGCCAAGATCCTCGACGAGCGCCTGCTCCGTCGTAGCGAAGAGGGTGAAGAAGAGCAGGAGGAAGAGGAGGAGCTGCCGTCGGTGGCCGATCCCGAAACGAGCATCCAGCCGAAGCGTCCCGACGAGCGGATGTGCCCCCAGTGTTTCCTGCTGGTCCGCAAAGGCGCGCCGGTCTGTCCGGTGGGCGACGACACCTGTCCGCTCTTTTCCTGATCGATCGTGGCCGTCGAACCGGAGGTCCGTCCAGCGGATCCGTCCGATCGCGACGAGTGCATTCGGATCGAGGCTGAGGCCCGAGTCGGTCTCGCGGGACAAAGAGGGGGAGACGCCTGGCTCGCCGAGCATCCGCCGTTGTCGGATCTTGGCGAGTGGCCCACCACCTGGGTCGGGACGATCGACGATGTGGTCGTGGGCTTCCTCGTCGGCTCGGCGCGCGATGACTCCACTCGTGGACGCGTCTTCACCGTGGATCGCGTTTTCGTGCGCGCCGAGGCCCGTGAACTCGGTTTCGGAGACGCCTTGGTGGCCGCAGCCATGCAGTCCGCGAAGGCGGGAGGATGCCGCTACTTCGAGGCCACGGCTCTACCTGGTGACCGGGAGACGAAGAACTTGTACGAACGGGCCGCGGTGACCGCTCGCTCGATCGTGGTGTCGCGCCGGCTCGACTAGCGGCCGGTCCAGTTCGGAGGACGCTTCTCGATGAACGCAGTCAGACCTTCTTTGGTGTCTTCGGAAGCCATGACTCCGGCGAAGAGTTTGTTGGTCAGCGAGATCAACTCGTCGTCGGTCTGATACGCAGCCGCGCGCACGACCTGTCGACTCGCATACACCGCGAGAGGCGCACACGCCGTGATCTGGTCGGCGAGGCGACGTGCCTCGGCCATGGCCTGACCCGGCTCGACCAGGCGTGACACGAGGCCGAGATGGTAGGCACGCTCGGCTGGAATCGGCTCACCGGTGAGGATGGCTTCCATGGCGGCGGCTTGACCGATCGCGCGCGGAAGACGGAAGAGTCCGCCGGCGCCGGCGATGAGATTGCGCTTCACTTCGGCCAAGCCGAAGGCCGAGCGTGTGGTGGCGATCACGAGATCGGCGGCGAGAACGATTTCGCATCCGCCGGCCGTGGCCAGACCGTCGACCGCGACGATGATCGGCTTGCGCCGCTCACGGTAGACGAAGCCGGCGAAGCCGCCGCGCTTCGTGTTGAGCCCGGTGGCCTGCCCCGAGTTGATGGCCTTCAGGTCGGCGCCGGCGCAGAACACCGGTCGTTCCTGGCCCTCGGTGTTGGCGGTGAGAATGCCGACCCAGACGTTGTCGTCGGCTTCGAGGGCATCGATCGCGGCTTCCATGCCGGTCGCGACGTCGTTGTTGACGGCATTGCGCGCATCCGGACGGTTGAGGGTGATGATGCCGACGCGGCCTTCGGCGGTGTAGGTGACGATGTTGCTCATACCCCGACCGTAGTTCTGGGTCGGCGGAGGACTTCAGTCGGCGGACTGCCCCGGCGCCGAGTCCGACGGGCTCACTTGGGCCGTTACCTCCGTCGCCGGCGCTGCCGACTCGGCGGTGGTGACGGTGTCCTTCGACGCTGGTGTCACGGACTCGGCGGGGGCGTCGACCACCGGAGAAGTGGGCGGCTTGGGCGGAATCTTCTTGGCCGTCGGACGCGTCGGGCGCAAGGGCTTGGGGAGTTGGCCACCGGTCGGTGCCGCGACTCCGAAGAGCACAGCGATTTGGGGCAACAGCGCGGCCAGGCGTTCCACGGTCTTTTGCAACTCAGGTGTGGTCTGGGTCGGAATCGCCGCGACCTTGATCTGGCTCCGGATGGGGGAGAACGCCGCCGCCTCGAGAACCGCGATCCAGCGCTCGGCCAGAGCGTCGGTCGTGAGGTTGGCGATCGTGACGTCGGTCAGGCGTCGGGCCAGATCCTCGGGTAGGCGCTCACCGGGCTTGGGCGGTTGGCCAGCCAACTTCAGCGCTCGTACGACGCGGCCGACGTCGACTGCGGCTCCGATGTCGCTCAGCCAGTTCTGGTGCTCGGCCGCCGTACGCGCGACGAGACCGGCCTTCAACTCGTTCACGAGGTTGCGACACGCCTCATCACGTTCGATCCCGGGGTCGTTCGCCGCCGCGAGGACGCTGCGCAGGTCGCGGAGATCGAGGTTTTCGAGATCGCGTTTGGCGGCCTCGGCACGGTCGAGCCAATCCGCGACGCGCAGACGCGGAATCAGATCTTGCGCCATCTGCAGAACACTCTGCTCGGGCATCGTCGGCTTGCCTTCGGCGGCGAGGGCCTCATTGGCCGTCTTCAGGCGCTGACGAACAGCTTGCATTCCCTGAAGCGCGAGTTCGGCGATGGGACGCTGATTCTCGGGCAGATCGGCGAGGACGGCCTTGCGGTGTTGAGAACCCGGCTTCAGTCGCTTGGGGCGCGGCCGTTGGGGGAGTTCGGGCGGCGCTTCGAAGCGCGGACGTCGCGGGCCCCGCGGCCGATCCGAATCGGGGCGCGGCCGACGCTCGTTGCCGTCGGCGCGACCTTCACGGCGCTCGCCTCGACGGTCGCCATCGCGCCGGTCATCTCGACGATCTCCGTCGCGGCGATCGCGACGCGGGCCACGCTTGTCGGCGCGCTTGGCGAGTTGTTGCGTGACCGGTTCGAACGGTTTGTCACTGCCGATGATGGTGAGAGTCTCGACCTTGTTGACCTTGGCGCGGGTCTGGACGACCGAGAGGATCTCGATTCCGTCGATGTCGAATTCGGCGTCGACCTTGACCACGTCGCCCGCCTTGCTGCTCGACGGGAGGATCGAACCATCGAGGACACCCTTGGGCTCGCGCGCACCGGCGGCGCGCCACGTCCAGGTGCCGTCGGGGCGCGAACTCGTCAACTCGATCTCGATCCGGCGGGACATGGCTCGTGACCCTATCGGGAATCGACCTCACCGCCCTAGTGCACCGACGCGCCGACTACTTTGGTGCGGTGCCGATCTATGCATTGGGAGACAAGGAACCCTCGATTCATCCGTCGGCCTATGTGCACCCGGATGCGGTGGTCATCGGAATGGTGACGATCGGAGCTCAGAGTTCGATCTGGCCGGGGGCGGTTCTGCGGGCCGACGACGGAGAGATTCGGATCGGTGAGCGAACGTCGATTCAGGACGGATGCGTGCTGCACACGACCCACGTGTGGCCCACCGTGGTCGGCGACGACTGCGTGATCGGACACATCGTCCACCTCGAGGGGTGCACGATCGAGGACGGGTCGCTGGTCGGTAACGGATCGATCGTGATGCACCAAGTGGTCGTGCGCTCGGGAGCCGTGGTCGGGGCCAACAGTGTTCTCCTGAACGGCACCGAGGTTCCAAGTGGCGCGCTGGCCGTGGGCGCGCCGGCGGTGATCAAGGAAGGACGCGCGCGCTCGGCCGACATCGCCTTGGCGGCCGCGTCGTACGTCGCCCGCGGCGACCGCTTCCGGCGGGAGTTGCGTCGCCTCGATACGTGAGCACTTCATGACCCTCGGTATCGCCGTGGTCACGAATCCGACCGACGTCGAGTTCGTCGCTGACCTCTTGTGGGGGCTCGGTGCGAGCGCGCTCAGTGAACATTGGCATAGCGACGGCACGGTGACTTTACGAACGAGTCTGGGCGAGAATCGATCGTCGGTCATCGAAGCGATCGACTCGCTTCCGGCGGATCTGAACTGGCGTTTCGAGGACATCGACGACTCGATCGGAACCGAATGGCGTTCTCATGTGGCGCCAGTCCCGGTGACCGCTGATCTCGAGATCGTGCCGGCATGGATAGACGTCGAGACGCCGACGGTCGGCACGCGGATACTGATCGAGCCGGGGGCAACTTTCGGGTTGGGTGACCATCCCACGACGAGAGCGTGTCTTTCGATCTTGGCCGAGATCGAAGTCCACGGTCGGTCGGTGCTCGACGTCGGCTGCGGTAGCGGCGTGCTCGGGATAACGGCGCTCGCCCTCGGTGCAACACGCGCGGTCGGGGTCGACATCACGCCGGCCGCGGTCGAGGTGTCACAGGAGAATGCTCGTCGTAACGGCGTGGACGATCGATGGTTCGCCACGACCAACGAACTGGCGTCGATCCGGACCGATTTCGACATCGTCGTTGCGAACATCCTCGCGCCGACTCTGATCGAGCTGAGCGACGAACTCAGGCGACTCGTGAAGCCGGACGGGCTCCTCGTGATCAGTGGGGTCCTCGATGGTCACTATCAGCACGTGCTCGATGCGCTCTCACCGTTGCGCGTCGTGGAGTGTCGGGTGATCGACGGATGGGCGGCAGTGGTCCTCAGTTGACGAGGGCGTCGATCTCATCGGCCGTCGGCAACGATGGCACCGCACCGCGGCGGGTGGCGGCCAGCGCACCGGCGGCGGAAGCCCGACGAGCCGCAGTGAGGACATCGGATCCCTGACTCAGTGCCGCCGCCAGCGCACCGCACGCGGCATCGCCGGCGCCGGTGGTGTCGATGGCCCGAACCACGAAAGGCGGGACTTCCCATTCTCCTTCGCGGGTGACGACGCGGATGCCGCGTGCACCGAGAGTGATGACGACCGTGCCGACACCGGCGTCGAGAAGCGCACTCGTGCCACCCAGTTGGGCCACCTCGTGCTGATTCGGGACGACGATGTCGCACAGTTCGAGAATTCCTCGGGGCAGCTCGGCGGCCGGAGCCGGATTCAGAACGGTTCGGGCACCGCCGAGCCGCGCGATGGCGAGCGTGGCCTCGACGGCTTCGATCGGAATTTCGAGTTGGCACAGCACCACGGTGGCGCGGGCGATGACGTCGCGTCGGTCGTCGACGACACCGATCGAGACCGCCGAATTGGCGCCCGGAACCACGACGATGGAGTTCTCGGCTCGACTGTCGACGGCGATCAACGCACGTCCGGTGGGGCCGGAGACATCGCTGACCAAGCGGTCGATGCCTTCCTGGGAGAGGAGTTGATGGAGCGAGTCGCCGGCGGCATCGTTGCCGAGACAGCCGAGGAATGCAGTTCGCGCGCCGGCTCGCTTTGCGGCCACGGCCTGATTGAGGCCCTTGCCACCGGGGTGCTCGGCGTAGTCGGTGCCGATCACCGTTTCGCCCGGGGCTGGGAGGTGATCGACCGTTGCGACCAGATCGAGGTTCGCGCTACCGACGACAAGAACGTCGTGACCGCCACCCGAACGCTGATTCGTCGTCACGGGCGAATCCTAGGCATCGATGGCTCGTAGGAGGGGAGAGACGTCGAGGCGATCGCACGCGGGAAGATAGGTGCGAGCGGCGTCACTTCGGAACTTGGTGCACAGATCCGGTCGGAAAAAGCGCGCTCCTTCGCGTACGACGTAGTTCAGGATGAAGAAACGGTACGCCTCGGGCAGGAATCGGATCTCGTCCTCGGACAACGGATCGACCGAGTGATAGGCGCGTACGAATTCGACGAAATGCGGCTCCACGAGCGTGTGGGGTGAGTACGACCAGTGAGTCTGATCTCCGGTGGCCGAGGACACGCGGGACAGAAAGTAGAAGTCGAGCAGGCGGGACTCGACACGGAACCAGTCGTAATCCCAACGGCTGAACAAACGAAATCTCTCGGGTTCGTCGTAGCGGACCGAGAAGTTGCCGAGATTCCAGTCGACGAGGATCGGGATGCGGTCCCACGAGTCGTAGCGGATGTTCTCGAGCTCCACGAGGAACCGGTGCGTGTGCCGATGCAGAACCCCGATGTGCTCGGGTTGCAGTTCGAAATTTCGAGGCGCGAATGGGCTCGACAGGAGGTCGAGCAGATGAATGGCGTCGGACTTGATCGAGTTCGACATCGAGGGAATGCGCGGGGCGATGCGGCGGCATTCGGAGTGGAAGCGGGCCATCTCGGTGGCCAGACAACGGATCTCGGCGATCGAGAGTTGGCGGGGGAGCGACTCGGCCCGTGGTGCTTCTTCGTAGAACGCGACCCAGACCCGTTCGTCGTACCAGGTGAACGCCCGACGACCGCGCGGAGTGTCAAGGCCGAGTACCGGGGCGAGGAAGTTCGCGAACGGACCGTCGCCGAGAAGTTCGGTGCAACGGAAGAGCCGGTCATGATCCTCGGCGAAGAGGAAGTACGAGCCGTAGTGCGACACCTTGCCAAAGACCCGGGAGCCGTCGTCGAGTTCGATGCGAAAGACGGTGTTGGTGGAGACGCGTGGACTCGTGTCGAGTACGTCGATGATCCGACGCGGATCCCCGTATTCCCGCCACGCCGCATGAAGGGCCGACCGGTTGTCGACCTCGGTCATCGGTCAGCCGGCCGCGCGAATGCCGATCGGGGCGATGAGGCGGTAGCCGGCGTCGTGCCGCTCGTCCTCGCTCTCGCCACCCCAGAGTCCATACTCGTGATTCTCGCGTGCGAACTCTCGGCAGATCGTCCGTACGGTGCAGCCGGCACAGACCTCACGGGCCGCCGCCTCACGACGCTCACGGGCCTGCGGACGCTCGGCGGTCGAGGGGAAGAACAAGTGGGTCATTCCCCGACAGGCGCCCTTGTTCATCCAGGCGTCGTCGGTCTGCCGACGGGTGATGACGATGTCGACTATTGCCACTCGAACCCCCATTGCCAGCGCCCTCCCCAGGGCGACAACGGCAAGTTAGGGGTAACTAACCGAATGGTCAATTAGGGATTTTGTGACGTTCGTCGGGCGGTGGGGCCGGCAAAGGGCACCCAGAAGTGGGGCCAGGGGAGGGGCCGAGGAAGGGGTCCGGGTGGGCGGGTGGAAGAGGAAGCGAGAGGTCGGTTGAACCCGAGTTCAGCCCAGGAAGTGAGCCACACCCTCGGCAAAGGCGTCGATGTCGGCCTCGGTCGTGTCCCAGGAGGTCATCCAGCGGACCTGATGATCGTGAACGCTCCAGTCATAGAAGAACGACCAGTCCCGTAGGGCATCGATCCGATCGGCCGGAAGGACCGGGTACAAGCTGTTGACCGCCGGGGGTCCGGAAAGCCGGACTGCCGATAGGCCCGCGACCCGCTCGTAAAGACGAGTCGCCATGCTATTGGCGTGGGTTGCGTTCTCGATCCAGAGGCCGTCTTCCAGGAGAGCGATGAACTGGGCCGAGATGTAGCGAACCTTGGACGGTAACTGGGTCACCTGTTTGCGAACGTACGGCGCCGAGCGGGCGAGGGAGGTGTTCAAGTAGACCACCGCCTCGCCGTGCATCATGCCGTTCTTGGCTCCGCCAAAGGAGACGACGTCGACGCCGGCGTCGATGGTGAACGAACGAAGTGCTTCGACGCTTCCACCGAGCGCGGCGGTGGCATTGGCGATACGCGCTCCGTCCAGATGAACAGTCATACCCATCGAGTGGGCGGTTTCGCACAGCACGCCGATCTCCTCGGGTGAATACAGAGTTCCCCATTCGGTGCTCTGGGTGATCGAGAGCACACTCGGTTGCACGTGGTGCATGACCCCGGTGAAGTGTGCGAACTCGCGAATCTGATCCGGACGGAGTCGACCGTTGTCGTGCGGGACGTCGATCAACTTCGAGCCGAGCACACGCTCGGGAGCACCCGTCTCGTCGACGTTGATATGGGCGGCATCGGTGCACAGAACGGCACCGGCGGGGGAGAGCATGGTGGCCAGTGCCATGACGTTGGCTCCGGTGCCACCCCACACCATGAACGACTCGACCTCGGAGTCGAAGAGTTCGCGAAAGACCGACTCGGCGCGACGCGTCCAGGAGTCGTCGCCGTACGCCGTGGCGTGTCCGGAGTTGGCGGCGACGATCGCTTCGAGAACGCGCGGATGGACGCCGGCGTTGTTGTCACTCGCGAAGCGGCGTTCGGGCGACACGGGAACCGAGGTCATGTTCTGCAGTCTGTCGGCTGTGCCGCGACTGCGTCGTGGATCCGCCACGTGAACCTCGGCGACGACGATGATTTCGTCATGACGAAATCATCGGATGGGTCAAGGGTGCGGGCACCGCAAGGTCCTCGATGCCGATATTGCCGCCGGGTGATACCCGAGCAGTCCGGTCCGGGTCGACGCAAGGAGTTCTGCAGTCAGGCGTGCCGCCAATGGGACTGGGTCGGTCGCCAGCGCGCTCGGGAGCTCCAGATCAGCGAGGACGAACTGGTGGTGGCCCGCACCGAACTCGACACGCTGTACGACGACCTCTACGTGCTGTCGTGTGCGGTCGACGACACCGAACGTGAACTGGCCAGCAAAGGAAGCACGGCGACGTCGTTACGAGAGGCACTGGAGTGGCTCATGGAGGCGGCCCGGCCGCTGCGGGATCGCACGGTGCATCCGACCAGCCCGCATGGAATACCCCGGCCTCCGGCCTGATTCTTTCGCCTATAATCTCCGTTATGTCACTTACGGAAGAGCTGGAAGATCAGCGGATGTCCAGCAGGTCGACCACGAACACCAGCGTCTCGTTGCCTTTGATGACTCCCCCGGCGCCACGACTTCCATAACCGAGATGCGGCGGGATCGTGAGGCGACGGCGCCCGCCGACACGCATGCCGGCCACGCCTTGGTCCCATCCACCGATGACTTCGCCGGCGCCGAGGCGGAACGAGAACGGTTCGCGTCGGTCCCACGACGAGTCGAACTCGCGCCCGTTGCTCCATGCCACCCCCACGTAGTGCATGACCGGACGGCAGCCCGACGTCGCCTCCTTGCCCTCTCCCACCGCGAGGTCCTCGACCACGAGGTCGCTCGGCGGATCGCCGGCCGGGATGTCGATCTTGGGTTTGTCGTTGGCGCTCATGAGCCGACCGTAGACGAGACGCTCTTGGGCCGCACATAGGTGCCCTGCGCGACCGAGACCGGCTTCGACTCGTCGTCGGTCCAGGCGACGACCGATCCGACGATGTTGCGGCCGGCCACGGTGTGCACGTGGGCCCGGGCCCGGATCACCTCTCCCCTGGCCGGGCGGAGGAACCGGATCGACATCTCGCTCGTGAGGGTCATGGGCTCGAAGCTGGTGCAGCTGAGCGCCGCGTAGAACAACGCCGCATCGCAGATACCAAAGACGGTCGGACCGCTGATGATCTTGCCCGGACGGAGCGTGTTCGGGTTGGGGTACATCACGGCCACTGCCGTACCGAATGCGATCTCCTCGCACGAGTTGGCGTTGCCGGCGAAGGCGCCCCCGATGAATTCGTTGATCTGCTCGAGAGAGACGAGCGAAGGTTGACGGTGATCGAGCATGGGATCACCGTAGTCAGACCGGTCCGGCGGTGCGCCGGTCTATGGTTCGGGTCCATGGGCTCGACCGCCGATGACGTCCTTGCCGCGCTCGACGATGCCGGTCGCGACGACCTTCGCTGGAAGGACGGACGGGCATTCTCGCTCGCCTACTACGCCGGGCCCGACGTGCAGGCGGTGTCCGACGAAGCGGTGCGCCGATTCGGTTCGGCCAACGGATTGAACGCCGATGCGTTCCCGAGTCTGCGTCGATTCCAGAACGACGTCGTGACGACCACCCGCGGTTGGCTCGGCGCCGATGACTCGGCGGCCGGGTTCATGACATCGGGTGGAACCGAGAGCATCATCCTCGCCGTCAAGGCGGCGCGTGAACAGGCGCGCGTCGATCGTGCGGTTCACTCCCCCAACGTGGTGCTACCCACGTCGGCCCACGCGGCATTCGAAAAGGCGTGTCATTACTTCGACGTGGAGAGCCGTCGGGTGCCGGTCCGAGCCGATTGGCGCGCCGATGTCGGCGCCATGGAATCGGCGATCGACGATCAGACGATTCTTCTGGTCGGTTCGGCCCCCCAATATCCGCAGGGTGTGATCGATCCCATCGCCGAGCTGGGTGAGATCGCGACGGCGCGTCAGTTGAATCTCCACGTCGATGCGTGCATGGGCGGGGTGACGCTCGCGTTCATGGAGCGCGACGGTGAAATGGTGCCACCGTGGAACTTCCGGGTCCCGGGTGTCACGAGCATGTCGGTCGATCTGCACAAGTACGGGTACAGCGCCAAGGGCGCTTCGGTGATCATCTATCGCGACAAGCGACGTCGTTCGTTCCAGACCTTCGTGACCGACAACTGGCTCGGTGGCCTCTACGGGTCGTCGGGAATCCTCGGGACCAAGAGCGGCGGTCCCATCGCGTCGGCCTGGGCGGTGATGCAGTTCCTCGGCGACGACGGTTATCGGGAGCTGACGAGGCGCGCCCGGCGAGCCACGCTCCACCTCGCCGAGGGCGTGGAGGCGATTCCGGGACTCGAGTTGAGAGCGCGTCCGGATTCGACGCTGCTCGCCTTCGGAGCCTCGGTCGATGCGACGACGGGTGCCCCGCTCTTCGATGTCGCCGCGGTGGCCGATGTGCTGTGGAGTCAAGGGTGGTACGTGGATCGCCAGGGCCCTCCCCCGTCGCTCCACTGCACGGTCAACGCAGTGCACGAACGGACCGTCGACGAGTTCGTCGCTGCACTGCGGGTCGCGGTCGAGCAGACGCGAACGTCATCGGCGACCGGTGCGCAGGGCTCCTACGGCACGATCGACTGATCACCGACATCGGGCCCGTGTGCCACGATGTGCCCATGAGTCTGCGCTTTGGAATTTTCATGCCGCCCATGCACAAGACGGGGGTCAACCCGACCCTCGCCCTGCACCGTGATCTGCAATTGCTCGAGCACCTCGACCGTCTCGGTTATCACGAGGCCTGGATCGGGGAACACCATTCCGCCGGCTCCGAGCTGATCGCCTCCCCCGAGGTGATGATCGCGGCTGCCGCCGAGCGGACCAAGCACATCAAGTTGGGGACGGGAGTGAACTCACTTCCCTACCACCATCCCTTCATGCTCGCCGACCGAATCGTG
The DNA here is from genome assembly GCA_964563545.1 of uncultured Bifidobacterium sp. GTDB lineage: Bacteria > Actinomycetota > Acidimicrobiia > Acidimicrobiales > Ilumatobacteraceae > Casp-actino8. The sequence goes on along the minus strand of CAZLXB010000008.1, from coordinate 50,562 downwards.
ATGCTCGATCATCTGACGCGCGGTCGGATGATGTTCGGCGCCGGACCGGGGCAGCTGACCTCCGACGCCTACATGCTCGGAATCGACCCGATGACGCAACGTCCGCGCATGGAACAGTCGCTCGACGTCATGATGCGTCTGTTCCGCGGTGAAACCGTGACCGAGAAGACCGACTGGTTCACGTGCAACGAGGCGGTGTTGCAGGTGAAGCCCTACAGCGACTTCGACATCGCGGTGGCCTCGTCCGTGTCGCCATCGGGTTCCAAATTGGCCGGCAAGTACGGGGTCGGTCTGATCTCGATCGCCGCCACCGAACCGGCGGCTTTCCAGATGCTCGACTACAACCTCAAGGTCTGGGAGGACGAAGCCGCACTCCACGGCCATGTGGTCGATCGTTCGAAAGCCCGACTCATGGGCCCGATGCACATCGCCGAGACGGTCGAGAAGGCCAAGGAGAACTGCCGTTACGGATTGCAGTGGGTGTGGGACTACTTGAGTCACATCATCCCGGTCGGCGATCCCAATGGTCCGCCCCCGCCGCGCGATCTCGACGAATTCGTCGATCAGGCGAACGAGACCGGTCGAATGGTGATCGGAACCCCCGAGATGGCCATCGCCCAGATCGAACGACTGCAGGAGAAGACGGGCGGATTCGGCTGTTACCTGTTCCTCGGGGCCGACATCGCCGATTGGCATCAGACGTTGCGCAGCTACGAGTTGTTCGCCGAGCAGGTGATGCCCCACTTCACCGGTCAGCTCGAGGGGCCACAGGCGAGCTACGACAAAGTGGTGGGGGCGGGTTCACGCTGGGTCGACGCCACACTCGGTGCGCAACTCACGGCGATCGCGGATTACGAAGCTCAGAAGGCGGCGCGCTGACCGCCCGATCGGCTAATCACCAGTGACGATGCGGTGCGCGTCGTCGATGACGGACACGAGTTCGCGAAGTTCGTCATCGTTCAGAACCGACAGGTGACGGGCCATGAGCGCGTCGGTCGTCGCTTCGGCCGCCGCCATGGCCGGCTTCAGCGCGGAAGTGTCCGGAAAGGGTTCGGTCCAGCCGAATCTCTTGGCCTGCTCCGGTCCGGCACTCGACGGGTTCACGAGCACTGATTCGAGCGGTGAGAGCCCGGCAGCGAGCGTGGCGATCAGGTGCACTCCCCCGCGTAGCTCACGCAGAACGTGGATCAAGAGGTAGGCCCGTCCGATGGCGTCGTCGGGCCGCCGTTGTGCCCGCCAACCGGCGAAGAGGGCCAGGCCACTGTCGTCGGCGGCGTCGATGACGCGCGCGAGGAGATCGGCGGCGCGGCTGGCGCCCGACCACGGCGCGAGACGCCCTCGGCCCCACGCAGCACATCCCTCGGTGTAGCGGTCGGCACCGGCCCGGGCTCCTTCGACGGGCACACCGGCCTCCCAGAGCGAACGCACCAGTCCAGGGGCGAAAAAGCCAAAGGCACTAGACACGACGCCGGCATCCACGTCGCCCAGAACCCCTCCCCGACCGACGACGTAGTAACTGAATCCCCCGGGGTAACCCGCCGCCTTCCCGGGTCCGAGGACCTCGGGATCGAGCATGAATGCCCCGCCGAGGTGACCGACCGTCGGAGCCAGTCGGTGGGCGGTTTCGAGGCAAGACGAACGACTCGGCACGAAGGTCACATCGGCAACCTAGTTGCCTCCGCGTCGGGCTCGTGACGACGTACTACGGTGAGGTCGTCGTCGACGCCGACCGGGAGAGTCACGGTGCCGCCAGCACCGGGACGCCGAAGGAGCAACCTCCCCGGAATCTCTCAGGCCACAGGACCGGTCGGTCGAGACAACGCTGGAAAGCTCGGAAGCATCCGACACCGAAGGGGAAAGGCGATTCGTCGCCAAAGCTCTCAGGTCTGCTGCGGCAGGTCGACAGCGGGGGAAGCACGCCAGAACGGAGGCTTCCATGGAACGACGCGCGACCCATCTCGACGAGCTGATCGATCGACACGATTTCCATCGTCGCCACATAGGGGTCGGGGTATCGCCCGACGACGAAGCCCTTCGCGACATGTTGGCCACCATCGGTGTGGAATCGCTCGACGAACTCATCGACCGGACGGTTCCGGCGTCGATCCGCATGGAACAGGACCTCCATCTTCCCGAAGCACTCACCGAGACCGAGGTTCTCGACGCGTTGAGCGATCTTGCTCGGCGCAATCAGCCGCGCCGGAGTCTGATCGGCATGGGTTACGTCGGCACGATCACGCCGCCGGTGATCCGGCGCAACGTTCTCGAGAACCCGGCTTGGTACACGTCGTACACGCCGTACCAGCCCGAGATCAGCCAGGGCCGTCTCGAAGCACTCCTCAATTTCCAGACGATGGTCGCCGACCTCACCGGCTTGCCGGTGGCCAACGCGTCGCTACTCGACGAAGCCACGGCGGCCGCCGAGGCTCTCACACTCGCCCGCCGTTCGAGCAAGGTCACCAGTCGTCGTTTCTTCGTGCACAGCGACACGCATCCGCAGACGATCGCCGTGATGGCGACCCGAGCCGAGCCACTCGACATCGAACTCGTGGTCGGACCCATCGATGCGCTCGAACCCGGGAACGTCTTCGGAGCGCTGTTGTCGTATCCGACATCGAGTGGCTCGATCACCGACTGGCGCCAAACGATCGCGGCGATTCGTGAATCGGGCGCGGTGGCGGTAGTGGCCACCGACCTGCTCGCCTGCGTCGTCCTCGCGCCCCCGGGAGCGCTCGGAGCCGACATCGCCATCGGTTCCGCTCAGCGCTTTGGCGTTCCGATGGGCTTTGGCGGACCGCACGCAGCCTTCATGGCCGCACGGGAGTCGTTCGCCCGCACACTTCCGGGCCGACTCGTGGGTGTGAGCACCGACGCCGCCGGTCGGCCGGCCTATCGCCTGGCTTTGCAGACACGCGAGCAACACATCCGCCGCGAGAAGGCGACGAGCAACATCTGCACCGCTCAGGCGCTCCTCGCCAACATGGCGGGCTTCTACGCCTCGTGGCACGGGCCAGAGGGTCTGCGAAGGATCGCCACTCGAATCAGTCGGCTGACGGCCATCGCGGCGAGGTTCATCGCGACATCCGGCGCCACCTTGATCAACGATTCCTGTTTCGACACGTTGTCGTTCCGAAGTGTCGGTGGATCCGACGCCGTTCTCGAACGTCTGCGGGCGGCGGGCTACAGCGCCCGACGGATCGACGACGGCGTCGTGGGTCTCACGTTCGACGAGTGCACGACGATCGAGGAGGTCGCGCGGGTGGTTTGCGCCGTCACCGGACAACCGGTCACGGCCGCCGACGTTCGGGCCGCCGACGACGGTTCGGATCGGCTACCGATCGAACTGCTGCGCGTCGGCGAGGTACTCGAGGCCGCAGTGTTCAACTCGTTCCATACCGAACACGAGATGCTCCGCTATCTACGTCGCCTCGCCGACAAGGACCTCGCACTCGATCGGACCATGATCCCCCTTGGTTCGTGCACCATGAAACTCAACGCCACGACCGAGATGGAGCCGATCACCTGGCCCGAGTTCGCCGATGTCCATCCGTTCGCACCCGACGACGAGACCGAGGGTTATCGCGCGCTCATCGACGAGATCGAGGAAATGCTCGTGGCGGTGACGGGATACGACGCCGTGAGCCTGCAACCCAATGCCGGAAGTCAGGGAGAACTCGCGGGGCTTCTCGCCATTCGCGCCTATCACCGGAGCCGTGACGATGAGTCGCGCGACGTGTGCCTCATTCCGTCGAGTGCCCACGGGACCAATGCCGCGAGTGCGGTGATGGCCGGCATGTCGGTGGTGGTCGTGGGCTGTGATGACGACGGCAACGTCGATCTCGACGATCTGCGCGCCAAGGTGACCGCGCATCCCGGTCGCGTGGCGGCCGCCATGGTCACGTATCCGTCGACCCATGGAGTCTTCGAGGAGAAGATCGGCGAACTCTGCGCGATCGTGCACGACGCGGGTGGCCAGGTGTACGTGGACGGAGCGAATCTCAACGCCCTCGTCGGCATCGCCCAACCGGGGCGCTTTGGTGCCGATGTGAGCCATCTCAATCTGCACAAGACGTTCTGCATCCCGCATGGTGGAGGCGGTCCGGGTGTGGGGCCAGTCGGCGTACGCGCCCATCTGGCACCTTTTCTGCCCGGACATCCCCTCGCACCCCTCGGCTCGAGCCCGGTCGGACCGGTGTCGGCCGCGCCTCATGGTTCGGCAGGCATTCTCCCCATCCCGTGGGTCTACATGCGTCTGATGGGCCCGCGCGGTCTTCGGCGAGCCACCGAGATCGCCATCATGAACGCGAACTACATCGCCCGCCGTCTGTCTCCCCACTATCCGGTTCTCTACACAGGCCCGGGTGGGTTCGTGGCCCACGAATGCATCATCGACATCCGTCCGCTCACCAAGACCACCGGAGTGAGCGTGGACGACATCGCGAAGCGACTCATGGACCACGGGTTCCACGCGCCGACCATGAGTTTCCCGGTCGCCGGAACTCTCATGATCGAACCGACCGAAAGCGAGACCAAGGTCGAGATCGACCGTTTCTGCGACGCGATGGTGGCGATTCGGGTCGAGATCGACGACGTCGCCGAGGGTCGTATCGCCATGGAAGACAGTCCGTTGCGGCATGCTCCGCACACGGTCGCCGATCTCATCGGCGACTGGGATCGGCGGTACCCCCGGACGGCGGGTTCGCCATCGCTGGTCGACGGCTCCTACCACGCTCCGGTCAGTCGAATCGATGCCGCGTTCGGGGATCGGAATCTCGTCTGTACCTGCGAGCCGGTCTCGTCCTACGCGTGATCGGTGGGTAGGTTGGCGTCATGGCCGCCAAGAAGACTCCCCCGCCCCCCACGCCCGAGGAATCCGGTCACGGTCTGGGTGACGTCTTGTCATTCATCGGAGGGGTGAATCCATTGGCGGTCGCCGGCAAGGCCGTGGAGACCATGGTTCAACTCACGAGTGAGATGGTCCAGTCGCTCAGCAATTTCAACGACACCATGCGTGAGCTCAACACCGCAGCCCGGCGCGTCAATGCGCTCCTCGACGACATCGAAGCCCCCATCCGGGTCATCGTTCCGCAGGTCAAGAACACGATGAAGAAGGTCGACGGTGTGATCGGTCAGGTCGGGTCGCTGCCCGCCGACGTGGCCAAAGCCGTGTCGACATTGGGTGATCTCGCTTCGCGCCTTGGACCACTCGCGCAGTTCGCCGAGACCGCCGGCGGGATGTTCGGCATCAAGCCGCCGACGCGATCCTGAGCCGAATCAACTCTTGCTGATGAAGGGCAGGGCGACGACCTGACCCGGCAATTCGGTACCACGAAGGTCGACGCTGACGCGGGTGCCCTGTTCGATCTCGGGACTCAAGAACGCGAGCGCAATGCCATGACCGAGAATCGGTGAGAAGTTTCCCGAAGTGACCGACCCGATGTCGATTCCGTCGACCCGGACCGGACAATCGGCGCGCGGGGGTCGACGACCCTCGGTGGCGATCCCTCTGAGTCGGCGACTCGGCCCGTGCTCCTTCTCGATCTCGAGCGCACGTCGTCCACGGAAGGTGGGCTTCTTCCAAGCCACGACCCAGTCGAGCCCGGCTTGGAGCGGCGTGATCCCGGCCCCGAGTTCGTGTCCGTGAAGAGGCAGACCGGCCTCGAGACGCAGAGTGTCGCGGGCCCCGAGACCGGCGGGAGCGATTCCGGAATCCAGGAGCGCCCGCCACAACTCGGTCGCCGCGTCACAGGGAATCGAGATCTCCACGCCCCGTTCACCGGTGTAACCGGTACCGGCCACCGTGCACGGTGTTCCCCGCCAATCGAGAATCACCACGTCGTTGCGATTCACGACGGCGGCGTCGGGCATCACTTGGGCGAGATGATCGGCGAACTTTGGCCCTTGGACAGCGAGCACCGCTCGCTCGGCCGTGACGTCGGATCCTCCGACGGCAGCCACGACTCGATCGGTGTTCGATGCGTTCGGCATGACGTCGAAGGTCTCGCCATCGGGTCGCCACCAGACGATGATGTCGTCGAGCACCGAACCGTCGGCTTCGTCGAGGAGGTGTGTGTATTGAGCACGACCGGGGCGGATCTTGTCGAGGTCGTTCGTGAGTGTCTCTTGGAGGCGATGATGCGCGTCGGGCCCTGTCACGCGCACGGTGCCGAGGTGCGACACGTCGAACACGACCGCATCCTGGCGACAGGCGAGATGTTCGGCGATCGTGCCCGCCGCGTAGTTGAGCGGCATCTCCCAGCCGCCGAAGGGCGTGATCTTGGCGCCGAGAAGGCGGTGTTCGGCGTCGAGCGGCGAAAAGCGCGTGGACATCAGCCGACGCGACGAGCGGGTGCCTCGACCTGGTCGGCGAGATCGGGATACAGGGCGACGATCTTTCCGTCGACTTGATCCTTCACGTGGGCCAGCGGGAGAAGATTGAGGACGCCCTGGCCCTTGCGCACGACATCGATGAGATCGTCACCCTGGCAGAGAACCACGCTGCTTCCGTCGATCACGATGTGCGCCGAGGTGATGTCGTGCTCCACATGATGGCGGAGATAGGCGAAGACCTCACGGACGGATTCGAGGCGAATACCGGCGTCGAGGAGGCTCTTGACCATGCGGAGTTCGAGAAGATTCCGATAGCTGTAGTGCCGACGGGAGCCACTCCCCTTCGCATCGGAGACCGACGGGCGAACGAGATCGGTGCGGGCCCAGTAGTCGAGCTGGCGGTAGCTGATACCGACGATCTCGGCGGCTTGCGTGCCTGAGAATGTTCCGGGCTCCTGATTCACAATCGACCTCACTCACAAGCGTGTAACTACGAGGATGTGGAGGGTACGGCGCGAGCCGCGTTGCGTCAACGTCCACCCCTGATCAGGGGGCGAAGTCCTCGGGTTTGATGCTGTCGATGAAGTCCCGGAACTCCCCGACCAGCTCGTCGACCTCGGCCGGGGGTGTTCCGTCGGGGGAATCGGTGTCCGAGTCGTCCTCGTCGTCGATGTCGAGCGTGCGACCCGCCTCATCGAGGACTGCGGGTTCGCAGTAGATCGAACAACCTGCACGCAGGGCGATGGCGATGGCGTCGGAGGGGCGGGCCGAGACCGATACCGAGCCCGAGCGACCACTCAATTGCAAGTCGGCATAGAAGGTGTAGTCGACGACCTGGGTGATCACCACTCGTTCGAGGACCGCACCGAGGGCACCGAGGAGATCGACCACGAGATCGTGTGTGAGAGGTCGGGCCGGAACGCGCCCCTCGAGCGCGAAGCGGATGCTTTCGGCCTCGGGATCACCGATATGGATCGGAAGGATGCGACGATCACCTTCGCGTTCGCGCAGTACCACGACGTTCACGCGGCCCGGATTCTGCAGCTGAACCCCCACCAACTCGACGGCGATCATGTCCCGACCATACTCCGCTTCGGAGAGGGTCGTTTCAGCGCGGTTCGCGCAGTGTGCCGAGCGCCCGGGTGACGAGAATTGCTCTCAGTCGTCCGCCGAGATCGGTGAGTTCGTCGAGAAGCCGGTCGGCTTCGGCTTTGGCATCGGGCGAACGACGCCGGACCACCGGTAGGACACGTTGCTCGAAGAGCCCGGCTTCACGTTCGGCGGCCGTTTTCCATGCCTTCAGATGGCGGACGTCGAAGCCGGCTTCCACGAAACCCCGAGCGACTTCGGCGATCGCGAGGTCGTGCTCGTCGTAGAGATCGGCCGATCCGACGGGCCGGCCTCCGGCCTTCGGTGCGATGAGACCGTACCCCTCGAGTTCGGCAAGGGCTTCGGAGCCAAGTCCGCTGAGGTCGAGGAGTTCTGCCCGGTTGTAGGTGGGAAGTCGGCCAAGGGAATCGGACGGATCCGGTGGGGCGGGGCGTTTGGGTTGACGATCGACGATGACTTCTCGTCGAGGTCCGCGGGCTCGGCTCGGGTGGGAGGCCTCGACCGGGCGATCGATGCCTTCGGGAGGTGTCTCGAGACGATCCTTGATGACGCGAAGGGGTAGGAAGTTCTCGCGCTGTTCACGGAGGATGAACTTCAATCGCTCGACGTCCTCGTCGTAGAACTTGCGGTAACCCGACGAGGTGCGTTCGGGAACGATCAGTCCCTGACTCTCGAGAAAGCGGATCTTGGAAATCGTGATGTCAGGGAACTCCTCGAGGAGAAGACCCAGAACCTCGCCGATCGACAAGTACGGGCGTTCGGAAGCCGGACGCGAACTCACACTTGTTCCGCCGGGGCGAGAAAGAGGAGACGGAATCGTCCGATCAGGATCTCGTCACCTTGCTGGAGCACGACCGAATCGGATCGACGTTGATTGACGTAGGTCCCATTGAGCGACCCGACATCGCGCAGAACGTACTCGTCGCCGTGTCGTTCGATCTCGGCGTGGCGACGGGAGACCGAGATGTCGTCGAGACTCACATCACTGTCGGGATGGCGTCCGATCCTGGTGGTCGAACGCCCGAGTGAAAAGCGCTCCCCCGCCTGCGGCCCGGACCGCACCATCAACGTCGCCGTCAGCGCCGGAGCGAGCGTGTCCACGGCCACGTCGCCATGTCCGGCGAGCGGATCCCGAGAGTCGACTCGGCTGATCGCCTGGGTCTCGTCGCCACCGCGCAGGATCGCCGTTCCACACGACGAACAGAACGAAGCATCCGACATCGTTCGCTGACCGCACTGACGGCAGATGTCGGACATGTCAGGCCGTGAGGTTCCGGTAGTCGGCCGCCGACATCAGGTGCGAGAAATCGTCGGAGTCGACTTCGATCTCGCAGATCCAACCGTCGGTGTACGGCGCGTTGTTGACGAGAGATGGGTCGTCCGAGAGTGCCTCGTTGATGTTGGCCACTCGCCCGCTGACCGGGGCGTAGATGTCCGAGACCGATTTGGTCGACTCGACTTCACTGAACGACTCGCCGGTGGAGACCCGACGCCCCACCTCGGGCGCCTGCACGAAAACGACGTCACCGAGAGCGTCTTGGGCGTAGTCGGTGATACCGATTCGAACGAGTGAGCCCGTCACCCGCACCCATTCGTGGTCCGAGGAATACAGGAGATCGTCGGGAACTTCCACGTCTCACAATCTAGTCAGTCGAGGACTGCCGCCGATGGAGCAGGCTCGCCCGGATGACCGGCACGTACTGGAACGCCGTGTAGTAGCTGAGTGCCAAGCCGATCGGGCCGATGATCCACGATGCGACCGAGAAGGCGTCGCGGATCGCCAGCGAACTCTCCCCCATGACGAAGCCCGGGAAGGTGAACATCAAGATGAACGTCGCCCACTTGCCGAGGTAGCTCACATCGAACCTCTCCATGTCGAAGAAGAGCGTGAGTATCGCGACCAGACCTCCGAACACGACTTCCCGGACGAGCACCAGAACGCAGAACCAGATCGGGGCCGATCCGTCGATCATGATGGCGACGATCGCCACCATGAAGAGCAGGCGGTCGGCAGTCGGATCGAACATCTTGCCGAATTCGCTCACCTGGTCGAAGCGACGCGCGACCCAGCCGTCCACCCAGTCGGTGGCCCCCAGGACTCCGAGCAGCCACGCAGCCCACGCTCGGTCGTCGCGACCGAGGAGGAGCCAGAGGAAGAGCGGCAGACAACACAGGCGGATGAGCGTGATGAAGTTCGGCCACGTCGCGATGCCCGACCAGACCGAGCGCTCTTGGGAGTCCACGGTCCGACTGTAGTGGTGACCCGTGAGTGGCCTCGATGGCCGCTGCGAGGTGCGGGTCTAGTGTTCGCTCATGAAATCGGGGACTCTGGATGGTCGGATCGTTCTGGTGACGGGGGGCGGATCCGGACTCGGAGCTTCGTTCGCGCGACGCCTGGCCGCCGACGGTGCCCATGTGGTGGTCGGCGACATCGACGAGACGGCGGCCGGACTCGTGGCGAGCGACATCGGCGGAGAGGCGGCGGTGTTCGATGTGACCGAATCAGCGGCCTTCGACTCCGTGGTCGACCGCGTCGTCGCTCATCACGGCCGTCTGGACGTGCTGATCAACAACGCGGGTATCGCCCCGCCACCGGACCCGGAGCGAACACAGATCTCGTTCGCCAATCAAGCGCTGCGAATGGAGGGTCGACTTTCCGAACTGACGCCCATCGACGCCACGGTCAGCCTCACCGATGAGTCGTGGCACCGGATGATGAACGTTCACGTGAGCGGGACCTTCTACGGCACGCGAGCCGCCCTGCGGCACATGACGCCACGCCGATCCGGGTCCATCGTGAACATCTCATCCATCATGGGTTTGCGACCAGCGGCGGGCGCGCCGCACTACTGCGCGGCCAAGGCGGCGATCATCGCCCTCACCAAGTCGACCGCCCAAGAAGTGGCTCCGTTCGGAATCCGTATCAATGCCGTGTGTCCCGGTTGGATCGACACCCCCCTGCTGGCCCCGATGGATCCCATGTCGCTCGCCGGGATACGGATGCAGATTCCGGCGGGTCGTCTCGGGCAACCAGAGGAACTCGCCGAGCTCGTGCGCTTTCTGGCCGGACCGGAGTCGAGTTACTGCGTGGGGGACGTGTTCGCCGCCTCCGGAGGGTGGGTCTGATGCCGACGATCTTCACCCGGATCATCGCCGGCGAGATCCCGGGCACGTTCGTGTGGCGGGACGATGTCTGCGTGGCTTTCATGTCGATCAATCCCATGGCGCACGGGCACACCCTCGTGGTTCCGCGTGCGGAGATCGATCATTGGATCGATTGTCCGCCCGAGGTGAGCCGCCACCTCTTCGCGGTGTCACACGAGATCGGTCGCGCCCAGCAGACGGCGTTCGGATGCGAGCGAGTGGGGTTGATCATCGCCGGTTACGAAGTTCCGCACATGCACATCCATGTCATTCCCACGACCGACATGAGCCAGTTGTCGTTCGCCAACGCGGCCGGATCCGTCGACCGGAGTGCCTTGGATTCCGCCGCGGAAGCGATTCGTGATGCGTTGCGGTCGGCCGGCCGCTCAGAAGTCGTGTGACGACCGTTCGATCGCGTCGATCAAGTCGGGCGAGTTGTTACGAATCGAGTTGACGCGCGTCGACACATCCACGACCTTCACCACATCGTCGGCGGCCGGAACCATGATTTCGGCGAGCCGGACGCGGTCGCTGAGGTCGCGGTTCAGCCAGTCCGACCAGTCCTCGGATTCCACGATCACCGGCATGCGGTCGTGGATGGGTGACATGACTCCGTTCGCCGCCGTCGTGATGACACAGCAAGTCCGGAGGGTTGCTCCGTCTTCACCTTTCCACGTGGCCCACAAACCGGCCACGGCCAGGGGACGTCCGTCGAGGCGAGTCACGTAGACGGGCTCCTTGGGCGCTTTGGGCGTCCGGGTCTCGGAGTACACGGTGCGCCATTCGTAAAAGCCGTCCATCGGGATGAGGCAACGGCGGCCCGGGATCGAGGGACGGAAGGAGGGCTTTTCGAACACGGTCTCCGATCGGGCGTTGATCAGCCGCGCCGCGCCGTTGCGGTCCTTGGCCCAGCTCGGAACGAGGCCCCATGAGAACCGCCCGAGCCGGCGGTGGTTCGCCGAATCGTTGGCGACGGCCAGGACGCGCGTCGTTGGGGCCACGTTGTAGTTGGGCACGAACGCCCCGTCGGTGGATTCGGTTCCGGCATCGAAGATCTCGGCCAGTACGTCGGGTGGAGTGACCGAGGTGAAGCGTCCACACACGGAGCGGACGGTAGCCCCCACGGCACCCTCGGCTACCGTTCTCTCGTCACCCTCGGGAGGTTCCATGTCCGCAATCGCCGTTCCGACACCGGTGGAACTCGGCTTCGCCGCCTTCGACGCCGACAACCACTACTACGAGGCCGAGGATGCTTTCACCCGGCACATCCCCAAGTCGATGGCCTCACGGTGCATGCAATGGGCGACGGTCGACGGCAAGAAGCGTCTCCTCGTGGGCGGTCGCGTCAATCGTTTCATCCCGAATCCGACCTTCGATCCCGTATCGAAGCCGGGGGCTCTCGACGCGTACTTCCGAGGCAAGGTTCCCGGCGACGACATGCGCAAGCTCTTCGGAGAACTCGACCCGATCAGTCCGGCATACCGCAACCGCGACGCCCGCCTCCAACTGATGGATGCCCAGAGGATCGGTGCCGCTCTCTTCTTTCCCACGCTCGCCGTCGGAATGGAGGAATCGCTCAAGAACGACATTCCCGCGTTGTGCGCGGCCTTCCGAGCCTTCAACCGCTGGCTCGACGAAGACTGGGGCTTCGACTATCAAGGACGGATTTTCGCCGCTCCCTACATCACGCTCGCCGATCCGCAGTGGGCGGTCGAAGAAGCGGAATGGGCGATCTCACGCGGCGTTCGGGTGGTCGTGATGCGCACGTCGCCCGCTCCCACCGCGGATGGGCGGAGTCGCTCCCCCGGTGACGAAATCTTCGACCCCTACTGGGCGCGTCTCGCCGAAGCCGGGGTGTCGGTCGCCTTCCATTCGGGGGACGCCGGTTACGGGAAGTACATGGACGACTGGGAGCCGACTGGAGCCTTCGAGGCCTTTCGCTCGTCCCCGATGCGGGTCATGACGAGCGACCGGGCCCCTTTCGACATGTTCGCGATCATGGTCGCGCACGGGGTGCTCGCCCGCCACCCGCGTCTGCGTCTCGCGTCGATCGAGGCCGGTGCCGACTGGGTTCCGAATCTGATCAAGAAATTCAAGAAGGCCTACGCGCAGCAGCCGTTCATGTTCGCCAAGGATCCGGTCGAACAGTTCCGCGAGCAGGTGTGGATCGCTCCTTTCTACGAGGACGATCTCCGTCTCCTGGCCGACACGATCGGCGCCGAGAGACTTCTCTTCGGGAGCGACTACCCACACGCCGAAGGCCTCGAAGTTCCCACTGCGTTCCTGCACGACCTGCACGGGTTCGCAGAATCCGACATCCGCCGCATCATGCACGACAACGGTTGGGCCTTCCTCGGCGAACCGGGACGGAAGTGAGCGAGACGTGCCCATGCCCCTGACCGGCCCCCAGGGCGTCGGTGTGATCGAGACGATGATGGGATTTCCCGATCCCGATCCGAGACGTCTCTACGAGTTCTTCCGCGGCAATATCAAAGAGCAGTCGAGCAAGGACACGATGTTCCCGGTCGAGTACCTGTTCAAGCACAACGTGCCCGGTGCGCTGCCCGAGAACATGGACCCGGTCGAAGTCGCGATCAACACGATGGATCACTTCGGCATCGAGCGATCGATGATCGGCATCGAGGGTGAACCTGGAGTTCGGGCGCTCGTCGAATTCCCGGAAAGGTTCATCCCATCGTGTAGCGCCGATGCCAACAACGGTGTGGACGAGGTCCGCAAGATCCGACGGCTTCACGACGAATTCGGCCTGAAGGCAGTCGGCACCTTTCCGGCCGGCTGCACGCCACAGGTGCCGATCGACCATGCGCGCTGGTATCCGATCTACTCGGTTTGCGCCGAACTCGGTATCCCGATCTTCATCTGTGCCGGCATACCGGGACCTCGGTTGCCGAGCATGTGTCAACACGTCGAGCTTCTCGACATCGTCTGCTACGACTTCCCGGAACTGACCATCGTGACCCGCCACGGTTGCCAGCCCTGGACCGAACTCGCGGTCAAGTTGATGTTGAAATGGCCCAACCTCCACTATTCGACGAGCGCTTTCGCGCCCAAGCACTACGACCCGCGCATCATCGACTACGCCAACAGTCGGGGGGCCGATCGGGTGATCTACGCCGGATATTGGCCGATGGGGCTGACCTACGAGCGAATCTTCGGAGACATGCCGTCGGTGCCATTCCGGGACGACGTCTGGCCCAAGTTCCTGCGAGAGAACGCGTTGCGCATCCTCAAACTCGACGCCTGACGATGAGGCACCTCCTCGTCGCGGTGCTCGTCCTGGGGGCCTGTGGCGGAGAACGATCGCCCGAATCGGCTGAAACTTCGGGTGACGTCCCCACTTCCCTGATGACGACCGGCATCTCGGTTGCCACCACGTCGTCCGCTTCCACGTCGAGTACATCGCTCCCCCGTGGGTTCGACTTCGACTGGTTCGATCGAACCCTCCTCGACGACACCGTGGGTCGAGGGTCCATCGACGTTCAAGCTGCCGTCGTCCGGGACGGAGAAGTGATCCACCGGGTGGAGTTCTCCGCCGCCTCGTCGCCAGCGCCGGTTTCTTCCGACTCGCGTTTTCGGATCGCGAGTATCTCCAAGGTGGCCACTGCGATGGCCGTGATGAGGTCGGTCGAGGACGGAGTGATGTCCCTCGACGACCGACCCCTCGCCGAAGTCGCGGGCCGACTCGGATTCTCGCTGGTCGATCCCCGCCTGAACGACGTGACGGTGTACCAACTTCTGTCGCACACGTCGGGTCTGTCGAGCAGTGGCGATTTGTTCTTCGACTCCCCCGGGCTCGATGCCGACGGCGTTCTGGCCGCGGTACTGCAGTCCCCCTTGGTCGACGATCCGGGTCGGCAGTTCACGTACAGCAACGCCAACTACGTGATTCTCGGACGACTCCTCGGTTGGCGGACCGGTACGTCGTGGGAAGGCGCCACGCGTCTTCTCGTCCTCGACCCACTCCGACTCGATGATTGGCAAGTCGGACGCACCTCCATGAACGATGAAGGCGACGCGCAGTACGCCTCGGAATCGGGGCGCAACTACATGGAGTTGCTCGAGGCAGCCGGTGCCTGGGTGGCTTCGGCAACGGACGTCGCACTGTTGGTCGACGCCTTGGGGCGAGGGACCATCTTTGGCTCGCCGGCCACCAGTCGCATGATGGTGCAACCCTCGTCGGCCGGACCGCTCGACGAGGACTGGACCTATGGCCTCGGTGTGCGCATCTTCGCCGGTGGGATGTGGGGCCACTCGGGAACTCTCGAGAACACCCACGACATGGTCGTGTGGCTGCCCGACGGAACGGTGGTCAGCGTGCTGGTGAACGGCAAGGAACCGTCGGACTCCGACATGTTGATCGACACGATCCGCCGGGCGCTCACCCCGGAACCGCCCTCCGACTCCGCGGCATCCTCGACGTCGATCGGCTGAGAGAGAGCCCGCAGGCGGCCGTCAGCTGGCGACGCTGTACGTGAGGAGGGCCTTGGCGATCATCCGACCGGACTCCGATCCCACTGCTTCGGCCTCGCAGAAGACGATGCGCTTGCCCCGGCGTACGACCCATCCGTGGGCCACGGCGTCTTCGGCACGCAGAGCCGAGTGGTACTGGATGCTCAGATCGACCGTCGAGAATCCGGTCGATGCGGGATAGGCGCTGCCGATGGCCGGAACGACCACGGCATCGAGGAGGGTCGCGATGGCGCCACCGTGAACGATGCCCATCGGTTGCTCGAGTTCGGGTCGGAACGGCATGCGCATGCGGCAGTAGCCCAATCGAACTTCTTCGACCGCCAAACCAATGAGTGAAGGAAAGTACACGCGATCCCAGATGCCGAAACGGGCCCAGCGAGCTCTGGTCTCGGGGTCGAGTTCGTCGAAGTCTTCGGGACGAGGGGCCATGCTTCGACTTTGGCACACACGCCGACTCCGGCGAACGTTCGGGTCGGTGGGGCAAGGACGCTGCTACGGTCCGCTGGGTGGCGGTGGTCAGGGCTCGATCGATCCACGGTCTGGAGCACCTCGGTGCGGCCGAGATCGGAATTGCATCCGGGCGAATCGAGTCGATCCGTCCGATCGGCGAGGGGGACGCCGACCTCGAATTCGACTTCGTGGCGCCGGGGTTCATCGACTGGCAGGTCAACGGTCGTGATGATCTCGATCTCTGGACGATCTCCTCGCGTGGCGACACCGAATCGTTCGAGAAGATCGCTCAGGCTCAACTTCGAAGTGGTGTCACCACGTGGCTTCCCACGTTGGTGAGCGGTCCTCTGTCCGACTACGAAACCGCGCTCGGGAATCTGAGTCACTGGCGCGAGGAATCCGAGGGCCGGGTCCTCGGCGTTCACCTCGAGGGACCGTTCCTCGGTGATGCACCCGGGGCCCATCGTCGTGACGCGATCGTGGCCGCCGATCGGAAGTGGATCGACGACCTGCCCGATGTCGTGCGGGTCGTGACCGTCGCCGCCGAGAATCGGGGCATCGCAGCCGCGGTGGCCTCCCTCGCCTCGCGTGACGTCCGGGTGTCGATCGGCCACTCGCGACCGACCCGCGACCAATACGAAGTCGTCGTCGAAAGTGGGGCGACGTCGGTGACCCACCTCTTCAACGCCATGTCGGGACTCGATCATCGGCGACCGGGACTCGCGGCCTGGGCCCTCTTGGATGAACGTCTGTGGTGCGGTCTGATCGCCGACGGCGTCCATGTCGCGCCGGAGATGATCGAACTCGCCTTTCGCGCCGCCGATCGCATCACGCTGGTCACGGACTCGGTCGGTTGGCGCGCCGATGGAGCACGGGCACGGCTGGTCGACGGGGCACCGCGTTTACCGGACGGAACCCTGGCCGGCAGCGCATTGTCGATGGACGACGCCATCGATGTGTGTTCACGCGCCGGCGTTCCTTGGTCCCGAGCCGTCGACGCCGCGACGTCGAACGTCGCCGACTTTCTCGGACTCGCGGATCGTGGTCGCATCGGAGTGGGCCTCAGAGCCGACTTGGTCGCCTTCGATTCCGAGCGCGAACTCGTCGGCGTGTGGTCACTCGGCGAGCGTGTCCGCTGACGTTGCCGGTACTCTCGAATCGTGCAACTGGTATCGGCTCTCTTCGTCGAGAACTTCCAACTCCGATCGGTGCCCGGGCCGAGTACCCGCATCGACATCACCGGTGCGATGTTCTCGATGGAGGCGCCGAGTCCGGTCCCGGTCACGATCGATCCGCACCTCGTCGCCATCATCCACTGCCCTCCGGAGGAGGGAGGCTCCGGGGTCTTCGAAGTCGTCTTCCGGAAGTCGGCGCAGGAAGACGGTGAACAGGTGGCGCGCAACGTGAGTCCTTTCACGGTCGAACCGGGGAAGTTCACCTATCGGCTCGTCAAGGCCGAACTCGAGTTCGCTGAGTACGGGCCGGTGTACGCCCACTGTCGCATCGATCGTGGACCATTCACGATCGTTCCTTTCACGTTGCTGCCTCCGGTCGAGTGATCGTCGGGCGACGAGCCGACAACTAAGGTCGGATCGTGGCTGGAAAACCCTTGCGTCTGAACGCCGACATCGACCAGAAGTCGGTGGCATTGATTCGCGGTCTGGCCATGGATGCGCCGCTCGCCGCCAAGAGCGGACACCAGGGCACGGCAATGGCCCTCGCCCCTCTCGGGCACGTTCTCTACAGCCGCATCATGAAGCACGACCCCCGGCGACCCGACTGGCCCGATCGAGATCGCTTCGTTCTGTCGGCCGGCCACGCCTCGATCCTCCAGTACGCGCTGTTGTTTCTCAACGGGTACGACGTCAGCCTCGACGACATCAAGGCGTTCCGCCAGTGGGGCTCGCGTACGCCGGGTCACCCCGAGCGAGGACACACGGCCGGTATCGAAGTCACGACCGGCCCCTTGGGACAGGGTCTGGCCAATGCAGTCGGACTGGCCATGGCCGAGCGCTCGCTGCGCGCTCGATTCGGATCGGAGTTGACCGACCATCACACGTACGTGATCGCCGGTGACGGCTGCCTGATGGAGGGCGTGAGCCACGAGGCCGCGTCTCTGGCCGGTCACCAGCGTCTCGGTCGGCTGATCGTCGTCTTCGACGACAACCGCATCACGATCGACGGCGGCACGAACCTGACATGTAGCGATGATGTCGTCGCACGGTTCACCGCGTACGGATGGGCCGTGAGCGAGATCGGTGAGGTCGGTGAGAATCTCGATGCGCTCGAGACCGCCCTGGTGACGGCGCGCGACGCCCACGACGATCGCCCCAAGTTGATCGTCTTGCGCACCCGGGTGGGTTCACCTTCGCCGGATTGGACCGATCGCCACGAAGCCCACGGCAACCCGTTCACGGCCGAGCACGTCAGTCGGACCAAGGCGGTCATGGGGATACCCGACGAACCCTTCTGGTCCCCATCCGACGTCGTGGACGCGGTTCGCCAACACGCCGCTGGTCGCGCTGCGGCTTCCTCTGACTGGAATCGGCGTCTCGAGTCGTCGTCGCACCGGGCGGAGTGGAACGCCGTCTGGTCGGGCGGAGAGGCGAACTGGACGAACGATCTGCCGACCTTCGCCGAGGGCGATTCGATCGCCACGCGAGTGGCCGTGCAAAAAGTGCTCGACGCGTTGGCGGAATCTCAGCCGGCGATCGTCGCCGGTGCCGCCGACCTCACCGGCAACACTGGTGCCAAGTTGAGTGGTCAAGCGGCGATGTCGCCCGATGATCCCGCCGGACGACAGATCTACTACGGCGTACGCGAACACGCGATGGGCTCGATCATGGTGGGCCTCGCGTTGCACGGTGGTTTCGTGCCGGTCGGCGGAACGTTCTTCGTGTTCTTCGACTACATGAAGCCGCCCGTGCGACTCGCCGCCCTCTCGGGGGCCAAGTGCGTCTTCGTCTTCAGTCATGACTCGGTCGGGGTCGGCGAGGATGGTCCCACCCATCAGCCGATCGAACACCTCGCCGCACTTCGGGCCATTCCCGACCTCCAGGTGATTCGGCCGGCGGATGCCAACGAGACGAGTACCGCGGTGCGCGTCGCGCTCGAAACCGATGGGCCGACGGCGCTCGTGCTCAGCCGACAGAACTTGCCGGTGTGCACTGATGGATCGGCAGTCGTCGAGGGAGCCGGGATCGTTCGGCGACCTTCGGGTGATCCCGATGTGGTGATCGTCGCCACGGGGAGCGAAGTCGCGGTTGCCCTCGGCGCCGCCGAGGTCCTCGCTCGGGACGGCATCGGCGCCCAAGTGGTCTCGCTGCCCTCGTGGGATCGATTCGCGTCCTTCGCACGCCGTGATCCGGCCGGCGCCAATCGGATCCTCCCGCGCACGGTTCCCACGGTGTCGGTCGAAGCCGCATCGACGTTCGGCTGGGAACGGTACGCCGATGTGTGTGTCGGTATCGATCGTTTCGGAACGAGCGCTCCCGGTGGTCAGGCCCTCGATCGATTGGGGATCAACCCGGACGCGGTTGCGGTGGCCGCCCGAGGACTCCTCGGGCGCTGACGGCCGTCTGCCACGATGTAGGCATGACGACTTCGCGGCGCCTCTCGGAACTGTTCGACCGAGAAGGTCAGAGCGCCTGGCTCGACAATCTGAAGCGGAGTTATCTGACGAGTGGAGAGCTCGAGCGCATCGTGGCCAGCGGTGTGCGCGGACTCACGTCCAATCCCACGATCTTCCAGAAGGCGATCCAGGGTTCGAACGATTACGACGAACAATTCGCCTCCCTCGTGCGGGCTCGCACACCCGTGCTCGACGCCTATTGGGAGTTGGTGATCCAAGACATTCTCGGAGCCCTCGACGTCTTCGAATCGGTCCATAGGTCGAGTGGCGGCGGTGATGGATTCGTGTCGGTGGAGGTCGATCCGCGTCTCGCGCACGACACCGAGGGAACGATCCGCGCCGCGCGCGATCTGTGGCGGCGGATCGACCGTTCGAACCTGATGGTGAAGATCCCCGCGACCCGCGCCGGTCTTCCGGCCATTCGCACTCTGATCGCCGACGGTTGCAACGTGAACGTCACCCTCATCTTCGGACTCGAGCGATATCGCGAGGTGATGGCCGCGTATCTCGACGGTCTGGAGCAACGGGTATCCGAAGGACAGGCGGTGGCCGGTATCGCCTCGGTTGCCTCCTTCTTCATCAGTCGGGTCGACAGCGAAATCGACCGCCGGCTCGACGCCATCGGCACGGAGTCGGCGCTCGCGCTTCGCGGTCGGGCTGCTGTCGCTCAGGCTCGTCTGGCGTACGAGTCGTTCACCCGGACATTCAGTGGTGAGCGCTGGGCAACTTTGGCTCGGGCTGGTGCCACGGTGCAGAGACCGCTCTGGGCCTCGACGAGTACCAAGAATCCGGCCTATCCCGACACGATGTACGTCGACGAGCTCATCGGTCCGTCGACGGTCAACACGTTGCCGGACACGACCCTCGATGCCTTCGTCGACCACGGCACGGTGAAGCGCACGATCGATCACGACATCGAGTCGGCCCGACGGGACTGGGCCGACTTGGCCGCCGTCGGTGTCGATCTCGACGACGTCGGTCGCCAACTCGAGGTGGAAGGTGTTTCCGCGTTCGAGAAGTCCTTTGCCGAACTCCTCGTCGCGCTCGACGAGAAGGCAGACGCTCTGAAGCAGTGAATCAGGTGGCTGATTCGAGAAGGTGGCGGGCCTTCTCGAGAGCCCGTCGGGCCTGAGTGAGCACCTTGTCGATCTCCGGGCGTCCGGAACGCTCGGCACTCGCCTCCCGCAGGACATCGAACGAGATCTCGTCCAGACTCGCGGCGATCGACTCGATCTGCTGGGCGATCTCGGCGAGTCGACTCTGAAGACGGGGGTCGGGACTCATGGGATACTCCTGACGATTCGATCCGCCACGAAGTCGAGTGGGTGGACGACATCTACTCCGGCG
Organism: uncultured Bifidobacterium sp.; assembly: GCA_964563545.1. GTDB lineage: Bacteria > Actinomycetota > Acidimicrobiia > Acidimicrobiales > Ilumatobacteraceae > Casp-actino8. The sequence goes on along the minus strand of CAZLXB010000008.1, from coordinate 30,059 downwards.
GCGCCCAAGTGTTGGGCGCAGCCCGGATTGGCCGACACCACCATCATCGCCCTTCCGGCCCGCACCCGATCGATGGCGGCGATCTTCTGTTCGCGCACCCGATTGGCGAGATCGGGTTGGATCATCGAGAACGCTCCCCCCGCTCCACAACACAAGCCGTCGTCGTCGGTGTCGACGATGTCGGCCACGTGGGCCACCACCTCGCGCATCGCGCCATGGACCCTCTGGACGTGGCGAAGATGGCACGGCTCCTGGACGATGACAGTCGGTCGGTCATCGGACGCGAGCGGATCGAGGTCACCGAGGCGAGGCGCGAGCCACTCGTGCACGTCGAGGACGCGGGTCGCGAATTCGTGGGCTTGCCTCGTTCCGAGCAGGTGGCCGTAATCCTTGAGTGCCGCCCCACAACCCGCCGAATCCACGAGAATCGGCGCCGACCCCGGCATCGAACGCATGACGGCGATGGCCATTCGGCGAGCGTCGGACACCAGACCCGAATGTGCATGCAAGGCACCGCAGCATCCGCCTCCCGACACTGAGAAAGTCGAACCGGTGGCCGTGATCAAACGGGCGGCGGCACGATGGGTCGGTCGGGACCACGCATCCATCACGCAACCGGTGAAGATCCAGACATCGGGATCGGTGGCGGTGGACCGCACGGCAGGTCCGATGCGCAGCGGTAAGCGAGGTAGCCGTCGCCGAAACATGCCGAGTCGTTGGGCGACGGCGAGAGATCGCGACCCGATGAGCAGGAGTCGATGATGACTCAGGGCTCGAAGTGCCGGTCGGAGCCAACGTGGATTGCGCCGAAGACCGATATCGGCCTCGATGGTGTTCTTGGCGCTTTCGATGAGACGACCGTACGGAACGCCGCTCGGACACGCCGGCTCGCAACCGCGACACTGGATGCACGTCGACAGCGATTCGACGGCGTCGTCGTCGAGTGGCTGACCCTCCCACTGCACGGACCGCATGACCGCGATCCGGCCCCGCGGTGAATACCGTTCTTCTCCTGTCACCCGGTAGGTCGGGCAATGCGGAAGGCAGAGTCCGCAGCCGACACACGATGCCAACTGGTCGTCGGCGAGATCGAGTCCGGTCATGGCCGACACCGTACCGCTCGCGCCTTCCTACAATCGTTCGCATGACGATCGATCACGTGTCCATCTTGAGCATGAAGTCGGACGAACTCGGTCGGTTGGCCGAATCGAATCCGTCGCTGGTGATCCCGGAGTGTCCGGGCTGGACGGCCGAGGACGTGGTTCGCCACGTCGGTCAGGTCTACGCGATGGTCGCGGCCATCGTCGCCGCGCGATCCCTGGAGTACGTGACCCCGGGACCGGAGGCGGATCCTCCGACCGGTGGTCTCGGAGTGTGGTTCTCCGAACGCCGTCGGGTGGTGTGCGATCTGCTCGCGGGGATCGAACCCACGACGCCGGTGTGGACGTGGTCGGCCGACCGGACGGCCGGCTTCTACCACCGGCGCATGCTGCACGAAACCGTGGTGCATCTCGGAGACATCGAGCGATCGCTCGGTCAGGAATCGAACATCGAACGTGACGTCGCCCTCGATGGCATCGACGAGTTCTTCGACATCGTGCTCCCCTTCACACTCGCCCGTGGCCGATCGACTCTGCCGACGGGCAGCCTGCATCTCCACTGCACCGATGGCGACGGGGAATGGATGATCCGCGTCGACGAAGGCGTGGCCCACATCACCCATGAGCATGCCAAGGGTGATGTCGCCTGGCGGGGATCGGCGCGTGACCTCTACTTCGCAGCGTGGGGACGCTGGTCGTCCCGTATCGAGGCCTTGGGTGATCCGGCGATCTCCGACGAGTGGAGGAAGGTCGCGCCCTGACGGAGTTCGATGTGAGCTATTTCGTCATGACGAAATAGCGCCAGTGACACGGGTGCCGACGATGAGAGCTCATGCGAACGATCGTGACCCGACTCAGAGCGCCAGCGTGTCGATGTGCGGGTTGAGTCGGCGGAGCGGATTGAACTCGGTCAGAAGACGCTCGACGATCCCCCGTCGCTCCGGTTGCTCGATGCGCGGATTGGACGGACTGGGATGATGGATCGTTCCCGTTCCGACTTGGGCGATGATCCTACCGGGTTCCTTGCCGACGACCGACGCCACGTCGGCTGGTCGAACGGTCGACTGCATCCATCCCTTGGGTAGTGCGGGCTCCTCGATGGGATCCCACCGGAATCGACTGCGCGAAATCTGTTCGTCGATGTCGGCCCGATGACCGGTCAGGCAGAGTCGGAGTTCCATCCCATCCCACAGAATCGACGACGGGCGGTAGAAGCTGCGCTGGATCTCGGCGACCAGATCGGGTTCGGCCACGGGTGTCAGGAACCAGAGCTCGGCCGGAGGACGCGGCCGGGTGCGGAGAACGAACTCGTGGGCGAATCCGAGGACTCCGAATGAACCGACGAAGAGACGACAGAGATCGAATCCACTGACGTTCTTCACCGTGGGTCCTCCGGCCTTCACGAGGTTGCCCTCATGGTCGACGAGACGCACCTCGAGGAGGACGTCGCGAATGGAACCCCGACCGAGTCGATGGAGTCCACTTCGTCCACACGCCAGGGCTCCACCGATCGTTCCGACGGCCGAGTCGGATCCATGAACGAATTGACCGTGGCCGGCGACCGCGGCCGAAAGTTCTTCGATGCTGGTACCAGCTCCGACCCGCACGGTCATTTCGTCGGGCTGGAATTCGACGACCCCGCGCGGTGCCACCACCCACTCTTCCGGCTCGACCGCACTTCTCGGGATTTCACGAGTCGACTGGCCGCGAAGTCCGACCGAGGCACCAGAGCGAATGACGTCGACGATCGATGTAGCACCGATCAAATCCATGCTCCCTCGGGAACGTGCTGCACATCGCCGCACGTCGATGGCGAGGGCAGAACCTTGGTGGGATTGGCCAGGCCCAGAGGATCGAAGCATCGGCGAACCGCGGCTTGCGCCGCGAGGTCGTGGTCGTCGAAGAGAAGTGGCATGAAGTCCTTCTTCTCGAGACCGATGCCGTGCTCACCCGACAACACCCCACCGGCGTCGACGCTCACCCGCACGATCTCTTCTCCGGCCGCATGGACGCGCTCGAGGACTCCCGGCTCCCGTCGATCGAACACCAGCAGCGGGTGCAGATTGCCGTCACCCGCGTGGAACACGTTGAGGACGAGGAGATCGTGGCGACGGGCGATCTCGTAGACGCGATCGAGAACATCGGGCAGTGCCCGCCGGGGCACGACGGTGTCGTGGAGGTAGTAGTTGGGCTTGATACGGGCGATGGCCCCGAAGGCGGTCTTGCGACCCTTCCAGAGGAGGGCCCGCTCGGCCTCGTCCTGTGCCACCCGGACCTGGCGCGCGCCATGTTCGAGGCCGATCCGAGCGATCGTCTCGGCCTCGAACTCCACCTGATGTGGCAATCCGGTCACTTCGACGAGGAGGGCGGCGGCCGCGTCGGTGGGCAATCCGGCGTGGATGTAGGCCTCCACCGCTTCCAGGCACAGGCGGTCCATCATCTCGAGCGCGGCGGGCACGATTCCGGCTGCGATGACCGCTCCGACCGTGTCGGCACCGTCGCGAACCGACTCGAAGTCGAGGAGCATGGTGCGTACGTTCGGTGGGTTCTGGGTGAGGCGAACGCAGACCTTGGTGGCGATGCCGAACATGCCTTCACTACCGACGAAAGCCCCTCGCAGATCGAGGCCATCGTCCTCGGATCCTTCGCTCCCGAGGAGAACGAGGGATCCATCACTCAACACGACCTCGCAGGCCAACACATGCGCCGAGGTCACTCCATCGGCGAGACAGTGCGGTCCGCCGGAGTTGTTGGCGACGTTTCCTCCGATGGTGCAACTCTGCTGACTGCTCGGGTCAGGGGCGAAATGCAGACCGTGGACGTCGTCGCTCGCGGCAACCAACCTGCTGACATCGAGGTTCAATACCCCCGGCTCGACCCAGGCCAACCTGTTGACCGGGTCCACTTCGAGGATCTTGTTCATACGGGTGAGCACGATCACGACTGATCCGTCGAGTGGTGTGGCACCTCCGGCGAGTCCGGTCCCCGATCCGCGGGCCACGAAAGGTTTGCCGTGTCGGGCACACGTGCGCACGATGTGCCGAACCTGCTCGGTCGACTCGGGAAAGCACACCGCTGCGGTCCGTCCGACGAAGTCGGAGGCATCGTGGGCGTACAGCATCGTGTCGATTCGATCGACCTTGACCGAACCAGCGGGAAGTCCGGCGGTCAGATCATCGACGAAGCTCATCGCCGACGGCGTCGGGGGCGTGATTCTTCGACGTCGCGCAGCACGACGACCCGACCCGGTTCGACGGTTTCTCCATCGATCAGCAGCGAGTCACGCTCGGAGATCGGCTGTCCGACGTCCGCCAGGGGCACGGCCCGACCTTCGACGCGGGCGCGAAGTTCAGCCTCTCGGTGGTGCATCGCCTGACGCCCCTCATCGAAGGCCTCGCCGAGATCGGCCACCTTGCCCCGCAATCGAGATGTCGTGCCTTGGACGACTCGGACCGGCGCGAGTGTTCGCACTCGCTTCTTGACCCGACGTCCGGCGACGAGAGTTCCCGTTATTCCGGCGATGGTGCCACCGACGAACCACACGAAACGCTTGATCATGCCCGCCGACGCTCCGGTGACTCGACCAGCCGGAGATCCCGGCGTTTGGGTCGCTTTGGTCCGACGCGGAGACGGCGAGCCATACGTTTCACGCCGGTCGACACGGCGACGATCCGGATCACCGGCCGCGAGAGTGCTGTCCGCGCGACACGACCCGAGCCCGAGACGGCACCGCTGATGGCTTCAGCCGAACCGAGGACTCGGTCGAAACGCCGTAGATCGCGCTGGGCATCGAGTACGACGTCGCGGGCGGAGTCGGCCGATTCGCGAAGTTCGTCGATGAGCGGAGTGGTCTGGCGACGGAGGGCGTCGATTTCGTCACGAAGTGAACGAAGTGCGCCGAGCACGCGCGCAAGGACGAGCACGAGGGCCGCGAACCCGAACGCACACAAGATCACGGCGAGGATGAGGGCCAAATCACCTGCCGTCATGATCCTCCGTCGGTCTCGGGTGGGAAGGGCCGGGATGCCTCTTCGCCATGGACGCTCGGACGGTACCAGACCCGATCTCGGAGCACGCTCGGCAGATAGTCCTGCACGACCCAACCACGAGGATCGTCGTGGGGATACGCGTATCCCGTTCCGTGGCCGAGCGACTCCGCCCCTCGATAGTGAGCGTCCCGGAGGTGGGCCGGAACCTCGCCGATTCCACCCGAACGAACGTCCTCCCGAGCGGACCAGATGGCCAGAGCGGCGGCGTTGCTCTTCGGAGCGGTGGCCAGGTGGAGTGTGGCCTGGGCGAGATTCAGCTGGGCTTCGGGAAGCCCCACGTGTTCGACGGCATGGGCGGCGGCCACGGCGACGAGGAGTGAGGTGTGATCCGCCAACCCGATGTCCTCGCTCGCAAGGATCACCAAACGACGGGCGATGAACCGCGGGTCCTCCCCCGCTTCGAGCATGCGCGCGAGATAGTGGACCGATGCTTGCGGGTCGCTGCCCCGAACGCTCTTGATGAACGCGCTCACCACGTCGTAGTGGTCGTCGCGTCCGTAGCGAAGGGCGCTCGTCCCGAGCGCCTGCTCGGCGTGCTCGAGACCGATCGCGTCGGGGTGAGCCAGTGCGGCCGCGACTTCGAGCGACGTGAGGACCTGACGTCCATCGCCGCCGGCCCGCTCCACGAGCAGATCGACGGCCGACTCATGGGCGGTCTGACCGAGCGCTTCGAGTCCCCTCCCTACGAGAATCCGTACTGCGCTGCCGTCCAAGGGTTCGAGGCGAAAGAGGGTGCTCCGTGAACGAAGCGGTGCGTTGATCTCGAAAAAGGGATTCTCGGTGGTGGCACCGATCAGAGTGAGAGTCCCGTCTTCGACGGCTGGAAGCAATGCGTCCTGCTGGGATTTGGAGAAGCGGTGGATCTCATCGAGAAAGAGGATGGTCCCCTGATCCCGCTCGCCGAGACGCCGTCGGGCGTCGTCCACCGTCTCTCGTACGTCGCGCACGCCGGCGGTCACCGCCGAGAGTTGGACGAAGGCTCGGCGGGTTGATCCGGCCACCGCCAAGGCCAATGTCGTCTTTCCGGTTCCTGGTGGCCCCCAGAAGATCACACTCGACAATCGGTCGGCTTCCACCAGGCGGCGTAACGGCCGACCCGGACCCACCAAATGGGTTTGTCCGACCACATCGTCGATCGTGCGCGGCCGCAGGCGCGCGGCGAGAGGGGCCCGCTCGCGAAGACGATCCTCGGCCGCGGCGGAGAAGAGGTCGGGTGATTCGGCCATGGTCAGGGAAGAAGACGCGAGAACGCCCGTTGATATGCCGGACGCCGCCACTCGATCACACCGTCGATCACGTCGTGGGGGCTCATCCAACACCAGGCCGAGAATTCACGCCCGTCAGGCTCGGGTCGCAGATGATGAGCGTGGCCGTCGTGGTCGTCGCGCACGCCGAACAGAAACCACTTCTGGGTCTGGCCCATGTGTTGTCGACCGGGCTTTCGTGTTGCGATGACCGAAGGTGGCCACTCGTAGCTGATCCAATCGGAGTTCTCGGCGACGAGTTTCACCGTGGTCGCGTCGAGACCGGTCTCCTCGGTGAGTTCTCGCCAAGCCGCCGCCTCCGGTGTCTCGCCCTCGTCGATGCCGCCCTGCGGCAGTTGCCAAGAACCGGGTGCATCACGCCTCTCGAACACGAGCAGCTGACCGTCTCCGCGGCGGACGATCATGGCCACTCCGGCCCGGAAGGTGGCGCCGGCCATCGATCAGACCGACGGTGGAAGGACGCGGATACCGAGTTCGTCGAGCTGCTTGCTCTCGGCCCGAGTGGGCGCATTGGTCATCGGATCCTGACCGCTCTGGGTCTTCGGGAATGCGATGACTTCGCGGATGTTCTCCTCGCCGGCGAGGATCGCCACCAGACGATCGAGACCGAATGCGAAGCCTCCATGCGGTGGCGCGCCGAAGGTGAAGGGCTTCAGGAAGAACCCGAATTTACGGTTCGCCTCCTCTTCGCTGATTCCCAGCGCCGTGAAGACCTTGCGTTGCATCTCGGGCTCGTGAATTCGGATGGAACCCGAACCGAGTTCCCATCCGTTGAGGACGAGGTCGTAGGCGAGCGCCCGGACCGACAGCGGATCGGATTCGAATTTGTCGAGATCGTCGGGATGTGGCCGACAGAACGGATGGTGTCCGGGCTTGGGGCGACCGGACTCTTTGTCGACTCCGACGAAGAGAGGGAACTCGACGACCCACACGTACCGGTAGGGACCCTGGTGGACCGGTGGACGACCGAGGTCGTTACGCAGTTGTCCGAGTACTTCGCACGTGGTCATCCACTCGTCGGCGACGATCAACAAGAGATCGCCGGGTGTGGCCCCGAGTCTCGAGATAACGGCCGACTGTTCGGTGGCCGACAGGAACTTGGTCACCGGTGAATCGAGGGATCCGTCGCCGGCGACCTTCATCCAGACGAGTCCCTTGGCCCCCATCTTCTTGGCCCGATCCGTGAGACCGTCGAGTTTGTTCCGGCCGAATTCCTCGGCGCGCCCCTCGACCCGGATGCCCTTGATGGACGCCGCGCCGGCGAAGGCCTTGAATTCCGTGCCACCGAAGGCATCGGTGAGTTCCACCAGTTCCATGCCGAAACGCAGATCGGGTTTGTCGACTCCGAATCGGTCCATCGCTTCCCGCCAAGTGATCCGTTCGATCGACGGCGGTCGCTCCCCCGTGACCGCTTCGGCGGCCGAGAGCACGGCCTCGCTGATCGCCTCGAGGACGTCATCCTGTTCGACGAAGCTCATCTCGGCGTCGAGTTGCATGAATTCGTATTGACGATCGGCCCGGAGGTCTTCGTCGCGCAGGCAGCGTGCGATCTGGTAGTACCGGTCGATGCCGGCCACCATCAGGAGCTGCTTGAACAACTGCGGACTCTGGGGAAGCGCGTAGAACGAACCGGGCTCCTTGCGCGACGGGACCAGGAATTCCCGAGCACCCTCCGGCGTGGACGGAACCAGCATGGGAGTCTCGACTTCCACGAATCCCTGCCGCTCCATGGCCGAACGAACAGCGGAGTTCACTCGAGCGCGTAAGCGGATGTTCTTCTGCATGCGTTCGCGGCGGATGTCGAGGTAGCGATATTGAAGGCGAACGTTCTCGTCCACATCGTCGGCCCGGGCGTCGATCGGGAAGGGCGGCGGATCGGCTGATCGCAGAACCTCCACCTGGCATTCGCCGATCTCGACCTCACCGGTCGCGATCTGGGTGTTGACCGTTCCCTCGGGACGAGCGCGAACCTTGCCCGTGATCCGAACCACGAATTCGCTTCGCACGTCCACGCCGTCGTCGATCACGACCTGGACGATTCCGGAATGATCGCGAAGGTCGACGAATGCAAGCTTGTCTCCGTGCTCACGCCGCTTGGCCACCCACCCACACAGGCTGACGGTCTGGCCGATGTGCTGGCTACGAACTTCTCCGCACTTCATGGTGCGCAACGAGGTTCGGGAAGGATCGACGCTCATGTGAGGACTTTCTGAAGGGTGGTGGGGAGTTCGTCCCTCCGCACGGAGATCTGCTCTCCGCCACGAAGTGGACGCACGACAACCGTATCGGATGCGAGTTCGTCGGAGCCGACGATCAGGGCGACATCGGCGCCACTTCGATCAGCGGCCTTCATCTGACTCTTCATGCTTCGAGATTCGAAGGCCCGATCGGCGGAGAAACCCATCTGGCGAAGCTGCTCGGTCAGAACGAGAGCCTCGGCTCCGCCCGTCGTGTCGATCACGAACACCCGAACCGAGGACGGAGGGGCCGAGAAGACGCCCTCGTCGTCACAAGCGAGAAGAGTGCGGTCGACTCCGATGGCGAAACCGATACCAGCCGTGGGCGGACCTCCGAGATCCTCGACCAGGCCGTCGTAACGTCCGCCGCCACCGAGCGCGTTCTGGGCCGAATCGAGGGTGCCACCGACGTATTCGAAGGTGGTGTGCCGGTAGTAGTCGAGACCGCGAACGAGTCGTTCGTTGACCACGAAGGGAATACCAAGGCGCTCGAGACCAGAACGGACGTGTTCGAAGTGCGAGCGAGCCGCGTCGCTGTAGAAATCGGAGATCCGAGGGGCGCGTTCGATCAGGTCGCGGTCTTCATCTCTCTTGGAGTCGAGCACGCGGAGAGGATTCTTGGCGAGTGTCGATCGGGATTCCTCCGACAGAGAATCCGATTCGGAAGCGAAATGCGCACGCAGGGCGCTCATGAAGTTCTCGCGATCGGCTGGTTCCCCGAGGCTGTTGAGTTGCAGGGTCAGGCGACGGAGACCGAGTCCGGTGAGGAAGTTCCAGCCGAGGGCGATCACCTCCACATCGAGATAAGGATCGTTGGCCCCAAGGACCTCGATGCCGACCTGATCGAACTGCCGGAAGCGACCACGCTGGGGCTTTTCGTAGCGGAAGTTCGGCCCCGAGTACCACGCCTTCCAAGGCGTGACCGGACGGTGTTGCACGAAGGCCCGGCACACCGAAGCGGTCTGCTCGGGTCGCAGCGCCACGTGGCGCTCCCCTTTGTCGACGAAGTCGTACATCTCCTTGGTGACCACATCCGTGGCCTCGCCGACGCGTTGGAACACTCCGATGTCCTCGAGGAGCGGAGGGATGATCTGCCGGTAGCCGGCCAGCTCGACAACGTGTTCGAAGGCCGACACGAAACGGCGCCAACGCCCCGACTCGGGATCGAGGATGTCGCGCATTCCCGGACTCGTCTTGAACTCGGCCATCACGTTCAGGCTATCCGTGTGGTCGGTCCCGACTGTCGATGATTGGACGCTCGGGGCGTCGTCAGGAGGAACTCTTCTGCAGGACTCGGTAGGCGTCGTAGACACCGTCGATGCGCTTGATCATCCGGATGACACTTTCCAGATGACCGGGATCGGCCAGTTCGAATTCGAAGCGCATCTTCGCGATGCGGTCGCTACTCGTGTGCGTACTGCACGCCACGATGTTCACATGCTGCTCCGAGAGAGCGTTGGCGACGTCGCGGAGGAGCCGCGTTCGATCGAGGGCGACGACGTCGACTCCGGCGCGGAAGAGTGTGCCGGTCGACGAGCCGTCCCATTCCACGTCCACGAGTCGAGCCGACTGATCCTGGGCGAGTGACGCGGCGTTGGCGCAATCGGAACGGTGAACACTCACGCCGCGACCACGAGTGATGAAACCGATGATTTCGTCACCGGGCACGGGAGTGCAGCACTTGGAGAGTCGAACCAGGACGTCGTCGAAGCCTTCGACATGAACACCGACCTGTGAGCCACCCCGACGAAGCTCGTTCGGACGGAGAACCGACATTGTCATGCGTTCGTCGGCTCCGACCGACTTGTATCGATGCGAGATCTTCTGGGCGGTCACTCGGGCACTGAGTTCGCCTTCGCCGATGGCGGCGAGCAGCGCGTCGGTATCGGCGAAGCCCGATTCCTCGGCTTCGGCTTGCGTCAATGGTCCGTCGAGGACGCGGTTGACCGGCAGTCGCTCGGCTCGAAGTTCGCGCGACAACTCGTCCCGCCCCGATTCGATGAGATCCTCTCGCCGTTCGCGTGTGAACCATTGCTTGATCTTGTTGCGAGCCTTGGCCGAAGCCACGAAATCGAGCCACTCGCGAGACGGGCTCGCAGTCTCTACCTTGGAGGTGAAGATCTCGCAGGTGTCGCCGGACTTCAACTGGTGGTTGAGAGGCACCAGTCGACCGTTGACGCGCGCACCGATGCACGTGTTGCCGATCTCGGTGTGCACTGAGTACGCGAAATCGACGGGGCACGACTCGAGAGGTAGCGAGATCACCCGGCCTTTGGGGGTGAACACGAAGATCTCGTCCTGATCGAGGTCGGTCTTCAGATTCTCCATGAATTGCGCGGGATCGGCGACGTCGCTCTGCCAGTCGATGATCCGGTTCAGCCAGTCGACATCGGGCGTCTCGTGACCGGCCTTGTACGCCCAGTGAGCGGCTACTCCCCACTCGGCTCGCTGGTGCATCTCGCGCGTCCGGATCTGGATCTCGAGCGGTTTGCCCCCGGGACCGATGACGGTCGTGTGAAGGCTCTGGTACAGATTGAACTTGGGCATGGCGACGTAGTCCTTGAAGCGGCCGACGACCGGTTTCCAGTGCCCATGGATGCAGCCCAGCGCGGCGTAGCAGTCCTTGACCGAGTCGACGACGACGCGGATGGCGACGATGTCGAAGATCTCGTCGAACTCTTTGCCTCTCTGGATCATCTTCTCGTAGATGCTCCACAGGTGTTTGCCGCGTCCGGTCACATCGGCCGTGATGTTGAGGTCCGCCAGCTGCGACCGAACCTCGGCCATGGCCTTGGCGAGGTATATGTCGCGCTCGGGACTCCTCGAAGTGACCAGGTGATCGAGCTCGGCGTAGCGCTTGGGGTACAGCGACGCGAAGGAGAGGTCTTCGAGCTGCTGCTTGAGACCTTGCATGCCGAGTCGGTGGGCCAGCGGTGCGTAGATCTCGAGTGTTTCGTTGGCGATTCGCTGCTGCTTGTCGAGCGGCATCGAGGCAATCGTCCTCATGTTGTGAAGGCGATCGGCGAGCTTGATGATCAGGACACGGAGGTCCTTGGCCATGGCCACGAGCATCTTGCGCATCGTCGCCGCCTGCTGGGCCTCCCGGGAGTCGAACTGGATGCGCTCGAGTTTGGTGACACCGTCGACGATGGCCGCGACCTCGGAGCCGAAGTCGCGTTCGACGTCGGCCAAGGTGATCTCGGTGTCTTCGACCGCATCGTGCAGCAATGCGGCGGCCACCGTCGTCTCGTCGAGGCCGATGTCGGCGACGATGCGGGCCACGGCGAGAGGATGATTGATGTAGCCCTCACCACTCTTTCGGGTCTGGTTGGAATGAGCCGCCCGAGCGATCTCGTAGGCCTTGGTCATGGCCGATGTGGACGATTTGGGGTGCCGGCGCCGGAAGGACGACAGGACTTGTGACAACTCGTCGTCCGCGCTGCTCTGCTGACGTCGCCAGGGAAGGAGACGGGTCACGGTGGCCATGGTCGACCTAGTACGTCAGAACCGATTCGACGCGGCGATCTCCGAGAACCTGGCGCCCGCCGAGGAACGACAACTCGATGAGTACGGCGAGGCCGACGATCTCCGCGCCGAGGGCCTCGGCGAGTCGGCACGTGGCAGCTGCCGTTCCGCCGGTGGCAAGAACGTCGTCGACCACGAGGATCTTCTCCCCCGGATGGATCGCATCGCGATGGATCTCGAGTTTGTCGGTGCCGTATTCGAGCGCGTACTCCTCGCGGACGACGGCCCAGGGCAACTTGCCCGCTTTGCGAACCGGAACGAAGCCGGCCCCGAGAGCGACGGCAACTGGCGCACCCAGGATGAAGCCGCGCGCCTCGATCCCGATCACCCGGTCGACGCCGACGTCGCGAAAGCGGTCGCTCAGGAACTCGATGGCGCCATTGAGGGCCGGCCCGTCGCCGAGCAGTGGCGTGATGTCGCGGAACGTGACCCCGGGTTGTGGGTAATCAGGGATGGCCCGTACGAGTTCGTAGAACCGCTCCGAAGACATACCGAGAGGCTACCGACGCCGCTTCTTGCGGGGTCGAGGAGGATGGGTCAGCAGTGAACTTGCAGTTGTCGGCGTCGCAGGGCCGTTCGACGACAGGTCCGGGGAATCGGTCCGCCGAGAACGAGAGGAAACTGCGTGGCCCGAGATCACCATTTGGACGAGTACGTCACCTGTGGCGTGCTCACCACGGAGGTTCTTGAACCGTGTCTCGCGCTCTTTCAGAACGGTCAGCAACGGCGTCGCGATGAAGATCGACGAATACGCGCCCGTGGTGATTCCGACCAGGAGGGCCACCGAAAACTCCCTGAGCGCGATGGCCCCGAGGATCTCCGAACCGAGGACGAGGAGCGACAACACCGGCAAGATGGCGGCGACACTCGTGTTGATGGAGCGCATGAGCACCTGATTGGTCGACACGTTGACGATGTCGGCGACCGGAGTCCGTGACGGCTCGAATCGCTTGATGTTGTCCTGGACCTTGTCGAACACCACGATGGTGTCGTACAGCGAGTAGCCGAGGATGGTGAGAAAGGCCACGACTGTGGCCGGTGTGACCTCGAAACCGAATATCGAATAGATACCGACGCTCACCAAGACGTCGTGGGCCATGGCCAAAATGGCCGAAAGCGCCATCCGCCACTCGAATCGCCAGGCGATGTAGAGGGCGACGAGGACGAGGAAGATGATGAGGGCGCGGAGAGCTTTCTCGGTAATGGCACGACCCCAGGATGAGCTCACGCTGCTCACCGACACTTCGGCGACATCGACACCGGACGCCGCAGCGAGCTCCTGTTGAACCTTCTGGCGCACTTCGATCGATTGATCACCCACCTGGACGCGGACGAACTCCTGGCTTCCGCTCTGCAGCTTCTGGATCTTGGCGTTGCTCGTCTCGACGCCGTTGGCATCGAGGACCGCGCGAGTCTCGTCGGCACCGAAGGTCGCCGAAGTGGGGACCTGCCAGGCCACACCGCCTTCGAAGTCGAGACCGAGGTTGATCCCGCGCGTGAAGAGGGAGACGACCGAAATGACGATCAATGCCAGTGAGAGATAGAAGCCCCGGCGTCGACGACCGTAGAAGTCGATACCAGTCTCGCCGTGATAGAGGCGACCCCAGCGACTACGAACGACGGCGGTCATTGCGCACCTCCCGTGGCGGTTGTGATGCCGAATGCACCACGACGCTCGAAACGGCCGCTCCGAGCGAGGAGCAGCATGGTCGGCCGGGTGAAGAACCACGCCACGGCGATGTCGCAGAGTGTGGAGAGACCGAGGAAGAAGGCGAAGCCTCGCACAGATCCCACGGTGAGATACCAGAGCGTGAAGGCACCGAGCAACGAGACGGTGTCGGCGGCGATGATGGTGCGCCACGCCGACCGAAATCCGCGTTCGGCCGAATTCTTGAGGCTGCGACCGGCCTTCACTTCGTCCTTCAACTTCTCGAAGAACACCACGTAGGAGTCGATGGTGACACCGATCGAGACGATGATGCCGGCGATACCCGACAGGCTCAGGGCGAGCCCGTTGGTCTTGGAGAGCAGAGAGATGATGTTCCACTGGATCGCGCCCGATACGGCGAGTCCGGCCACGACGACGAGGGCGAGTGATCGGTAGTAGAGGATCATGAACAACAGGACGAGAGCGATACCGATCAAGCCGGCGATCACGGCGGCGCGGAGCGAATCTTCACCCAACGTGGCCGACACTGTCTGCACGGCTTGAACTTCGAGGCGGACCGGAAGCGCGCCGCTCTTCAGAACGCGAGCGAGGTCCTTGGCTTCTGATTCGGTGAAGTTGCCCGTGATGTCGACGCCACCCGAGAACTGCGGCTGGTTCACGGTGGGGGCCGACTGCACGACGCCGTCGAGAACGATCGCCATGCGCTTGGTCGGACACTGCGGCGAGGCGTTGAAACATGATACGGCACCGATGTTCCAGAGTCCGGCGCCCTCGGCGCCGCCCTTCAGGCTCACCCGTACTCCCCAACCACCGTTGATGATGTCGGCAACGGCATCGTCCTTGAACACTTCACCGGTCGCAAAGGCCGGTCCAAGTTGATACAACTCGCTGCCGTCGGTGTTCTGCACGTACACCGTCGCCGTCGGGTCGGTGGGATCTCCCCCGGGCAGTGTCGCCGGAGATCCGGTGGCTTGCGAATCGGTCGGGACATCGGTCGCGGGCGCGTCGGAGGCCGGGACATCGGTCGATGGTGGTTCCGAGGTCGGCGCATCTGAAGATGGGGTGGCACCGAGTGGCGCCACCGTGGTCGCGCTCGCCGGAAGTGCCCGTGATGGACCGGGTGCGACGGTGGTGGTCGCTGACGTTTCGGTGGCCGGTGGGGCCGACGAAGCCGGAGTCGAATCTGGTGTCGATGAATCGGTCGAACTGGAAGCGGGTGCTTCTGTTCCTGCGGGTACCGATCCGGTGTTCTGGGACGAGATGGGAATGGCCTGCAGAACGGGACGCAAGAGAACCGCACCCGTCACCTGAACGAGTCGCAAGGCGTCGTCTTGATTGTCGACGCCGGGGAGGTTGACGACGATCGCGTCGCCCTGGCGGATGATCTCGGGTTCAGCGACACCCAAAGAGTCGACACGATCACGAATTCGCTCCACGGCGAGATCGAGACTCTCGGTGTTGAACTCACCCACCGGTTCCTGGGTGACCGACACACCGCCCTGAAGATCGAGTCCGAGAGCAGGTTCGTTTCCGGCGACCACGTTGCCGACCAGCGCTCCCCCGACGATGAGGAGAATGGCGACGAGATTGAACGCGAGTCGACGACCCATCGCTATCAGTTGCCTGCCGACTCGCTGGAGGACTCGCCACCGGCGTCACTCGGAGCGATCTTGCGGGAAATGGCAGCGCGCGAAAAACGGATCTCGATGACATGTGGTTGATCGTTGACCTCGAGCCAGACCTGGTCGCCATCGATGTCGGTCACGAATCCGTACATACCTGAGGTTGTGATGACCTCGTCGCCAACCGCGATCGACTTTTGCAGGTCGGCGGTCTCGCGCATGCGGCGCCGCTGGGGACGGATCATGAGGAAGTACATCGCGGCACCGATGAGTCCCATGAAGACGAGGGTGAAGAGGAAGCTGCCTCCCGAGTTCTCTTCTGAACTGGCGGCGCTTTGGAGAAGGAGTGAGAAAGTCATCTGAAACCGATCGCGGAGAGGGGCTAGAACCTCGGAAATGATAGTCGGATCGGTTGGTTGGAGACCGGATTCCCGCCGGTCAGCCCCAGATTTCCAAGACTTCCCGGCGGAATCGGGCGAATCGATGCTCGCGGATCGCCTCCCGCATCCCGGCCACCAGTTGGAACGTCCATGCGATGTTGTGCAGGGAGAGCAGCCGGGACCCGGTCGGTTCGTTGACTTGGAACAGATGCCGTAAGTAACCACGGGAATGTCGTCGGCAGACGTCGCAGGTGCACGCGGAGTCGAGCGGAGCGTCGTCGAGGGCGAACTTCGCATTCTTGATTTGAACTCTTCCCGTAGATGTCAGAGCAGTCCCGTGTCGGCCGAGTCGTGTCTGCATCACGCAGTCGAACTGGTCGACCCCGAGGTTGACGGCTTCGACGAGTGACGCCGGGTCACCTACACCCATCAGGTAGCGCGGCCGGTCGAGGGGAAGCACGTCCGTCGCCGATGCGAGGGCGGGGATCATTTCGTCGCGAGTCTCGCCGACCGACAATCCACCGATTCCATAGCCGTCGAAGTCGAGAGCGGCGGTGCGCTCGGCACTCTCGGCACGTAAGGCAGTGTTGATGCCCCCCTGAACGATGCCGAACAGGGATTGGTCCGAACGAGTGTGCGATCTTCGGGCACGCTCCGCCCACGCCGACGTCCGTTCGACTGCGGTTCGAACGACATGGTCCGGTGAAGGCAGAGGCGGGCAGACATCGAGCACCATCTGGATGTCGGCGCCCAGGAGTTGCTGAACCCGCACCGCTTCCTCGGGCGTGAATCGATGGAGACTTCCGTCGTACGTCGACTTGAATGTCACCCCGTCGTCATCGACCTTGGGTTCGAGAGAGAAGATCTGGAATCCGCCCGAGTCGGTGAGGGTCAGGCCCTTCCAGCCGGCGAACTTGCCAAGACCTCCGAAGCGATCGATCACATCGGCCCCGGGTCGCAACATGAGGTGGTAGGTGTTCCCCAGCACGATCTCGGCACCGAGGTTCTCGTAATCGGCCGCACTCAAGTACTTGATGGCGCCGCGCGTTCCGACCGGCATGAAACACGGGGTCGTGTACGAACCCCGTGCGGTGTGGGCCACGCCGAGGCGTGCCGAACCATCGGACGCGATGGTCTCGTGGCGGACCGGGTTCATGAGGGTGCGTGACGGTCGAGGAGCATGGCGTCACCAAAGGATAGGAACCGGTACTCGTTCCGGAGTGCGGTCGAGTAGATCTCGCGCCATCGATCGCCCACGAAGGCGTCGATCATCATGAGAAGAGTGGTCCGCGGCATGTGGAAATTGGTCATCATCAGGTCGACGACCTTCCATTCGTAGCCGCGGCGAATGAAGAGGTCAGTGCGACCCTCGAGTCTCCCGGTGGTCGCCGCCGATTCGAGTGAGCGGACGGCAGTCGTTCCGACGGCCACCACACGCCGAGCTTCCGACGCGGCATCGAGAACCGATTGGTCGACCGCATACCACTCGGAATGCATTTTGTGATCGGTCGGATCCTCCACGCTCACCGGTTTGAACGTGTCGAGGCCCACGACGAGTTCGACTCGCTTCACGGGTATTCCACGCGCTTCGATGCGGGTGAGGAGTTCGGGCGTGAAATGAAGACCGGCAGTCGGAGCGGCGGCCGAAGCGGCCCGGCGCGCGTACACGGTCTGGTACCGCTCGGAGGTCGCCGAGCGCTCGGTGATGTACGGAGGCAGAGGCATGTCACCGACTTCTCCGGCGAGTTGCAACGGATCGGAGGATGGGTCGAATTCAACGATGAACGTGTCCTCTTGCGCCGATCGCCCGGCGAACTCGACGATCACCCGTCCGCTTCCGTCCATCAGCCGTTCGCCGGCCCGTAAGCGTCCACCGGGTCGGACGAGCGCGAGCCACGTGTGACCCGAGGACTCGGCGATGGGTTCGAGCAACAAGACCTCCACTCGCCCACCGGACTCGCGTTGGAGGGCCAGACGAGCCGGGATCACCCGGGTGTCGTTGACGATGAGCAGATCGCCGTCTCGCAGAATCGAGTCGAGTTCACGAACGTGGTGGTGCGAAATGCCCTCATGGCCCCGATCGACGAGAAGGCGCGCCGAGTCCCTTGGCTCGACCGGGTTTTGCGCGATGCGCTCCGCCGGAAGTTCGTAGTCGAAGTCGGATGTACGCATGAAAGAGGTCAGAACAGACCAGGTGTGCCGCGATCCGGAACAGGTAGTCCGAGGTGGGTCCAGGCCGCCGGTAGAGCGACGCGTCCACGCGGGGTGCGGGCGATCATTCCCAGTTGGATCAGGAAAGGTTCGTAGACGTCTTCGACGGTTTCGGTCTGCTCCCCCACGGCGATGGCCAACGTGGAAAGGCCGACTGGTCCGCCACCGAATTGTTGGCACAGTGCGGAGAGAAGGCTCCGATCGACTTTGTCGAGACCGACGGCGTCGACACCGAACACCGCCAGACCATGATCGGCGACCCTGCCCGTCACCTCGCCGATGCCCTGGACCTCGGCGAAATCGCGGACCCGACGAAGAAGTCGATTGGCGATACGTGGGGTTCCCCGGCTGCGGCGGGCGATCTCGCGACATCCATCGGAGTCGATGTCGATCCCGAGGATCATGGCGGCGCGCGCCACGATCTGGTCGAGCTCGGTTTCCGAGTAGTAGTCGAGACGAGCCACCAATCCGAACCGGTCGCGCAGTGGACCCGTGATCATGCCGGTACGAGTGGTCGCTCCGACGAGAGTGAAACGAGGAAGGGTCAGGCGAATACTCGACGCCGCCGGACCCTTGCCGACCATGATGTCGATCTGGAAGTCCTCGAGCGCCGGATAGAGGATCTCCTCGACCGAACGATTGAGTCGGTGGATCTCGTCGATGAACAGGACGTCCCCGGCTTCGAGTTTGGTGAGGATCGCCGCCAAGTCACCGGCCCGTTCGAGTGCGGGTCCTGAGGTCACATGCAGACGAGTGCCCATTTCAGCGGCGATGATCACCGAGAGCGTCGTCTTGCCCAGACCGGGAGGGCCGGCGAACAGCAGGTGGTCGACCGCCTCGTCGCGACCACGGGCCGCCTGGAGAACGATCGATAGTCGCTCCTTCAATTCGCCCTGACCGACGAAGTCGGACAGGCGAGTGGGCCGCAGCCCGATTTCATCCTGCGATTCCGAGGAATCGCTCAGGGAGGGATCGGTGAACTCATCCCGCACGACGTGCCCCCAGGAACGACAACGCTGAGCGGAGCATGGCAGCCGCGTCATGGGAGACGCCGCTCGCGATGTCCTGAAGTGCCTCGCGGACCTCCGATTCGGTGTAACCGAGGTTCACCAGGGCCTGCTGCACTTCGCCGACCGCTGAGGACGAGGTCGTGCCGATCTCGGCCGTCAGCGCCAACTTGCCGCGTAGCTCCACGAGGAGTCGCTCGGCCGTCTTCTTGCCGACTCCGGGAACGAGGGTGAGAGCCGAGAGGTTCGACGAGGCCACGATGTCGACGAGGGCCGCGGGGGCGTGCGTGGCCAGAATCGACATCGCCATGGTCGGACCGACACCATGGGCGGCGATCAATGTCTGGAACAAACTCCGTTCGTCGCGGGTGATGAATCCGAAGAGAAGTTGGGAGTCCTCGCGAATGTGGTGGTGGACGTAGAGAAACGCGGGCGACGTGGGCTCGAGTTCGGCCAAAGTCTTGGGCGTCACGTGGACCACGTATCCGATGCCGGATACCTCGATGAGAGCCGAGCCGTCGACGAGCCGCTCGAGCACGGTTCCGCGTAGAGAACCGATCATCGCGATGCCTTTGCGCCCATCGCCGCCGCCACGCGGGACGAGTACGGCGAGACGGCGAGATGACACAGCGCGAGTGCCACGGCGTCGGCCGCGTCGGCGGGCTTGGGGACGGTGGAGAGGCCGAGGCGGATCTGCACCATGCGCTGGATTTCGCTTTTACCCGCACCACCCCATCCGGCGACCGTCTCTTTGACCTGAGTGGGCGTGTATTGGGCGACGACACAACCTCGCGTCGCCGCCTCGGCGAGAACGAGTCCACTGGCCTGTCCCACACTCATGGCCGTTCGGACGTTGGCCTGAAAAAAGACTCTTTCGACGGCGACTTCGGCTGGTTGGAACTCGTCGAAGACGCCTTTCAGGTCGGCCTGTAGGTGGGCCAGTCGGATCGGGAGGTCGTCCTGAGGAGACGAGCGGAGAACGCCGAGAGAGACCGCCTTGGGGCGACCTGACGCATCGATGTCGAGGACCGCGTAACCACAACGGGTCAGGCCCGGGTCGATGCCGAGGATTCGACCCGGGCGCCCTACGAACATGCGTACGATTCTACCCCACCGACCGGGTCGGGGTGGTGGGATCAGCCGGCCGAGCGGATGGCCTCGGTGAGTTCATCGACCGGGCGGAAGGTGAGTCCGGCCAGGGCCCGGTGGGCATAGCGGATGACACCGGTGCGGTCGACGACGAACACGCTCCGACGGACGAAACCGAGGGGTCCGAGGACTCCGTACGACGCACAGACGTTCTTGTCGACGTCGGCGAGCAGCGGGAACGCAAAACCGTGCTTCCCGGAGAACTTCTCGTGACTCGCGACGTCCTGAGCCGAGATACCGAGAACCACTGCATCGAGCTCGGTGAACTGTGCGAGTTCGGAGTTGTACGAATTCAATTGTTTGGTGCACACGGGAGTGTCGTCACCGGGATAGAAGACCAGAACCACGGGTTGTCCGGCGTAGTCGGCCAATGAGTAACTCCGCCCGCCCGTTCCGGGAAGTGTGAAGTTGGGGGCGGTGTCGCCGGGTCCGATGGCCATGTCAGCCCACCTCTTCCATGATGTCGTCACTGATGTCGAAATTGGCAAAGACGTCCTGGACGTCATCGTTGTCCTCGAGTGCTTCCATGATGCGCAGAATCTTCTTGGCGACCTCGGCATCGGACACCTCGATCACGGTAGACGACACCATCGTCGATTCGGCCGAGACCACGGTGAGCCCCCCGGACTCCAGGGCGGCCTTGAGGTCGTAGACGGACCCGGCCTCACATGTGACACGCCACGAGTCGCCTTCGGCGACGACGTCCTCGGCGCCGGCATCGAGGGCGGTCATCATCACGGAGTCCTCGTCGACGCCACCACCGACGATCACGACTCCCTTGCGCGAGAACTGCCAACCGACCGCACCCGGCTCGGCCATCGATCCCCCGAGTTTGGAGAAGATGTTGCGGACCTCACCGCCGGTTCGGTTGCGATTGTCGGTGAGGGTCTCGACGAGCATCGCCACTCCCCCCGGCGCGTAACCCTCGTACATGATCGACTCGAAATTCCCGCCTTCGGACAAGCCGGCGCCCCGCTTGACGGCGCGGTCGATCGCATCGTTCGTCATCTGGGCTGCCTTGGCTTTCTGAACGACGGTGCGCAAAGACGCATTGGAATTGACATCGGCGCCACCTTCGCGTGCCGCAACTTCGAGCTGGCGGGCGATCTTGGCGAAGAGTTTGCCGCGAGCCTTGTCGGCTGCACCCTTCTTGTGTTTGATCGTGGCCCATTTGGAATGACCGGACATGACTACCTCGCGTGGCTATTGGACAGATGCTGATCGACGACTTCGAGGAACAATTGGTGAATCCGAGAATCGTCGGTGAGTTCGGGGTGGAAAGACGATGCCATGGCCGATCCTCGCCGAACGAGAACCGGCACGTCGTCGCGGGTGGCCAGAACCTCCACGACCGGATCGAGACGCACGATCTTGGGCGCACGAATGAACACGGCGTGGAAGGACCCTTGGCGGCCGACCACGTCGAGTTCGCACTCGAACGAATCGATCTGGCGTCCGTAGCCATTGCGCCGAACCGAGATGGGCAATACGCCAAAGGAGATCTGGTCGTCTCGCCCATCGAGGATTTCATCGGCGAGCAGGATCATGCCGGCACAGGTGCCAAAGACCGGGAATCCAGATGACAGGTGGCGACCCAATTCCTCGGCCAATCCGGAGGATTTCAGGAGATTGCTCATCGCCGTGCTCTCGCCGCCAGGCAGCACGATGCCATTCAGTCCGGCGAGATGATCGGGGCGACGGACTTCGACGACGTCGACGCCGAGTGAACCGAGCCGGTCAGCGTGCGCCGCGAATGCGCCCTGAAGCGCGAGAACTCCGATGACCGGACGGGCGTTCACCTGGAGGCCTTTCGGAGAACAAGGTCTCACCAACCACGTTCGGCGTAACGCTGGTTGATCTCGTCCATGCCGATTCCAGTCATGGGCGCTCCAAGACCGCGACTCACTTTGGCGAGGATGTCGGGGTTGTCGAAATGGGTCGTCGCTTCGACGATCGCCTTCGCGCGCGGAGCCGGATCGGAGCTCTTGAAGATTCCCGAACCGACGAAGACGGCCTCGGCACCGAGTTGCATCGCCAACGCGGCATCGGCCGGGGTGGCGAGTCCTCCGGCGCAGAACACGGGAACCGGGAGTCGACCCGTTTCAGCCAGTTCCTGAACGAGAGGCAGAGGTGCTTGAAGGTTCTTGGCCCACTGGAAAAGTTCGGCGGAGTCGGCGGTGCCGATCTTCTTGATGTCGCCGAGGATGGACCGCAGGTGGCGGACCGCTTCGACGACGTTCCCGGTGCCCGCTTCACCTTTCGAGCGGATCATCGCCGCTCCCTCTGAGATTCGGCGCAATGCCTCGCCCAGATTGGTGGCACCGCACACGAACGGAACGCCGAACTTGTACTTGTCGATGTGGTGGGCTTCATCGGCAGGAGTGAGAACTTCGCTCTCGTCGATGAAGTCGACGCCCAGAGCCTGAAGGATCTGCGCCTCGACGAAGTGACCGATTCGGGCCTTGGCCATGACCGGGATCGAGACCGCCTTCTTGATTCCTTCGATCATCTCGGGATCGCTCATACGCGCGACCCCGCCGTCCTTGCGGATATCGGCCGGGACGCGTTCGAGAGCCATGACGGCCACCGCACCGGCGTCCTCGGCGATCTTGGCCTGTTCGGGAGTGACCACATCCATGATCACCCCTCCCTTCAGCATCTCGGCCAGGCCGCGCTTGACGGGGAACGAACCGGTCGTGGAAGAGGTCGACATAGCCCAAAGGCTAACGGGTTGGTCGCGGGCTCTTTCGGGTCACTTCTGTGAAGCGGGCCACGGTACCGAGGCGAGATCGGACCCTTCGGGTACGAGCACTGCCTGACCCTCCCGGATGAGTTCGACCCAGGTGCGGCCCGGCGTGAGTTCGATGGCCGAGCCATCGGCGGCCGTCAGGACCCATCCCGAACGATTATCGGCTCGGCTCCACGTACCCTCGGCGTATCGCCCATCCGAGAACACCCAGACGACACCCGAACCAGTGGTCTGCGCCTCGGGGCTGCGACTGTCGGCGACGCTGGTCTTGTAATCGCAGACAATGACGACCACGTTGTTCGTGGACACCCGGCTGCCATCGGCCTCGAGGTGTGGCTTGTCTTCATGGTTGCGCAGATAGGTGCTGGTCGAAGGGTCCCAGGTCCACGACGCCTTCATGGAGCCGTCCATCTTCAACTTCACTCCAACGGCTGCCTTTCCGTCGAGGAGTTCGTCGGCCGGGCGATAGGCGAATTGCGCCGGTGGTCGTCCACCCCGAGCTTCGTCGAGGGCCCAGATGTTGGAGAGTTTCGTGAAGAGATTGTGGGGAGCCTTCTTGTCGGTCGAGCGGTAGTAGCCCCCATTCGGACCGGCCGCCGACACGCTCATGTTCACGAGTTCGGATTTGTTGATCAGGCTCGTCACTGTCGCATTGCCACCGCTCCAGACGAGCAACGGATGATCAAGACTGGTGCCGAGGTTGATGTCCTGGGTTCGACCCGAACGGATGGGTCCGACCGGATCGGATCCCTGCGAGTGGAACACGGCTGCGAAACGCGTCCACGACTCGACGTTCTCCTCGTACACGATGTCGGCGTTGTTGACACCCGTCTGGGGACGAGCGCCCGGGGCGTTGTCGATCTTGACGATGATGGCCGGGCGATCAGCCAATGTCGGATCGGTGATCTCGGTGCCGGTGAGGGGGAATTTCGGCAATTCTGGAGCAACAGTGGAAGCGGCTTCGGTGACGGCGACCGAGGAAGGTGCAGCCGATGTCGGAGCCGAGGTCGGTTCGGGTGCCGCACTCGTCGACGAACAAGCGGCCGCGACGACCATGGTGAAAGTCAATGCGACGGGCCAGGCGATTCTTCGCATCACAACTCCTTCAACAGCGCAATTCGCTGATCAAGCGGCGGGTGGGTGTCGAACATCCGGTGGAACCACGCGAGCCGGCCGTCGTCTCGGACACCGGATAGTGGTTGCTCGATCCACATGTGCGCGGTGGCCATGCTCGCCGAGTGGGTGGTGGTCGTGTCGGCCTTCAGTTTCTCGAGGGCGGCGATGAGACCGGGGGGATACCTGGTCATCTGACAGGCCGAGACATCGGCCAATGTTTCGCGGCGGCGACTCAGCGAGGCCTGCATCACCTTGGCCACGATCGGGGCGACGATCAAGAGGACGAAGCCGATGAGAGCAAGCGGATTGGAGCCGTTGGCCCGATCGCCTTCCCGTGGACGACGACCCCCGTTCCACCACATCATGCGCAACGACAGATCGGTCAGGATCGCCACCGTTCCCACCAGAACCACGGCGATCGTCGAGACCAGGATGTCGTAATTGCGGATATGGGACAGCTCATGGGCGACCACGCCCTCGAGTTCGACTCGGTTCATCTTCTCGAGAAGTCCGGTTGTGACCGCAATGGCCGCGTGCTGAGGGTTGCGGCCGGTGGCGAATGCGTTGGGAGCCGGATCCTCGATGACGTACACCGCTGGTTTGGGAAGACCGGATGCGATGCAGAGTCCCTCGACGAGATTGTGCAGGCGCTGATAGGTCGCCGGGTCGGCGGGTACCGCGCGGCTGACGCGCAAGGCGATCTGGTCGGACTTCCAATACGAGGTGAGAGCGGTCACGAGTGCGATGGCCAAGGCGATGATCGCCGGTACCGGTCCCCCACCAACGAAATAACCGACTACGACGCCGATGACGACGGTCACCAGGACGAAAAAGACGATGAGGGCCGCGCTGCGCCGCTTGTTCGAGCGAATCTCTTCGAACATGGTGATCAGAACGAAACCGATGGCGGTGTCTGGGCCGGCTCTCCGGCCTCGAAGAATTCACGTCTCGTGAAGTTTCCGAACTTCGCGATGAACACGGTGGGGAAAGTGTCGAGGCGGTTGTGGTACCCGAGCACGGAGTCGTTGTAGAACTGCCGCGCGTAGGCCACCCGGCTTTCGGTCGCCGTCAGTTCTTCTTGAAGGGCGAGGAAGTTCTGGTTGGCCTTCAGATCGGGGTAGGCCTCCGACAGAGCGAACACTTGACGAAGGGTTCCGACCAGGGCGTTGTCGGCGGCCGCTTGCGGTCCGGGAGTCGCCGGCGCGGCCAGGGCCGAATTCCTGGCCTGGATGACGGCATCCAGTGTCTTCTGCTCGTGAGCGGCGTAGCCCTTCACGGTCTCGACAAGATTGGGAATCAGGTCGAGTCGACGCTTGAGTTGGACCTCGATCTGCGACCAGGCGTTGTCGACGGTGTTCCGACTCCGCACGAGCGAGTTGTAGAGGACGACCAACGCAATCAGGACAATCGCGAGAATCACCAGGACGACGAGGAGGGTCATGTAGCCATCCTACGGCCGAGCCGCCGGCGCAGAATGGCAACGCAGGCCCTGACGAATCGCAACACGCGCGACGAGTACGACTTCCTGATCGGCGCGGTGGACTCCCCCGCTATGGCGCGGCGATAGGCCGATACGTAACTCTCGGCGAGGGAAACCATCGAGAACCCGTCGGCTCGTCGACGGCCGGATTGGGCGAGCCTCGATCGAAGTCCGTCGTCGTGCAGCGCGAGGTGAAGTGCGTCGCGCAAGGCGTGGGCGTCGCCGGGCTCGCAGAGGAGTGAGTCGACGCCATTGGTCGCGACGTTCTGATAACCGTCGATCGAACTCGCGACCACCGTCGTTCCCGATGCCATCGCTTCCAGTAGCACCACCCCAAAACTCTCGCCACCGAGCGATGGAGCACAAAAGATCGTGGCCCGACGGAGGAGATCGAGTTTCTCGGCGTCGGAGATTCGGCCCAGCCAATGAATCCGGGGGTCCGTGGACCACTCGCGCATGAGTCGCGCGGTCTCGGGACCGTCGGAGGCGATCCAGAGTTGTACGTCGTCGGGCAGATCACGATGCGCCTGCAGCAGTACTTCGAGACCTTTGCGAGGTTCGTGACGACCACAGAAGAGGATCGCTCGTTCGCGAATCCGATCGGAAGCGTCGTCGAGATAGCGATCGAGTTCGACGCCGTTGGGCAGGACCTCGTACTCCCCTCCCAGGTAGCGCTCGGCGAGTTCGAGCGCGTCCTTGGAGACCGCGAAACGCAGATCGATCGAGTTCGCCAGATTTCGAACGACCGAATTCAGATACCGGTAACTCGCGCTGTCGCCGGCGGCATGGAAGGTCGCAACGATCGGCGCAGTGTGCATCAGAAGGGTTGTCATACTCGGTCCGGGCGAGAGTGGTTCATGGACGTGCAGTACGTCGAAGGCCTCGTCGCGAAGAGCACGGATGGTTCGCAGGGCGGCCGAGGGATCGGGCGCGAGTGGAGCGATGGAACCGTTGACGGCAGTCGGCAATGAATCACCGAGGGGTGTCACGTACGTCTCGGGCGGGGCACCGTCGCAAGGTCCGAGTACCCGTACCTCGTGTCCTCGTCGACGAAGGGCTCGAGCCAGGCCGAGGACCTGCCCTTGCACGCCGCCAGGAATGGTGAGGCTGTAGGGGCAGATGAGAGCGATCCGAAGTGGTTCGTCGCGTGGACCCACGGGCGTGGAGAGCTGGGTCATCAGGACGCTCAACCTACCGACTCGCCTGCCTGGGCCCGAGAAAGCCTGGAGTACGGTCGAATCATGTCCTTTGATTCGTCGCTCCCGGTCGTTTCGGTCGTGGCGTCGCCCGGCAAGCGGCGAACCATCCTCGAGTTGGCGGTGGAGACCGAGAAACGGGGCTTCGCTGGTCTCGCCTGCCCGACTCTTGGTGGAGCCCTCGGACTCTGCGTGAGTCTCGCCCACGTTACGTCGCGGATTCGCTTCTACACGGCGATCCAGGGCATCTACGGAACGAGCGCCAACGAGATCGCGAATCTTGCCTCTCACATTCACGAAGTGTCCGATGGACGTTTCGGTCTCGGGCTCGGCGTCAGTCACGAGCCGATGGTGCGCCGTCTGGGAGTGACCATGGGTCCTCCGCTCTCGGACATGCGTGAATTCGTCGCCGCGCTGCGATCGGTCGAGAAGTACTCCGGACCACTTCCGCCCATCTATGTCGCGGCCTTGAGGAACCGGATGCTCGACCTGGCCCAGGACATCGGTCAGGGCGCGCTGTGGGCGAACGCGAGCTTTCGCAACACCTCGACTCAGGTGACGAGGGTCAGTCCCGACAAGCGAAGCGGTGGTTTCTATCTGGCCAACATGATTCCGACCGTGATCGACGACGACCGCCGAGCGGCGGCCGCGGTGAATCGCAAGACGATGCAGGTTTACGTCCGGCTCCCCAATTACCGGAATTACTGGAGGGCCGCGGGCTACGTCGAAGAGATGGATGCGATCGAAAGGGCGATCGACGAAGGTCGCTCCGACTCCTTGACCGAACTGATGACGGACGAGTGGCTTTCCGACTGCACGCTCTACGGCCCGCGCGACGAGGTGCTCGAAGGTTTCGCGCGGTGGCGTGCCATCGGAGTGGAGCCGATTGCGGTCATGTCCTCGACCACCGGAGGTCAGGTCAAAGCGATCAACGAGCTCTTCGCCGCCGTCGCCTGAAAGAAATTTCTCGGCTGAAACTCAGCCAAGACGGAGTGTCTCGAGCGGCTCGAGTCGCGCCGCGCGAACGGCCGGGTACAGACCGGCGAGCACCGAAATGACGATGGCGAGGAGTATTCCGCCCGGGGCCAGCCACGAAGCCATCACGAACACCCAACCGGCGATGCTGACGCCGACGAAGATGGCGAACATCCCGAGGAGAACCCCGAGCAAACCACCGACGATTCCGACGAAAACGGCCTCCAGGAGGAACTGCAGGGCGATGATGCGCCGCGTGTGGCCGAGTGCCCGGCGGATACCGATCTCGGCCGAACGCTGAATGACGGAGATCGACATCACGTTGGCGATACCAAGGCCCCCGACGATGATGGCCAGAAGTCCCATCGATACGACGATCAACTGGAGTTGACGATCACTTTGGGCGGCGAGCTCGAGGGCCTCGCTCTTGATCTCGGTCGAGACGTCCTGTGGTCCGCCCAGATTGACCGCGACTTTGAGAGCGTTGGCGGCGTCGTCCTCCGACCCCTCCATTGAGCGGGCGTACAATTTGTTGGGCTCGATGTCATCGTCGACTCCCAGACCGAGGAAGTCGTCGGCGGCGGCGGTGAACGGGATGAAGACGGCATTGTCGAATCCGGGTTCGAGTTCCACCCGATCGAGTACCCCCACCACCGCGTACCGAAGCCCGTTCAACTCGATGGTTCGGAGCTCACCTGGCAGGTAGTCGAATTCGTCGGCGAGGCCGGCTCCGATCACTGCGGTACGTGCCCGATCGTCCTCGTCGAATCCGTTGATCCACCGACCCGAGATGAGCGGAACCTCGAGCACCTCGGGAAGCAGCGAATCGGCGGCCAGGACCGGGATGGGAACGGTCTCGAAATTCTCGCGTGCTTCGTCGTACGGGGTGACGATCACGTTCTGCATCTCTCGGATGGTTGCGACCTTCTCGATGGCCGTCACGGTGAGGGCACGCTCGGCGGCATCGATTGGAAGGGTCGGGTCCTGTCCCCCGAAACTGCTCGCCGCTGACGCTTCGATCAGATTCGTCCCGAGTTTGTCGACCTTGGCCTTGAGGTCACCTTTGGCCGAATCGGTCAGACCGACGGCGGCGATGATCGCCGCCACACCGATCATGGGGCCGAGCAGCAGCAAGAGGGTGCGAACCTTGCGCGCCAAGAGACCGGTCGTGGCCACGCGCAGGAGGTCGCGGAACGTGCTGTTCATCGGAGAACCTCGTCGCTCACGATGCGGCCATCGAGCATCGATACTTTGCGGGCGGCCGAATTGGCGATGCCGACGTCGTGGGTCACGATCACCACGGCTCGTTCGATCGATTGAAGACCGCTCAGGATCTCCATGACGTTCGCCGCGTTCTTGGTGTCGAGGGCGCCGGTCGGTTCGTCGGCCAGGAGGATCTTCGGATCGGTCACGAGTGCCCGGGCCAACGCGACTCGCTGCTGTTCGCCGCCGGAGAGCTGAACCGGACGATGGTCGTGTCGATGAGCCAAACCAACACGCTCGAGAGCTGAGAGCGCCTTCTCGCGACGTTCCAGTGGCTTCATCGACCGGTACAGCAACGCCGTCTCGACGTTGGAAACGGCATCAAGGTGCGGGATGAGATGGAACTGCTGAAAGACGAAGCCGATGCTGCGACCACGTACCCGGGTTCGAGCCGCGTCGGCGAGTCGGGTGACCTCCTCGCCGTCGACTTCGATGGTGCCCTCCGTCGGCACGTCGAGGCAGCCCAGTAATCCGAGCATCGTGGATTTACCGGACCCTGATGGGCCGACGATCGACACGAAGTCGCCCGGCATGATGCGCAGGTCGACGCCACGTAGTGCCCAAACTTCGGCGGCACCGGATCCGTAGACACGGGAGACACCGGTCAACTCCATGAACGGACGCGATGGATCGGTTGCTGTCTCGGCGACCGTCATGCTCCGGCGGCGACTCCCTCGGACTCGACGTCCACAACCACCAGTTCATCGCCCCTGAGTCCGGTGAGGATCTGGGCCCATTCGCGATCGATGAGTCCGATCGTGACCGGAACCCTCGTGATCGTGCCGGCATCGTTGACGACGCGCACGACGTCTCCATCGGCCGAACGAAGGATCGCCGCCACCGGAACGGCAAGGGCGTCGGCGACTTCGTCCAGAGTGACATCGACCGTCACCGATGCTCCGTCGACCGCTTCGAAGGTGGAGTCGACCGTCACGACTCCCTCGTAGATCTGCTCTCCATTGGGACCGACCGATGCCGAGTCGTCGAGCGAGGAGATGGCTCCCTCCAGGATCTGATCTCCGACCGTCAGATCGACCGAGGCCTTTTGGCCAACTTCGAGATCGGC
>CAZLXB010000007.1:25788-86237 GCA_964563545.1 uncultured Bifidobacterium sp. | reverse complement strand
CGTCGCGCGGACCGTTCCAGTGCCAATCGTCGACCTGGCCGACGGGCACGTCGGTCACCACGGTGGCGATTCGTCGGAACAGTTGGGCGAGTTCGCGGTTCTCGGAGAGTGCGTTCGCCAACTTGGCGGCACCGCGCAAGCCCGGCACGTCCCACTGCGCGGGATCGTCGGGGATGTTCTCGATGCTGCCGTAGCGCGCGAGAACCGAACTCGCCGACTTGGCTCCCCAACCCGGTAGTCCGGGGAAGCCGTCGGCGGTGTCGCCCACGAGTCCGAGCCAGTCGGCGATGCTGCTCGGCGGAACCCCGAACTTCTCGATCACCGCGGCCTCGTCGATCAGGCCCGTGCCGTCCTTGCTCATCTTGCGGCGATCGATCTGGACCACCCGCCGACCGCTCACGCACTGACCGAGATCTTTGTCGGGGCTGAAGATCTGCACTTGCTCGACGCGGGAATCGCGCGCGGCTACCGCGGCGGCCGAACCGAGAGCGTCATCAGCCTCGTATTCCTCCATGGCCCACACCATGATGCCCATGGAGCGAAGAGCTTCTTCGACGATGGGTATCTGGGTGAGGATCTCCGGTTCCATTCCTTCCGATGTCTTGTATCCGTCGTAGAGATCGTTGCGGAAGCTCTCGATCACGTGATCGGTGGCGACGCCGATGAAGGCGGCACCCTCGTTGAGCAACTGGAAGGTCGAGTTGAGGACACCAATGGTCGCCGCGTTCGGGGCCGGCGTGCTTGAGCGCACGGCCTGCCCGTAGTGCTGGCGGTACAACTCATATGTGCCGTCCACGAGATGAACGATCATTGCCATCCCCCATGGTGATTGGCTCCGGTGTCCGATCCCTCTTTCACTCGGACGATCGTACCCGTGCCGAGATTTCGCCCCGGCTCGCGAGAGGGTGAGTCCGTGGCAGGATGACCCGAGTGGAAACCGATCACCACCTGCAGATCAAGCCGCTTCTGCGGGGAGTCATGCACCTCGTGTCGTTTCCGATCATGCTCGTACTCGGCGCTGGCCTTCTCGTCTTCGCCGACTCGACGACTACTTCGTTCCCATCACTGCTCGTCTATGTGATCGGAACCGCGACCATGTTCGGTGTCTCGGCGTTGTATCACCGAGGTCGATGGACTCCGAAGGCTCGCTCTCTCATGCAACGCTTCGACCGCACCGCGATCTTCCTCGCCATCGCCGGTGGCTACACGCCGGTGGCGGTCCTGTGTCTGGACGGCTGGCAACAGTGGGCGATTGTGACGAGCGTCTGGATCGGTTCGGCGATCGGTGTTCTGCTGCACTGGATCCCGCGCGTGCCTCGCGGGTACCGAGGAGCGAGCTACATCGTGGTGAGCTGGAGCGCGGTGATCGCGCTACCTGCGCTGTGGGACGGACTCGGTGGTCTCGGTTTCGGACTGATCCTCGCCGGTGGGGTCTGCTACACGCTCGGTGCCATCTCGCTCGCCGCACGGTGGCCCGATCCGTGGCCGAGGATCTTCGGCTTCCACGAAGTGTTCCACGCCTTCACCGTGGTGGCCGCCGGCCTGCAATACGCGGCCATCGCCGCCATCGTGGCGCCGCGACTCGCCTCCTGACGTCGCTACCAGATCGACCACGCGTCGGCGATCAACACGAGCAGAGTCCCGACGGCGAGAAAGGGTCCGAACGGAATCGAGGTCGAACGCGAGGCCCGACCCACGAGCAACAGAGCGAACACCGTCAACCCGGCGATGACGAACGACGATGTGAATCCGTAGAACACCGCCGTCGATGAAACGAAACCGAGGTGAACTCCGAGCAAAGGGGCCAACCGCACGTCACCACTGCCGAGTCGGCGCCGGCTCAGCCAGAGCGTGGCCGCGAGCAGTGCAGTGGGAATCAGCGCGCCGAGCGCCATCGCCCACCATCGGTCGGGTCGGGCGGTCACCAAGAGGCAGAACGAGATCAATGTCGCCGGAAATGAGATTTCCCGGGGGAGTCGACGAACGAGAAGATCGATCTCGACGAGTGCGACCAGGCTCGCCACCAGGATCGAGCGCGCCACGATCACCAGTGGTTCTTGGTCGATCATCAAACACGCGACCAAACCCAACGAGCACGGTGTCACCAGCAAACGGCTGATCGTCGACCGACCCGCGTCGACGAACCGCCGACACATCGGCCAGTGGAGCATCGAGAGAAGAAACGCAATCGACAGGTGGGCGAGCAACATTCGTTCATGTTGCGAGGACCACGCGGGTCAGTGCGTCATGCGAGATCAAGTGACGGTCAAGATCGACCGCCGATCACTCCTGAACGAGTTCGATGAGAGTTCCGAAACTTCCCTTGGGATGAATGAAGGCCACCGTCGTGCCCCGACTTCCCGGACGCGGTTCCTTGTCGATCGGTGTGGCGCCGGCCGCGATCATGGCCGCCAACGCCTGGCCACAATCAGCGACTCGATATCCGATGTGATGCAGACCCTCGCCACGCTTCTCGATCGCCTTGGCGACCGGGCTGTCGTCACGGGTGGGAGTGAGCAACTGCACGTAACTCTCGGCCACTTTGAGAAGTGCTTCCTCCACACCGTCTCCCTCGACGACCTCACGATGATCGACCGTCGCACCGAATGCGCGCTGGTAGTAATCGATGGCGGCCTCGAGATCTCGGACGGCGATGGCGACGTGATCGATTTCGGTGAGAATCATGTCGACAGCCTGCCACGCACCGTCACGAACGACGGAACCGGGAGATGTTGGCTTCGCCGACCTTGGCCCGCAGTTCGGGATCGGTCACACCGAGTCCGGCGCTCGGCGCCAAACACAGCACACCGAGCTTGCCCTCGTGCATGTTCTTGTGCACCTGATAGGCCGCTTCGCCGGTGTGGGCGAGATCGAACGACTGGCTCAAGACCGGATGGATCATCCCCTTGGCGATGAGCCGGTTCGCCTGCCAAGCCTCTTGATAGTTGGCGAAGTGGCTTCCGACGAGTCGCTTGAGGCGCATCCAGAAGTGGCGATTGTCAAACTCCATCATGAAGCCGCTCGTCGCCGCGCACGTGACGATCGTGCCACCGCGCTTGGCCACGTACATCGAAGCCGCGAACGTGGACCGGCCGGGGTGTTCGAACACGATGTCGGGGTCTTCGCCCACGAGATCGCGGATGTCGCTACCGAGTCGGCGCCACTCCGATTCGTCGTGGGTGTGCTCGTCCTTCCAGAACCGATAGCCGGCCGCCTTGCGGTCGATGATCGCCTCCACGCCCATGTCGCGCAGGATCTGCGCCTTGTCGGCACTCGAAACGACGCACACCGGGATGCCCCCACCGTTCAACACGTACTGGGTTGCATAGGCACCGATTCCACCGGTCGCACCCCAGATCAGCACGACATCGCCCTGCTTCATGGCCGCACCGTTCGCCGACACCAACATGCGGTAGCTCGTGGAGTTGCACAATGCGTTGACGGCGGCCTCCTCCCACGTGAGATGAGCGGGCTTGGGCATCAACTGGTTGGCCTTGACCACACTGAGGTCGGCGAGGCCGCCGAAGTTCGTCTCGTAGCCCCAGATCCGCTGGTTGGCAGCGAGCATCGAATCGTCGTGCGCGGTGTTGTCCTGATCGTCCACGTGGTTGCAGTGCACCGTGACGTGATCACCGGGCTTCCACAGTCGAACTGCCGAGCCGACCTTGAGCACCACGCCCGATGCATCGCTACCGATCACCTGGTACGGACGATCGTGGCGCTTGGCCCAATCACTCTCGCGGGCGAGTCGCTTCATGGGACCGAAAGTCGACACCGGTTCGAAGATGCTCGACCACACGGTGTTGAAGTTGATGCTGCTCGCCATGACCGCGATGTAGACCTCGTCGGGCGCGAGTTCGGGCGTCGGAACGTCACCCACGTGGATGCTGCGGCGCGGATCCTTGTCGTCGGAGGCGACACCCTCGAACATGTTGGTTTCGTCGGCCCGAACATGAGCGGCCCGGTAGTGGTCGGGGATGGGGAGCGAACCAATGGTCGCCCCATCGGCTCCGGCGAGGATGGCGTCGCGGATCTGATCCATTCGCTGAATATAGGCGGGCTTGTTACTAGCGGGTAAGTTCGGACGCACCCATTGCTTCACGAAAGGCAGTCCCATGGCCGGTTCATACATCGTCGCCGGAGCCCGCACCCCGATCGGCAAGATGAGCGGAGCGCTCGCTTCGTTCACTGCAGCCGATCTCGGTTCATTCGCCATCAAGGCCGCGCTCGAGCGCGCCGGTGTGGCGGCAACCGAAGTGGAGCACGTGATCATGGGACAGGTGCTCATGGCCGGACAGGGTCAGGTGCCGAGCCGTCAGGCCGCGGTCAAGGCCGGGATCCCGATGAGCGTTCCGGCCGTCAACATCAACAAGGTGTGCTTGTCGGGTCTCAATGCGATCTACCTCGCCGATCAGATGATCCAGGCCGGCGATGCCGACATCGTCGTGGCCGGCGGAATGGAGAGCATGACGCAGGCGCCGTACATCGCCGCCGGTGCGCGTGGTGGTTTCCGTTACGGCAACACCGAACTCCGCGACGCGATCATCGCCGACGGTCTCTGGTGTGCATTCGACGCCTGCCTGATGGGGCTCGGCACCGAGCGCTACACCGCCAAGAACATCTCGCGCGAGGAGCAGGACGATCTCGCCATGAAGAGCAACCAGCGTGCGGCAGCCGCCATTGCGGCCGGTCGTCTGGCCGAGGAGATCGTTCCCGTGTCGATCCCGCAACGCAAGGGCGATCCGCTCGTCGTCGCCAACGACGAAGGTGTGCGCGCCGACACCACCATGGACTCCCTCGGCGGACTGAAGCCGGCCTTCGACAAGGACGGCACCATCACCGCAGCCAACGCCTCACAGATCAGCGATGGCGGTTCGGCCATGGTGATCATGAGTGAGCGCGCCGTTAAGGCACGTGGTGTGAAGCCGCTCGGGCAGGTCGTGAGCTACGGCATGGTGGCCGGACCCGACAGCGCGTCACTCCTGACTCAGCCCAGCCGGGCGATCCTGAAGGCTCTCGACAAGAAGGGCATGAAGGTCTCCGATCTCGATCTCTTCGAACTCAACGAAGCCTTCGCCGCAGTCGGCATCGCGTCGATGCGTGACCTCGGCATCAGTGATGACGTCGTCAACGTGAACGGTGGCGCCATCGCCCTCGGCCATCCGATCGGTATGTCGGGCAACCGTGTGGCTCTCACGCTTCTGCACGAACTCCGCCGCCGTGGCGGGGGCACCGGCGCCGCCGCTCTCTGCGGTGGTGGTGGTCAGGGCGACGCCATCATCCTGCGGACCGTCTGATCCGAGAGGATGCCCTGCTCAGGGCAACTTTCTTGACATGATTCCGTCAATTTCGTAACGTAATCGTCATACGAAGGCGATGCGTCGCTTCCGTTGATCCGGGGTACCACGCCGGGTGCTGGCTCTTTCCGCCCGCGGTCAGCATCAGGAGGGGTACCTCGGACCGCGTTCGGGCCCGGGTCCGGGCCCGGTTCCCCAGTTGGTCAGTCGTCCATACGCCGACGCCCATTGAGCGCCCGGCCCAAGGTGAGTTCATCGGCGTATTCGAGGTCGCCCCCGACCGGTAGCCCGGACGCCGGTCGGCTCACCGTGATGTCGAAGGGCTTCAGCAACCGACCGATGTACTGCGCCGTGACCTCACCTTCGGTGTTGGGGTTGGTGCAGACGATGACCTCTTTGATGTCCTCGTCCGACAACCGCATCACGAGTTCGCGGATCTTGAGTCGCTCGGGTCCGATGCCCTCGATCGGGTTCATCACTCCGAGGAGGACGTGATAGCGCCCACGGAACTCACCGGTCCGTTCGAGCGGGATGATGTCACGACTTTCCTCGACGACGCAGATCACGCTCGAGTCGCGACGTGGATCGGCACAGATCGGACAGAGGTCGTCCTCGGCGAAATTGAAGCACCGCGAACAGAAGCGGACTCGCGCCTTGGCCTCGGTGATCGCCGACGCCAATCTGTCGACGTCTTCAGCCGGAAGTTTGAGCAAGTGGAACGCGATCCGCTGAGCCGAGCGCGGACCCACGCCGGGGAGTCGACCCAACTGGTCGATCAGGTTCTGTACCGGAAGCGTGTAGGTGGAGGCCACGGGTCAGGAGTTTCCGTCCACGAACTTGGCATCGGGGAACGCCTCGAGGAGTTCCTGCTCGGCCGACTTCGCCGTGACCGTGGGCAACTTTCGGACTTCCTCGATGTCGATCTCTTCGTCGACGACCCGCGACTTCTTCGACGACGTTTCGGACGAATGTTCGGGGCGAACTTCGATCACCACCGTGCAGGGTCCGGCGGCCGCGTGGATCGTCTTGGTGATGTCGGCGAGATAGTCCTCCACTCGACGACCCGCGTGCTCGTTCGGAACCGTCAACACGACTCGCTGACCATCGATTTCCGGCTTGGCCATCTGAGCCACCGCGCGTCGCATTCCCACCAAACGCCCGAGAACGTCGTCGGCCCAGCGGTCGACCAACGTGTCGAGAGAACCGGCGGACGACGACGGTTTCGCATCGGGGGTCGGGGGAGAAGCCGGCGCGGGGACCGCAGCCTTGGTTGTCGCAGCACTGTTCGACGTCGGAGCCGGACGAGTCGCGGGACCCGAAGGATCACGCGGCGCACGACCACCGAGAACGGCCCGCCCGGTCGACGGATTGACCGGAGCTGGTGGGAGATTGCTTCCCCGTTCGGCGACGTCCTTTTCGAGTCGCTCCACGCGACCGAGCAGTGCATCGATCCCCGTTTCGAGCTGACGATGCACGAGACGGATGAGAGCGACCTCCAGAACCACGCGCTGGTCGGGAGCGTTGCGCATGTCGAGCATGGCCGTGCCGAGGGTCTCCATGATCTTCACGATTCGGGCGGTGCCGAGTTCGCGCGCCTGCTCGGCGATCACCTTGGCGCGATGTTCCTGCGCGCGCACGAGCTCGGGGGCCATCTGAGTGAGGAAGCAATCGCGCAGATGTCGCACGAGATCCTCGACGATCGCGCGCGGGTCGCGGCCATTGTGAACCGTGCGCGCGGTGGCCGCGAGGATCCGCCCGGGGTCGTACTCGATGAGTGCCCCCATGAATTCGTCGACAGGTGTGCCTTCGTCGGTGACCTTCCCGGTCGCGGCGAGAAGTTCGAGGGCCGACAACGTGTCGCGCGCCGAACCACCGCCTTTGGCCAGGACGAAATCGACGCCACCCTCGTCGAGGGTGATGCCGGCGTCGCTCGCCACCCAACGCACGTGTTCGGCGAGGGCATCGACGGGAAGCAGGTGGAACTGCAGATGCTGGGTCCGGCTGCGGATGGTGTCCTGGACCTTTTCGGGGTCGGTGGTGGCCAGCACGAAGACGACGTGCGGGGGCGGTTCTTCGAGGGTCTTCAGAAGTGCGGCCGAGGCGCCCTTGGAGAGCATGTGGACCTCGTCGAGGATGAACACTTTGTACCGACCCGGCGATCCGATGCCGGCGCGCTGGATCAGATCGCGGATCTCGTCGACGCCGTTGTTGCTCGCGGCGTCGAGTTCGATCACATCGAAGCTGTTGCCCTGCTGCACCGAGATGCACGAACCGCACTCACAGCAAGGCTCACCGTCGATCGGGCGTTCGCAGTTGAGAACCTTGGCGAGGATGCGTGCGGTCGTGGTCTTGCCGGTACCGCGCGGGCCCGAGAACAAATAGGCATGGCCGACGCGACCGCTGACGACCGCGTTCTTGAGGGCGAGGGTGATGTGATCCTGACCGCGGAGTTCGCTGAATCTCTGCGGCCGGTAACGGCGGTACAACGCCTGATATTCGACCGAGTCAGCCATCACCCACGACTCTACATAGGGGCTGAAACACGGGAATGCCCCTGCTCACAACCCCTCTGCTGACTACCGTAAGAGGCGACCATGCAACCGTCCGCCACATCACCCGAGTCCGGAAAGAGACGGTTCGGTCGCCTCCTCGCCGGGGTCGCAGCCATCGTCGCCGCCGCAGGATTCGCGTCGTTCGGTGGTACGGCTCGCGCCGACACGGTCGTCGTCTCGACGAGTCCGGCGAACGGCGAAGAAGTGGTGAGTGCGCCGTCGCAGATCACGGTCGTCTTCAATCAGACGGTCCCGGCCAATTCGGTGCTGCAAGCCGTGTGCGATGGTCAGCCGGCTCCGCTCGGACCGGTGCAGGTCGGTGCCGACGGAATCTCGTTGTCGGTCGCGGTAACCGGCGCCATTCCGGTCGGGACGTGCAACGTCACCTATTCGGTTCCGCAGTCCGACGGCAAGGTCGCCACGGGCAGTTTCTCGTTCGACGTTCTCGATCCCTCGAAGGTCGACCCCGGCGACGTCTCGGAGGTCGACCCGACCGATGGTGGCAACCTGGCCAAGGATCCGCCGCCCGTGAGTGGACCGCTCGGACTCGCGAGGCTCGTCACCTACATCGCGCTCTCGGCGCTGTTCGGTGCCGCGGCCTTCCTCGTCCTGTATTGGCCCGAAGGTGTCGAGGACATGCATGTCCTCCGCTTCCTCCGCCTGTCGTGGGTTCTGGCCATAGTGGGCACGTTCTTCGTGGCCGTACTCGCCACCTCCCTCGAGACCGGCAACTCGTTCACATCGAGCATCCTCCCCACGTCGTGGTTCGAGCTCCTCGATTCGGGAAGTGGTGCGGCGATCGTCGCGCGCTTCGTCTTGGTGGCGATGTCGTTCCGCATCATCAACCGGCCCGAATTCCTCCTCGAGCCGCAGACGCAAGTGCTCGCTCTGGCCGGTCCCGGACTCGCGGTTCTCTCGTTCGCTTTCACCCGTGCCGGTGAAGAATTCTCGTTCGCCGGAACACTCGCCGGCTTCTTCCATCTCACTTCGGTGGCGCTCTGGTTCGGTGGACTCCTGATGCTCGCGCAGGCCGTCCTCGTCGCCCCCGGTGACGAAGACATCGTGCAGGCACTGCGCGGCTTCACCAAGCACGCGCCGCTCTTCATCACCATCGCCGTCATCTCGGGAATGGTGCACCTCTACGTCCTCGACGGCGGCGCGATCCTCACGAGTCGTCATGGTCGACTCATCGTTCTGAAATCGATCGGTGTGGCCGCCATGGTCTACCTCGGCATGCTCACCCGCCAGATCGTGGCGGCGCGTCTGGCACGCGCGCGCTCCGTGAACGCGCGTTTCGCCGCGAGTCTGCGCCGCGCGGTGGCCGCCGAAGCCGGCTTCGGCGTGTTCGTGT
The DNA here is from genome assembly GCA_964563545.1 of uncultured Bifidobacterium sp. Taxonomy (GTDB): domain Bacteria; phylum Actinomycetota; class Acidimicrobiia; order Acidimicrobiales; family Ilumatobacteraceae; genus Casp-actino8. Next base: position 77,037 of record CAZLXB010000007.1, on the reverse strand, counting down.
TGGCCCTGTCGTCGTGGGCCGTGGCCACGTTGCCCAAGAACATCGAACCGCCCGGGACCGATCGCACCAAGTACGCGTTCGTCGGTGAGCGTTCCGGTGGAGCCTTCGACGTCCAGGTGAAGATCACGCCGGCCAAGGTCGGGCTGAACGCGGTCCGCATCGACGTTCATTCGCCCGAGTCCGGCATCACCGATCTCCAGGTGCAGTTCAATCCGCCCACCAACAACACCGCGAGCGTCACGTTGATGGTTCCGATCGACGGCGAAGGAGCCGCCCGGCTCCCGCTCAAGGAAGGAATCCCGTTCGGCATTCCCGGACTCTGGACCGTGATCGTGAGCGCGAACGGCCCCGACGGTCCGCTGCCGTCGGTCACCTACACCGTGGCGGTGACCGCGAACGATGGTGAGGACGTCACGGTGGAGAGCACGACGCCGGTGTCGGTCTCATCCGGAAACTCCGTCGTGACGGTTCCGATGACCGCGCTCGTGCCGGTCGGTGGTGCCACGACCACCGTTCCGGGAGCCACCCCTGTTCAGCAGGGAATTCAGCCGGTCACGGCCGCGACTCCATCGACTCAGGGCTAGGTCCACCTCACCTCGGCGGGAGTAGCGTCTCCCACGTGACCAGCGGAAACCCCATGCACGACAAGCTCGAGGATCTTCGCGAGCGCAAGCAGCAGGCGTTGCTCGCCGGCTCGCCCCGGGCGATCGAACGCCAGCACGAGAAGGGAAAGATGCTCGCCCGTGAGCGCATCGACTACCTCCTCGATCCGGGTTCGTTCCAGGAGCTCGACATGCTGGCCCGTCACCGTGCGCATGCCGCCGGCCTGGAGGAGCGTCCGTTCACCGACGGTGTGATCACCGGTTGGGGCACCATCGACGGCCGCAAAGTGTTCGTCTTCTCACAGGACTTCACGGTGTTCGGAGGCGCTCTGGGCGAAGTCTTCGCCGAGAAGATCCACAAACTCATGGACCTCGCGCTCAAGGTCGGCGCGCCGGTCATCGGCCTCAACGACGGCGCTGGCGCGCGAATCCAGGAAGGCGTCGTCTCTCTCGCGAGTTACGGCGGAATCTTCTATCGCAACGTTCTCTCGAGCGGTGTGATCCCGCAGATCTCGGTGATCCTCGGCCCGTGTGCCGGCGGCGCGGTGTACTCGCCGGCCATGACCGACTTCATCTTCATGGTTCGCGAATCGAGCCACATGTTCATCACCGGACCCGACGTCGTGAAGACCGTGACCGGCGAGGAAGTCACACTCGAAGAACTCGGTGGCGCGATGAGCCACGCGAGCAAATCGGGTGTGGCCACGTTCGTCTCGGCCGATGAAAAGGCATGTCTCGACGACGTTCGCTTCCTGGTGTCGTTCCTCCCCCAGAACAACATGGAAGAACCGCCGAGCGTGGACGCGGGCGACGACCCCGAGCGTCTGTGCCCCGAACTCCGCGACATCCTGCCCCCGTCGCCCAACCAGCCCTACGACATGAAGAAGGTCATCGCGTCGGTCGTCGACGACGGTGAATTCTTCGAATACTTCCCGTACTGGGCCAAGAGCATCGTGTGCGGCTTCTCGCGAGTCGACGGCCAGACCGTCGGTGTCGTCGGCAACCAACCAATGGTGCTCGCCGGAGTCCTCGACATCGAGAGCGCCGAGAAGGCGGCGCGTTTCGTTCGCACCTGCGACGCCTTCAACATTCCACTACTCACGTTCGTCGACGTCCCCGGATTCCTTCCCGGCGTCGATCAGGAGTACGGCGGAATCATCCGCCACGGCGCGAAGTTGCTCTACGCCTATTGCGAAGCCACCGTGCCGCGCATCCAGATCATCACCCGCAAGGCCTACGGCGGGGCTTACGTGGTGATGGACTCCAAGTCGATCGGTAGCGACCTCGCGTACGCGTGGCCCACCGCCGAACTCGCCGTGATGGGGCCGAACGGCGCCGTCGAGATCGTGTACCGCCGCGAGATCCAACAGGCCGCCGATCCGGTGGCACGTCGAGCCGAACTCATCACCGAATACACCGAGAAGTACGCCAACCCGTACGCGGCCGCCGAGCGCGGTTACATCGACGATGTGATCGATCCGGCCGAAACCCGCCAGAAGGTGATCGCCGGATTCAAGATGCTTCGCAGCAAGCGCGAAGAACTTCCCCGGCGCAAGCACGGCAACATGCCGCTCTGACGATGTCGAACTCCATCACGCCCGTTCCCAACGAGGAAGAAGCCGTGGCCATCGCGGCGGCCATCGAGGCTCTGTGGCCGCGACCGGTCGTGATCGAGTCCGCTGATTCCGTCCGGCGCACGTCGTGGCGTTTCAGTGGGCGTTGGTGGTCGCCACCGATCGTCGCCCGTCGCAGCCGTCCTTGGTGACGTCAGCTTGCTGAGACGAAGACGACGTCAGCTCGCTGAGACAAAGACGACGTCAGCTCGCTGACGTCCGCCGCCCACGCCACGCCCACCACTCGACGACGCCGATGGCGAGCGCCACGAGAATCACGGTGACGATCTCCCCCGATGTGTCGAACACTCGCGCGATCTCGTCGCCGAGTCGGGTCACACCATGCGCCGGTGTGGGCACCTTCTTCTCGGTGGCCATCGCACCCACGAGTCCAAGGACGACCAAGGCGAGCATGGACGACGCCAGACGCACGAGCCAACCGGCCAGCGACGACGCGTGGAGCAAACGGAAAACCTTCACCAGTTTGAGGATCTTGAGAGCCTTCAGGAACTTCACGGTGCCGAGTACCGGGGCGACCCCGATGAGTTCACGGACACCGGGCAGGTCGAGGAACAACGGAAACGAAGTGACGGTCACGAACAATTCGAACTGGTGCGATCGCAACCAAGCACGACGGTCGTGGGCGGCCCACGTCATCACGACGACTTCCACCGCGAAGACGACCCAGACCAGCCAACCGACGACCACTCCCCAGTCGTGAGCCGAACCTTTCGACGCGTGCAGATACACGCCGGGAATCGAAGCCAATGCGGCCAGCAGAACCGACCACTCGATCGCACGAGCCGCCGTCGGGCTGATTCGATACGCGGATGCCACGCACCCGAAGGTAACCGAACCATCGCCCACTACCGTTGGCGCCGTGAACGTGTGGCCGATGCCGAACGACACGAGGTCGACCGATGAGTGATCACCGGCTGACCGCTGCGATGCGTGCCGCCCGCGTGCCACCTTTCCACGCCATGGCGATGTCGGCCCGGGCGACCGAATGGGCTCGACGCGGGCACGAGGTCAGGTATCTGCAGGTCGGTCAACCGAGCACCGGCGCGCCACTCGGCGCCCGCCGAGCGGTCATCGAGGCCCTCGAGCGCGGCGACAGCCTCGGCTACACCAACGCGCCCGGCATCCCCGAACTCGCACAGCGCATCGCGCGGCACTACTCCCAGAACTACGCGGCGATGGTCGCACCCGAACGCATCATGATCGTGGGCGGAGCCTCGGCCGGTTTCACGCTCGCATTCTTGGCCGCTTTCGACGCCGGTGATCGGGTGGCCGTCCTCGAACCGGGCTATCCGTGCTACCGCAACACATTGATCGCCCTCGGCGTCACTCCGGTGCCGATTCCGGTCGGGCCCGACACGGGTTGGGCACCGACGCTCGAGCAACTCGACGACGCCGGTCCGCTCGACGGTCTGGTTGTGGCCTCGCCATCCAATCCGACCGGCACGGCACTCGATGCCCCGACCGTGCAGATGCTCGTCGGTCACTGCGAACAGCGCGGCATCCAGCTCGTCGCCGATGAGATCTACCACGGCATCACCTACGAAGGGACGGCCGAGTCCTTCGCGAGTCACACCGAGCGGGCGATCATCATCAATTCGTTCTCGAAATACTTCTCGATGACCGGTTGGCGACTCGGCTGGATGATCGTGCCCGATCATCTGCACGATGCGGTCGAGCGACTCCAGCAGAACCTCTACATCTGCGCACCTCACATCAGCCAGATCGCCGGCCTCGCCGCCTTCGACTGCACGGAAGAGCTCGACGGACACGTGCGTCGCTACGCCGAGAGCCGCCGACTCCTCATCGACGGCCTGCAGGCGGCCGGGATCGACCGCTTCGCGTCGGCCGACGGGGCGTTCTACGTATACGCCGATGTCTCGCATCTCACCGACGACACGATGGACCTCTGCGGCCGTTGGCTCGAAGACATCGGGGTGGCAACCACCCCGGGACTCGACTTCGATCTAGAACGCGGCCACCGTTTCGTCCGTTTCTCGTACGCCGGCGACCGATCGCACATCGAACGCGCCTGCGAATTGCTGGCAGGCTGGCGACCGTGACCGAGACCCAGGGCCCACTGCACGACCTACGGGTGATCGACATCTCGACGGTCATCGCCGGTCCCAACTGCGCGCGCTATCTGGCCGATTTCGGCGCCGATGTGATCAAGGTCGAGCGACCTGACACCGGAGACAGTCTCCGCAACATGGCGTGGAAGGATCCGCGTGACGGAGTCGGATTGTGGTGGAAGCTCTCCAACCGCAACAAGCGCACGATCGCCCTCGACCTCAAGAACGACGACGACCGGGCCACATTCCTGGATCTCGTCTCGCAAGCCGACGTCCTCGTCGAAAACTTCCGACCAGGCACGCTCGAGCGACTCGGACTCGGTCCCGATCACCTGCACGAACTCAACAGCCGACTCGTGATCACACGGATCAGCGGCTTCGGTCAGGATGGTCCGTACGCGCAACGCCCGGGCTTCGCGTCCATCGCCGAATCCATGTCGGGATTCGCGGCCGTGAACGGACCGGCCGATGGACCGCCGATGTTGCCGGCCATCGCGCTCACCGACGAACTCACTGCGCTCGTCGCCGCCTTCGCCACCATGGTCGCCGTACATTCTCGCGTCGGCCAAGTCGTCGACGTGAGTCTCCTCGAGAGCATCTTCCACGTGATGGGTCCGGTCGCCTCGCTCTACGCACTCAGCGGTGAACTCCAACCCCGTCTCGGGTCGGGTCTCCCCTACACGGTTCCGCGCGGTGCCTACCAGTGTGCAGATGGTCGTTGGGTCGGCATCTCGGCATCGTCGGACTCGGTGGCCGGACGGGTCATGAACATCCTCGGTGTCGGTGACGACCCCCGATTCGCATCGTTCGAGGGTCGCACTCGGAATCGCGACGAACTCGAACGACGGATGCGCGAATGGTGCGCGACCCGCTCGCAGGAAGAAGTCCTTCGCATCTTCGAGGAAGCCGAGGCCGCGATCGGGCCGATCCTCGACATGGCCGACATCGCCAAGGATCCGCATTACCTCGCGCGACAAGCGATCGTGGAGGTCGGCAACACACCGATGCAGAACCTCATCGCCAAGTTGTCGCGTACTCCCGGCCTCCTACGCCACGAAGGTCGCGCCAAGGACGCCGACGGTGACGAGATCAGAGCGAAAGGATGGGAACGATGAATCCCGCGAACAAGCCCTACGTCTACGTGGCCGGTCCACTCTTCGACGAGGGTGAACGCTGGTTCATCGAGAAAGTCGATGCACTCGTCCGATCGTGCGGATTCGACACCTTCCTACCGCACCGTGACAATCCACCCAAGACTGCACACAACGTCGGCCAGATCTTCGAGAACGACAAGGGCGGAATCGACCGCTGCGACTTGATCGTGGCCAATCTCAACGGCATCACCACCGACGACGGAACGGCCTGGGAATTGGGCTACGCCTACGGATTGGGCAAGTACTCGATCGGACTCTTCACCGACTGGCGGGCCCGATTCCCCGCTCCGAACGAGGTCGTGAACCTGATGATGCAGTGCTCGATGAACGAACTCGTGCGTTCCCTCGAAGAGCTCGAAGCGTCGCTCAAGGTCTGGCTGGCCGCCAATCGTTAGGCGTTGGTGCCGATCGGGCACGACACGCCGGTACCACCGATCCCGCAGTAACCATTGGGGTTCTTCGAAAGATACTGCTGGTGATACGGCTCGGCGTAATAGAAGGCGCCGGCCGGTGCGATCTCGGTGGTGATCGTCGGGTATCCAGCTGCCGTCAGTCGCTCCTGGAACACGGCTGCCGACGATCTCGCCGCGGCGAGTTGGGCGTCGCTCGTCGTGTAGATCGTGCTGCGGTACTGGGTGCCGAGGTCATTGCCTTGGCGCATACCTTGCGTCGGGTCGTGGTTCTCCCAGAAGACGCGGAGAAGATCGTCGTAGCCGACCACCTTGGGATCGAAGACCACGAGAACGACTTCGGCATGACCGGTCAGACCCGAGCAACACTCCTCGTACGTGCAGTTGGGTGTGTAACCACCCGAGTAGCCGACAGCCGTCGAGTGCACGCCGGCGATCTGCCAGAACTTCCGCTCGGCCCCCCAGAAACATCCCATGCCGAACACGGCGGTTTCGAAGCCGGTGGGCCATGGTCCGACGAGTGGCGTACCCAGAACGTGATGGGCGGTGGGAACCGGCATGGTCTGATCGGTACGACCCGGAAGTGACTTGTCGGGGGTCACCAGTTCGAGACTTTTCTTGGCGAACAACATGCGAGCAGGTTACGACCTACTTCAGCAACAACTTGTCGATCCGTCGAGCGGCGACGATCAGTCCGCCCACCGACAGGGCCAACAGGTATCCGACGTGCAACACGATGCCCCACGAGGCATCGCCCAGGCTCGCCATCCGGACCAGCGCGGCGCCGTGGTACAGCGGGCTGATCTGCACGACCCAACCCCAGCCGCCGTACGACGACAACGGATAGAAGGTCGCCGAGAAGAGGAACATCGGCATGGTCACCGCCTGAACCCACTCGAAATCGTTCCACGAGCGCATGAAGGTGGTCAGCGCCATGCCGGCGGCCGAGAAAGCGAATCCGATCAACATGCAGATGGGCAGGCTGAGGATGATCCAACCCGACTCGGCCATGCCGAGCACCACGATGCAGAGCATGAACGACGTCGAGTAGATGAAGCCGCGGAGCACCGCCCAGCCGATCTCCCCCGCCGCGATGTCGGTGCTGCTCACCGGCGTGGCGAGAACGGCTTCGTACACGCGCTCGTACTTCAACTTGAAAAAGATGTTCATCGTGCTGTCGAAGATCGCGCCGTTCATGGCCGCACTCGCCATCAGAGCCGGAGCGACGAATTCGGCATAGCCAAGTGATCGTCCGGCGAATTCGATGTCGCCCACCAGGGCACCGAAGCCGACGCGGATCGAGAAGAGGTAGAAGAGCGGTTCGAAGAATCCCGAGATCAGGACCATCGGCGTCCGGCGATAGACGGTGATGCTCCGCTCGATCAACCGCAATGAACGATGAGTCGCCCGCATCGACGGCGGGACGACTCGCCACACGAGGGCCGTGTCGCTCATCGGTGAAGCCGTTTCCGGAAATTGCGTTGGCACAACGTCCAGCCGACGGCGATGAACGCTGCGAGGACGGCGACGTGCCCCAATGACTCAGCCCAACCGGCACGTTGCAACGACAGATCGCGACAGAGTTCGACCGCGTGCCACAGAGGCGTCACGTAGGCGATGGGTTCGATCGCGTCCGGCAGTGATGACACCGGGTAGAACGCGCCACCGAAGAGAAAGAGCGGAGTGATGACGAGTCGGGAGATGTTCGAGAACGAGTTGTCGAACTCGCGGGTGGAGGTCCAGCTGCCGGTCAGCGCGGCGAAGGCGACACCGCAGGCCGTGGCCACCGGAATCGCACAGATGATCCCGATCGATCGGGTGTCGGGAATGCACATGAGCACCACGGCGACTCCGACCACCGAGATACCGCATCGGGTGGTCCACCACAGCACCTCACCGCGCACCACTTGCTGCGGAGTGAGCTCGGTGGCCGCCATCGCTTCGAACGAACCTCCCCATTTGAATCCTCCGAGCAGAGGCCACAGTGCTTCGAAGGCCCCGATCATCATCGCCGTGGTCGCCATGAGACCCGGTGCGAGGAACGTCAGATAGGAGACGTCACCGAGAGTCGACGTGGATTCGACCCGCCGGTCGACCAGCGATCCGACTCCGAGACCCATACCCAGGATGAAGAGGATCGGCTGGAGAAGGTTGAGCAGAACGTCGGTCTTCCAGATCCGTCGCATGACATAGAGGTGGCTCTCCCACACCCGGACCGAGGGAAAGGTCGACATCATTCGACCAACGAACGCCCGGTCAGGCGCAAGAAGACGTCCTCCAACGTGCTCCGACGCACCAAGGCACTCTCGGGGTGGATCCCGCGTGCGTGTACGAGACGGAGCAATTCGTCACCGTCGTGCCCGTAGATCAACACGCGGTCGGGAAGAACTTCCTGGCGGTCCCCGATACCGGCGAGGGCCGTCTCGAAATCCGAATTGGTGCCGGCCGCGAAACGGAGCTCGAGCACCTCTCGACTCGAATGATCGACGATGAGTTGCCGCGGTGCACCCTCGGCCACGATTCGACCGCCGTCCATCACGACGAGTCGGTCGCACAATTGCTCGGCCTCGTCCATGTAATGGGTCGTCAGGACGAGGGTGACCCCCTGCTGCTTCAGTCGGTACAGACGGTCCCACAGGATGTGACGAGCCTGGGGATCGAGACCCGTGGTCGGTTCGTCGAGGAGCAGCAACTCGGGCTGATTGATCAGACTCCGGGCGATCGTCAAACGTCGCTTCATACCTCCACTGAGGGTCTCGACGATGTCGTTGCGCCGGTCGGCGAGCTGGACGAAGTCGAGAAGTTCCTCACTCCTGCGCAAGCACTCTTTGCGCGGGATGTCGAAGTAACGCCCGTAGACGACGAGGTTGTCGATGAGTTTCAGTTCGGTGTCGAGATTGTCGAGCTGGGGAACGACTCCCAATCGCGACCGGATCTCGGCGCCGTCCCGAGCCGGATCGAGTCCGAAGATCCGAAGCGTGCCGCTCGTTGCCGGCGAGACACAGCCGATCATGCGCATCGTGCTCGACTTCCCGGCGCCATTGGGCCCGAGGAATCCGAACGACTCCCCCCGGGCGATGCTCACGTCGATGCCGCGCACGGCTTCGAAATCACCGAAACGCTTGACGAGATTCTCGGCGAGGACGACGGGCTCGGAGGGCACCGACCGAGATTAGTTCGGGCGATCACGACTCTCCGTGAACCGTTACATTCGAGACGTGCACATCCGCGACATGACCCGAGCCGATCTCGATGTGGTGTGGAAGATCAACGAGGAGAACGTTCCTGCGGTCGGGACGGAAAGCCGCGCGAGCATCGAAGAGATCTTCGAGATGTGCGACATCGCTCTCGTGGCTGCCGACGACGAGATCCGGGGATTCTGCATGGTGCTTCCACCCGGCACGACGTACGACAGTCCCAACTATCTGTACTTCTGCGACAACTACACCGATTTCACCTATCTCGATCGGGTAGCCGTGAGCGAGTCACACCAACGTCGGGGTATCGGCCCACTTCTCTACCGAGAGGTCGAACGACGAACGACGGCCGAGTGGTTCACACTCGAGGTCAACGTGAAGCCGCTGAACGAAGGTTCGCTCCGATTCCACGCGCGCGAGGGGTTCGTGGAGGTCGACCAACTCGAAACGCGACCGGGCAAGATCGTCAGTCTGATGGTGAAGCGACTCCGCTGATCAGGAACGGCGATCGGGCAGGAACCGAAAACGATCGCGGATCGAAGCCACGTGCTCGGCGGTGATATCGGCCGTCAACACTCCCTCACCACCGGTGCGGGCGGCCAGAACTTCGCCGAACGGATCGATGATGCAGCTGTCACCACCGTAGTGGAGTCCGCCTCCCTCGCCGACCCGATTGCAACCGACGACGTAGGTCTGGTTCTCGATGGCCCGTGCTCGCAAAAGAGTCATCCAGTGTTCACGCCGCGACGACGGCCAGTTCGCCGGGATCAGGAAGACGTCGGTGCGTTGCGCCTGCTGCCAGAACTCGTCGGCGAAGCGAAGGTCGTAACACACGAACATCCCCACACGCAGTCCGGCGATCTCGACCGTCACGAGTTCGGATCCGGGCCGCACGTGGCGATCCTCGCCGCCGTACGTGAAGGGATGGATCTTGCGGTATCGGTGCGTCGTGCCGTCGGGTCCGCACAGTACGAACGTGTTGGCGGGGCGGCGATCGGCGGGGGCGGAATCGGCGGGTACCTCCGGACACGAACCGCCGACCCACGCGCCGGTCTCGCGGGCACACCGCCGGAGGAACTCCGACGATGGGCCGTCTTCGGGTTCGGCGAACTCGGGTGACTCCACGGCGAAGCCGGTCGAGAAGGTCTCCGAGAGAAGCACGAGTTCGGCTCCGCTCGCCACCGCTCCGGAAATCATCGGCGCGAGTCGTTCGAAGTTGCGGGTCCGATCGCACCACACGATGTCGTGCTGGATGGCGGCGATCCTCATGACAGTGCCTTCAGACGGGTGACGGCCTCGTCGATCGACTCGAGACGCTTGCAGAACGCAAAGCGAACCAGATGGCGCCCTTCGTGCTGGTGTTCCCGATCGTAGAAGACGACATTGGGTATGCCGACCACACCGCATCGCTCGGGAAGCGATCGGCAGAAGGCATAACCGTCACCATCGGGTGCCAGTGGCCGGATGTCGACGGTGACGAAGTACGTCCCGGTCGGTCGGAAGACCTCGAAACCGGCTTCGACGAGTCCACTCATCAAACGGTCGCGCTTGGTCTGCAGATCGGCGGCGAGTTCGACGAAGTACGAGTCGGGTAGACGAAGACCGGCGGCGATGGCGGGCTGGAACGGTCCCGATGACACGTACGTCAGGAACTGCTTGGCCGCGCGAGCGGCGGCCACGAGATCGGGCGGTCCGCACATCCAACCGACCTTCCAGCCGGTGGTGTTGAACGTCTTGCCGCCACTCGAAACGACGAGGGTTCGTTCGCGCATGCCGGGTAGTTCGGCGATCGAGTGATGCCGCACCCCGTCGTACGTGAGGTGTTCGTACACCTCGTCGGAGATCACGATGAGATCGTGACGGATCGCCAGGTCGGCGATGAGACGCAACTGTTCGAGATCGAGGACCACACCGGTCGGATTGTGCGGCGTGTTCAGCAACAGGACCCGGGTTCGCGGTGTGATCGCGGCACGCAATTCGTCAGGGTCGAACAAGTACTGCGGAGGACGAAGTGTCACGGGCCGCGTGATGGCACCGGCCAACGCGATGCACGCTTGGTAACTGTCGTACATGGGCTCGAGAAGCGCGACCTCGTCACCGGTTTCGAGGATCCCGAGCAATGCACCGGCCAGAGCCTCGGTGGCACCGGCCGTCACGAGGATTTCGGTGTCCGGGTCGTAGCGGAGTCCCCAGAATCGTTCCTGGTGCTCGGCGATGGCAGCCCGCAGTTCGGGGACTCCCGGCCCGGGTGGATATTGATTACGACCCGAATTGATGGCCTCCACCGCGGTGTCGAGAACCTCGCGCGGTCCGTCGTAATCGGGAAAACCCTGACCGAGGTTGATCGCTCCGGTCGCGGTCGCCAACGCGGTCATCTCGGCAAAGATCGTGGAACCGAAACCTTGGAGTTTCGAAGTCAAGAAGGGCGCGGCGCCGTTCGCCATGGACGCAGACTACGACAGTTCGTCGAGGATCCCGTCGAGTAGTCCACTCGCTCCGAAGCGAAACGTCGCCGGGCTCACCCACTCTGGTCCCATGATCCGATCGGCCACCGCGAGATATCGCGCCGCATCGTCCAACGACTTGATACCACCCGATGGTTTGATGCCGATCGGACGCGTCGTCTCGGCGATGACCGTCAGCATCGTCTCCACGGCACCCACCGTTGCCGAAGTCGGGGTCTTGCCCGTGGACGTCTTGATGAAATCCGCCCCGGCGGCGACGGCCAGCCGAGCGCAGCGGATGATCATCGAATCGTCGGGCAACTCACCGGTCTCGAGAATCACCTTGAGAACAACGGGGTGGGACGCGACGCGCCGGACGTTCTCGAGCATCTCGAGCGCACGTGCTTCGTCGCCGGCCAACACCGCCCGATACGGAAGGACGACATCGATCTCGTCGGCGCCGTCTTCGATCGCTCGCCGCGTCATGGAGACGACATCGATCACGTCTTCGTCGCCGGTCGGGAAGTTCACCACCGTGGCCACCCGAACCCGGGTTCCGTCCAAAGTCGACTTGGCCCGGCGAACGAACCGCGGCCACACGCACACCGCCGCGACGTGACCGTGGGATGACACCGCCCGGCGACACAGATCGACAACTCGGTCTTCGGTGCAATCGTCGGAGAGATCGGTGAGGTCGAGCAAGGAAAGCGCGCGGTTCGCCGTCTCTCGCCGATCGATCATCGGACGAATCCACGCAGATTGTCAGGTCCGAACGAGACGGGAAGGAGTTCGGCCATCGTGAAGGTCGCCCGAACACCTTCGGGACCACAGGCATAAATCGGTGTGTCTGTAGACGCGAACTCGCGCACTCGCTGACGACATCCCCCACAACACGTGCCGACTTCTTCGCTGTCGCAGATCGTGAGCAACACCGCGATCCGGAGATCGCCGGCCGCCACCATGGCCGCGATGGCCCCCGCTTCGGCGCAACTACCCACCGGATAAGCCGCATTCTCGACGTTGCATCCCGCATGTATCCGACCTTCGGGAGTCAGAATCGCCGCCCCGACCGGAAAGTGCGAATACGGCGCATAGGCGCGTCCCTGCACCGACTTCGCAGCCGCGAACAACTCGGCCACCCGGTGCTCCCGGGGAAATCCGTCGAATCCACTCATGTTCGCCACGCTACGCCAACCGGTCGAGATGAATGTGTGGGAGACTGCCCGCATGTTCCGACGAAGCCTGCTCAGCATCTGGAGTTGGACGGCTCTCGTCGTCATCATCATCGTGTGGTTGCCGCTCGTGTTCGTCACGTGGTTGGTCACCCTCCCCTTCGATCGTGGTCGCTATGCAGCCGGATATCTGTTCCGCAAACTCACGGTGGCGCATCAGGTGCTCACTCCGATGTGGAAGTTCCGCACGAGTGGCGAACTGCCGTCCGACAAACGGCGTCCCTATGTCGTCGTCGCCAACCACGAGAGCTTCGTCGACATCCTCCTCATCAGCCACCTCCCGATCGAGATGAAGTGGCTCTCGAAAGAGACGTTCTTCAAGTTTCCGGCCGTGGGCTGGATGATGCGTATGGCCGGTGACATCCGCGTGGTCCGCGGCGATCGGGCGAGCGGCGCGGCCGCCATGAAGGCCTGCCACGACCGCCTCAAGAAGCGGGTTTCGGTCATGATCTTCCCCGAGGGCACGCGCTCAGCCGATGGCACGCTCGGTTCGTTCAAGGACGGCGCTTTCCGGCTCGCGATCGAGGCCAAAGCGCCGATCCTGCCGCTCGCGGTGCACGGCACGCGTACCGCGCTCAACAAGCACGATTGGCGACTCGGTGATGCACACGCCGAAGTGCGCGTGCTCGAACCGATCTCCACCGATGGCCTCACCGAAGCCGACATACCCGAGTTACGGGAGAAGGTCCGATCGGTGATCGCCGCCGAACTCGAATCGATGAAAGCGGCCTAACGGCCGCTGTGTCCGAATCCGCCGCCGCGATCGTTGTCGTCGAGTTCGGTCACTTCCCTCCACACCACTTCGACGACCCGTTGCACCACCAGTTGGGCGATGCGGTCACCCCGCGAAATCGAGTAATCGGAGGTCGGGTCGGTGTTGAGGACGACCACCTTGATCTCGCCTCGATAGGCAGAATCGATGAGTCCCGGGCTGTTCACGACCGTCACACCATGCTTCAATGCCAGACCGCTCCGCGGCAACACGAACGCTGCGTAACCGCGCGGCAGCGCCAACGCGATTCCGGTCGGGATCAGAACCCGACCACCGGCCGCCGGCACGACTGCGTTCTCACGCGCCACGAGATCGATCCCGGCATCACCTTCGTGCGCGTAGACGGGTAGCGGAAGGTCGGGATCGAGACGGACGACGGGAACGTCGAGGCGCGACCACGAATCGTTTCCACCGGCGCCGCTCATGTCACGACCATAGACAACGCGCCTCCTGCTCATCCGTGTCGGGGTGATCCCACATCGATGGCGTATGGTCGGAGACGTGCTGGTGTGGATGGACCTCGAGATGACGGGGCTCGATCACGAAAAAGAGGTCATCGTCGAGATCGCCACCATCGTGACCGACGACGAACTCAACATCGTGGCCGAGGGTCCCGATCTGGTGGTTCAGGCTCCGGCTGATGTCCTGGCCGCCATGGATCCCTTCGTCGTCGACATGCACACCAAGTCGGGCCTGCTCGACGCCATTCGCGCGTCGAATCTCACGCTCGAAGAAGCCGGACGCCGCACACTCGAGTTCATCAAACAACACGTACCCGAGGCGCGAACCGTTCCGTTGTGCGGTAACTCGATCGGCACCGACCGCCGATTCCTCGCCAAGTACCTGCCCGACATCGAGAACCACCTCCACTACCGATCGGTCGACGTATCGACCATCAAGGAGCTCGTGAAGCGCTGGTACCCGGGCACCGACAGTTCGCGGCCCCACAAGGGTGGTACCCACCGAGCCCTCGACGACATTCGCCAGAGCATCGAAGAACTGCGCTTCTACCGCGCGCGTGTATTCGTCCCTGGCGCAACCCCACCAGTACCCTGACCACGTGTCGTCGACTGCCCACCAACACGGATCGGCCGACGCGCCCCGTCCGCTGAAAGAAGAGCAGCGACCGGCCACGGATCGCATCGACGAACTGGCTCCGGGGGTCCTGCGCACGCAATTGCCCATCGACATCCCGGGTCTCGGGCACGTCAACATGTACGTCCTCGAGGACGAGCGAGGCGTCGCGGTCGTCGATCCGGGTCTGCCCAACAAGTCGAGTTACGCGCAGATCTCCAAACATCTTCGGGCCATCGGAGTCCCGATGAATCGGGTGCACACCGTGATCGTCACCCACAGCCATCCCGATCATTTCGGTGGCGCGCACTGGATCCAGAGCCAGTCGGGCGCCGACATCGTGACGCACGAACGATTCCGCGTGATCTGGGATCCGACCGAGCCACCCGACATCGACGTCGAATCGGCCGCCGAACTCCCCCCGGCCCGCAAACCGTGGGAGCCCACCCCGTGGGGCGGGCCCGGGATTCAGATTCCTTGGAAGCGCCGCACGCGCTACAAGTTGATGAGTCGGCTTCCCAAACTCATGCGGCTCCCGAGGCCGACCGTGCGCCTCGCCGATGCCGAGCGGTATTCATTCGCCCGACGCGAATGGGTCGCGGTGCACACACCCGGCCACACGGCCGACCACCTGTGCCTCTTCGATCCGGAGACCGGCCTCATGCTGTGCGGCGATCACGTCCTGCCCACGATCACACCGCACATCAGCGGACTCATCCGTGCCCTCGACCCGCTCAACCTCTTCTTCGAGTCCCTCGACAAGGTCGCGGCATTCGGCAACGACGTGAAGTTGGCCTTGCCGGCCCACGGAAACCCCTTCACCGATCTGGCCGGGCGAGCCAAGGAGATCAAGGAGCACCACTACGGACGTCTGCAGCGTCTGCGCGATGCCGCCGACGAACTCGGCCGGCCGGCCACCGTCATGGAGATGTCGGGATTCCTCTTCTCGCCCCGCGCCCAAGGCGGCATGGCCGACAGCGAGACTTTCGCCCACCTCGAGCATCTGCGCCTCTCCGGAGAATTCGCCCGAACGGAAACAGACGGTGAATACCGGTACGTTCCGGCCGGTTGAGTGACACAATCAGCGACATGTCCGGTGTCGGTGGATTGAACGTCCTCTTCATCACTCTCGACCAGTTCCGCGGCGACTCGTTGTCGTGCATCGGCCATCCGCTTGTACGAACCCCGTACCTCGACGACCTGGCTCGTCACGGCACCCACTTCACACGTCACTACACGCAGTCCACTCCGTGCGCGCCCGGTCGCGCCGGTCTGTACACCGGCATGTATCAGATGAACCACCGAGTCGTCGCCAACGGCACTCCGCTCGACGAACGATTCGACAATGTCGCCCTCCTCGCGCGACGCGCCGGTTACCAGCCGGTCCTCTTCGGCTACACCGACCAGTCGATCGATCCGCGGGTCGCAACCGGCCCTGACGATCCTCGCTTGCTGAGTTACGAAGGTCTGCTCCCCGGTATGGACTGGAAACTCGATCTGAGCGGACCGCACCAGCCGTGGGTCGATCATCTCGCAGCCCATGGTCATGACGTGAGTCGAGGTCACCTGCGTCTCCTCGCCACCGAGAACGAACGGCCGGCCGAACACGGACTTTCGGCGTTCATGACCGATCGGATCATCGACCACCTCACGAACCGTGCCGATGACGAACCGTGGTTCGTGCACGCGAGTTATCTCCGCCCCCACCCGCCGTATTCGGCTCCCGGACACTTCTCGACCATGTACCACCCGGACGACGTGGGTCTCCCCATTACCCCCGCCGACGATCGACATCCCTTTCACGACGTTCTGATGGAGATCGACTGGGTCAAGCGTCCACCCACCGACGACGAGATGCGTCATGTGCGCGCGCAGTATTACGGCATGATCAGCGCGGTCGACCACGAGGTCGGTCGCCTCGTGAGCACTCTCCGCGAACTCGGTCAGTGGGAAGACACCATCGTGATCGTCACCGCCGACCACGGTGAACAACTCGGTGACCACGGACTCGTACAGAAGGCGGGCTGGTTCGAGGAGAGCCACCACATTCCGCTCATCTGGCGTGATCCTCGTCGTGCTGGCGGCCGTATGGTCGATCGCTTCACCGAGAGTGTCGATGTGATGCCGACCCTCGCCGAATCACTCGACCAGCCGGTGCCGCTGCAATGCGATGGTTTGCCGCTCACGCCTTTCCTCGAGGGTGAGGAGCCGGCGTGGTGGCGGGACGCCGCATCGTGGGAGTTCGACTGGCGGTTCGCCTTGATTCCCTTCGGTGACTACCACTGGCCCTGGGATCGACGACTCGAACAACAACACCTCGCAGTCCGGCGAACGAACGACACCGCGTACGTCCAGTTCGGTGACGGATCGTGGCTCTGCTTCGACATCGAAGCCGACCCCACATGGCGAACCCCGGTCACCGATCCGACGCGTATTCTGCGCATGACCCAAGACATGCTCGTATGGCGAAGTCGGCATGCCGACCGCACCCACACCGGCCTGCTGATCGAGAACGGCGGCAAGGGCCGCTGGCCCGATGCGGTGCCCTGGCGAAACTGAGAGATGACGATGAGCAAGAACAACAACGTGGCCCAGACCCTGCGTCGTTCGCTGTGCGACGAACTCGACCGCCTCGGACCCGACGCGCCGACGTTGTGCGCCGGTTGGTTGGCGCGAGATCTCGCCACGCATCTCATCGTCCGCGAGACCCGACCCGATGCCGCGGTCGGAATCCTCGTGAAGCCCCTGGCCGGGTACTCGGCACGCGTACAACGCTCGGTGGGGAGATCGACGTGGGGAGAGATCGTCGACAAGATCCGTTCCGGACCCCCGCTCTTGTCGCCGATGCGGGTGCCGGCGGTCGACGATCTGACCAACACCCTCGAATTCTTCGTCCATCGCGAAGATCTACGTCGTGGTGTACCCGGCGGTGAGCCCGGCCCGCTGTCGAACTCCGAAGAAGAGGCTCTCTACAAGGCGTTGAAGCGCGGGGCGCGTCTCATGACCCGCCGCGCTCCGGCTGGGCTCATCCTCAGCCCCGAGGGCCGCCCCGTGATCGTGGCCAAGAAGGGAAGCCCCGAAGTCACCGTGAGCGGGCCGGTCGGCGAGTTGGTTCTCTTCGTCTACGGACGCCAATCCGCGAGCCGCGTCACGCTCGACGGACCGGCCGATGCGGTGACCGCCGTCCGAACGGCGAAGTTCGGGGTCTAGAACTGCCACAATCGACGTCATGACCGGTTCGGGGGGACGTCGAGACGTGGCCCGGATCGTCGACGAACTCACCCTCGACGAAAAGGCGAGCCTCACCACGGGGGCGACCATGTGGTCCACCCACGCCATCGAACGTCTTGGAATTCCATCGGTCGTCGTGACCGACGGACCGGCCGGAGCCCGTGGACCCTTCACGCCGGGTCTGGGTCATCAGGTCGCAACGTTGTGCGTCCCGTGCGGTTCGGCCCTCGGCGCCACCTTCGACACCGAACTCATCGAGGAACTCGGCCGCGCGATCGGCCATCAAGCGCGCACGAAGACCGCCCGGGTTCTTCTCGCCCCCACGGTGAACCTGCACCGTTCACCACTCTTTGGTCGCAGTTTCGAGTGCTACTCGGAGGATCCTTTTCTCTCGGGCAAGTTGGCCGCCGCCTACATCCGTGGTGTCCAGTCCCAAGGCGTGGCCACGACGGTCAAACACTTCGTCGGCAACGACGCCGAATTCGAGCGGATGACGATCGACAGCATCATCGACGAACGCACGTTGCGCGAGGTGTATCTGCTGCCGTTCGAACTTGCGGTGCGCGAGGGCGGTTCGCTCGGCATCATGACCTCGTACAACCGCATGAACGGTCTTTACTGCGCCGAGAATCGATGGCTGCTCGAGGATCTCCTCCGCGCCGAGTGGGGCTTCGAAGGATTCGTGGTCACGGATTGGTTCGCCGGTTTCACCACCGAAGGTGCGGCACGGGCCGGACTCGACCTCGAGATGCCGGCGCCACCGCGTGCGTACGGCAAACACCTCGGAGCCGCCGTTTCCGAGGGTCGGGTCGACGAAGCACTGCTCGACCGGGCGGTGCACAAACTTCTCAGCGTCTTCGATCGGGTGGGTGCGCTCGACGACCCGGCTTCCGAACCGACCGCCGTCGATCTCCCCGAACATCGCGCCATCGCCCGACGAGCCGCGAGTAGCTCGATGGTGCTGCTACGGAACGCACCACTCGGCCGAAAGGGTCCCCTTCTCCCCCTCGCGACAAAATCGCTTCGTTCGGTCGCGGTGATCGGCCCGAACGCCGAACGCACACGCATCATGGGCGGTGGTTCGGCCGAGGTCATGCCACACCATCGCACGGCGATCATCGAAGCACTCCGCCAACGACTCGGTGACAAGGTTCGCATCCGCTACGAACAAGGTTGTTCGGTCGATCGCTCCACTCCGATCCTCGAAGGAGACTCGATCGTCGCGCCATCGGGTCGTATCGGATTCGACCTCGTCGTGACCGATCGTTCCGACGACACGGTGCTCGGCGAACTCCACCGACCCGATGGACGGATCCTCGTGGTCGCCCGCCAGGACAAGGGAATCCCGGTGTCCGGTTTCCGCTTCCGGGCGAGGAGTCGGCTCACGGTCGAACGCGATGGCGAGTATCTGCTGTCGATCAGTGAGACGAGTCCGTGCCGTCTCCATCTGGATGGCGAACTCGTCATCGACGGTGCCACCCAGATGCCACCTCCGGGTCATCGGTTCTTCGGACTGATTCGCGAGGAGATCGGAGCGACGGTGTCACTGCGCGCCGGAGTGGCTCACGAGCTCGTTCTCGAATGCGAGGCCGTCGAACGTCAGTGGGCCCACGGGGCCCAGATCGGTCTGCAGTACATCGAGCGCGACGATCCCGTTCGACGAGCCGCTGATCTCGCGAGCGAATGCGATGTCGCGCTCGTCGTCGTGGGCACCACCGACGAATGGGAGAGCGAAGGCCACGATCGCAGCACGCTGCAACTCCCCGGACGTCAGGACGAATTGATCGCTGAAGTATTACGCGCCAATCCGCGAACGATCGTCCTCGTCAACACCGGTGCGCCGGTCGACATGCCATGGGCCGATGATGTGCCCGCGATCCTCCAGGTCTGGTTCGGTGGTCAGGAGATGGGTTCGGCCGTGGCCGATGTGCTCGTCGGCGACGCAGATCCGGGAGGACGTCTCCCGACGACCATTCCGATGTGTATCGAACACACCCCGGCCTTCGGGAACTTCCCGGGCGAGCACGGCCAGGTTCGTTATGGCGAAGGACTGCTCATCGGACACCGTTGGTACGAGACCCGCCGGCTCCCGGTCCGCTTCCCATTCGGTCACGGACTTTCGTACACGTCGTTCTCGATCGGTGAACCCGATCTCGACCGTTTCGAAATGTCGGCGCACGACACGCTCACCATGCGGATCCCGGTCACCAACACCGGCACTCGTGCCGGCTCGCACGTGGTCCAGATCTACGTGGCTCCACTCGGTACCCACGTCTCACGACCGCAGCAGGAACTGAAGTCCTTCGCCAAGGTTCACCTCGAATCCGGCGCGACGACCGAGATCACGATCGAACTCGGTCCGCGTGCCTTCGCCCACTGGGACCCGGGTGATTCGTACCGCTCGTATCTCCAGCCACAGGTCACCGGCGAACGTACCGAGATGCACGAACGTGCGCCCGGACACTGGCGGGTCGAACCCGGTCTCTACGAAATCCGCGTCTCGTCATCGTCATCGGCTGTCGATGCAACATCCATCATCACGATCGTGGAGAACGACTGATGTTGCTTCGGCGCCTCGACGATTACCAGAGTTGGCAGATCGCGTGGCGCGGTGGATCGGTGCTCGTCGACCCTTGGCTGACCGCCGAGCCGATCGGCGGCGTCTTTGATCGTCGCCATCCCGACGGCTTCACGACTCTCGACGATCTACGCCGCGAAGCCGGACGGGTCGTCGGCGTGCTGTTGTGCACGGCGGTCAACGACCACACCCGCCCCGACACCCTCCGAACACTCGGGGACGTTCCGGTGTGGGGGCCCGCTCCGGCGGTCAAGATCGCCCGCGCGAACGGCTGCACCGATACCAACGTCGCGCGGGTCGGACGTCCCTTCGACTTCGCATGCCCGGAGGGTGGAAGCATCCGTGTCACCCCGACCAAGCCGGGGTTGCCGCTCGGACTCATCGCTCACGGATACCTCATCGAAGGGATCGACGCGGCGGGTTCGACCGTCGGTCGTATCTGGCTCGAGGCCCATCAGCCGACCACCAAGACGGCCGAATCGATCGGGACGATCGATGTCGCCGTTCTGCCGACCTCGTCGGTGACCGCCATCGTTCTGCCCGTCACGGCCGGTCTGCGCAAGTCGGCACGGGCCGCGGCCACTTGTCGGGCCCGGGCCATCGTGCCGACCGCAACCGATCCGCGTCGAGACATGAAGTGGTGGCAGAAGTCGATCTACTTCGTGGGCAACGGTCCGCGACGACTCCGTGATTCACTCGCGCACTCACGACAGCTGATCGATTTGAAGCCTGGCGACTGGCTCGACGCAACTGCCGGCCGAAATTGATCAGCGGCTGATCCGAAGCGACCAGACCGGCGTGTCGTCGGGCCGGATCGGTAGGTCGAGAACGTCACCACGACGCATCACACGAACGTTCTGCTTCACGAGATGCACTTCGCCCTCGGGAAGATCGTCGATCACGACCCGCGACGACGACGGTCGACCGCACACCATGGCGTACACCGCGCCGTCACGGCCTCGGGTGAAACGGACCGTGTGTCCTTCGTCGGTCGTCGACGTCGACCGTTCGAACGGTCGACTGCCGTAGATCGCCGCACCGTTGTCGGCCAACCACGTGCCGAGAGCGAAGATGCGAAGTTGCTGCGCCCACGGGATGTAGCCACCGGGCATGGCGCCGAAGTTGAGGAGGAGATTGCCACCATCGGCCACGATGTTGGCGAACATCGTGATCAGTTCGGGGATCGGCATGTACGAGGTGTCGTCCTCGAACTGCATGTACCCGAAGCTCGTGCCGATACCCCGACATACCTCGAACTTCTTGTGGGTGTCCATGGGACGCGTCGTGTACTCCGGCGTCGTGAAGTCGGTATGGCTCCGACCCTGGATGACGCCGAGCATGTCGAAGCGATCGTTCACGACACCATCGGGATTGCGATTGTAGAAATCAGCGATCAGAGGCATGGCCCCGTCACTGAACTTCGGATAACCGATGTCGTTCCAGAGCACATCGGGTTGGTAGCGCTCGATCAGTTCCCGCCAATGCGAATCGGCGTACTCGAGATACGCATCGTCCTGGGGAATCGCCGCGAAGAGACTCGCCCAACTCTTGATGCCGAGACCCTGGAAGGTCCAGTCGATACCACCCGAGTAGTACACACCGAAGCGCATGCCCAATTCGCGCGTGATTCGCGCGCACTCACCGACGAGATCACGCTCGGATTGCCAAGTTTCTCCGTGAACCGGATTGGGGGTGTCCGATGGCCACATCAGAACCCCGTCGTGATGCTTGGTCACGAAAACGCAGTACTGCGCCCCCGAGCGGGCGAAGACATCGCGCCAGTGGTTCGGATCCCAGTCGCGGGCGGTGGTCAGGAACTTGTCGACGAAGGTCTGGTAGTCGGGATTGCCGAGAACCTTCTCGTGGTACTCGGCGGCCGGTGAGCCGGGAATCGAGATCGAGTTCCAGTACCACTCGGCATACGGCGTGTGGCTGAAGGCCACTTCCTCGCCTTCCTCCCGGGCCAGTGTGAACGGATCGCGACCCATGGGCGCGAACGACGGAACCGAACCGACGGTCCAGTGCGCGAAGAGACCGAGCTTGGCATCGTCGAACCACGTCGGGAGCTGACGCGTACGCAACGAATCGAAACTCGGCTCGAACATCCCCATGACCCCCGATCGAACCTTAGTCGGGTTCGGTCGTTCAGGTTTCCTGCGAACTGAGCCGTTCCTCGGTGCGACGCACGAGCGTTTCCCGCTCGGCGGCCGACAACGGTCGCGCCGTGACGACCTTGATCTCGAGTTGATCGACCCCTTCGCCGGGTGTGGCGGCGGCGATGTCGTCGACGAGCACCATGTCGGTCAGTTTCGGCGTGCCGGCCAATTCGCGGATCGTCTCAGCGGCGCGCGAGGCGACCTCACTGCGTTCGGCATCGAGCGGGAACTGAATGGCGAGACGAGTCTCGACCGGTTCCTGGCTGTGATTGCGCACCGTGACCAACGCGCTGTGTGGGAGGTGCACGGTGCTGATTCCGTCGCGGATCCGTGTGGAGACCAGACCGATGTGCTCCACGATGCCGCGAACGGCGCCCTGCGGTCCCGCGCTCGCCTCGATCTCATCGCCGATGCCGTAGCGATCCTCGAGCAGGACCGAGAGTCCGGTCAGATAATCGTTCACCTTGTGCTGGCCGCCGATGGCGAGTGCGGCCCCGATGAATCCGGCACTCGACAAGAAGAACGCGGCATCGAGATCGAGGATGTGGAAGACGGCGATGAGGACACCGATCCAGAGAATCACTGCGAAGAGATGATGGATCATGCGGGCGGCGGCGTCGGCTCGCTGTTGGCGTCGGTTCTCCCCGACCTGTCCCGATTCGAGTTCCTCGTATCGGGCGCGTGTTCGCCACCACCGACTCGGTTGGGCGATGCTTCGTCGCGAAAGGCGATGCACGATGCGCCGAACCAGGAAGTGAGTGACCCGGCCGGCCACGACCGCGCCCACGATCACGATCGCCACGAGCAACGGCTTGGAGATCACTTCGCCAGCGGTGGTCTCGTCGATCGGGCTCGGGGTGAGGGTCAGAGGTGACACGAAGTCCATTCCCATCAGTGTGCCGTGATTCCCAACCACTCGGGAAGGTCTTTCAGGGATCCGAGTTCGGCGAACCTCGGTCCGGTGGGGAGGACATCGACTTTTTCCAGCTCCCAGAGGTACGGATACGGGACGTGAACCGCGTGACCGCCTTCGTCGAGAACGGGCTGCACGTCACTGCGGATCGAATTCCCGATCATGCAGAATCGATCCGGAGCGATCCCCAACTGGTCGAGAACACGCCGATAAGTTTCGCGGTCCTTCTCCAACACGATCTCGACGTGGTGGAAATGGTGGTCGAGACCGCTCGTCCGTACCTTGCGCGTCTGATGGATCAGGTCACCCTTGGTGATGAGAACCAGTTTGTAATGAACGCTCACGCGCTCGAGAATCTCGGCGGCGTCCGAGAGAAGACGAACCGGTGCCAGCAGAAGATCCCGAGTGACATCGATGATCTCGGCGAACACACCACTCGGCACACGATCCTGCCCGATGGCGATCGCCGCTTCGATCATCGACAACCCGAAAGCCTTGACGCCGTAGCCGTAGACCGGGAGATTGGCGCGCTCCATGGCCGTGAGAGCCTCGGCAACATCGACACCGCTCGACGCGAACGGCTCCAACAAACGAACGAATCGCTCCTCAGCTGCTCGAAATCCATCTTCGCTGTGCCACAGAGTGTCGTCAGCGTCGAACGCGACGACGTCGAACGCCTTCATGGGTTCAGCGGTGGATGGCGTTCAAGTAGTTGTAGACGGTGATCCGCGAAACTCCCATCGCGTCGGCGACGTCCTCGACGGCCCGCCGGAGGATGAATGCCCCGCGCTCGTCGAGGAGACGGATCGCGGTCTGCTTCTGTTCGCGATTCATGTCGTCCACCGAGCATCCGACTTCACGCTCGACCGCATCGATCAGCCGGTCGAGAGCCCCGTGAAGAGCAGGAAGACGCACCGCACCGAGCACCTCGCCGGCGAGAACCAGCGGAATGTCGGAGGCTTCCGCATCGGAACTCGAGACGAGCGTGCAACCCACCGCGTCGAGCAGTGGCCGGATCATCTCGATCGCCGGATGCCCGGAGACGCTCATCAGTCGACTCTCTCCACATGAAGGTTCACGTGGGTGGCACCGTTGGCGTATGCGGCGGCAATGAGCGCCGACACACCAGCGGCGGCGATGGAATCATCGGCGACGAACTCCGAACCGAAGGGTCCGAACTCGACTTTGGCTCCGAGCCCCTGAACGGCGTCGACGGCCGCGAGGACATGTCGTCCGGGTTGGCCTTCGACGAACGGCTCGATGGTGAATTCGACCCTCAGCACGAGACCAGCGTAGGTCGGGTCATCGGGCCGCGCGCACCCGAGCGCGACCACTCGCGTCACCGGATCGGGACCATCACCTCGTCACCAGCGGATTCGTGGGAGCACGAGCGCAAGGCTGTCAGGAAGAAATCTTTCGACTCGCCGAGCCTCGTCGAGTTCGTCGTGAGAAACCCACCAAGCTTCGGCAACCTCGCCATCGGCGAAGACGAATGGACCGCCATGGACCACCTGGAAGCAGCGGCCATGGAGCGAGACCGCTTCGTCGTCGAACGGAAGTGACCGCCCACCATCGAGTTCGAGGAAGTCGACCCCCTCGATGCCGACCTCCTCGGCCAATTCGCGACGAGCGGCGGTGGCATAGGACTCGCCGGCCGAGACGACCCCACCCACCGCGATGTCGCACCACCCGGGCCAGATGTCCTTGGTCGGCGAACGCCGGTGGACGAGTAGTCGTCCGCGTCCATCGGTGACCACCACGAAGACGGCTCGGTGTCGCAACTTTCGCGCCCGCATCTCGGCCCGGGTGACGCATCCGATCACGCGGTCGTTCTCGTCGACATGGTCGACCATCTCGTCGGCGCGATCCATCTCCACCCTGTCCTCCTTCCGACCGATCATGACATTCGCACCTTCTAAGGTGGGGACATGTCCGAGCCCAAGATTCCGTCCACGCTCGCCGAGGAAGCCCTCGACTTCCAGAGCGGAGCGATCGCACTTCGACGTTCGCTCCACGAGTGGCCCGAGATCGGCAATCACCTTCCGCGAACGCGAGAGCAGGTCCTCGAGGCCCTCGACGGACTTCCGCTCGGCATCACCCTCCACGAGACCACGTCAGGAATCGCCGCGACCCTCGAGGGGACCCACGATGGTCCCACCATGTTGTTGCGCGGTGACATGGACGCCCTGCCGATGCCGGAGGACACTGGCCTCGACTTCGGTTCGCGTGTGGATGGTGCCATGCATGCCTGCGGCCACGACACACACGTGGCCATGCTCGTGGGCGCGGCCCGCCTGCTGAGTGGCCACCGCGACGAACTCCACGGCCGCGTCCTCTTCATGTTCCAGCCCGGAGAAGAGGGTCACCACGGCGCCCAGCACATGATCGACGAGGGACTGCTCGATGTCGGTGCGCTTCGATCCGGAGCACCCTCACCGATCACCGGTGCCTTCGCCATTCACACGACGTCGTCACTCCCCACCGGATTCATGAGTTCACGACCCGGACCGCTCATGGCATCGAGTGATTCGTTCGACATCCGCGTGGTGGGCAAGGGCGGCCACGGCAGTGAGCCGTATCGCACTCTCGATCCGGTTCCGGCCGCGTGCGAGATCGTGCAGGCACTGCAAACGATGATCACGCGACGAATCAGCGTTTTCAATCCGTCGGTCGTCACCGTCACGCGTCTGCACGCCGGCACCGCGTACAACGTCATCCCCGAGATCGCCGAGATCGGTGGCACCATCCGCGCGATCAGCGAATCGACCCGCAAATCGGTCCACGATGGCATTCGGCGGATCGCCGAGGGCATCGCTGCCGCTCACGGTCTCGAGGTCGAGGTCGATCTCCAGATCGGCTACGACGTCACGGTCAACGACAAGGATTACGCCAACGTGGCCGCCGACCTGGCGCGCACGATCGGTGGTGCCGACCGTTTCATCGAGCTACCCACTCCGGTCATGGGAGCCGAGGACTTCGGCGTGGTTCTCGAACGCATTCCGGGAGCACTCGTCTTCCTCGGGGCCACACCTCACGATCGCAATCCCGCGACGGCAGCTCCCAACCACTCGAACCGGGTGTTCTACGACGAGGCGGCCATGTCGACCGGGATCGCTCTCTACAGCGCGGCCGCGCTCAATCACCTAGCGGCTCACTGAGGCGGGCCGCTCGGGTAGCGGAGATCGCCGAGTGCCATCTCCATGAACGGCTCGATGTTCGGACCGCGACGCAGATGGTGTCCGCCGTCGATGCTGATGCAGGTTCCGGTGATCCACGAACTCTCGGGTCCGAGCAGGAACCGCACGAGTCGTCCGATGTCCTCGGTCGTGCCCACCCGACCGAGCGGCATCTGCTCGAGATAATCGTTCACGATGGCCTCGGTGGCGAGCATCGCCGCCGTTGCATCGGTCGGAACCAAACCGGGCCGGACCGCGTTGGCGCGGATGTTCCGACATCCGAGTTCGTCGGCCGTCTGGCGCACGAGCATCTCGAGTCCGGCTTTCGACACGTCGTACGGGGTCATGAAACGATGAGTCGCGGTACCGGCGATCGATGAGATCGCCACGATCGAACCGCCGCCGTTGGCGGCGAGATGAGAGACCGAGTGCTTGATCGTCAGGAACGCACCGGTGAGATTGGTGCCGATCACCCCGTTCCAGTCGGCGAGTGGAGTCAGGTGGATCGGTCCGCCGGTTCCGTAGCCCGCGTTGGCGACCACCATCGTGAATCGACCGTGGGTCGCCGCGGTCGCGCACGCCGCCGCAACACTGTCTTCATCGGTCACATCACACGAGACGGTGTGAACCTGCGCGCCTCCCTGCGCCACCGATCGCAGATCGGCGGCCGCCGACTCGAGTCGATCGGTGTTGCGAGCGGCAAGGACGACGGTCGCGCCGTCGATCACCAGTTCGCGGGCGCAGCCGAGGCCGATCCCGGAGCCGCCACCGGTGACGAGTGCGACGTTGCCGGAAAGTGAAGAGTCTGATCGGGACATGACCCGATCCTGTCACAGGCACGTGGGTTCAGACGATGGCGACCGCGTTGGGCGGACTCGCCACACCACGCGGAAGATTGAGCGGGGCCGAGACGAAGAAGCACTCGTAACGTCCGGCCGCCACACAGTGCTCGGCGAGCGCGTCGAGATACCACATCTCGCCGAGCGGAATTCCGAGCATCGGAAGCAACAAAGTGTGGGTGAAGATCTCGTGCAGACGGGTCCGGTCACTCCGCACCTCGGCTTCGTGCTCGGGTGTGGTCGCCGCACCCGGTGGCCACACCTCGACGGCCGGGTTGTCGCAACCGACCGCAGCCACACGGAGATTCCACAAGACACGAGCGAGCTCCTCTCCCGATCGCAGACCCGGTGTACGCAACGAATCGACCCCGGCGATCCGCTCCCGCACCGTGCGATTCTGTCGTTCGTACCAGGAGATCCAGCCGAATCGGAGAAGTAGGACGTCACCGGGCTCTCGACGCGTGCCCTGCGCGTGAAGACACTCCTCGATCTCCGACGGCTCGATCGCGTCGGCGTCGTCACAACGGATCGGTCGACCGATCGACTCCCGCCATCGACCCAGATCGGCGAGCACGGCCCGACCAGCGATTCCACGTCGTGCCCAATGATCGATGCCGTGTTCTTCGTCGTCGACGCCACCGAAATGACCACTGCCGTCCTCGCTCTGCAGGGCCGCATGATTTCGGATGTGTCGGAAGCCGTCCCACTGGCTGCTCGACTGTGTGTTCCAGCCGTGCAGGACGTCGTCATGACTCGTACTCGTGCCGCCCCCGGTCACCTCGTGAGCGAAGGGTTGGCGACCGAACAACGGGGGATCGGGCAGACCCATGCTCCAGTTCATCGGGAACACCTGACCTTGGCGGATCAGACCGGCCGCGGCCACCACGCGTTCGGGGGTCAGAAGATTCAGATTTCCGAAGAAGCGGCCGTCGGGTTCCGGCCAGATGTCCCAACTCGCTCGTCGTCCGCCGCGAAGCGGAAGTTGGTCGTAGTCGGGGATTTCGGAATCGGCTCCTGACACGTGGCTCGCCATGGTGCGACCGTATCCCGCTCTCCGGTCATGCGATGACGAACCGAGCATCGCCGGCGACCATCATGGGGTCGTGGCCACACCGTCCGCCCACGAATCGAAGGCGCCACTCGCCGGAATCCGTGTTCTGGATCTGACGCGTGTGCTCGCCGGTCCACATTGCGGCCGAATGCTCGTGGACTTCGGGGCCGAGGTCATCAAGATCGAGCCACCCGATGGAGACCTCACGCGGTTCTCGAGTCCGCGAGTCGGATCACTCGCCACCTACTTCATGCAACAGAACGCCGGTAAGAAGTGCATGAGCATCGATCTGTCGAGCAGCGAGGGGGCTCGGGTGTTCCGCCTCCTGGCCGATCGTGCCGACGTCCTGGTGGAGAACTACCGCGCCGGCGTGATGGATCGACTCGGCCTCGGATACGACGACCTCGCGTCTCGCAACCCCCGACTCGTGTACGCCTCGATCAGCGGCTACGGCGCCGACGGCCCATGGGTGCACCGACGGGCGTACGCCACGGTGATCGGGGCCGAGAGCGGGCTCACCCGGATGCAGGGCGAATCGAGCGGCAACTACGTGAACGATCCGTGGTCGCACGCCGACACTTACACCGCACTAGAGACCACATCGGCGATCCTCGCCGCTCTGTATCGGCGCGAGAAGACCGGACGAGGCGACCGCATCGACGTATCGATGGCCGAGACGATGCTCTACGTCAACGAACATGCGCACGACCAACTCTTCGACGGCCCGATCGATCCGAACTGGATTCGCTCGTTCCAGCCCGGCGACTATCCGATCCTGCAAGTGGCCGACGGCACCACGGTGGTCATCAGCGGACACCCGGCCGAACGTGGCACGTTCGAGATCATGCTCGCCGTGATGGGTCGTCCGCACCTCGCCGACGACCCGCGATTCGGGTCGGTTGCGTCACGTCTCGAAAACTTCGACCTTCTGCGTGCCGAGATGACGCAATGGGCGCGCACCGTGCCCGATGCCGAGACGTTCGAGAATCGGTGCGCGCAACACGGTCTGGCCATGGGTGTGGTCCGAAGCGTGCGCGAACTCGCCACCACCGACTGGGCCGCGGCCCGGGGGGCGATCACCGAAATCCCCGACCGCATCGGTGGCTTCATTCGAGTGCCGAACTCACCGTGGCATTTTCGTGATGCCGACGTGGGTGTGCACGGCGAACCCCGCTATCGGGGCGAGGACAACCGCGCGGTCCTGCGCGACATGGCCGGGCTCAGCGACGACGAAATCGACGAACTCGAACGCGCTGGGGTCCTGTCGAGCCGCCTGCCGCGCGGGTGATCGTCACGCGTCGAAGCCCTTCGGCGTCATCATCACGGTCGTTCCCATGAACTCCACGCACGGGGGAATCGTGCGGGCGAGTACCGGACCGGTGAGGACGACGAAGAGGACCGTTCCGACACCGAGCTCGCCTCCCAAAATCACGCCGATCACGAAGATGACGGCCTCGAGACCCCAACGCGCGACCTGCACGCTCATCCCCTTGTCGGCCAGTCCGAGCATGAGAAGTTCCATCGGCCCGGTGCCGAGGGTCGTGGCGACTCCGATCGACACCGCGGTGTAGATGAGAGTGAGGCCGATGAGAAGCATCGGTATGCGAGCGACCAGGGCCTCGGGTTCGGGAGTCAGATCGATCGCGATGTTCACGAAGTAACCCACGAACAATGCCCCCACCAACGTTCCCCACTGCGGAGGCCGCTTCAACGACCATGCCAAAAGGGTGAAGATCGCGCCGGAGATCCAGCCCATGGTTCCCACGCCGATTCCGAGCCGCTCGGCGCCACCGGTGCTCAAGATGTCGGCCGGCGACACTCCGAGATGGGACGACACCATGAGCGCGATGCCTTCCGCCACCACGGCGAAAGACACGAACAAAGCCACCGCTCGGAAGGTGAACGAACGCGCGTTGTTTCGGCGTTCGTCATCGGGCACCGACTCACCCTAGATGAGTGGACCCCGCTGACTCAGCTTCGCTTGGGAGGGCGCGGCAGGAAGGGACTCGTTCGCGCGATGTAGTCGGCGTATCCCTCACGACGTTTCTTGAGCGAGCGCTCGAGCATGGTCACGCCCGACACTCGCCTCAGGAAGAACGACATCAGTGCGGCACCGATGAGACCCCATGCCCCGCTTCCGGTTTCGGCGGCGATCAATGCCAGACCCCACCACACGCACGCGTCCCCGAAGTAATTGGGATGGCGCGTGTAGCGCCACAGACCTCGATCCATCACCTTGCCAGCCGAATTCGGATCCGACTTGAACTTGGTCAGTTGGGCATCACCGACCACTTCGAAGAAGAGCCCGACTGCGTACACGAGAACTCCGATGACCGCGAGCCATCCGAGATCCGGTGTTTCGTCGGCTTGACCGAGTTGAACACCAAGGGAAACGATCCACATCAGTGTTCCCTGCAGTCCGAACACCGTGACGAGGCTCACCAGTGGGAAGCGGGCACCCCACCGCTTGCGCATGCTGCGATAGCGGAAGTCCTCACCGTGACCCGTGTTGCGCCACGCGAGGTAACCGGCGAGACGCCCGCCCCACAGAGTGGTGAGAAGGGTGAGGAGCCACTGGCGGGCGTCATTGCCATCACCGACCGCGCGCCCGACCCAGGCGACGACCACGAATCCGAGCCCCCACACGATGTCGACGATCGAGGCGTTCTTGATCACCACGCTCACGACCCATGTCGTCACCATCAGAATCAGGATCGCCACCGCGGAGGCGAACATCACATCTCCCATATCAGTTCCTTCCCGAGAGAGCCGCGTCGACTTCGCGGTCCATCTGCAACCATTGCTGATCGAGCCATTCGACGAACGATGCCGAGTCGGCATCGCCCACATCGGGCACCTCGACACGCGGAACCCGACGGACCACGAAACGAACCGGTCGCAAGGGACGACCCACTGCTCGCAGGATTCCGCCAAAGGTGTCGAGGCCCTCGAAACCGACGTGCCACGCCATGATCACGTCCGCCGAAGGACAACCGCGCAACATCGCGAGTGCTCCGGCCGGACGCGGCGGAAGTAGATGGCGGAGTGCGCGGAGACGTTCGGCTCGGGCGGGATCGGCCGCCGCGATCTTTTCGAGGGCCCGCGCGCGCTTCTCCGGGTTGGCCCGAGTTCCTTCGGGGAAGATCACGCCGATGTCGTCGGTAGCCATGCCTTGGGTCAATGCCGAGAGCGCCGCCAGTTCCGGCGCCGAATCATTGGCCCCGCGATCGAGGAAGTGGTTCGGCAGACGATTGCCCACCACGTCGAGGCACGGTTCGCTCAGGAGTTCGCGCTTCAGCACATAACGCGGGCGCAGACGTGCTCCCGAGGTGACCGCGTACGCCGAAACCAGCGAGTCGGCCAAACTCGCGTGGCGCGCGAGCAATACCGTCGGTCCCGGTCGAAGAGCCTCGACGTTCTCCACCTGCACCCGAACACCACAGGAGACACGCAGTGCCCACATGAGGCGTCGGGCCCACCATCTCTGAAGAGCGAAGTGGGCCGACAGTCGGCGCGACTGCCCGGTGATCCAGAGAACGAAGGCCACCGTCACCCCGATGATCTCGGTGATCGCCCACAGGACCGCGAAACCGAGCAAGCGTGCGATCGGTAAACGGAAGCGACGACGGAACAGATCGATCAACGCGACGATCGGGAACCAGACGGGGAACAGGACCGTGAGCAGAAGTCCACCGACGTACAACCCCGGTATCGAGATCAGGCGTCGCTTCATGGACCGATCGTACGCCTTCCGACTCGACCCTTCGGTCGTGGGCCTCCGTGTGCGCACCCCCGATGCCGAACGGCAACAATGACGGTATGAACCCGGTCCCCCGCACCCGTGCCCAGTCGTTCGCACTGATCGTGCTTCTCTACGCGATCGCCGTGCCACTCGGCATCTTGGTGGCGAGCCTCATCGGCTCCGACTCACCCATCCTCGCCCTCATTGGTGGATACGGCACGTCGGTGGCGTTCCTCTACGTCGCCTCGCAGATCGTGGGCAACGGATCCACCTTCGATGCCTGGTGGAGTGTGATGCCTCCCGCGATCGCGATCTGGTTCGCCAGCGTCAACGATGCGAGTGATGCGAGCCGGCGTTGGCTGGTCGTGATCTGCGCGCTCGCTTGGGGTATCCGGCTCACGGCCAATTGGTCGATCGGCTGGCCCGGGCTCCACCACGAGGATTGGCGCTACCAGAAGCTCTACCGGGACGCTCCGATGCCCCGATGGCTGGTGAGCCTCACATCGGTTCACCTCTTCCCACTGATCGTCGTGACCCTCGGTTCATTGCCTCTCGTCGCCGCCTCGACCGCCACCGGTCGTTCGTTCGGTGCGCTCGATGTGGTCGCCGCACTTGTCACCCTCGTCGGGACCGGACTCGAGCACTTCGCCGACGTCGACCTCCGTCGCTTCAACCGAACCAAGCAGACCGGCGATGTCCTCGACACCGGGTTGTGGTCGCGGTCGCGGCACCCCAATTACCTGGGCGAAATGCTCTGGTGGTGGGGACTCTTCTTGTTCGCCCTGGCCGCCGACCCCGGTTCGTGGTGGATGGGCATCGGAGCCCTGGCCATGACCGTGATGTTCCTGACCGCCTCCATCCCACTGGCCGAGAAGCGCAGCGCCGAGCGGCGACCGGGCTGGGCCGAATACGCCGCCCGTACCCCTCTTCTCATCCCCCGTCTCGGCCGCCGCTGAGGATTCCTCAAGTCGAGCCGCCGGGGGGCCGATAACCCCAGCGTGTTGATCGGTCTCGTCATCGGTGTCGCTTGCTTGGGCGCACTCGCGGGAGTGCGGGTCGTCATCACGCGCCAACGCCACCTCGACCACCGCGCGACCCACGATCTCCTCACGGGACTCTTGAATCGCGCCGGCCTCCTCGAGAACCTGGCCGAACGGTTGACCTCCGACCTCGCCGACTTCAGCATCTTGTATCTCGATCTCGATCGCTTCAAGACGATCAACGACTCGCTCGGTCATGCCGCCGGAGACGAGATCCTCGCCGTGGTCGGTCGCCGTGTCAGCGAGGTGATCGCCGACGACTGCCTGGCGGCCCGCCTCGGTGGCGACGAATTCGTAGTGGTGTGTCCGAGCGATGGTTCGCCGACGCGCGCCCACCGCCTCGCCGAACGCATCGCCGCCTCGATCGTCGAGCCCATCGAGATCAATGGCCGCCTCTTGCGGGTCGGAACCAGCACCGGAATCGCCCGAGGACCCTGGGCTGGATCATCGGCGGCCGAGATCATCGGATACGCCAACATCGCACTGCACCGCGCCAAGGAGAACGGGCGCGGCCGCATCGACGAATTCACCAACGACATGCGCAACGAATTCGATCGCCGATCGGCCGACGAGCGTCGACTCCGCGCCGCGATCGACGCCGGGGACATCGTTCCGTTCTTCCAACCCGAGTACGACGTCGAGAGCGGTCGACTCATCGGCGCCGAGATTCTTGCGCGTTGGGTGGGCCCCGATGGCTCGCACCGATCAGCGGCCACGATCCTCGCTCTCGTCGACGACCCGAGCACTCTCGAGAAGATCACGTCGTCGGTCGTGACACAATCCGTCCCGATCATCCGTCGTCTGGCATCCATCGGGCTACCGATCGACTTCCGGTTCCGCGTCAACGTTCCACAACGTTGCACACCGCGAGCTTGGCGCGACGGGCAGATCGCCTCGTCCCTTCGGGGGATCGATCCAAAGCGACTCACTGTCGATCTCCACGAATCCAGTCGCGTCGATGATCCCGAGGGCGCCGACCGTGTCCTGCAATCTCTGCGTGATGCCGGGGCTCGTGTCTGTCTCGAGGACGTGGCCGGTTCTCCCATCGCCCTGGGTTCGGTCCCCGAACTTCCCCTCGACGAATTGCGCATCGATGCCCGCCGACTCGGCACACCGACCGCGAGAGCCATGGCCCGCGCGGTCGCCGGCCTCGCACACGATCTCGATCTCGTCCTCTCGGCCACTGGGGTGGAATCGTCGGCCGAGGAGAGTTTCCTCGGCGAACTCGGCTGTCAGCGGCAACAGGGATTCCTTCATGCGAACGTTCTGACCGCCGATGAGCTCGAGAACGAACTCATGCGCGACGCACTGAGACGGGTGTCCGCCGCGACGATCGCCTAGCGTTAACCCACTGTGTCGACCAAACAGCGCGGGATCCTCTGGATGCTGGTCAGCGCGCTCGCCTATTCGCTCTTCACCGTGTTCGGAAAGAACGTTCTCGAGCAACTCGGAACGACCGACGTTCTCTTCTGGCGCTTCGCCATCGCCATGCCGGTGTCATGGGCCGTGGTAGCCGTGCGCCGGACGAACGGATTTGGACCTCGTCCGTTCGAGGTGGAGTGGAAGCCGCGCGTCCTGGCCGGAGTCACCTTCGGATTCATGGCCTATCTGGCCTTCGCCGCCCTCGACCGCATGCCCGGTGCGCTCTACATCGTGATTTGCTACACGTACCCGGCCATGGTCGCGCTCGGAGCGTGGATGCTCGGCAAACCTTCGTCGAAGCACATCTGGTGGGCGGCCGCCGTCACGTTGCTCGGCATCGCGTTCACGGTGCCCGAGGTCGTGAAGGGAACCGATGACGCGGCACTGATCGGCATGCTCATGACACTCGGAAACGCGTTCATCTACGCGTGTTACATCCTGTTCAGTGAACGCCTCATGGCCCACACCGACGATACGAAGCCAGCCGGTGACGGTTTCGTGGCCGCGGCATGGGGCTTCAGCGGTGCCTTCGTAGTGGGGGCACTTCTCAGCATCGTGCACGGTGGGCTCGAGGCACCGAGTGGCACGAAATATCTGGGCTCGATGATCGCGCTCGGTGTGATCAGCACGGTCGTCTCGGGAACAACGTTCTTCCTCGGTGTGAAGCACCTCGGTCCGGCACCGGCCGCCCTCGTTGCCGCCATCGAACCGGTTCTCACACTCATCTGGGCGGTCACGCTTCTCGACGAGACACTGGTGGCCGTTCAGATCCTCGGCGCCGCACTCGTGATCGTCGGTGTCGTCTGGTCGCAGCGCGTTCCGAACATCACCCCACCAGTGCCTGAAGTTCCCGCACTCTGACGGTCAGGTTCGCCGAGTTGGTGTACGGGGGAAGGATCCCGCCGGCACCCACGTTCGACGTCCACGTGATGGCCCAGGTGATCGACATCGTGGCCGGGAATCGGCCGCCCGGGCGCGAGCTCGACGCATGGCGGTAGGTGTACGAACACGGACTGGTCGTGGTGTCACCGGCAATCGGCGTCCACGGGACACCCGGGCCGAGACACGTCATGCTCCCGCGTCCGCCTCCCACGTGGACCGCATCATCGGTGTCGAATCGCATGACGATCGGTGTCGCTGTGGTTCGTGTCCAGATGATCCCGGTTGGCGTCGGTATCCAGGCGGTGGCCGTCACCGGCTTCCACGCCGATGGATCGGTCCAGATCCAGGTGCCCACCTTCACCACTGCGTCGTCGGCCGACGGCGCGAATCGGAATCCGGGGCGTGGCAACTTGCCGTAGACGAGAAGCGATGATTGCGTCGCGAGTTGGCGGGGCGACAATTGCGGAATCCAGACAAGCCGCCGCCGACCATTGCAAGTTCGGTTGAACAGTCGATACCGCAGACCGTTCAGACGCATCGTGATCGGGGTACGCGAACCGGTACCCGAACTCGAGTCGTAGGCGGTCTCGGGTGCCCAACGACAGACACTTCCACTTCCGTTCAACGACGAAGGAGGCGCGCTCGTCTGAACACCGGCCCAGATCGTGCCGCCACTCGAGCCACCACTGCCGGTGCTGCCGTCGGCTGCGTGGGCAACAGCACCGAACGACATCAGGCTGACGGCCACGAGGGAGAAACACGCGATCAAGCGCCGCATAGGTCCTCCCCCACCGCCCAATTCACGGGATGCTCGGCGGCCCATCTCCACTCGCCGTCCGTTCGACGTAGATCCCAATCGGATCGCGCGCTAAAGAGCGAATCGTCCACCACGATCGGGGGTAGGACATCGTCGACGACCGGTGGCAACGGTTGCACCAGCACGGTGTCGTCGGTGAAACACACGCGGAGCGAGGCCGCGTCCGTACCGACCATCGTCACCGACTCGATCCGGTAGCGAAGCGAACCGGTCGTCGATGCCACCACATGGTTGACGATTCGTTCGTTCATGAGATCGGCGAGCGATCGGTGGACGTCGGTGCCGGGAAGAGCGATGAGATCCACATCACACGACTCCGGAGATCGTCCACATTGGACGCGTCGTTCGATCAACGTCGCGAACGCCTCCTCGATTGCCTCCCGACCAACGGCCTCGGTGACCGGAGCGGCCGTACTCGGAGTGGATACGGCGACCCACGAGTTCTCGCGCGCTTCGCCAACCGCCATCGGCTCCGGCGCCGCGGCCGGACCACAGCCGACCAACGTCGCGACGGTCACCGCCGCACCTCCGAACCAGCGTCCACGTCTCATGTCTTCCTCCTCGCCCGGATGTGTGTCCGGTTCTCGTGCGGAAGGAGATTCGCCGAACTTCCCTTGACGGTCGGCGGGGCGAGTGACTCATTCCCAACGGACGACGAGTGGGCGTTACCGGTCGGCTCCTGTCATGATCGACGCATGTCGGAACCGCGCACGATGCCCCTCGCCCGCGACGCCGCGTCGGCACTGCGCATCATCCTCGGCATCATGAGCGACCAGCTCGTGATCTTCGGCGGCGAGGACACGGGTTGGGGACCACGGTCGTGGAAACTCGACGAGATCATCCGCCTCGATGCACGTATCGAAGAACTGTGGCCCGACGAATCCTGGGGGATGACCGAATCGGATCCTGGATCGGCCACCGATCGCGATCAGTCAGCACGTGAATTCGAGCTCCACATCGAGGACGCCGAACTCATCCTTGCCGGCATGGCTTTCACCGAAATGGCCAGTGCCGAATTTCCATGGGCCGACATGGTCCGCTGGACGAGCGACTTCATCACCACAGAGATCAGGGAACTCTGGTCGGACGAGATGTGGCGCGCCCGATCCGGACGCTAAGCCGCTGACGTCGTCGACGCAGAAGTAGCCAACGCCTTCTTGGCCCGCGCCTGGGCCGCGCCAGTGCGAATTGCACCGGCGATTCCCTCCGGATTCTGGACCGCAGTGAATATCAAGAGGGTTCCGCCGATGAATGGTTCCCAACGACCCATGCCGCCGATGATCTGGTTCATTCCGTAGAAGGCCACGCCGGCGGTGGCCGTGATACCGGCGGTCACGGCTCCACTCACACTCGTGATGCCGCCGAGATAGGCGACCGACAACGCGGTGAGTGACGCCATGACTCCGTACGAGAGATCCGATACCGAACCGAATCGATACGCCACGAGGGTTCCACCGACCCCAGCGATGAACGACGAGAACCCGAACATGGTCATCTTGACGCGCACGACGTTGATGCCGATGGCCGAGGCCGCCCGCTCGTTGCCCCGAACCGCAAGCATCACCCGACCCGAGCCCGACCGCCGAATGTTGGCTACTGCTACGCACAACAGGATCAGGATCACCACGAGGAACACGCCGAACACCGGCCGCGACACTTTGTTGCCGAAGACGAGTCCGAAGTCCCATGGCCCGAGCTTGGGATTGGGGACCTTCGCGCCACCACTCGCGATGTCGCCGATGAAGGCTGGATTCTTGAAAACGAATTCGGCGATGGTGACACCACCGGCCAGAGTGATGATCGCGAGATTGGTTCCGCGCACCCGAAGTGCGGGAATCCCGACGATCAGACCGAAGATCATGGCGCCGAACGCGGCGAGCAGTGGTGCAATCGGGAACGGGATGTCGTATTGAGTCGCCAACTTCGACAACGAGAAGCCGGCGATGCCGGCGAAGGCCATCTGGGCGAGCGAGGTCTGCCCGCCGAAGCCGGTGAGAACCACGAGCGACAGTGCGAAGACCGACGCAATCACGGTGGTCATGAGAGCCGCGCGCCACAGAGGACCGAACGCGAAGAGGCCGAGAACTGCGAGCCCAGTGGGGATGAGCAAGGAGAACGGAGTCACTCGTGCCGGAGGAACCGACGGCAACTTCCAGTTCGACACCGAACCGCGTTCGGGGAGACGTTCGCCGAGAACGACCATCGTGACGATGATGACGAGGAACGGAATGCCCTCGCGCGCGCCGTACTCGGGGAACCAACTGATCTCGTTCTGCAATTTGGTGCAGAGTGACTGACCCATTCCTATGAGAACACCGGTCACGAGCGTCGGCCAGAAGTTCTGGAACTTGCCGATGAGTGCCGCGCCGAGAGCCGGGATCAGGAAGGTGAAAGTGAAGATCGTGGGGGTCAACTGGATCTGCGGTGCGGCGAGGATGGCGATGAGGGTGGTGACCACCGACGACATCACCCAGCCGAGTCCGGCGAGAAGATCGGGTGAATACCCGAGCATCACTGCGCCCTTTTCGTTCTCGGCCGCGGCGCGGGTGGCCAGACCGATGCGGAGGTACTTGCTGTAGGCCCACAGTGCGCCGGCCGTGATGGTGACGATCAGGAGCAGCCACAGGCCGTCGCGCGGGATCGTGAGATCGCCGGTGATCGTGACCGGCTCGCGCGGCAGGATCGCGTCGACCCGCAAGCCACCCGTGATGTCCTCGAAGCGCCGCTCGACGAGGGTGATGAACAAGATGATGAGTCCGACACTCGCCACGACCTTGGCCAAAGCAGGCGCCTGTCGGAGGGGGCGGAAGATCAAGAGATAGACCACCAGACCGAGGACGGCGGCCGTCAGTAGCGCGAGCAGCAAGGCCCACCGGTAACCGACGTCGTCGCCGAAGTGGTAGCGGTCAGGTAGTCCGGGGATCGGGAACGGATATTCACCTTTGCGGAGGTCGGCGTACACGTACGTCCCCCACATGGCCATGGCGCCGGCCGAGAAGTTGACGACCCCCGAACCTTGATACGTCATCACCATGCCCAGACCGAGCGCGGCGATGATCGCCCCCGCGCCGCTGCCGAGCAACAGAAAGAAGAGGTAGTCGGTCACGCCGGTTCCCTCAGTTCTCCGTCACTCGGCAGCGGCTGCACGGTCAGGGCAGAAGCGGACGACTGTCGACGAGATCGACGCCGTCGACCGGTCCGACGACTCCGTCACCCTTGTACATGGCGAACGGGAAGACGAACGAGCAGACCGCCGGATACTTGGCTTCCGAGCCGCAGGCGATGGGTGTCTGACCACCGAACAAGAAGAGATCGGTGCTCGACTTCAGGAAGTCGAACAGCGACGCTCCCGTGAGTTCGGTGCCGGCGGCGACCATCTTCTGGCCGTAGTCGTACAACGACATCCACATCGTGTAGCCGAGTCCGCCGAGTCCGAGTCCGGTCGGGGTGACCTCGTCTTCCGAGATCCCCATCACCGGGGCGAGCAACTTCGCGAGCAGTGCCCGCTCGGGAGTGTCCCTGTCCTCGGGCAAGCCGGCGAAGTACCAACCAGTGGCGTCGTCGCCGACCGCGGCGATTACGTCGGCATCGGCGCAGATGCTCGTGGTCACGACGGGTGTCTCGATGCCGAGCGAGGCGCGGGCCCGCATGGTGCCGATGCAACCGGCGTCGGAGTAGAGCGACACCATCACATCGGGCTCGAAGTCAGCGGCCTGACGCATGAGACCCTGGAAGCCGGCATCGGTTTCGTCGTTACCGCCCTTGACCGCCGTCCAAGCGATACCGGCAACGTCGAGCGAAGCTTCGAGGCCAGCGGCCGTGGAGTTGGCACCCGGGTTGTCGGCGTGGATGATCGCGACCTTGGTCGCGTTCAAAACGTCCTTGGCGAAGACCGCGGTGGCCGCCTGCGACGTGGCGTTGCCGCCCGTCAGGAAGAGCGCGTTGGCGGTGTAGTCCATGGGCATGATCGGGAGAACACCGATCACCGGCACGCCGGCGGCCTCGTAGGTCTTGTAGTCGATGAAGAGATCGAGACCGATGAGGACGAGCTCCACACCCTTGCCGACGAGTTCCTGCGCGCAGGCCTGTGACGTCTCGGGATCACCCTTGACGACGCAGGACTCGATCTTGATCGGGCGATTGCCGAGACCACCGTGTTCGTTCGAGTAGCCGACACCGGCTTCGAGGAAGCGACGGATGTCCGGGAAGTCGAGGCCACCCGCGCCACCTTCGGTGTTGACGAGACCGATCACGATCTCCTCACCACTGGGCGCCGCAAGCGCGTCGCTCGCCAGTCCACCGTCGGCCGGAGCCGAGCTGTCGCCGGGCGCCATGCTCTCCGCAGGTGCATCGGTCGATGGCGCCTCCGTGCCGGCTGCTTCGTCACCCGAGCCACCGTCATCGCCACCGCACGCGGCGACGATGAGGCTGCCGGCCATGAGCGCCGCCAGGATTCGCGCACGCGATCCCCGTGACCCCCCCGTCATGGATCTCTTCATGTTTCCCCCCTCAGTTGTGTGCCGCCGAAGCGGCGATGTCAGTTGGCCACGGAGGCCGGTACCCAACTCCCGTGGAAGCCGAACGGCACCCGGGGCAATTGGACGGTGGCGATCGGATCGGCGGCCATGGTGAGCGCGTCGAAGATCACGAACTGGCTGGTGTCGGCGGCGGCGTCGTAGACGTAGGTCATGAGATAACCGTCGTCTTCCGACTTCGCCGAGGCCGACGGAGCGAACACCGCTTCTCCGCACACCCGGCCACGGCCGAGTTCGATGGAGGTGCGCGTGTTGTTCTGTCGGTCGTACTTCAGAATCGCGCCGGCATCGATCTCGCCGAAGCCGGCATTGCCCATCGACATCTCGTATCCGTAGCGGTGCTTCTTGCCGATGACAGCATCGTTCACGCGCGGGAACTCGGCCGAACGATCGTCGATCTGTTCTTCGCTGACGCGTCCGGTCTTGGTGTCGATCACCCAACGCCACAGCATCGGCGACGGGAAGTCCATGTCGTTGTCCTTCCAGATGTGCTCGAAGCGCGCGACGTCCAGGACGATCTTGTCCCCGTCTTCGTAGCTGTTCATCGGGTGGAACACGTAGCAAGGGTTGATGTCGTACCACTTGACCTGCGAGTCGTTTCCGTTGCGGGGCATCACGCCGAGCCGCGCCGGATAGGAATCACTCCAGTGAATGGGCATCTTGCCCTCGAGCGCGAGGTCGAGGTTGAACACCGCCGGCAGATCCATGAACACCACGTAGTTCTCGGTGATGTTGAAGTCGTGCATCATCGTCGGTCCGGTGACGGTGATCGGCTCGGACTGCAGGAGTTCACCCTTGGCCGACACGCGGAGGTAGGTGAGATACGGCGGAAGCGGCGCGTAACCGAAAGCCAGCATCTCACCGGTCGTCGGGCAGATCTTCGGGTGGGCGGTGAAAGGTCCCTTCAGGCGGCCGGCGTAGTCGGTGGGTCCGACGGTGTCGAGATCGCCGTTCAACACGTAGGGGAAGTGCCCTTCCTCGAGGGCGAGGATCTGACCGCCGTGGCCGACCACATGAGTGTTGGCCTTCGAGCACGTCATGTCGAGGGTGACCGACGGATCGAGGATGTCGAGCGCCGGGTTGGCGATGAACGGGGTCTGCACGTAGCGGTTGCGGTACCACTCGGCCTTGCCGTCGCGCAGGCGGACACCATGAATCATTCCGTCACCGAAGAACGGATGATCACTCATGCCGGTGGTCGGGTTGGCGCCGTTGCGCAGGTAGCGACCATCGAGTTCGACCGGAATGGTTCCGGTCACCTTGAGATCGGTGATGGTGCGCTCCTCGAATACCGGGGCTCCGTTACCACGGAGGTGGACGGGGACGTCTTCGGTCATCGACATGGTTGTCTCCTTGCTGTTACTGAACGACTTCGGGTGAGCGCGCCCACATGAGCGTCGCGTCGAAACTGAGCGAATAATCGGGGGTGAACTCGATGATCACGCGATGCGGTGAATCGAGGAACTTCCGGAAAGCTTCGGCGGCAGCCGCGTTGTCGGCCCGTAGACGATGGGCGAACTCGGGATAGAACCAGTCCTTCGTCTCGCGATCGTCGTGGATCACGCACGTCCCCTTGTAGGTGACGGTCTTGCCACCACCCATGCGGGTACCGGTGCTGTTGATGCAGATCGACGCGCGCGGATTACGGCGCAGCGCAGGAATGCGCTTACGGGTCTCGGCGGCGGTGAGCCACAACTTGCCGTCCTTCGGGAGATACGACATCACTACTCCGAAGGGTTCGTTCTTGCTGTTGACCCACATGAAGACGCACTCGCCGTGCCCGTACACGAGCTGATGCTCGAGTTCGGGTGTGAGCGCACACTCGGTCAGGTCTTCGTAATTGTCCTGAGCACTCATGAGACCTCCCCCAAGATCTGTGACGACAGTAACACTCGACGCAAGGGCTTATCTACCCCTCGTAAATAATGACCTCACGACCCGTTGGGGCGGCCGGGTAGGCCGTTCCAGAGCAGGTCAGCGACCTGGCCGGCGATCTCGTGGGCCGGTCGATCCGACTGCGCCGTCCACCAGATGGCGACCATCTGCAGGGCGCCCACGATGGCGGCCGCCCAGGTGTCGGCCACCTTCGGATCGGCGGTGAAGTGCTCGCGCCAGGTCCGGATGGCCAAGGTCATCGGATCGATCGAGCGCTCGGCCACTTTCAGTCGGCCGAGGGCCGTCTGCTCGGTGGAACCACCCGTGACATAGAGGAACAATTCGCGATGTTGGCTGACGGTCACGAGGTTGGCCTCGATGAAACGGGCCAGAGCCACCTCGGAAATCGAGCCGTCGAGCAGGGTGTCGCCGGCGGCCTTGACCATCCGATCGGCCAGACGTTCGGCCAGAGCGTCGGCCAACTCCGAGCGGCTCCCGACCCGGTCGTACACGATGGGTTTGGTGACCCCGGCCTCGATGGCGATGTCGTCGATCGAGACTCCGGCTCCCTCGCGGGCGATAACGCGTTCGGCGGCGTCGAGGACGCGCTCGCGGTCGACCACCAGTTGTCCACCGGCCGGACGGCCGGGACGACGAGCCCCCGTTGATGCCATGTGATCAATCTTCCCCGAACGGCTCCCGGGCTCCGATCGCCCCTTCACACCGTTACTTACT
This sequence comes from uncultured Bifidobacterium sp., assembly GCA_964563545.1. Lineage (GTDB taxonomy): Bacteria > Actinomycetota > Acidimicrobiia > Acidimicrobiales > Ilumatobacteraceae > Casp-actino8. Next base: position 33,457 of record CAZLXB010000007.1, on the reverse strand, counting down.
GAAAGTAACTTAATCCCGGAGCGGTTCGCCGCCAAGGGGGAAACATGAACGAGTCCATCGAAAAACTCTTCGATCTGTCCGACGACGTCGCCGTGGTGACCGGAGCCGGACGCGGCATCGGTGAAGGTATCGCCAACACGCTCGCCGACGCCGGAGCCGCCGTGGTGTGCGCCGCCCGTCGGGCCGACGAAGTCGAGCGCGTCGCCGCCGCCATCAGAGCGCGCGGTGGTCGGGCCATCGCCGTGCCCACCGATGTCACTGACAACGCTGCTGTGGAAGCACTCGCCCAACGTGCCATCAGCGAGTTCGGACATCTCGACATCTGGATCAACAATGCGGGCGGCTCACCGATCCAGACTCCACTCACCCAACTCGATCCGGCCGAATGGGACGCGACCATGCGTCTCAACGTCACTGCGATCTGGGTGTGCACCAACACCGCGGCCCGCCTCATGCGCGACGGCGGCCGCATCGTGAACATCTCGTCGAAGGCCGCGGTCAGCACCGTGATGGGGAGCGGCCACTACTCGGCCGCCAAGGCGGCGGTGAACTCGCTCACCACCACGTATGCGAAAGAACTCGGACCGCGTATCCGAGTGAACTGCATCATGCCCGGTGCGGTGCCCACCGAGATCATGATGAAGGCCATGCGCCTCGAGAACGAGGACCTCCCGAAACTCGAGAAGATGCTGCGCATGCCGATGCGCCGACTCGGAACTCCCGACGATCTCGGCCAGGCCGTTCTGTACTTCGTGTCACCGGCATCGAGTTGGGTCACCGGTCAGATCATCGGTATCGACGGCGGACTCTGATGGGACTCGTCAATCGCAAGATCGTTCTCGTCGAGCGGCCCAAGGGTCGGGTCTCGGTCGAGAATTTCACTTACACCGAAGAAGAGATCGGTGATCTCCCTGATGGTTGCGTCCTGATCGAGGTCGGTCTTCTCGGCATCGACGCCTTCATCCGCACCACTCTGAACGAAGACAGTTTCCACCAAGGCGCCCAGATCGGCGGCGCGATCCCTGCGCTCGGTGTGGGAGTGGTGCTCGACAGTCGTTTCGACGGCCTCGCCGCCGGTGACCACGTGTTCGGACCCCTCGGATCGCAGACCCACGCCGTCATGCCCGGTGGTTTCATGCGCAAGCTCGATGTGTCGATCGCCGCACCCAACGTGTGGTTGGGAGCTCTCGGTCTCACGACCGGCCTCACCTCGTACTTCGGTGTGATCGAGGTCGGCCGGGTGAAGGCGGGTGAGACAGTGGTGGTGAGCGCGGCCGCCGGCGCGGTTGGTTCGATCGCCGGCCAGATCGCCCGCCTGCGCGGAGCGACCACCGTCATCGGTATCGCCGGCGGTCCCGAGAAGTCCCGCTTTCTGACCGAGGAACTCGGATTCACCGCCGCCATCGACTACAAGAACGAGAACGTCGCCGATCGGCTCGATGCACTCGCACCGAACGGGATCGACGTCTTCTTCGACAATGTTGGCGGTTCGATTCTTGACGACGTTCTCATGCGGATCAAAGAAGGATCGCGCATCGTGATCTGCGGTGCGATTTCGCAGTACGAGAACATGGAGTCGGTCCACGGTCCGCGGAACTACCTCAAACTCGCCGAACGCCACGCCACGATGGAGGGCTTCGCGGTGTTCCACTTTGCCGATCGCTACGCCGAAGCCGAGACGCAGCTCGCCGAATGGGTGCGAAGTGGCGAACTCGTGATGCGCGAGCAGATCGAACGCGGTGTGGAGAACTTTCCCCGGGTGCTCCAGATGCTCATGACAGGTGGGCATCACGGAAAGCTCCTCCTCGCGGTGTAGATCGGATTTCGCCGGGCGAGAATGCTCGTGTGAGCAGCATCGTCGTGTCCGAGTTGGCGTACTCGCCGCCCGGTGCCGACCAATTGTTCTTCGACGTCGGATTCGGTGTGGCGCCCGGCGAGCACGCCGCCCTCGTCGGAGCCAACGGTGTCGGCAAGAGCACGATCCTGCGCATTCTGTCCGGTGTTGTCGAGGCCGATGACGGCGAGTTCACGGTCAATGGCTCGTGGTTGAGCATGACTCAGGACGTCGGCATGTCGAACCCCACCGACACGTTGCGCGAGATGCTTATCGAAGTCGCCCCACCGAATCTTCGCGCGGCGGGCCGCAAGCTCGTCGCCGCCGAACGCGCACTGGCCGAAGGGTCCGACGACGGGATGGGTTACGCCGTGGCGCTCGCCGACTGGGGAGATCTCGGCGGCTACGAACTCGAGACCAAGTGGCATGCAGCCGCCGACCGGAGTGTGAAGACTCCCGTCGACGACTTCGCCAAGCGGCTCGTCTCCGAACTCTCCGGTGGCGAGCGCAAGAGATTGGTCCTCGACCTGCTTCTCACGTCGGGAGCCGATGTCTTGCTCCTCGACGAACCCGACAACTACCTCGACATCCCGACGCGTGGTTGGCTCGAAGAGCAGATCCTGGCCTCCAAGTCGACGATCCTGATGGTGAGCCACGATCGCAAACTCCTCGAGCGCGTCGCGACCAAGATCGTCGTGATCGAAGGTTCCGGCTGCTGGGTGCACGGGGGCTCGTACGCGACGTTCCCCGAGGCGCGGGCCAAACGTCAGGAACAACTCGGAGACGATCTCAAGCGCTGGAACGACGAGGAACGTCGTCTGTTCCATCACATGAAGATCATGAAGCAGCGCGCCGCCCAGAACTTCAAGAACGCAACCAAAGCCAACGCGGCCGAGACCCGTTGGGAGAAGTTCGTCGCCGCCGGACCACCTCCTCCCCCCGTACCCGATCAGCAGATCCACGTTCGTCTACGCGGTGCCGATGCGGCACGTCGGGTCGTCAAGATCGACGGGGTCGGCATCGGCGATCTGTTCCTGCCGTTTTCGGACGAGATCTATCACGGTGAGCGCGTCGGCCTCATCGGACCCAACGGCACGGGCAAGACGCATCTGCTCGACGTCCTCGCCGGAAAGTCGTCGGTCGAGTCGGGTTCGCTCCAATTCGGTCCTCGCACATCGATCGGGATGTTCACTCAGGTCAACAATCGGCCCGAGTTCCAGAATCGCCAGAGCATCGACATCGTCCGCGATCGACTCGTGGACGAGGAGAAATCGATGCGGGCGCTCGCGCGCTACGGCCTACGACTCAACGCCCGACAGGAGTTCCCCACGTTGTCGGGTGGTCAGAAGGCGCGACTCGAGATCCTGTGTCTCGAACTCGACGGACACAACGTGTTGCTCCTCGACGAACCAACCGACAACCTCGACATCGAATCGTCCGAAGCCCTCGAACAAGCACTCGACGGGTTCGAAGGCACCGTGATCGCCGTGAGCCACGACCGAACGTTCCTCGAATCGCTCGATCGGTTCATCATGATCACCGACGAAGGAGAAGTGTTCGGGCTTCCGGACTTCGAGGTCGCCATGAAGGCGCTGGCCGCACCGCACACCACCGCCTCGATCCGCCTCGCGAAGTCCCTCAACTAGCCTGACGGCGTGGGAAGAGCCAAAGGAGCACTCGGTCGTCTCGATCTGATCGATCGCCTCACGCTGCCGCTCTTTGCCGTCACCATGGTGCTCGAACACCGGGCGCTCAAGAAGCGAGTTCGCCGTGAACTCGACGACATCGACGCTCCGATCCCTGCTGACTCGGGTGATCCACGACCGGATCCGCTCGTCCCGCTCGGTTACGAGGCCAAGGACACCGCCTCGAGTCTCGGGCTCCTCGCCGGAAACATCGTGATCGGCCTGGCCATGGATGCGGTTCTCGGCCGGGTCAACCGCCGCCTCTTCCACCATCGCGTCACCAACTGGGGATCGCGACGACTTTCGTTCTGGAAGGCCATGGTCATCTGGGACTTCCTCTACTACTGGAATCATCGCTGGATGCACGAGGTCCGTCTCTTCTGGGGCAACCACGTGGCACACCACTCGGGGCGGCGTTACAACCTCTCCACCGCATTGCGCCAACCTTGGTCGCCGTTCTTGATGTCGTGGATCTACTTCCCGATGCCACTGCTCGGTATCCCTTTGAAAACGACGGCGAAGGCCGCACAACTCAACCTGCTGTACCAATACTGGATCCACACCGAAGCCATCGATCGGCTACCGGACCCGATCGAGAAGGTTTTCAACACTCCGTCCCATCATCGGGTGCACCACGGCGCGAACGCGCAATACCTCGACAAGAACTACGCCGGCATTCTCATCCTGTGGGATCGCATGTTCGGCACCTTCGAACTCGAGGTGCGCCGGGTTCGCTACGGCATCACAAAGAACATCCGTTTCTGGAACCCGGTGAAGGTCGCCTATCACGAGATGATCGACATCGCCCGCGACGTTCAGCGGTCCGACAATTGGTCGGACCGACTCCACTACGTGTTCGACCGACCGGGCTGGGAGCCCGTCAGTTCGAAGCCGACACCGTCTCCCGAACCCGCCGCCGCGTGAACTGCATGACTCCGTCGTCGACCGGAGCCTTGCCGATCGTCTTCTTCTCGAGTTCGTAGCGCTGCGGGTTGGTCCACGGGACGCGATCACCCTGTTTGGGCATGTGGTCCATGAACCGTTCCATGTAGCCGGCCGAGAAACCTTCGATCCACCGACGCGGCTCCATGTTGCGATCGCTTTCGCGAAGTCGCGGCACGGCGATGTCGGCCCCAACCGAACGCATGTGATTGAGCAACCGACACACGTAAGTGCTCACGAGATCGGCCCTGAGCGTCCACGACGCGTTGATGTATCCGAACGTCGAAGCCATGTTCGGAACACCGGAGTACCCGATGCCCCGATAGGTCCAGACCTTCGAGAAATCGACCAACTCTCCGTCGACCACGAACTCCATGTCGCCGACAGTCACGAGGTTGAGACCGGTCGCGGTGACGATGATGTCGCCTTCGACTTCCTGCCCCGACTTCAACCGGATGCCGGTCTCGGTGAACGTATCGATGTGATCGGTGATCACCGACGCCTTGCCCGTGTTGATCGCACGAAAGAGGTCGCCATTGGGGATCAGGCACATGCGCTGGTCCCACGGGTCGTAGCGCGGGGTGAAGTGGGTGTCGACGTCGTAATCGGGCCCGAGTGCCTTGCGCACGCCGCCGAGGATCTTGGCGCGCACCTTGTCGGGCTGAGTGCGGGTTCGGTTGTAGAAGAAACTCCCGAGGATGGTGTTCTTCTTGCGCGTGATCGCATAAGCGACCTTCTCGGGGAGGAACTTGCGCAGCGCATCCGAGATCGCATCGTTGTCGGGTCGGGAGACCACGTAGGTGGGTGAGCGCTGGATCATCGTCACGTGGGCGGCCCGATCGGCCATGGCCGGAACGATCGTCATCGCCGTGGCTCCCGATCCGACGACCAGGACTCGCCGGCCCGAATAGTCGAGATCTTCGGGCCATTCCTGAGGGTGCACGATCGTTCCACGGAATCGCTCGCGACCTTCGAAGTGCGGGGTGTACCCCTCCTTGTAGCTGTAGTAACCCGAGCACATGAAGAGAAAGTTGGCCGTGTAGCGCACTGTCGCGCCGGAGTCGGCGCGCGTCGCGGTGACCGTCCAACACGCGTCGTCGGTCGACCATTCGGCCCGCGTGACGAGATGGTTGAACCGGATCTTCGAGTCGATGCCATATTCGGCCACGGTCTCGCGCAGGTATTTCATGATCGACGGCCCGTCGGCGATGGCCTTGGCATCCGTCCAGGGCTTGAAGCTGAAGCCGAGAGTATGCATGTCGCTGTCGGAGCGAACTCCCGGATACTTGAAGAGATTCCACGTCCCGCCGAGATCGGCGCGCCCTTCCAGGATCGCGAACGTCCGGTCGGGGCACATGGTCTGCAAGTGGTACGCCGCGCCGATTCCGGAGATGCCGGCACCGACCACCACGACGTCGAAGTGTTCTTCCGTCGCCATCACGAATCCTTCCGTCGAACTACTCGTTCGAACTTACCTCTCGTCGACCCACCGAGCCGAGCGAGGATGAAGCGGTTCAGCTCACCACGAGCCCGCCGTCGCAGGTGATGACCTCACCCACGGTGAAGGCACCGGCCCGCGAGCTCAGGAAGATCGCCAGACCGGCGATGTCCTCTGGTGTTCCGACGCGCTTTCGCGGATTGGTCCGACCGATCACCGACCAATCGGTGCCCTCCACGTCGCCACCGGTACCGACTCCGGTGCTGAGCATCCAGGTGGGGAACGGTCCGGGGGCGATGGCGTTCATGATGATGTTGCGCTTCACCAACTTGGCGGCCATCTGTCGGGTGAGGCTGTGGAGCGCAGCTTTCGACGGACCGTACGAATGGGTGTCGAAGATCGGGGTACGAATGCCGTCGATCGAACCGATGTTGATCACCCTCGACGGATCGTCATTGGTCGCGCGGGCTTCGAGCATCGGCAACAACTTCTGAGTGAGGAAGAAAACGCCCTTCACGTTGGTGTCGAACACCTTGTCCCAGCCGTTCTCGGGGAATTCGTCGAGCGGGGCACCCCACGAGACACCGGCGTTGTTCACGAGGATGTCGAGATGCTTCTCGCGCTCACCGAGAGCTTTCACCAGGCTTTCGATTCCCGACATCTCGGCGAGATTCGCCGGAAGCGAAATGCACTCGCCGCCATATGTATCCGAGAGCCGCTTGGCGGTCTCGTCGCAGGTGGTCGCCTTGCGTGAACTGATGTAGACCTTGGCGCCATTGGCGAGGTAACCGGCCGAGATCATCTCGCCGATTCCGCGCGAACCACCGGTCACCAACGCGACCTTTCCCTTCACCGAGAACAACTCACCGATCTTCACGGATACCTCCCCATCGACGACGAACGCCTCGACACTAGTTGCGGTCGGTCGGATGGCTCCGAAGCCGATCCTCTACGGTTGACCTATGAGCAGTGCTTCTCCGAGCGGCGAATCGGATCGCCCCTTGCGTACCGATCTCACCGGCAAGGTCTTCGTGATCACCGGAGGCAACTCGGGCATCGGTCTCGGCATGGCCGAAGGAATCGCAGCCGTGGGTGGCTCGGTCGCGGTGTGGGGCCGTCGCGCCGACCGAAACGCCGATGCCGTGCGGCGGCTCGAATCGCTGGGGGTCGAGGCGCGCGGTTACGTCTGCGACGTCGGCGACGAACTGCAGATCGTCGACAGCATGAATCGAACCGTGGCGGACTTCGGACGACTCGACGGCTGCATCGCCAACGCCGGCCGACCCGGCAACGGTGTCCCATTCCTCGATCTGACGCTCGACCAATGGCGGGCCGTGATGCGCATCAACCTCGATGGGGTCTTCGTGACGTGCCGCGAGGCTGCTCGTCACCTCGTGGCTCAAGGACACGGAGGGAGCCTCGTTCTCGTATCGTCCACGTCGTCGATTCACGGCGCCGCCGGCAACGAGGCCTACGGCACGTCGAAGACCGCCCTCAACGGACTAATGCGTGCCCTGTCGGTCGGACTCGCCCGACATCGCATCCGCGTGAACTCGCTCATCCCGGGATGGACGATCACCGAAATGGCCGGACCGGCCTATTCGAACGATGTGTTCCGTGAGGTCACCACCAAACGCACCCCGGTCCGGCGGTGGGCCGACTGGACGGAATTTCGTGAAGTCGGTGCCTTCCTCGCCGATCCGAACCTCACGTACCACACCGGCCAAGAGGTCACGGTCGACGGCGGTTACACGATCTTCTGATCCGAAA
>CAZLXB010000007.1:0-25688 GCA_964563545.1 uncultured Bifidobacterium sp. | reverse complement strand
CACACCGGCCAAGAGGTCACGGTCGACGGCGGTTACACGATCTTCTGATCCGAAACCGCCAAGTACTGTCGTCGATTGCAGGGGGTGGCGATGTCGAATCCGACGATGCTCGAAAAATCAGCCCGGTACGTGGACGGATCGATGCCAATCGATCGACGGGGTCTCATGCAGGCGACCGACAACGCTCCTGAAGAGATCGCCGATGGCATCGCAATCGTCGAGTCGTTCAGCAACGTCGTCGCCTTCGACTCCGACGAGGGTCTGACACTCTTCGACGTCTCCCACGTGATGTCGGCGGCCACCGTCGTCACTGCGCTTCGCAAGTGGTCGACGTCGCCCGTTCACACTGCGGTCTACACGCACGGTCATATCGATCACGTGACCGGGGCCCGCACTTTCCAGGCCGAGGCCGAGAGCAAGGGGCACGCGCCGATTCGATTCCTCGGCCATGAGGCGATTCCGGCCCGCTTCGACCGCTACCACCTGACCAATGGCTACAACGGCCATATCAACATGCGCCAGTTCCGCCTGCCGCAACCTTTCTTCGCCGACGACTTCATCTATCCGGACGAAGTGTTCCGCACCGAGACGTCATTCACCTTGGGCGGGCGCACGTTCGAGCTGCATCACGCACGGGGTGAGACCGACGATCACTCGTGGGCCTGGGTGCCCGAAGAGCGCGCGCTGTGCGTCGGCGATTTCTTCATCTGGCAGTTCCCCAACGCTGGTAACCCACAGAAGGTGCAGCGATACGCGTGGGAGTGGGCGGTCGCGCTTCGGGCCATGGCCGCCAAGGGTGCCGAACTGCTGTTACCCGCGCACGGCCCGGCCATCGGCGGACGCGAACGCATCGCCATGGTGCTGAACGACACCGCCGAAGCATTGGAGTCGCTCATCGAGCAGACGCTGCGTCTGATGAATGATGGGGCACGCCTCGACGACGTGATCCACGAGGTTCGTGTGCCCGAGCATCTTGCGAACAAGCCGTATCTCTCACCCACGTACGACGAACCCGAGTTCGTGGTTCGCAACATTTGGCGTCTGTACGGTGGTTGGTACGACGGCAATCCAGCTCATCTGAAACCGGCTCGTGAAGTCGAACTCGCGCGTGAAATGAGCACGCTCGCCGGTGGTGCCGATGTCCTGGCTTCGCGCGCCGAAGAGTTGGCCGCTGGCGGTGACTTCCGTCTTGCGTGTCATCTCGTGGAGATGGCCCATCTCGCCGATCCAGATTCGGTGGCCATACACGGTGTGCGTTCGGCGATCTACAAAGCGCGAGTGAAGGCCGAGACCTCATTGATGGCGACCGGCATCTACCGAGCCGCCCACCTCGACTCCCAGGATCACCTCCCCCGATGATCTGGTGATGATTTTTCACCTCATAGGTGAAGATCTCGCACCAGAAATTCACTTTTTGTCCCCTTCGTTCGCCCTCGCTCGATCGCTACGCTGAGGTCGTCGAGGAGGTTGACATGTCGCGAGTCCAATTGGCCCTGAATGTTTCCGATCTGAATGCAGCCATCGACTTCTATTCGAAGTTGTTCGGCACCGGACCGGCGAAGGTTCGCGAGGGATACGCAAATTTCGCCATCACCGAACCTCCGCTCAAGTTGGTGTTGCTCGAAGGCGGCGGCGAACCCGGCACCCTCAATCACCTCGGTGTGGAAGTGGAGACGACCGATGAAGTCTCGGCTGCGATCCTCCGCTTGCAGAACGAGGGTATGGCCACCGAGGTCGAGGAGAGCACGACCTGTTGCTTCGCGGTTCAGGACAAGGTGTGGGTGCATGGTCCCGACGCCGAACCCTGGGAGGTCTACACGGTCCTCGCCGATGCTCCCACGATGGCGGCGCCGAGTGCCGCCGGTGAATGCTGCGCTCCGATCGTCGAGACCATCTCGCTCGGCTCCAAACCCACCACTTGCTGCTGATCCGCTCGTGACCCGTCGGTCCCGACCCGAGGTTCTCTTCGTCTGCGTGCACAACGCCGGAAGATCGCAGATGGCGGCCGCACTCCTCGCCCATCACGCCGGTGACCGCATCGTCGTGCGTTCCGCCGGAACCGCTCCGGCCACAACCATCAATCCGGTCGTCGTTCAGGCCATGGCCGAGATCGGTATCGATCTGACAGCAAGCGGTGCGACGCCAAAGAAGTTGTCCGAAGCGGCGGTCAGGGCATCCGACGTGGTGATCACGATGGGGTGTGGCGACGAGTGTCCGTTCTTCCCGGGCATCGAGTATCTCGACTGGTCGCTCAGTGATCCCGCGGGTCGCGATCTCGCCGCGGTGCGGCCGATCCGTGACGAGATCGACCGTCTCGTTCGCGGCTTGCTGGCTCGGCTCCTGACGTCCGAAAACGAAGGCGCGTCGTGAACAAGCCCGCGATCGAGGAGAAGCGGCTCTCGACGCTCGACCGCTTCCTTCCCGTCTGGATCGCGCTGGCCATGGCCGTCGGTCTCGTCCTCGGCAACGTCTTCCCGGGCCTCGATGATCAACTCGACAAGGTGAAGATCGACACGGTCTCACTTCCGATCGCCGTCGGACTACTCGTGATGATGTACCCAGTGCTCGCCAAGGTGAAGTACACGAAAATCGGCGCCGTCACCCAGGACAAGAAGCCATTCGTGCTCACGTTGTTCCTCAATTGGATCATCGGCCCACTCCTCATGTTCGGATTGGCGTGGACGATGCTCCCGGATCTCGACGACTACCGGACCGGTCTCGTGATCGTCGGCCTCGCCCCCTGCATCGCGATGGTGATCATCTGGATCGATTTAGCGAGTGGCAACAACGAACTGGCGGCCGTTTTCGTGGCCATCAACGCGATCATCCAGATCGTCGCCTTCTCGGTACTCGGCTACTTCTACCTCCGCACGCTTCCCGGTTGGCTGGGCCTCGACACCACCGGCATCGATGTGTCGATGTGGGAGATCGCCAAGTCGGTATTGATCTTCCTCGGGATTCCGCTCTTGGCCGGGTTCCTCACTCGCACCATCGGCGAGAAGTGGAAAGGAGCCGCGTGGTACGAATCGAGATTCGCGCCCCGTATCGGACCGATCGCCCTCTACGGCCTGTTGTTCACGATCGTGATCCTCTTCGCTCTCCAGGGGGACCGCATCACCGACGAGCCTTTCGACGTTGCGCGAATCTCGCTCCCGCTACTGGCCTACTTCGCGATCATGTGGGGGGCGGCGTTCGTTTCCGCACTTCGCCTGAAGCTCCCGTACGACCGTGCGGTGACCGTCGCGTTCACGGCCGCCGGAAACAATTTCGAGTTGGCCATCGCCGTGTGCATCGGAGTCTTCGGCGTGTCGTCGGGTCAGGCACTGGCCGGAGTGGTGGGACCTCTCATCGAAGTACCAGCCCTGATCGCGCTGGTGTACGTGGCGCGAGCGGCTCGTCGGCGCTACTCCCTCGCCTGAACCGCGAATCTGGTGCGGGATCTTCACCCATACGGTGAAAAATCATCACCAAAACACCGGTGTTGGTGGGCGAGGGGGGACTTGAACCCCCACGTCCTTGCGAACACTGGCACCTGAAGCCAGCGCGTCTGCCATTCCGCCACTCGCCCGAGCAACAGGGCAGGAACGGTACCAAGACTTCACCAGTCGCCCAACCTGCGCCCGAGCGATCCATGCCCGCCCACCTGCGCCGATACCCTTTCAGCCACCTGTGGGTCTGCAGTCGTTCGAGGATGGATTGAGTCGTATGTTCGAGGGAGTTTTCAACCGCGGCTTCCGCAGCGCAGTTCGCCCCATCGAAATCGGCCGCCGTCTCGTCCAGGAGATGGACGACAAGCGCACCGTGGACTCCAAGAGTCGTCGCGTCGCCCCCAATCACTTCGTGGTTCGTCTTCACCCCAAGGATCACGACGAACTCTCCGACTTCATCGGTCCTCTCGAGGTCGAACTCGTCGAGGCGGCCAAGGAGTACGCGAAGGAAGAGGGTTACCACCTGCGTGGCCCCGTCACCGTTTCTCTGACCACCGACGACTCACTCAAGTCGGGTCGTATCGGCATCGACTCCAAGATCCGCACGAGCGACACCCCGGTCAGTGAAGGTCTACTTGCGGTCCCGGGTGGCAAGGTCGTCCGCATCGGTGAGCAGCCCATCGTGATCGGTCGCCAACCCGACTGCGACATCGTGTTCGACGACCCCAACATCAGCCGCCGGCACGCCGAAGTCAGAGTCGCCGCCGGTGAATTCACGATCGCCGACCTCGGCTCCACCAACGGCACCAAGGTGAACGGCGTCGCCATTTCGATCGCCCGCGCCCTGCGCGACGGCGACATCATCACACTCGGTAGCAACTCCATCCGCTTCGAGACCAAGTAACGCGATGACCGACCAGTTGCTCGGCGTCCTGAAGATCGCCTTTTTGATCCTGCTGTACGTCTTCTTCGCGCGGGTGTTGTGGGCGGTGTGGAGCGAAGTCCGCGTACCGGCACTGCCCCAAGCGTCACTGCCCGCTTCACCCCCAGCCGACGTCAAGGTGCCGCGTCGTCATCGCGTGACCGAACTTCGCGTCGTCGCCCCCAAAGAACTCAAGGGAACACGTCTGGAGATCTCGTCGGCCCCGCGCCTGATCGGCCGCTCGACCGAAGCCGACCTCTCCATCACCGACGACACTTTCCTCAGCAGTCGTCACGCCCGCGTGTGGCTCGCCAACGGACAGGCGATGATCGAGGATCTTCAGTCAACCAACGGCACGACCGTGAACGAGCACTCGATCGCGTCGCCCACGGCACTTCGGCCCGGTGATCGCATCGTCATGGGCCACCTCGTCGTGGAGGCCGAACGATGATGCGCGCCGTCACCGGAGCCGCCACCGACGTCGGACGCGTCCGCCTCGGAAACGAAGACTCGTATCTCTGCACCGACCGACTCTTCTTCGTGGCCGACGGAATGGGCGGTCACAGTGCGGGCGAAGTCGCCAGCGCGATTGCCGTGTCCACCCTCTCGACGACGTTGGCCGATCTCGCGTCGCAGGTGGGTGACGCTCAGCGCATCGCCGATGCAGTCCGGGCCGCCAACGCCGCGATCTTCGACGAGGCCGCGCGCGACTCCCGCAAGGCCGGCATGGGTACCACGCTCACCGGACTCGCCCTCACCGATCCGGCCGGGCACCGCGCGGTGGTGGCCAACGTAGGCGACTCGCGGACGTATCTGTGGCGCCACGGTGAACTGCGCCAGGTCACCAAGGATCACTCGCACGTTCAATCGTTGGTCGATCGCGGAGCGATCACACGCGCCGAGGCACGTGTTCACTTCCAGCGCAACATCGTCCTGCGTGCCATGGGAATCGATTCGGCCGTCGACGTCGACACGTTCGAGATCGATCTCGAGGACGACGACCGCTTCATCATCTGCAGCGACGGGCTCGTCGACGAAGCCGACGACGACGAGATCGAGGGTCAGATCCGTCAGGCCTCCGGACCGCAGGACCTCGCCGATCGCCTCGTGGCCCTCGCCAACACCAATGGTGGCCGCGACAACACCACCGTCGTCGTCGTGGACTTCACCGCCACCTCCGTCGCCAGTTCGGGTTCCGAGCCGACGATTGCGATGGACGTCCCCACGATTTCGGCCCGTCCGTCGAAGTGGTTGGCCGTTGCGGCCTATGGCTCGTGGCTCGTCTCGGCGGCCATCATCGTCTCGGTGGTCGTGAGCGCAATCACTTCGGGATGACGGTGGCCACGACCACTCACGCACAACGACGTCGCTCGAGCGAACTGCGTCTCGTCATCCTGGCCGGCGTCATCACCGGCGCCGGCTACACGCTCGCCGTACTCGGCAAGAACTCGGCCATGCCGCCGCGCATCCTTCCGTTCCTCGGTGTCGTTCTCTTGTTGCTCGTCTCGGCGCACATCGCCGTCCGCTGGTTCGCTCGTGGCGCCGACTCCACTCTCTTGCCCGTGGCCGCTCTCCTCAATGGTCTCGGGTACGTGATGATCGCCCGCCTCTCGGAGCGGCTGGCCGGATTGCAGACCACTTGGACCTTCATCGGAATCGGCGTCTTCATCGGCGTCCTCGTGGTGATCGAACGCATCAACGATCTCTCGCGTTTCAAATGGACGTTCTTCTTCACGGGCGCCGGACTTCTCCTCCTGCCGATGGTCCCCGGAATCGGATTCAGTTCCGGCGGGGCGCGCATCTGGGTCAACATCGGACCGATCAACTTCCAACCCGGCGAGTTCGCCAAACTCGCTCTCGCGTTGTTCTTCGCGGCGTATCTCGCCGAGCGCGGGAGCCTGATCTCGAACTCGACCCGTCGCATCGGACCCTTCAACGTCCCCGAAACGCGTGATCTTCTCCCGCTGCTCGCCGCGTGGGCGTTCTCGGTTCTCGTGATGGTGGGCCAGCGCGATCTCGGTTCGAGCTTGCTCTTCTTCACACTGTTCATCGTCTTGGTGTGGGTCGCCACCGAGCGCAGGAGTTACCTCGTGATCGGATTCGGCATGTTCGCAGTCGCCTGCGTTGCGGCGTACCACGCCTTCGATCACGTTCAGACCCGGGTCGCGATTTGGCTCGATCCTTGGAGCCGCTACAGCGGCAAGGGATACCAAGTCGCGCAATCGATGTTCGCCCTCGGGAGCGGCGGCACCGCCGGAACCGGACTCGGACTCGGCGACCCCACGCGGATTCCCGAGGCCAAGAACGACTTCATCTTCGCGGCCATCGGCGAAGAACTCGGACTCTTCGGTGCCACGGCGATCCTCATCGCCTTCGTCCTCATGATCGGTGCCGGTCTGCGAACCGCTCTGCGAACCCAGCGCCCTTTCGAAAAACTTCTCGCCACCGGACTCACCACGATTCTCGGCGTTCAAGCCTTCATCATCATCGGTGGAGTGATCCGCGTCGTCCCACTCACCGGAATCACACTCCCCTTCGTGAGCTATGGAGGCTCGAGTCTCGTCGCGAACTACGCGCTCCTCGCACTGCTCATCCGCATCAGTGACACCTCGGCTCGTCGTCTGGGTGAGGTCGCCGACGAACCCACTCTCTCGGAACGCTTGTTGGCGCGACGCGCGGCTCGGACCGAGAAGAAGTCCGGAGCCCGGGCGTGAATCAACGAATCCGCCGTCTCGCCCTGGCTCTCATCGGGCTCTTCGCCGTTCTTTTCGTCCAACTCAATGTGATCCAAGTCGGACGCAAGACCTCCCTCGACGACGATCAACGCAACACCCGTCAGTCCGTACTCGACTTCAACGAACCACGGGGTGACATCGTGAGCGCCGACGGAGTCATCCTTGCCACCTCCGAAAGACGTGACGACGACTCCGGTCATCCGTGGCAACGCGTCTACCCCGAAGGCGAACTCTTCGCCGACGTCACCGGCTACTTCACGTTTGCCTACGGTGCGACCCAAGTGGAGCGGGTGGCCAACGACGTCCTTGCCGGCCGTACCCCGCAACAGCAGATCCAGGGAATCGCGTCACTCTTCGACGGTGCCGACACGACCGGCTCGGTCGAACTCACTTTGGACAGCCGTATTCAGCAGGCGGCCCGTTCCGCGCTCGGCGAACGTGAGGGTTCGGTCGTCGTCGTCGACGTTCAGACCGGTGCCGTGAAGGCCATGTGGAGTACACCCTCCTACGACCCCAACTACGTGGCCACCCATGACGATCGCGCCGCTGGCGACGTCCTCGAGTTCCTGAACGACGTTCCCGGCAATCCGCTCCTCGCCAACGCGTATCAAGAGCGATACATGCCGGGCTCGACTTTCAAAGTCATCACGACGGCGGCCGCTCTCGACGCCGGTGTGGTCACTCTCGACACCACCTTCGCCGAGGAGTCGGAATTCGTACCTCCGCAAACCGTCGATCCGATCCAGAACTACAACCAGAAGACGTGCGGCGGTGATCTCACCGAGGTCTTCCGGCGCTCGTGCAACACGCCGTTCGCGCGGATCGCCCTCGACCTCGGGCCCGAACGATTGGTCGAGGCGAGTCGGAGGTTCGGCATCGGTGAGAAGATTCCCTTCGATCTCCCTCGTCCGGCGGCGAGCTCATTCGGAGACGTCGACTACTTCGAACAGAACCTGCCCTTGCTCGCCATCGGCGGATTCGGACAGGGGAACACGCAAATGGTGCCGCTGCACATGGCACTCATCGCGGCATCGGTGGCCAACAAGGGGGCGATGATGCGCCCCTACGTGATCGATGCGACCTTCGACCACGGTGGTCGACTCATGAAACGCACCTCTCCGTCGGTCTGGAAGCAGACCATGACACCGGCCACGGCCGACATCATGAGTGGACTCATGCAAGAGGTCGTGCGAAGCGGTACGGCATCGTGCTGCTTGAAACTCGCCGATGGAATCGAGGCTGCGGCCAAAACGGGAACCGCTCAACTCAACGGTCCGGGTGAGCCCGAACGATCACACGCGTGGATCATCGGTTTCGCACCGGCCGATGCACCTCGTTACGCATTCGCCGTGATGCTGAAAGGTACGACGGCCGAGATCAGCGCCGGAACGGGTGGAACACTCGCCGGACCGGTGGCCAAGAAGGTCCTCGACGTTGCCCTGACCCGCTGAGACCCCGCCGGTAGCCTCTGACGAAGTTATGTCGGACCGGGAAAGCGTGATCCTCAACGACCGCTACGAGATGCAGCAGCGCATCGGTCGGGGCGGTATGGCCGACGTCTATCTCGCCCGTGACGTCCTCCTCGATCGATTGGTGGCGATCAAGGTCCTGTTCCCCGAGTTCGCCACCGATCCGGCCTTCGTCGAACGATTCCGCCGCGAAGCGCAGTCGGCGGCCAATCTCAATCACCCCAACATCGTGAGCGTGTACGACTGGGGTCGCAGCAACAACACCTACTTCATGGCCATGGAGTACGTGCCGGGCCGCACCCTCGCCGATGCTCTTCGCGACCTCGGGCAGATCTCGGCGGCCAAGGCGGCCGAAGTCGGTATCGAAGTCGCCGCCGCACTGTCGTTCGCGCATCGGAACAACGTCGTGCACCGCGACATCAAGCCGGGCAACATCCTGATCGGTAGCAACGGACAATTGAAGGTTGCCGACTTCGGAATCGCACGGGCACTCGGAAGTGCAGCCGACTCCGGACTCACCCAAGCCGGTGCGGTCATGGGAACCGCCGCGTATTTCTCGCCCGAACAAGCCCAAGGCGGGCAACCCGATCCGCGCAGCGATCTTTATTCTCTTGGCATCGTGCTGTACGAAATGGTGTCGGGACGTGTCCCGTTCACGGGCGACAATCCAGTCGCCATCGCCTACAAGCAAGTACACGAAGCACCCACTCCACTCAATCAATACGCACCCGACGTTCCGCGCGCGTTCGAGGCGATCGTGGCGCGACTTCTTGCCAAGGATCCAGCTCGTCGGTATCCGACCGCCGAAGCCGTGCGCGACGACCTTCGTCGATTCCGCGACGGCCTGCCCGTTCAAGCCCTGGCCGCCATCCTCAACAAGAAGGAACCGGATCCCTCGGTCGCGCCGACCGTCACCACGCCTGCCACTCCGGTGTCGGAGTTACCGCCGCCCACGTTGCCGTCGCCCACGACCCAACGCACCACCGTGGTGATCAGCGATTTGCCGCCCGGTTACGACCCGAGTGGTCCGATCACTCCTCCCGAAGACCTCGGGAATCGGCGTCGAAACATCGTGATCGGAGCGAGCATCGCAGCCGTCGTGGTGCTGATCGGCCTCGTGATCGGATTCCTCGCCCTCGCCAATCGTTCATCGTCGGGCCCGTCGATCGCCGTGCCGAACGTGACCAACATGCTTCTCGACGACGCAGTGAGCCTGCTCGATTCCGTGGGTCTCGAAGCGGTGCCGATCGCCGAGGAGAACCCCGGCGTCGAACCGAACATCGTGTGGGCGCAGGACCCTCCCCTCGGTGAAAACCTGAAAGAAGGCGACACCGTCCGCGTGATCTACAACCCGTCGAACACGCCGATCTCGGTTCCAGATCTCTCCGATCTCACCCTCGATCAAGCGCGCAAGGCGTTGCTCAATCTCGGGCTCACGGTCGGCGAAGTCACCTACGTGAACGATCCCGAGATCGCAGAAGGCATCATCATTTCGTCGTCGCCGGCATTCGGCGAATCGGTTCTGGGTGGCGCGACCATCGATCTCTCGGTCAGCCAGGGCAAGGGGACCAACCCGATTCCGATCCTCGACGGAAAGACCATCGAAGAAGCGCGCTCGATTCTCGAAGCCGAGCCCTACAAGTTCACGGTCAACGAAATCATCGAAGCGAGTGACACGATCGAGATCGGTTACGTGATCCGCACGAGCCCGGTCACCGGTGCCGAAACGCCGATTGGTGCGACGGTCACGGTGTACGTCTCGAATGGTCGTGCACCCATCAAGGTCCCCCCGGTCGTCGGACTCACCGAGGCGCAGGCTCGGGCACAACTCACAGCCAAGGGCTTCACGGTGCGGGTGACCTACGTGAACGTCGCCAACGATTCGGCCGATGTCGGGCGCGTGATCTCCCAGAATCCGCGATCGGGTGTCGAGGCCGAAGTGGGGAGTCAGGTCGTCCTCGAGATCGGCCGCGCCACGTCACCCACGAGCAGTTCGCAGCCACCGGCATCCGACGCACCCGGCGCGTAACGACTAGGGGCGACTCAAGAAGTTCTTCAGCATCGCGTGACCGTGCTCGGTCAGGATGCTCTCCGGATGGAACTGCACTCCCTCGATCGGGAGTTCGCGATGCCGCATACCCATGATCATGCCGTCGGCGGTTTCGGCGGTGACCTCCAAACAGGTGGGCAGCGTCGAGCGCTCGACGACGAGCGAGTGGTAGCGCGTCGCGGTCACCGGGGTCGGCAACCCGGCGAACACACCCTGCCCATGGTGTGCAATCGCGCTCGTCTTTCCATGCATGAGTTCGGGGGCCCGCACCACGTCGCCACCAAAGACGTGGCCGATCGCCTGGTGACCGAGGCACACGCCAAAGACCGGGATGCCCCGCTCGGCGGCCGGAACGATGAGATCGCAGAGAACCCCTGCGTCCTCCGGCCGACCCGGTCCCGGTGAGAGAAGGACACGATCGGGACGCAGATCGAGGATGCGGTCGACGGACAGGTCGTCGTTCCGGTGGACCACCGGCTCGGCCCCCAACTCCCCGAGGTATTGGACGAGGTTGTAGACGAAGCTGTCGTAGTTGTCGAGCACCAGAACCCGAACCGTCGTCGCCACCCGCTCAGCCTGCCACCGTGACGAACTTGTCGCCTACACTTTGCGCCCGTGGCACCTCCCAAGCGCAAGACCGGTGGTCGCGTCACCCCGAAGGGCACGACGCCCGGGGCCAGCCGACCCGTGAATCCCGATCACAACGAGTCCGGGGTGGTGGCTTCGTCCCGCTACACGCCGCCAGTTCCCCAGTTCGTGAAGGAAAGCCCGCGCTGGGTTCCGATTCTGATGTTCGCCCTTTTCATCGTGGGTGCGCTCATCATCCTGCTCTATTACTTGGGTGCCGTACCGGGGGGTCGGAGCAACCTGTACCTCGTCGCCGGGCTTCTCAGTGTTCTTGGTGGTCTATACACAGCCACTAAATACCACTAGACCCCTGAGCAGGTTCTTTAGCGCAAAATCCTTTGTCCACAGGCTGTGGACATCCTCGGGGATAATCACATTCGTGTAACTCCCCGTTCACCGGGTGAACGATCCGAAAACTCCCTCGTCGATGCCGTCACTCGGCCGTGGCGACGAGGTCCATCTCCTCCATGCAATGGCGCGGCGGATCCGGATCTTCCTCGGCGGCCAAGGTCATCTTCAGTTCGAGCCCGCACACGCTGCATCGGTAGCGAACGCTGACGCGGCGCATCTCACCGGGCGGTGGGGGCGGAGGCAGGGGTTCGGTCATGCTTCGCAGGAGTCCGACTCCGACCCGCCAGAGGAACAAGAAGATGGCGACGGCACCGAGCGTCCAGATCACGGTGCCGAAGTTCATCGGGTATCAGCCGAGTCGTTCGATGATGGTGGCATTGGCCATGCCGCCGCCCTCGCACATCGTCTGCAGTCCGTAGCGACCGCCGGTGCGCTCGAGCTCGTTCAGGAGTGTGGTCATGAGACGTGCTCCCGAACATCCGAGCGGGTGGCCGATGGCAATGGCACCACCGTTCGGGTTGACCGTCTCCATGTTGGGGTGGAGTTCCTTCTCCCACGCCAACACCACTGAGGCGAAGGCCTCGTTGATCTCGGTGATCGAAATGTCGTTCATGGTGAGCTTGGCGCGCTCGAGCACCTTACGGGTGGCCGGAATCGGAGCCGTGAGCATGTAGCGCGGATCGTCACCGGCGAGGCTGAAGTTCACGAACCGGGCACGGGGCGTGAGGCCGAGCGCCTTGGCCTTCTCTTCACTCATGATGAGGAGAGCTGCCGCGCCGTCGGTGATCTGCGACGAGTTGCCAGCAGTGACACGACCGCCTTCTTCGGCCGGACGGAAGGAAGGCTTCAACTTGGCGAGGCTCTCCATCGAGGTGTCGCGGATTCCCTCGTCAGCGGTCATCATGTTGCCCTCGGCGTCCTTCACCGGAAGGATCTCGCGTTCGAAACGCCCTTCCTTGGTCGCGCGGGCGGCCCGCTCCTGCGACTGGACTCCGAAGCGGTCCATGTCGTCACGGCTGATGTTCCACTTGTCGGCGATGAGTTCGGCCGAGATGCCCTGCGGGACCAGACCACCCTGGGGCTGATAGCGCTCGCCGACCTTCGGGCCGAACGGGAAACCCCACTTGCCATCCGACATCGATGCGCCCATCGGAACGCGGGTCATGACTTCAACGCCACACGCCACGACCACGTCGTAGGCACCGGCCATCACACCTTGAGCGGCGAAGTGGGCAGCCTGTTGCGACGACCCACACTGACGGTCGATGGTGGTGCCGGGCACCGACTCGGGCCAACCGGCCGCGAGCACTGCGTTGCGGGCGATATTGGCCGCCTGCTCACCGACCTGCATCACGCAGCCCATCACAACGTCGTCGACGATCGCCGGATCGATGCCGTTGCGATCGATGAGCGCACGAAGGGTCTCGGAGGCGAGATCGACCGGATGCCAATCCTTCAACTTGCCGTTGCGCTTGCCGAGCGGCGTACGGATGGCATCGACGATGACTGCGTTGTACATGGGAGGACTCCTGAGTTCAGCGAAACCGGTTCGACCGGAGGCCTTCAGTTTGGTTCCTGATCACCGGACCCGACGAACCCGACCCCGATCGGCGAGCCGGAGTCGGCTCAGGACCGGAACGGTGCGACTTTGCTGATCGCCCGCGACATGGTTCCGACGTCGGTCTCCGACAGTTCGGCGGCGAATTCCCGCTGGATGGCCCGGCGATAGAGGATGTTGGCGTCTCGCCACACGAGTCGGCCCATGCGGGTGAGAGTGACCATGACGGCTCGGTTGTCATCCGCGGTCGGAGCCGGCTCGCGGGTCACGTATTCCCGATCGACGAGCGAGTCGATGCGCCTCGACAGTGTCGACGGCACGGCCGATAGCGCCTCGGCGAGTTCCTTCACCCTCATCTGATCGTTGTTGTGCGCGAGGACGGCGAGGATGTCGAACTGAGGCAGCGACAACTGGAATTCATCGGCCATCTCGGCTTCGATGAGGCGCGACACGACCTCGGCCGCCGTCTGAAAGGCCCTCCACAACGCAACTCTCTCGGAGTCGAGCCTCGGCATTCAGTTCCGCACTTTGTCGGTCTCGGGCATGGTGTCGCTCACTTCCGTCCCCGGTGGGACTCGCCTCCCCAAGCGATTCGTCACGAACACTAACGAACGTCCGGCCCGTTGTCACGGGAAAGTTCCGCTTGCAACAAACAGTGGAGTCGGTCAGTTGCCGAACGTCGCGACGAGTTCGAGGGCCTGCTCCCACGTCGCGCGCTCGGCGAGCAACTTGCGGAACGGCATCAATTGCTTGGGGCGGCTCACGCCGAGTGCAGCGCGGAGTCGGCCATCGCGGTGGTAAAGAGCCACGAAGGAATTCTCATCAGGTGAACCAGCGACGATCTCGATGTCTTCGTCGCCCTCGGCCCGACCGAGGAACTGGATCCGCACACCGAACTGATCGCTCCAGAAAAAGGGGACCTCGGCATAGGGCCGGGGAGTGTCGCCCCGCGCCACCGCGAGAAGATTTCGAGCCGCGGCCGCCCCCTGCTCGGAGGCATTCGTCCAGTGCTCGACCCGCACCTCGCGTTCGAGAAGTTGATGGGGCCACCGCGCCACATCACCGGCGGCGTAGACACCCGGGAGACCGGCGCACAGAGTTTCGTCGCACACCACACCGTCACGGATCGTGAGCCCCGAGTCGTTCAGCCATTCGGTCGCCGGCGATACACCCACACCGACCACCACCACATCGGCGGGAACGATCTCACCTCCTTCGAGCTCGATCCCGGCCACGCGACCACTTTCGCCTTCGACGAATCGCTCGACCTTCACCCCGCACAGAAGATCGACTCCGTTCTCCGGATGGATCTTGGCGACGAGACGCCCCATCGCCACACCGAGACCACGCATCAACGGGGCTTCGGCTCCTTCGAGCACCGTCACCCGACATCCGAGGGCGCGCGCCGTCGCCGCGACCTCCAGACCGATGAACCCGGCACCGATCACCACGACCCTCCGATCAGGGAGGAGTTCGCCACGGAGTCTCAACGAATCGTCGAGACTCCGCAACACGTGGATGCCGGCCCAAGCGGGCTGGTCCGCGAGTCGGCGAACCCGACCACCCGTGGCGACGATCAGCCCGCCGAATTCCACGATTCGACCCGAGGCGAGAACGACTTCTCGCTTCGACGTGTCGAGCCGCACGGCGGCATCGCCCTGAATCCACTCCGCCCCGAGCGATTCGAGATCCTCCGGTTTGCGCAGCCGGATCCGCTCGGGTTCCCATTCGCCGGCAAGAACCTTCTTCGACAACGGGGGGCGGTCGTAAGGGGGTCCGGATTCGTCACCGATCATCACGATGCGGCCGGCGAACTTCTCCTGACGCAACGTTTCGGCGGCCCGCAACCCGGCGAGCGATGCACCCACGATCACGATCTGTTCGGGGTCGGACGCCATGGCCCCACGATGCCACGCTCGGGTGGGGTCGCACCAACGAGACGACACAATGAACGAGTGGACCATCCGTTGATCGAGGATCCATCCGACCCGAGACTGGCCGACTACATCGGTCTCTCCGACCGTGACATCAACCGTCGTCGCGAGGACGAACGCTTCTTCATCGCCGAGGGTCCCGAGGTCGTGCGTCGTCTCGTGGCCAGCGGTCTCGACATCAGATCGATCGTCGTGTCGCCGAATCGTGTGGCCGACATGAGCGCATCGCTCGAGGCGACCACGGCCCCGGTGTACCTGGCCGAGCGATCAGTGGTCTCGGCGGTGGCTGGTTTCGATCTCCACCGAGGAGTGATCGCTTCGGCCAATCGTCCCGCGACCCCGACCTTGAACGATGTCTTACGACGGCGTCCTGCTTCCGGACACGGGCATCGCATCGCCATCCTCGAAGGATTGAACGACCACGAGAACCTCGGGGCCATCGCTCGCTCGGCCCGGGCCTTCGACATCGACGCTCTCGTGCTCGACGAGCGATGTGCCGATCCGTACTACCGCCGAACGGTTCGCGTCTCGATGGGTGAAATCCTTTTCCTGCCGATCGTGCGGATGCCCGTGGACGCGGCGATGGAACTCCTGCGTTCGATGGGTGGCTCGAGCCTGGCTCTCACCCCGCACCCGAGTGCCGTGTCCACCGAAGACGTCGCGATCGATCACGACGCGCCACTCGCTTTCGTTCTCGGCGCCGAAGGAAGTGGGCTCAGCGACCACACGCTCCGCAATGCTGATCACCGAGTGCGAATCGACATCGCCAACGATGTCGATTCACTCAATGTGGGTCATGCGGCAGCCGTAGCCTTCGCGCTGCTTCGGCGTCGTAATAGTCAGCGTCGAAGCTGACTCGCCCGTCACGGACGGTGTGCAACGACCAACCGGGGATTGTCCCCCTCGCGGTCGTGCACATCCACTGGGCCCAGGCGACTGTTTCCTCGCCCGCACAATCGACGAGGTCGAAACTTGCCTCCGGCTCCGTGATACCGGTGAGCGACCGGAAGTGACCGGCGGCGCCACTGCTCCAGAAGTCGCGGACCAGTTGCTCGGCCGAACCGCCCACCGTGTTTCCCTTGACCTCGTGCGCCGCACTCACGTGGTCGGGGTGCACCTCGGGACGAATCCGCGCGTAGGCCGCAGAGTCCACGTAGTCCGACACATAACAGACGAGCCCATCGCGCAGTCGGTACACGCTTTGGCCACCGATCGGGTATTCGGTACCGCCGACGGGGACGACCATCTCCCAACGTGACCAACCGACCGTGGTCTCGGCGGTCGTCTCCCAATTGGCGAAGTAGACGCCCATCTTGGGCAATCGCCGTTCCATCTCGCCCATGAATCCCGCGATGGCTTCACGACCGCGCTGCGGCCCGGCGAACGGATCGCAGTAGACGGCATCGTCGGTGAAGAGCTCGACGAGCCGCGTGTACCGCTGGTCGTCCTCGACCGAGCCGAACATCTGGATGATGTCGTGCGCGGTCGCCATGAGAATCAGCCGCGTCCGCCGCCGGGGGCGATGGCGTTGACACCGTCGGTACGGAACGACGGATCGTGTTTGCGCAATTCGGCGCGGGCAATCGTCATCTTGTGAACTTCGTCGGGACCATCAGCAAGACGCAGCGTTCGGATACCCGCATACATCCCGGCCAACGGGAAGTCCTGCGACACTCCGCCGCCGCCGTGAGCCTGAATCGCCCGATCGATGATCTTGAGCGCCACGTTCGGTGCCGCGACCTTGATCGCCGCGATCTCGGTACGGGCACCCTTGTTGCCCACGGTGTCCATGAGCCACGCCGTCTTCAGCGTGAGAAGTCGGATCATTTCGAGTTCGATGCGCGCCTCGGCGATCCAGTCCTGAATGTTCGACCTTTCGGCCACGCGCTTGCCGAATGTCGACCGACTCAGAACACGTTGGCACATGAGTTCGAGCGCGCGTTCGGCGGCTCCGATGGTCCGCATGCAGTGATGAATGCGACCGGGTCCGAGCCGGGCCTGCGAGATCATGAATCCGTCACCCTCGGATGCCACGAGATTGCTCACCGGTACGCGGCAGTTCTCGAACCGGACTTCACCGTGACCTTCGACGTCGTTGTAGCCGAACACGCGAAGATCTCGGACCACCGTGACTCCGGGGGTGTCGACCGGAACGAGGATCTGACTCTGCTGCTTGTGGGTCGCGGCCGACGTGTCGGTCTTGCCCATCACGATCATGATCTTGCAGTTCTTGTGGAAGATGTTCGAGGTCCACCACTTGCGACCGTTCAAAACGTAGTGATCACCGTCGCGCTCGATGCGAAGCGAGATGTTGGTCGCATCCGACGACGCCACATCGGGCTCGGTCATACCGAACGCACTGCGGATCTCGCCGTCGAGAAGAGGGCGCAGCCACTTCTCCTGTTGCTCGGCCGTTCCGAACATGGTGAGAACTTCCATGTTGCCGGTGTCGGGTGCGGAGCAATTACAGGCTTCCGATGCGATCGGTGAGCGACCCATGATCTCGGCCAACGGCGCGTAGTCGAGGTTGCTGAAACCTTCGCCCCACCAACCCGAATGCGGTTGGAAGAGATTCCACAACCCACGCTTCTTGGCTTCGGCCTTCAGGGTGTCCATGATCGGCGGATAGAAGTGCGGGTCTCCCGAATCGTGAACCTGCTGGTCGTACACGGACTCGTTCGGATAGATCCATTCGTCCATGAACGCGAGCAGACGCTCGCGGTACTCGAGACATCGATCGGAGAAGGCGAATTCCATGGAGGCGACCGTACTCCTTACGACTTTCGACGCCGAAACCCTCGTCGATCCTCCGCTTTGAGCCGTGCTTTCTGCTCGTCCTCGAGCGCGGCTTCCTCGGCAACGAGGCGTTTCATACTTTCGAGACGGCGCGGGTCGAGGGTTCCGGCATCGACGGCATCCCGCACCGCGCAACCGGGTTCCTCTTCGTGCTTGCAGTCCCGAAACCGACAATCGTCCATCAGGTCGAAGATGTCAGTGAAGGCACGCTCGATGCCGTGCCCGCTCGACCACAGGCTCACGGCACGAACCCCCGGCGTGTCGATGAGCCAGCCAGCCGAACCGACCGGCTCGGCCGGGAGAGCCACGAGTGACGACGCCGTCGTGGTGTGACGGCCACGTTGGTCTCCTTCACGGACCGACTCGGTCCGTTGCGCGGAATTGCCCACCAGCGCGTTGACGATCGTGCTCTTGCCGACACCACTCGCGCCCAGGAGCGCGATCGTGCGACAACCGGATGCGTAACGCCGAAGAGCGTCGAGGCCGTCGCCGCGGATCCCCGACACGACGTGGAACTCCACACCCGGCGCCACCGACTGGAGCGACTCGAGGCGGGCCGCCTCCTCCGCCGGGTCGTCGAGAAGATCGCGCTTCGACAGCACGACAACTGGAGTGGCTCCACTGTCGAAGGCGAGCACGAGTTCGCGCTCCAGTCGCCGCTGATTCGGCGGACTGGCAATCGCGTGGAGAAGGAAGACGAAGTCGATGTTGGCTGCGATGGTGTGAGCCTCGGCGCGCTGACCCTCGAAACTCGCCCGTCGCACGAAGGCACTCCGACGAGGAAGCACCGACTCGATCCGCTCACCGTCGGCCGAGACGACGACCCAGTCACCCACGGCGACGTCGGCGCCGATGTTCCGGACTCGGGCCACATCACCCGTCGTCGCGTCGGTGGGAGGCGAGTACCAGACGGTGCTCCAGCCGCGGTCGATACGCGCCACCCGTCCGGGCCGCGCATCGGATCCGAGGCCGATCGACGACGCGCGCCAGATCTCGTCCCATGTCACATCCCAGCCCAGGGATTCGATTCCGACCTCCACGAGACCGACCGTAGCCTTCGAGCCGGCGTGTCCTCCCCCACCCAACACGCCGAGGATTCCATGCTTGCCCGCATCGCCCGCTGGTGCTTCCGTCATCGATGGCTCACCATCATCATCTGGATCGCCACTCTCGTCGGCGGGTCGGCCGTGGCTCAGGGAGTCATGGGCGGCGATCGATTCGAAACACGTTTCTCGATTCCGCAGACCGAGAGCCGGCGTGCCCTCGAACTCCTCGATGAAGCGTTCCCCGACAAGGACTCGGTGACCGATGCTCAGATCGTCGTCGAAGCCTCACAGGGCATCGACGATCCCGCGGTAAAGAGCGCGCTCTCGTCGCTCTTCTTGTCGGTTACCGACGGAGTGCCGGGCCTACGACTCACGAGTCCGTACGAGTTGCCGAACATCACCAACCCCGCCGGTGGCGAGCGACTCATCTCGGCCGATCGCACGATCGCGTATGCCGAACTCGGTCTGCCGGCCATCGAATCGCAAGAGGGTCAGACGCTGCTCGGCGAACGCATCATGGAAGTTGCCAACGAGCATCTGGTCGCATCGCCGCTGCCCGACGGCGTGAGCGTGGAGTTCGGCGGCGATCCATTCGTCGACTTTGAACTTCCCGAGAGCGAAGTGGTCGGTCTGCTCGCCGCCATCATCATCCTGGTTCTCGCCTTCGGTTCGGTGCTCGCCATGGGACTTCCCATCGGCACCGCACTCATCGGACTCGGTACCGGAGTGGCGATCATCACCATGATCAGCCACCTCATGGAGATGCCCGACTTCTCGTTGCAGATCGGCGCCATGATCGGCATCGGAGTGGGTATCGACTACGCGCTCTTCATCGTGACCCGATATCGCGAGGGGTTACGCGGCGGAATGACGCCCGAAGACGCCACGGTCGTGGCCGCCGACACCGCGGGACGCGCAGTTCTCTTCGCGGGTATCACCGTCATGATCTCGCTTCTCGGCATGTACATGATGGGTATGGCCTTCGTCTACGGGCTCGCCATCGCTGGATCGGTCGCGGTGGGCTTCATGGTGCTCGCTGCGCTCACACTGCTGCCGGCTCTTCTCTCACTCGTCCGCCATCGGATCGACGTGACCACGCGCGCTGCGCTCGCATCTCTGGTGGTATTCGCGACGCTGTCGCTCGTGGGAGTGATCTTCCTCGGCACGCTTTCTCTTCTCCCGGTCGGACTCTTGGCGGCCGTCGTGATCATGGCGCTGAGTTTCCTCATCAAGAGCTGGCGCACACCGATCGCCCACCGTGAGCCCAAGCCACGCGAAGAGCAACTTTGGTTCCGTTGGAGCCGCCTCGTGCAACGTCGACCGTGGACGTCGTTCGCCCTTGGCCTCGCTTCGCTCATCGCGCTGACGCTTCCGCTCTTCGGTATGCGCCTCGCGTTGAGCGACAACGGCAACCGCGCCGAGTGGCAGACCGCGCGTCGGGCCTACGACCTTCTCGCCCGCGGATTCGGTCCGGGGTTCAGCGGACCGCTCACCTTGGTCGGAGAGGTTCCGGCCGATGCGAGCGCCGACGACGTCATGCGCGCCAATGCTTCGCTCACCGATGCCTTACGCGCCGAAGACGGCATTGCCTACGTGTCGGATCCGATGGCCGTGACTCCCGAACTCACTCTCTGGAAGGTGGTGCCGACCACCGCTCCGCAGGACGAAGCGACGTCGGAGCTCGTGCATCATCTGCGCGATCAGGTCATCCCGGGTTCACTCGAATCTGCCAATTTCTTGGAGTATCCGATCAACGTCGGGGGCTTCACGGCCATCGCCGTGGATCTCTCCGACTACTTCGGCCAGCGCATCTTCATCTTCATCGCCGCGGTGCTGGTGCTCTCGTTCCTGTTGTTGATGGCGGTGTTCCGCAGCCTCCTCGTGCCGCTCAAGGCGGTACTCATGAACCTGCTCTCTATCGGTGCCGCATACGGAGTGGTGGTGGCCGTTTTCCAGTGGGGTTGGCTCGCCGATCTCATCGGCGTGGGTCGAGCCGGACCCATCGAGCCCTTCATCCCGATGATGCTCTTTGCCATCGTCTTCGGCCTCTCCATGGACTACGAGGTCTTCCTGCTCTCGCGCGTGAAAGAGGAGTTCGATCGCACGGGTGACAACAGTTCAGCCGTGGCCGACGGACTCACCGCCACGGCACGCGTGATCACCGCGGCGGCCCTGATCATGGTGGCCGTCTTTGGAAGTTTCGTGGCCGGCGACGACCGCACAGTGAAGTTGTTCGGACTCGGGCTCGCCGTGGCTGTCTTCATCGACGCCACTCTGGTCCGAATGGTGCTCGTACCTGCGACGATGGAGCTTCTCGGTGCTCGCAACTGGTGGATCCCGAAGTGGCTTGATCGCATCCTGCCGCGCATCGATGTGGAGGGTCACGCGAACACGGGTGGAACCCAGCCCACTTGACAAGCGACCGGCCGATGCCGTAGCGCTAGATAAATATGACCGCCCCCACCGGTAAACCCCTCGTCATCGTCGAGTCGCCCGCCAAGGCCAAGACGATCGGCAATTTTCTCGGCTCCGAGTACGAAGTTCGCGCCTCGGTGGGCCACGTGGCCGACCTGCCGTCGAAGGGTTTGGCCGTCGACGTCGACAACCACTTCAAGCCCGAGTACGTGCTCACCGAGCGCGGCACGAAGGTGATCAAGGAACTCCGTCAACTCGTGAAGCAGGCATCAGCCCTCTATCTCGCCACCGACGAAGACCGCGAGGGTGAGGCCATCAGCTGGCATCTCTACGAGAACTTGAAGTCGGCCGTTAAGCCCGGCGTTCCGGTGCACCGGGTGGTGTTCCACGAAATCACCAAAGGTGCGATCGACCACGCATTCGCTCATCCCCGCGATCTCGACATCGGACTCGTGGACGCCGCCGAGACCCGGCGCATCCTCGACCGCCTCTTCGGATACGAGGTGTCGCCGGTGCTCTGGCGCAAAGTGAACCGCGGTCTGTCGGCCGGACGTGTTCAGTCGCCGACCATTCGCCTGATCGTCCAACGTGAACGCGAGCGCATCGCCTTCGTGACGGCCGCCTACTGGGGGCTCGATCTCGTCACCGGGACCAACCCGTCGTTCAAGGCCTCGCTCCTCGAACTCGACGGCGTCCGCATCGCCACCGGCAAGGACTTCGACGAACAGGGTCGCCCGAGCGGCAAGGTCACCGTGCTGGCCGAGCCGGCCGCGATGTCGCTCGTCGAGCGCCTCCGGACGGCCCCGGTTTCGGTGCAGTCGGTGGAGGAGAAGCCGTACCGGTCGTCGCCCAAGCCGCCGTTCATGACGAGCACGCTCCAGCAGGAAGGTGGGCGCAAACTCCGCCTGTCGGCCCAGCAGGTGATGCGGACGGCGCAGGGTCTCTACGACCGGGGATTCATTACATATACACGTACGGATTCGGTGGTCCTGTCGGACGAAGCCCTCGGGGCGGTCCGCGACCAGATCCGGGCCGACTTCGGTGGCGACTTCCTGACCGATTCACCACGGCGGTACGCGAGCAAGGTCAAGAACGCCCAAGAGGCCCACGAGGCCATCCGGCCGAGCATTCCTCTCCGCCACCCCGACACCCTGGGTGGCCAGTTGTCGGGACCGGACCTCGCGCTCTACCGACTCATCTGGCAGCGGACCATGGCATCGCAGATGGCCGACGCCAATGGTGTGACGGTGTCGATCCGCCTGGCCGCCACCGCTCCCGCCACCCCGACCGAACAGTCGAACGACTGCGTCTTCTCGGCGAGCGGCACCACGATCACCTTCGCCGGTCATCGCAAGGCCTACGAAGAGACCCGTGACGACGATGCCGAGTCGGGTGAAGAAGCCGAAGCGCTGCTGCCGCCACTGAAGGTGGGTGATGCGGTGGCCATCGACCAACTGCTTCCGAGTGGCCACGAGACCACACCCCCGGCGCGCTTCACCGAGGCATCGATCGTCAAGCGACTCGAAGAGCTCGGCATTGGTCGTCCGTCCACGTGGGCTTCGATCATCCAGACGATCCAGGACCGCGGTTACGTGTGGAAGAAGGGTCAGGCCCTCGTGCCCACGTGGACCGCCTTCGCAGTGGTGACGCTCCTCGAGCGTCATTTCGGTGAGATCGTCGACTACCAGTTCACCGCCGGTGTGGAAGAAGAACTCGACCAGATCGCCAATAAGGCATTGGCCAAGGACGAATGGCTGCGCGCTTTCTACTTCGGTGACGCCGAGATGGGTGACCTCGGCGAACTAGGACTGAAGCGCCTCATCGAGCAGAACATCACCGACATCGATGCCGCCGAGATCAACTCGTTCACGATCGGTGCCGATCCGTCGACGGGCGAAGTCGTAGCCGTCAAGCCCGGCAAGTACGGCCCGTACGTGAAGCGCGGCGAAGACACCGCGAGCGTGCCCGATGCCCTCACACCCGACGAGTTGACGCTGAACGAAGCACTTCGTCTGTTGTCGCTACCCAAGAGCGACGAGCCGATCGGAGAGTTCGACGGCTATCCGGTGTTCCTGAAGAACGGTCGCTACGGCCCGTATGTGCAGTGGGGAACCATGGAGGCACCACCGCTCGGCCTTGCCAAACCCAAGATGGTGAGCCTCTTCAAGACGATGGTCCTGGAGCGCATGACGATGCACGATGCCGAGCAGTTGTTGACCTTGCCGCGCACACTCGGTACCGATCCGTCCGATGGTGAGCCGATCATGGCCAACAACGGTCGTTATGGGCCGTACGTGCAAAAGGGCACCGACTATCGGACGATCGACAACGAGGAGCGGCTCTTGACGATCACCCTCGCCGAAGCCGTCGACATCTTCTCGCAGCCCAAACAGTTCCGTCGAGGGCGATCAGTTGCCGCCAAGGGACCACTGCGTGAGTTCGGAACCGATCCGGTGAGTGAGTTGAAAGTCGTGGCTCGCGAAGGTCAGTACGGCGTGTACGTGACCGATGGTCAGGTGAATGCCTCGATCGGCAAAGGTGACCGCATCGAGGACATGCTCCCCGAGCGCGCCTACGAACTCCTCGCCATCCGCCGCGAAGTGATGGCCGAGAAGGGGATCGGCCCCAAGAAGAAAGCTGCCAAGAAAGCTCCGGCGAAAAAGGCACCGGCCAAGAAGAAAGCAGCCAAGAAGGCTCCGGCGAAGAAAGCCGCGCCGCGCAAGAAGGTCTGACCCACCTCGAAGGCGGGTGTACGGCGACTGGCTAGCGTTTGACCGTATGCCGACCGACCAGCCTCGATACATCGCTTTCGAGGGCATCGAGGGCTGCGGTAAGTCGACGCAGGCGACCCGACTCGCCACCTCGCTCGGAGCATTGCTCACGCGAGAGACCGGTGGCACGGCCATTGGCGCACGCGTCCGAGAGGTGCTGCACGATCCGGCCAACACCGCGCTCAGCTCGGTAGCCGAAGCGCTCTTGATCGCCGGAGATCGTGCACAGCATCGAGCCGAAGTGCTCGCACCAGCACTGGCGGCCGGCAAGCACGTGGTGAGCGATCGCAGCGTGTATTCGAGCCTCGCCTATCAGGGCTACGGGCGCGGGCTCGATCTTCCGATGTTGCGAACAGTCAACGATTGGGCGCTCGATGGTCGTTGGCCCGACCTCGTGATCCTTCTCGACCTGAACCACGACGACGCGATGCAGCGTCTGGCATCTCGAAACCTCGACCGCTTCGAACGTGAGACGGGTGACTTCTTCGCGCGGATCCGTTCCGGGTTCCTCGCCATGGCCGCGGATGAGAAGCATCGCTGGGTCGTTCTCGATGCGGCGCGGACAGCCGACGAGATCGAGGCCGACGTTCGCCGAGCCGTGCGCGAGAAGTACGGAATCTGACGTGCCCGCATCCACGGGAACCCGTTCGGTGTTCGACCAGGTGGTCGGGCAGGACGCTGCGATTGCAACACTGCGTGCCCTCGCCGATTCTCCCGCTCACGCGTACCTCTTCGTGGGTCCGCCCGGTTGTGGGAAGGACACCGCGGCGCGCGCCTTCGCCGCGATGCGCCTACAGGGTTCGGAAGATGCGAATGGTCGTACCGCTGATCTCGTGATGCGTGGTATTCACGTGGATGTGCACGAAGTGGAACGAGAAGGTGCGTCGCTTCTCATCGAGACTGTGCGCGATGAAATCGTTGCCAAAGCCGGGCAGAGTGCAGTGGAAGCCGACCGGCGGATCATCATCGCCTTCGAGTTCCATCTTCTGTCGGACATCGCGCGCCCTGTCCTGCTGAAGACTCTCGAGGAGCCCGATGGCCGTACCGAGATCATCCTCGTGGCCGACGAGGTGTCGGCGGAGATGACGACCATCGCGTCGCGTTGCGTCCGCGTGGGCTTCGTGCCGGTACCCGACGACTTGATAGTTGCCGCGCTCGAAGCCGAGGGCGTCGCTGCGGAACGAGCTGCGGAACTCGCCTTCGTCGCCGCTGGCGATCTCGAGCGGGCGCGTGTGCTCGCGGCCGATGCCGAACTCTCCACTCGTATCGCCTTCTTTCGGGATGTGCCCCAGCGCCTCGACGGAAGGCTCTCCACGGCGGTGGCCTTGGTGGCCGAGATCAGCGCGGCCATCGAAACAGCCCTCGAGCCGTACAAGTTGCGTCACCAGTCGGAGATCGAGGATCTCGATGAACGCGCACGACAGCTCGGTGAGCGCGGTGGTGGGCGAACCAAGGTGGTGGAGCGCCACAAACGCGAACTCCGCCGGTTTCGTACCGACGAACTGCGATCTGGTTTGCGAGTGCTGTCGCTCGTGTATCGCGAGGCGATGGCCGCGCTCGGTACCGAGGCACCTCCACACGAGGTG
>CAZLXB010000006.1:0-96978 GCA_964563545.1 uncultured Bifidobacterium sp. | reverse complement strand
CCGACGAGAAGTTCGGCGGCCCGAGTGTGAGTGCCGTAGTACACGAGATCTTTCGAAGCGGTCACGAGTCCGGCGGCGACACTGGTCGCCAGGAGAATCGTGACGAGTCCGATCGGCCCGACGAGGCGACGTGCTGTTGGACTCTGCCGTCGACTGGAGCACCACAACGCGGCCGCCATGAGCAACGGGAACAACACATAGAACTGCTCCTCGATCGCCAGCGACCAGAAATGTTGGATCGGCGAGGGCGTGGTCGTGAAGAGTTCCGTGTACGACTGCGAACCGAACGCGAATCTCCAATTGGCTGCGTACCCCACGCCGGCGAGCAGATCACCACGTAATCGAGGTCCGTCGAAGATCTCCGACGCGAGGCTCACGATGGCAACCGCAACGAGGCCAATCAACGCGGCCGGCATGAGTCGACGGAATCGACGGCCCCAGAATCGCCGGAGCGAGACGCGACCGGTCGCCGCGTGCTCACCGACGAGCAATTGGGTGATCAAGAACCCCGACAACGTGAAGAAGAGCGACACTCCGAGGAATCCGCCGTCGAAGCCGGAAATCTCGAGATGGAATGCCAGCACGGCGAGCACCGCCACCGCTCGCAGACCATCGATACCCGGGACGTAGGGCAACGTCGATCCAGCCTGCTCCCCCACGACGTCATTCTAATTCCTCGACTCGAACGGCACCCGGGCGCGACCTTCGCGCCGAAGGAAGCATCGTCTGCGGTCGACGACTAGGTTTCTCCGCGCATGGATTTACGCGAGACCACCGAGGAAGCCGCCTTCCGGCGGGAGGCGCGCGAGTGGCTGACGGCCCACGTTCCGACCCAACCTCTACCTAGTTTCGACACCGAGGTCGGTTTCGCTCTCCATCGCGAATGGGAGCGCAAGTTGTACGACGGTCGCTGGTCGGCCGTGTCGTGGCCCGAGCAGTACGGCGGTCGAGGGGCCGACTACATCAAGTGGTTGATCTTCGAGGAGGAGTACTACCGATCAGGTGCTCCGGGTCGCGTCAATCAGAACGGAATCTTCCTCTTGGGTCCGACGATCATGGAAGTCGGTACCGAGGCTCAAAAGGAACGTTTCCTCCCGACCATGGCGGCGAGTGAGATCGTGTGGGCGCAGGCATGGAGCGAACCGAACGCCGGCAGCGATCTCGCCGGCATCCGCAGCAGGGCCACGCGAGACTGCGACTCGTGGATCCTGAACGGCCAGAAGATCTGGGCGAGTCGTGCCGTGTGGGCCGACTGGTGCTTTGGCATCTTCCGAACCGACCCGGCCGCCGAGCGTCACCGCGGTCTCACCTTCATCCTCTGTCCACTCGATCTACCCGGGATCACCGTGCGACCCATTGCCCAACTCGACGGTGACACCGGATTCGCCGAGATCTTCTTCGACGATGTCCGCGTTCCGTTGGAGAACACACTCGGCGAGGAGAACAAGGGCTGGAACGTCGCCATGGCCACGGCCGGGTTCGAACGTGGTGTGAGTCTGCGCAGTCCGGCTCGCTTCTCCGAAGCCGCCAACCGACTCGTCCACTTGTGGCGCACCTACGCCGACCCGGCCGACTCCGCTCTCGCCGATGCGGTCACCGACTGCTGGATGCAGGCCGAGGGTTACCGACTGCACACCTATCAGACGGTCACCGGAATGCTCGAGGGTCGACCGATCGGCGCCGAGGCAAGTCTGAACAAGATCTTCTGGAGCGAGATGGACGTGCGCATCCATGAGGTCGCCTTGCAGATCCTCGGACCCGAGGCCGAGCGAATGGGCGGTCCCCACGAACGTTGGGTCGACGGTTTCCTCTTCTCGCTGAGTGGTCCGATCTATGCCGGCACCAACGAGATCCAACGCAACATCATCGCCGACCGCGTTCTGCAACTTCCCAAGGGGATGTGAGGTGAAGTCATGAAATTCTCCTTCACCGACGACCAACGGCTGTTCGCCGACGGACTCCGTGACCTTCTCCTCAACGAGTGTCCGGCGAGCGCCGTCCGCGAATCATGGGACGATCACTCGGGCCACCTCCCGCGGCTGTGGTCGCAACTCGGCGCGATGGGGGTTCTCGGATTGCTCGTACCCGAGGCCGATGGCGGCATGGGTGGATCGCTCGTGGACGCGGTTCTCTTGTTCCAGGAACTCGGCCGAGCCGGAGTACCCGGTCCGGTGCTCGAACACATGGTCGTGGGAGCTCCGCTCCTGGCGACGATCGAGCCCTCGGTGGTCGACGGGCGATCCATCGCCACGGCGGCCATCGATGAATCGCCTTACGTAGCGCATGCCCACGTGGCGTCCACGATCGTGTACGACGGGTCAGTCCTCACCGGATTCGAGATCGAAGACGTTCATGGGATCGATGGTGGCCGCCGGATCTTCTCGGTATCGGGCGGACAGCGTTCGCCACTCCTCACCGCAACCGATCGGCTGCGCGACTCGATGGCCGTGGCCACGGCCGCGTATCTGATCGGCCTCGGTGAGCGGATGATCGACATCGCCGCCGACTACGCCCGTCAACGCGAGCAGTTCGGCAAACCGATCGGATCGTTCCAGGCCGTCAAACATCTGATGTCGGACGCGCTCTTGAAAGTCGAATTCGCCAAAGCGCCCACCTACCGCGCCGCCTGGAGTCTCAGCACCGAATCACCGACGGCGGGTCGCGACGCGAGCATGGCCAAGGCGTTGGCGAGCGAAGCTGCGTATCGCGCGAGTCGAGGTTCGATGCAGGTGCACGGCGGAATCGGCTACACCTGGGAAGCCGACCTTCAACTCTTCATGAAGAAGGCGTGGGCGCTCGGACGCGCCTACGGCGATCCGGTGTGGCACCGCCGACGGGTCGCGAGCTCGGTACTCGCCCCTCTCTCGTGATCAGTCGGTGAAGGGCGCACCCTTCACCGGCAACTGACTCACCGTGACGAATCCGGATTGGAATCCGGTCACATCGGAAGTGGCCTCGGCGGTCGACGCGCAGTCCTGGGTGTCGTAGTCGGACCCGGCGAGCGAGGCCACCGGCACCTCGACGGTTCCGCGGACGGTCGTGCCCGGCGCACAGGTCGGGATGTTGATGTTGGTGAACGAGTCGATCGTTGCGCTGTCAGCGAGAATTGCCTCCGCATTGCTCTCGATCCACGCGAGTCCGGCCGCGACTCCACTCGGGAAGTCGATGGGGTCTCCCAGTCCCTGACTCAGCGCCAGCGACGGGATACCGCGCGCCGCCGCCGCGCGTGCCGCCCCGACGGTTCCCGAGAAGGGGATGATCTCGCTGCTGTAGTTCTGCCCGGCGTTGATGCCCGACACCACGAGGTCGGGGACGAAGTCGATGCCACCCTGATCGATGGCCCACACGATGGAATCAGCCGGGAAGCCCGCCACGGCCTTGGCCGGATAGCCGCTCTTGGTCGTGGTGTCGGTGACCACGAGTTCTCCGTCGGTCGTCTGGCCACCGGTACCGCTTTGATTCTCGAGCGGAGCAACGACCGTGACTTCGACGTTCTCGAGTGTGAGGAGACCTTGCACGATCGCATCGATGCCATCGGCCCCGACTCCGTCGTCGTTGGTCACGAGGATGCGCAGAACGACCGGGGCTTCGGTGACCGGAGCCGCCTCCGAAGCCGGCGGACTCGACGCCGCGACATCGGTCGATGCGGCCGCGGTGTCGAGCGCAGCCTCGGCCACACCCGAGTCGTCACCTCCACACCCGGTCAGCGACGCCAGAGCCAGCGAACCGACCAACACAAAACCCCAACGACGCGACATCTCTCCCCCTCGGATGATGCGACCGTGAAACGACGGTGCGACTTGGCCACAGGCTAGAACAGAACGATGACCACCGACGCCGCCTCGCGTGCGCCCCTCACGCCGACCATCGCCGTCGGTGTCATGGCCGGTCTCTTGTCGGGGCTCTTTGGCGTTGGCGGCGGAATCCTCGTGGTGCCGGCGCTCATCCTGGTCCTGAAACTCGACTCCCGGCGCGCGAGCGGCACGTCCCTCGGCGCCGTCCTGCCGATCTCGATCTCGAGCCTTCTCACCTACTGGAGTCACGACAACGTCGACTGGGTCATGGCGCTGTGGTTGGCCATCGGCGCCGTGATCGGTGCGGTGTACGGCACCAAGCTGATCCACGTCCTGCCCCGTAAGACCCTCGGCTACCTCTTCGCCACGGTGCTCTTCGCCACCGCAGTGCGTCTGTACATCCCGACCGAAGCCGACGGCCGAAGCGAGATCATGTGGGTCGCCGCCGTCGCGCTGGTGATCATCGGTTTCGTGACCGGCGTGTTGGCCGGGCTTCTCGGCATCGGTGGCGGAGTGGTCATGGTGCCCGTGATGATCGTCGCCTTCAGCGAACTTCCGGTGATCGCCAAGGGAACCTCGGCGGCCGTCATTCTTCCCACCTCGATCATCGGCACGTGGCGCAACTCGTTGAGTAAGAACATCGACCATCGGGTCGCGGCCATCGTCGGCCTGGCTGGTGTCCCGACCGCGATCCTGGGTGGCACGATCGCCGACTACATGAGCAAGGACGTGTCGAACGCCTTGTTCGCCACGCTCGTGCTGATCGTCGCCGCCCGCATGATCCGCGATCTGCGGACGAGCTGACTCAGCGTCGCGACGCGACTGCGTCGGCGAGACGATCGAGCATCCGCGGATCGCTCGTCGCCGGCACCACGATGAATTCGTGGGCTCCCGCATCCTCCACCGCATCGAGCAGGTCGACCAGCGCACTCGCATCGTGCAGCGGCATCTTCTCGGCCAACCCCTTGGCCAACTCGGGTGAGAACACCTCGAGATACGCCTCGGCGAAACCGCGTAGGTTCTCCTTCGCCCGCTCGCCGAGAGCCACGAACGAACCGGTCACGAGACGTGGCGCGTCGGTACGTCCACCTTCGCGCCAGGCGGCCTCGGTGGCGCGGAACAATCTCGCCGCTTCGCTCGCGTCGCCCAGCAACGTGAATCCACTCACACCGATCGCCCACTGCGCGGCGCGGGTCAACGACTTCGGACCCATGGCCGACGCCATGATCGGTGGTCCACCGGCCTGGATCGGTACCGGTCCGACGGGTTCGCCATCGGCGGCCGCGCCACCCGCCCAGAGCCGCCTCAGTTCCCGAACGGCGTCATCGAGTCGGCGATGTCGCCCGGCAAAAGGTGAACCGAGCGCGGCGTAGTCCTGTTGGCGACCACCCACACCCACGGCAACGTCGACCCGGCCACCCGAAACGACGTCCATCGACGCCAGTTCCTTGGCCACCAACGCCGGCGCATGCCACGGCAGTACGGCGACGTTGACGAGGATTCGCACGCGTTCGGTCAGAGCAGCGGCGGCCGAACACAAGGTGAAACCGTCCAGGTTGTGGAAGGTGATCCGCTCACCGGCCGACACGCTCGAGAACGGGCCTTCGTCGATCCCTCGGCACCAGGCGACCAGACGGTTGCGGTCGAGACCGGTGGCCATCTGGGGCAGGGCCACACCGACGGTCATCTCGGGCCGCCTCGACTCTGCCTGCACCTGTGTTCCGGCCACCATTCCCCCAGTCTGACCGGCGGTCGAGGCCGACCGAAACGGCGTCCGAAAAGCCGTCCGAAGTGGCCCCTGACCTGCATCGGGCCGAATCTGACACACCGTCAGATTCCGATGCTACCCTCGCACCATGCGCGAACTTCCCAAGATCATCTCGGTCGACGACCACGTGACCGAGCCCGCCAACGTGTGGATCGACCGCCTGCCGAAGAAGTATCACGACGTCGCCCCCCGGGTGTACCGCCTCCCCGTCAAGGAGATGACGTTCATCGGTGGCAAGTTCACCGCGGTTCCGGGCGAGAAGGGCGACCAAGGTCCGCTCGCTGACTGGTGGTTCTACGAGGATCTCCGACGTCCGCTCACTCGACTCGACACCGCGGTGGGTTTCGACCGTGACGAAGTGATCCTCGCCGGCATCACGTACGACGAGATGCGTCAGGGCTCCTACAAATTGAAGGATCGTCTCGAGGACATGGACGTCGCCGGCATCGAGGCTTCGCTCTGCTTCCCCACTTTCCCGCGGTTCTGCGGACAAACCTTCTATGAGGCACAGGATCGCGAACTCGCGATGCTCTGCGTGCAGGCGTACAACGACTGGATGGTCGAAGAATGGTGTGGCGAGTCGGGCGGACGCATGTTGCCGCTCTGCATCATCCCGCTCTGGGATCCGGTCGCCGCCGCGGCCGAGGTTCGTCGTAACGCGGCCCGTGGCGTACACGCCGTGTGTTTCAGCGAGATCCCGCCGAACCTCAATCTGCCGAGCATCCACGACAAGGACGGTTTCTGGCTGCCGTTCTTCGAAGCGTGCAACGAGACCGGCACCGTGATCTGCATGCACATCGGATCGGGCTCCAAGATGCCGAGCACCTCACCCGATGCCCCGGCCGCCGTGGGCTCCACTCTCACGTTCGCGAACTGCTGCTTCAGCATGGTCGATTGGCTGATGAGCGGTCATTTCAGCCAGTTCAAGGACCTCAAGATCGCTTACAGCGAAGGTCAGATCGGCTGGATTCCGTACATCCTCGAACGCGCCGACACGGTGTGGAAGGAGAACCGAGGCTGGGGTGGCGTCGCCGACCGCGTCCTCGAACCGCCGAGTGAGCTCTTCAAGAAGCACGTGTACGGCTGCTACTTCGACGATCCGCACGGCCTGCGTTGCCTCGAGGAGATCGGCGAGGACAACGTGACCTTCGAATGCGATTACCCGCACTCGGACTCCACGTGGCCACACACCGCGAAGATCGCCTACGAACAGACGCTCGATCTCACCGACGAGCAGATGTACAAGGTGTTGCGCGGCAACGCCATCAAGATGCTCGGCATCACGCATCTCAAGTAGCGCGTGACAACCATCCCCGAAGTCGTTCGGGGCGCCGCCGAGCATTTCGCGGACCGCGAGGCCCTGGTCGATGGTGCTCGACGCTGGACGTTCGGGCAGTTGCGCGACGACGTCATCGCCGTCGCCCGGAGTTTCGTCGCCGCCGGACTCCAACACGGCGATCGCGTGGCGATCTGGGCTCCCAATTCGGCCACGTGGATGCTGAGCGCGCTCGGCGCCCAGTGGGTCGGCGGGGTCGTGGTTCCGCTCAACACGCGTTTCAAAGGTCCCGAGGCCGCCTACGTGATCGAGAAGAGCGGCGCCCGGTTCCTGTTCACGGTGCACGGTTTCCTCGGTATTCCCTACGTCGAGGAAATCGGGCGCGCCATGTCGAACCCGCCGACCACGATCCTTCTCGACGGCGAGGCCGACGGAGTTCGTACGTGGAACGAGTTCATCGAGTCGGGTGGCACCACCCCCGACGCGACCGTGGCGGCCCGGACATCGCGCGTATCGGACTCGGATCTGTGCGACATCATCTTCACCTCGGGCACCACCGGACACCCAAAGGGCGTGATGTCGCGACACGACCAGACCTGCGAGGTCTTCCGGACATGGAGTGATGTGGTCGGACTCGGCGCCGACGACCGCTATCTGATCGTCAATCCGTTCTTCCACACCTTTGGCTACAAGGCCGGGTTCCTGGCTTGTCTCCTCACCGGCGCCACCGCCGTGCCCGAGCCGATCTTCGACGTCCCGAAGGTCTTGGAACGCGTGGCCGACGAACGCATCACGATGCTCCCGGGCCCGCCGACGTTGTATCTGAGCATCCTCAACCACCCCGAACGCGACCGGCACGATCTGTCGTCGTTGCGACTCGCGGTCACCGGCGCCGCCGCGGTACCGGTGGAGATGATCGAACGCATGCGACGAGAACTCACCTTTCGCACGATCCTCACGGCCTACGGACTCACCGAGTCGACCGGGGTGGTGACCATGTGCCGCGCCGAAGACGACGCCGACACGATCTCCCACACGAGCGGTCGGGCGATTCCCGGCGTCGAGGTTCGAATCGTCGACAACGAGGGTCGCGAGCTCCCGCGCGGCGAATCGGGCGAAATCGTGTGTCGTGGGTACAACGTGATGCCCGGCTACTTCGCCGACGACGACGCGACACGTGCAGCCATCGACACCGATGGCTGGCTGCACACCGGCGACATCGGTGTCATGGACGAACGTGGCTATGTCACCATCACCGACCGGATGAAGGACATGTTCATCGTGGGTGGGTTCAACGCGTATCCGGCCGAGATCGAGAACTCGCTTCTCGCCCATCCCGGTGTGGCCCAGGTGGCGGTGGTCGGCGCATCCGATGAGCGCATGGGCGAAGTCGGCCACGCCTTCGTCGTCCGTCGCCCCGGCGTCGACGTGTCCGAGGCCGCCTTGATCGAGTGGTGCCGCCCGCGGATGGCCAACTTCAAGGTGCCCCGTCGGGTCACCTTCGTCGACGCCCTTCCCACGAACGCGAGCGGCAAGGTCCTGAAATACGAACTGCGATCGCGTACTCGCTGACCAGCCTCGATGGCCCGACGGGTTTCTGACTCGCCGTCAGAAACCGGCACCTCCTGAACTAGGGTTGCGTCGCTGTTCCGACACACGGGGGGACTCATGAAGGGAATCGTCTACGACGGCTCGACGACCGCACTCGTCGACGGACTCACCTTGCGCGATCCCGGCCCCCGAGAGGTCGTGGTGCGCATCGCGGCGGCCGGACTGTGCCACAGCGACCTGTCGTACATGCACGGCCTCTACCCGGTGCCGTCTCCGGGCGTCTGCGGACACGAGGCGGCCGGCGTCGTCGACGCGGTCGGCAATGCCGTGACCCACGTGCAGCCCGGCGACCACGTCATCGTGGCCACGCTCGCGGCGTGCGGATTCTGCGAGTACTGCATGGACGGCCGACCCACAGCGTGTCGTGCCACGCTCGGCAACTGGAGTCAGCCCTTCACTCTCGAAGGCCAGCCGATCTACAACTTCGCGGCCACCAGTGCCTTCGCCGAGCGCACACTCGTACGCGATGTCCAGTGCGTGAAGATCCCCAAGGACGTGCCGCTCACGTCGGCCGCCCTCGTCGGGTGCGGAGTCGTGACGGGAATGGGTGCGGTGTTCAACCGTGCG
Source organism: uncultured Bifidobacterium sp. (assembly GCA_964563545.1). Taxonomy (GTDB): domain Bacteria; phylum Actinomycetota; class Acidimicrobiia; order Acidimicrobiales; family Ilumatobacteraceae; genus Casp-actino8. Next base: position 87,962 of record CAZLXB010000006.1, on the reverse strand, counting down.
AATGTGAAGCGCGGTCAGTCCGCGATCGTGTTCGGTGTCGGCGGAGTCGGCCTGAACGTCATCCAGGCTCTCAAGGTCCAGGGCGCCACGACGATCATCGCCGTCGACACCGTTCCCGAGAAGGAATCGTTGGCCAAGCAGTTCGGCGCCACGCACTTCCTCGACGGTCGTCGCGAAGATCTCGTGGCCGCCGTGAGTTCGATCAAGCCCTACAACGCCGACGTGCCGCGCGGCCCGTTCAACGCCGGTGGTGTCAATTGGGCCTTCGACTGCGTCGCCCATCCACAGGTCACCTACAACGCACTCGAATGCCTCGACTGGGAGGGCACGGTTGTGGTGATCGGTGTCGCCGGTCAGACCGCCGAGTTCAAGGGTCTTTACGGCCGCCTCACTCAGGTCGACCGCGGCATCATCGGCTGTCGGTACGGCACGGTCAGCCCGCAACGCGACATCCCCTTCATCATCGACCTCTATCGCCGCGGCGACGTGCTGCTCGACGAACTCGTGAGTGCGACTTTCCCGGTCGCCCGATGGGAGGACGCCGTGCAGGGTCTCGAGAGCGGAAGCGTCGCCCGCGCCGTCATCACGTTCTGAGGTCGTCTTTCATCATGTCCCGACAACTCGACGGAGTCCTCGATGCCGAGGGAAAAACTCTGTGGCAACTCGTCGTCGAACGCGCCTCGCTCACGCCCAACAAGCAGATGGCGCGTGATGAACAAGGGCGAACTCTGACCTTTGGTGACTACAAGAACTGGTGCGAGCGTGTCGCGGCCGGTCTCGTGGGCCTCGGTATCGGCGAAGGCACGAACGTCTCCTGGATCCTGCCGTCTCGTTTCGAGTCGCTCGTCCTGACGGGGGCGTTGTCACGACTCGGTGCCGTGCAGAACCCGATCCTGCCGATCTATCGCCACCGCGAAGTGGGTTTCATCACGCGACAGTCGGACTGCCGGGTGATCATCGTGCCCGGTACCTTCCGCGGATTCGACTACCCACCGATGGCCCGCGATGTCGTCGACGCGCTCGATCACGACGTTCAGGTGATCGTGGCCGACCCCCATCTGCCCGAAGCCGATCCCGCGGTTCACCCCCTTCCGCCGTATCGCGCCGACCTGCACGGCCTGCGTTGGCTCTTCTATTCGTCGGGCACCACCGCCGATCCGAAGGGTGCCAAACACAGCGACTTCAGCATGTCGGCGGCCAATGACGGCATGCAGTGGAGCATGGAGGTCGGTCCCGACGATCGCGCCGCCGTCGTCTTCCCCATCACGCACGTGGGCGGACTCGTGTGGCTCTTCAACGCGATGCAGACCGGCGTCGAACTTCTCATGGTCGAAACCTTCGACCCCGCGCGCACGCCCGAGTGGCTCGGTGCCAACGGCTGCACGTGCGCCGGCGCCGGCACGGTCTTCTGGCTCACCTATCTCAATGCCCAACGACAACTTCCCGCCGGCCAACGACTCCTTCCCGACGTGCGGATCTTCAACGGTGGTGGCGCGCCAAAACCCAAGACTCTCCACGCCGAGATGATGCAAGCCTTCGGCGCCCCGCTCATCGGTGGCTGGGGTCTGACCGAAGCACCGATCAACACCATGGTCCACGTGGACGACCCCGACGACAAGAAGGCGACCACCGACGGACGACCCTGCCCCGGCGTCACGATCCGCGTCGTGATGGACGAGCGCATCTGTGGACCGGGCGAAGAAGGCGAACTACGCGTGAAGGGTCGCCAAGTGTGTCAGGGCTATCTCGATCCATCCCTCGACCGTGAGGCGTTCGACGAGGACGGTTGGTTCCGCACCGGGGATCTCGGGGTGGTCGACGCCGACGGCTTCGTGAGCATCACCGGGCGTCTGAAGGACATCATCATCCGCAAGGGTGAGAACATCTCGGCCAAGGAGATCGAAGATCTCCTCTTCGCCCACCCGGCCGTCGCCGACGTCGCCGTCGTCGGTCTCCCCGACGTCAAGAGCGGTGAGCGCGCGTGCGCGGTGGTGGTGTGCAAACCCGATCAGTCGATCACTTTCGAGACCATGGTCTCGTATTTGCGCGACGCGCGTCTGTCGGCCCACAAGATTCCCGAACAACTCGAGATCGTCGACGTCCTGCCGCGCAACCCGAGCGGAAAAGTGTTGAAGAAAGACCTGCGAGCGCAATACGGAGGCGCATCATGAGCACCAAGAAGTCAGCCGCGAAACCAGTCGTGAAACCGGCCCCGATCTACAAACGCGCGAAGGGACTCCGAGTGTTCGTCACCGGCGCCGGTTCGGGCATCGGAAAAGCCACCGCGCTTCGCTTCGCCGCCGAAGGGGCCCGGGTCGCGTGTGCCGACCTCAAAGGTGCCAAGGCCACGGCCACCGAGATCAAAAAGGCCGGGGGCGAGGCCGTGGCCTACGACCTCGACGTGACGGACCCGACGTCCGTGAAGACGACCGTCGACAAGGCCGCCAAGTCGCTCGGGGGTCTCGACGTGGTGTGCAACATCGCCGGCATCGGGCACTTCGCCAACACTCACGAGGAGACACCGGAATGGTTCGACCGCATCGTGTCGGTCAACCTCAACGGCACTTTCTATGTGACTCGTTATTCACTCCCGCACCTGCTGAAGGCGCACGCCAACACCGGTCGTGACGGCGTGATCGTCAACACCGCGTCCACATCGGGTCTGATGGGAGCTCCGTGGAGCGCCGCGTACTGCGCGAGCAAGGGTGGCGTCGTCAACCTCACCCGCGCTCTCGCCTACGAGTACCGCGGCAAGGGGGTCCGGGTGAACGCCATCGCGCCGGGAGGCACCAACACCAACATCGTCCATTCGTTCATGAGCCTGCCCGAAGGCGCCGACTACAAGATGATGGCCAAGATCATGACCCCCATGGATCAGGCCGAACCCGACGAAATGGCCAACATGTTCGTGTTCATCGCGTCCGATGAAGGTCGCTACATGACCGGATCGATCGTCGTCATGGACGGCGGAATCACGTGCTGAGGAAACGACATGACTGATTCACTCGTCCGCAATCCCAAGGGAATCTGTGCCGACCGCGTCGTGATCGTGACCGGTGCCGGTCGCGGGCTCGGTCGGGCCCATGCCCTCGCCTTCGCCGCCGAGGGGGCCAAGGTCGTGGTGAACGACGTCGGCGCCTCGCTGGGTGGTGACGGACACGACCTCGGTCCGGCCGCCGAAGTCGTCGAGGAGATCCGAGCCATGGGTGGCGAGGCGATCGTCAACGACGACGACGTGAGCGATTGGGACGGCGCCGGACGCATGATCCGGCAGGCGATCGACACCTTCGGAAATCTGCACACATTGGTTTGCAACGCCGGCATCGTGCGCGACCGAATGATCGTCAACATGTCGGTCGACGAGTGGGACGCCGTCATGAAGGTTCACTTGCGCGGAATGTTCTGCCCGGTGCGTCATGCGATCGACCACTGGCGATCCCTCAGCAAGGCCGGCACGCCGGTGGACGCCCGCGTCGTGACCACGTCGTCAGGGGCCGGTCTCTTCGGCAGCGTGTCGCAGGGCAACTACTCGGCGGCCAAGGCCGGCATCGCCGCCTTCACCATCGTGTCGGCGGTCGAGCTCGACCGTTACGGGATCAAGGTCAATGGCATCGCGCCGTCGGCCCGTAGCCGCATGACCGAGGAAGCATTCGCCGAGATGATGAAGAAGCCCGAGTCGGGCTTCGATGCCATGGATCCCGCCAATGTCAGTCCACTCGTCGTATGGCTCGGCTCCACTGCGTGCGACGTGAGCGGACGGATGTTCGAGATCGCGGGTGGTCAACTCTCGGTGGCCGACGGATGGCAGCACGGCACCGTGGCCGACAAGGGCGCGCGCTACGAACCGACCGAGATCGGTGCGGTCGTGCGCCGCCTCGTACAGGAGGGCCCGCGCCCGGCACCGGTGTACGGAGCGCCTCAGTGAGCAACGAAGTACTCGCCGCCGACGGCCGTGTGATCGGATCGCGCGCCCAGGCGACCCGTCGTCGTCTTCTCGACGCCACCGCGAAGTTGCTGCGCGAGCAAGGGATTCTCGACTTGCGCGTGGTCGACATCACGCGTGAGGTCGGTTCGTCACCGGCGACCTTCTATCAGTACTTCAACGATGCCGATGCGGCGATTCTCGCTCTGGCCGAAGAGGCGACCGACGACGAGAAGCCTCTCGTCGAGCACCTTCGTCCGGCTTGGACGAAAAAGGACGGGCTCGAGCGGGCCGGCGCCTTCGTCGACGCCTACATGGCCTACTGGGACGCACACGCCGCCGTCCTGCGCGTCCGCAATCTGAAAGCCGAGGAGGGCGACAAGCGATTTCGGTCCGTCCGCACCCAGGCCAACCTGCTCATCATGGACTCTCTACAGTCGATGATCCACGAAGGCGTGTCGTCGGGACGACTTCCCGAGTCGCTCGATCCCCTCACGACATCGGCCGCGCTCGTCGCCATGATCGAGCGATTGCTCGCCTTCCAGAGCGAGATGGGCAAACGTGGCGCCTCGCGTCAGCAGATTCGCGACACCCTCGCAACTCTTCTGTCGCAGACCCTCACGAGTCGCGGCTGATCACTCCCTGATTCTCGTCAGAGAGACGGGATCAGACTCGCGAGTTCCCGGAACTCGTTCATGGTGACGGCGGTCGGGTCGGCCGACAGCACCTGAACGCACACATGATCGGCACCCCCGTCGAGGTGGGCCTTGATGCGGGCGTGGATGTCATCGAGAGTTCCCCACGCGACGATGGCGTCCACGAGTCGATCGGTCGGACCGGCGATGTCCTCCTCGGACCAGCCGAGCCGTCGAAGGTTGTTGGTGTAGTTCGGCAATCCGAGATACGTCTTCATGAAGCCTCGGGCCACCGCACGAGCCTCGGTCGCATCGGTCGAGAACACGACGGCCTGCTCGGGCGCGAGCAACGCGTCGGGTCCGAGAGCCGCACGCGCGATCGGAGTGTGCTCGACCGGAACGAAGTAGGGATGAGCACCGAGTGTCCGCTCGGCCGCGAGTTTGAGCATCTTGGGTCCGAGCGCGGCCAGACAACGGGCGGGCGGCGTCGTCGGCTGGGCCGCGAAGTAGAGACCACGGTCCATGGCGTCGAGATAGTTCACCATGTTGGTGTAGGGCTTGCCGTAGTTCGCGCCGTGGAATCCTTCGACGGCCGGCTGGTGGCTCACACCGATTCCGAGCAGGAAGCGATCGGGGAAGGCTTCAGTCACGGTCTTCCAACCGGCCTGCATCGTCATCGCACTACGGGCATGTAGCGAAGCGATACCGGTGGCCATGATGAGTTTCTCGGTGGCCGACAAGAGCAGCGACGTGGATGCGAAAGGTTCACGACCCACGGCTTCGGGAACCCACACCGCACGGAATCCGAGTTCTTCGATCTGTGCGGCGTACTTCTGTGCCTCGCGCATGGGCTTCATGTCGAGTTGGAAGGTCCAGAGACCGAGCTTGCCGAGTGATTCACGCTGAAGGGTCATGGGTGAAAACTAGGTTGCCAACCGACGACGAGTGCCATCGGAACGACGGACGCGCGGTTGGTCAGACCTCGTCGAGCCAGTGATCGATCAATTTGCGGGCGATCGAGATCCCGGGCGGAATGGGCGGGAGGGCATCCTTGCGGTACCAATTGGCCTCGAGGATCTCGTTCGGGTCGCACACGATGTCGCCTGAACGCCAATCAGCCCGGAATCCGAGCATCAGGCTGTGCGGGAACGGCCACGGTTGGCTCCCCAGATAGCGAACGTTGTCGACCACGACACCGACTTCCTCCCGCACTTCACGCACCACCGCGCCCTCGAGTGTCTCACCGGGTTCCACGAAACCGGCCAGACAACTGAACATGGGTGCTCGGAACTGCACCCCGCGCGCGAGAAGAGCCTCTTGATCGGGGCCAGGTTCACCTCGGGTGACGAGTGTGATCATGGCCGGCGCGAGACGCGGGAAGGCCGTCAGTCCGCAGGCGGGGCACTTCATGGCCCGCTCGTTGCGCGCCGGTTCGGTGGCCGTTCCGCACCGACCGCAGAAGCGATGAGTCCGCGCCCAGTCGACGAGTTGAACCGCCCGACCGGCGATCAGCCATTCGTCCTCCGAGGCTCGACCGAAGAAGCTGAAGAGATCGAGTGCCGCGCCGTCGGACGGATCGTCGTGACGCGGGACATCGATACCCCAGTACGCGTGCCCGTCGAGATGGCCGAGGAAATGGCGATTCCACGAAGCATCGGCGATGTCGTCGTGCACCCACACGCGCGACTCGATCACATGGATGTAACGGTGTTCACGGACGTCGGAATCGGGCGCCATGGCCGGTTCGAAGCGACTCGGGCGACTGATGATGCCGTCCGCGTACGGACCGGACGACGAACCTGACGAGGATCCCACCCGGCAAGTATGACCGCACCGACCCGAGCCATCACCACCCGCGTCCGGGCGAGGTTCGTCGACCCCCGGGTCGGGAAACGTCGCCCGAACCGGACGGGCGTAGCATGGCCGCCATGTCGAATTCAGCTCGCAATGTCGTGATCGTCGAAGCCGTCCGCACCCCGGTCGGTCGCAAGAACGGTGGCCTGTCCACGCTTCATCCGGCCGAGCTGCTCGGCTTGGTCCAGAAAGAAGTCGTGCGGCGCACCGGAATCGATCCGGCACTCATCGAACAAGTCGTCGGTGGCAACGTGAGCCAGGTCGGCGCCCAGAGCTTCAACATCACTCGTACGGCATGGCTCTCGGCCGGTCTCCCGCTCACCACCGCGTGCACCACGGTCGACACGCAGTGTGGTTCGAGCCAGCAGGCCACGGGACTGGCCGCCTCGCTCGTCGCCTCCGGAGTGGTCGACGTCGCCATGGCGTGCGGCGTCGAATCGATGAGCCGGGTCCCGATCGGCAGCAACTCGTCGAAGGGCCTCGGCCTCGGCGTTCCGGTTCCCAAGTCGTACTTCGAGCAGTACGAGTTCACATCGCAGTTCGAAGGTGCCGAGCGCATCGCCGACAAGTGGAACATCACCCGCGCCGACACCGACGCCTTCGGTCTCGAATCACAGAACCGCGCCGCCCGCGCTTGGGCTGAGGGTCGCTTCGACGGACAGTACATCGAAGTCGACGCCCCCGATCTCGACGAAGAGGGCAAGCCCACCGGGACCACGCATCGCGTGTCGCGCGACGAAGGAATCCGCGAGACAACTCTCGAGAAGTTGGCCACGTTGAAGCCCGTCGCCCGCGAAAATGGCGTGCACACCGCCGGCAACTCATCACAGATCTCCGACGGCGCGGCCGCCGTCCTCATGATGACCGAGGAGAAAGCCAAGCAACTCGGCCTCAAGCCGCGGGCGCGTGTCGTGGACAGTTGTCTCGTCGGGGTCGATCCGGTCCTCATGCTCACCGGCCCCATCGACGCGACCGAACGACTCCTCGAGCGCAACAACCTCACGATCGACCAGATCGACACCTTCGAGATCAACGAAGCATTCGCTTCGGTGGTCCTCGCCTGGGCCAAGGCCGTCGGTGCCGACCTCGGCAAGACGAACCCGAATGGTGGTGCCGTCGCCCTCGGTCATCCGCTCGGTGGAACCGGTGTCATCCTCATGACCAAGGCCCTCTACGAACTCGAGCGCACCGGTGGTCGCTACGGCATCGTGTCGATGTGCTGTGGTGGCGGTCTCGGGACCGGCACTCTCATCGAACGCGTCTGACCCCGTCGGTCGGCACCACGCCCCGCCCACATGGACGGATGCGTCGGATCATCCTCGCTTTCGTCGTCGTGTCGTGTGCGTCGTGTCGCGACGGACTCGACCTGCCCGACGGTGCCAATGCCATCGTCGAACGAGTCGTCGACGGTGACACCATCGATGCCCGCTTCCTGGTGAACGGGCGGGCCGTCGAAGAACGGGTCCGACTCATCGGCATCGACACACCCGAAACCAAGAAACCGGGCTCCCCCGTCGAGTGCTACGGGCCCGAGGCCTCGGCCCGCACGGCCGCGCTCCTACCGCCCGGAACACCGATCATGGTCCACCGCGACGCCGAACCCCGTGACGACTACGGACGCCTGCTCGGTTACGTGTATCGGACATCCGACGGTGTCTTCGTCAACGAACTACTTCTCGCCGAGGGATTCGCATCGAAGTTGTCGATCCGCCCCAACGATCGTCTCGCCAGCCACTTCGCGGTTGTCGAGGCGACTGCCCGAGATGCAGGCCGTGGGATGTGGGCCTTCTGCTTCACAGACCCCACGGGTAGCGTGACCCCGTGACCGAACTCGCCGAACGCCTCGGCTACGACGCCGACACCACCTTGGTGATCCTGTCGTGCGACGACCTCGGTTCGTGCCACGCCGCCAACATCGGCGTCTACTCGGCGCTGCGAGACGGCGTCGCCACCTGCGCCTCGATCATGGTGCCGGCCCCCTGGTCACGGCACGCCGCGATGATGTATTCAGGTGAGGACATCGGCGTCCATCTGACTCTCAATGCCGAACATCCGCTCTATCGCTGGGGCCCCATCACGCATGCGCCCTCGCTGTTGTCCGGTGACGGCGGATTCCCACGCGACATCGACGATTTGTGGGAGCACGCCGATCCCGCCGAGGTGCTACGCGAATGTCGAGCTCAGATCGAGCGGGCGATTCTGTGGGGCTTCGATGTGAGTCACTTGGCTCCTCACTTGTCGGCCATCACGTTGCGGCCCGAGTTCTTCGACGTCTATCTCGACCTCGCGGTCGAGTTCCGCCTCCCGATTCGTCTCCCCTCGACCATCGACGAAGCCCGGGCGGGTTTCCCGTTCCGCCGCCTCGCCGCCGAGGAAGGTGTGATCTTCCCCGACCATTTCGACCACGACTGGAAAGCCGGGAGCCGCGATCGAGTCCTCGAAGCCCTGCGCAACCTGAAACCGGGCGTGACCGAGATCCACGTTCAGCCGGCGATCGACACCGCCGAGGTTCGGGCACTGGCCGGCGAATCGGCCCAGGGATGGATCGACGATCTCGAACTCGTCACCAACGACCCGAAGTTGCGCGCCATGCTCGACGACCTCGGAGTCGTGCTGATCGGTTATCGGGATCTGCGGCGCGTCATGCGCGAACAATCACGCTGAACGTTCGAGAAGAGCCCGGATCACACGGGCCGCTTCACCCGACGACAACGCATCGAACAACGGCCCGGTCGGGCCGGTCGACTTCAACTTGCCGAGCATGAAGGCCTCCGATGGATCGAGCGTCGCATCGGCTTTCGACACCGTCACGACCACCTCGGCATCGTCGGGACCTTCGACTCGTTCGTCGTTCTTGGCCATCACCACCCGGTACTGAATCGTCACGTCGACTCCGCCAGACTCGGATCGCTCAGTCGAGAGGGCGGCTCGACTCCGGCCGGCAAGCGGAGGACTTCGGTGACGCCGGTGAAAAGACATGTCTCCACGTCACCTTCGCTCGGCGCGCCGACCGCCGAACGCGCGAGAACCCAGTCCTCCCACGGGTAGATCGTCGACAATTCGTGATCTTCGAGACCGAACCACCACGGTTCGGACGGATCGACCTGCGTTGCATGAGCTCGCAACGCGCCCGAACGGGCCGACATGTGCGATGCCACGTGGAGCCGTGTCGTGATCCGATCGTCGTTGCTCGGGCGGGCCAACCATTTCTCGTCGTAGGGCGACTTGCCGAGTTTGGCGATCATGGCGTGATGAACGGCCAAGAGCCGCGTCTTCGACCACACCGTGTAATACATCTTGAGCGGTTGCCACACCGGTCCGGCCCACGGATACCACGTGGGATCGCCGGCCCGGGCAAAGGCCACGACCGAGATGTCGTGAACCTTCACGTGGTCCGGGTGCGGATAACCGCGCTGATCGTCGTTGTAGGTGACGAGCACGTGCGGCTTCGTCCGCCGGATCACCGCCACGAGACGGCCCACGGCCTCGTCGAGGTCGGCACGGTGGAAGCACTCGGGGTGTTCGTTCGCCGGCGAATCGAGCATGCCCGAGTCGCGATAGCCGAGCATGACGACCTCGTCGAACCCGATGATGCGCGCCGAGCGGTCGAGTTCGATGGGGCGCACACGCGCCATGAGAGCGCGCTCTTCTTCGGGGGTGAGTCCGTGGAAAGGCTGACCCGGTTCCCGAAGGGACGGATTCTGCAGATCACCCTCTTCGCCGCCGGTGCAACAGACGAGCACGGTCTTCACGCCATGTTCGTGATACGCGGCCAGTGTTGGTGCCCCTTTCGAGGCTTCGTCATCGGGATGCGCGTGCACCGTCAGGACGCACAATTGTGTGCCGTCGGAATCGGTCCGCATGGACGCAACGCTACTTGGCGACCCGCGCCGGCTCACCGCTGCGCCTAGCGTGTCGGATGTGACGACCGGATCACCGCTCCGACTCCGCCGAGCCTCCACCTCGCTGACGGTCGCACTTCTCGTGTTCGTGGTCGGAGCCTGCTCGAGTGATGGCCGGGACATGCGTGCGCCTCGGCCCGACCAGAACCAGTCGATCATCCCGATCACCGAGCCTCCGACGCAACCCGTCGCTTTCGACACCGCATCTCCCGATGTCACCGACTTCATCCTCGAACTGCCGTGGATGTCGGGCTCCGACATCCCGCCGGAGTTCGTGTGCGCTGGTTCGGCGCCGATCATCCGATGGTCGGGTGTGCCGAGTGGCGCGGTCGGACTCGCGTTGGTCGTGACCGACCTAGACGCTCCCATCGCGGGTCGGCCCGAGTTGCCCTTCGTCCATTGGGCCGTCGCCAATATCGACATCGGACTGTCGTCGTTCGCGGTCGTACCGGCCGATGCAGTGGAGGCCGCCAACGACTTCGCGCCCGCCACCGAGGCCGGCTCGAACATCGGCTGGGGCGCTCCATGCCCGCCATCGGGTTCCTCACACACGTACTCGTTCGAGCTCCACGCGCTCGGACAATCGATCGAACTTCCGAGTGGAAGTGCGGCGGCCGACATGGTGAAAGCCATCGAGGCCGTGAGCCTCGGTCGGGCGACCGCGTCCGGTGTCGTTCGACGCTGATCGCCACCCTCCGCGTTCGAGCCACCACTCCGTGCCACAATCCCCTCATCGACCCGCGCTCAACCCCCGCCCCCGGCTCGATCCCCGGCTCCGTCGTGGGTCTGTTCGACACCGATGTCGCCGGTCGCCTCGTCTCGGCTGACGAGAGATTCCGCCGACTCGCCCTCGCCGGCGCCGCCGTCGGTGTGGGGCGCGCTCCCTGGGCCAATGCGGCCCCCGATGCACGCGCTGAGATCGAGATCGCATGGTCCCGAGCCGTGGCGGCCGGTGGCGAGTTCGACACCGAGGCGACGATCACCCAGAGCGATGGTCGTCCGGCGCGGGTGCGCTTCGTCCTCGCCCCACGTCTCGCCGCCGACGGGACACTCACCGGATACACCGGAGTCGTCATCCGGGCCGCCGTCGCCGAACCCGACGATCACCGCGATCGACACATCGCGCGGATGTCGGATGCCTTCCTCGCCGTCGACACGGACTCGGTGGTGGTGTTCGCCAACCGGAGTGCGTTCGTCCTCGTCGGCCTCGATCCGGAATCCGGTTCGGTGAGTGAAACCGCACTGCGCAACCTCGCACTGGCGATCCAAGATCAGGTACCGAGATCGGTGCTCGAATCCGAGGCGGTGTGGCGCGGCGAGGTCGGCTTCCGCCGATCCGACGGACGACATCTGACCCTCGACGTCGACGTCGTGACTCGTCGTCGTGGCGACGGGACCATCGACGGGTTCACGGTGGCCTGCCGCGACATCTCGGCATCGAGCCGCCTGCAGGCCGAACTCGTTCATCAGGCGACCCACGATCCGCTCACCGGCCTCCCCAACCGATTGCTGTTCCTGCGTCGGCTTGCCGATGCCGTCGACCGGAACCGAGTGCGCCGCACATCGATCGCCGTTCTTTACGTCGACATCGATCAGCTGAAGGACGTCAATGACACCCTCGGACACGAAAGTGGCGACGTTCTGATCACCGCCATCGGTCGCCGCATCGTGGGGGCGACCCGTCCGGGTGACGTCGTCGCTCGGCACGGGGGCGACGAGTTCCTCGTGCTGTGCGAGGGTGCCGACGACGAGTCGGCCCTCGACATCGCCGAACGAATCCGCGTGGCGGTTGCCGAACCGGTGGTGCTGCAAGGTGTGGAGACCCGCACGGGGGCGAGCATCGGGATCGTGGTCGCGAAGGGTGACGATGCGACATCGCCGCCGGCCCAAGCCGCACTCGACCTGGTCCACGACGCCGACACCGCGATGTACCACGCCAAGTCACGCGGACGTTCGCGCTGCGAGGTGTACTCCACCGACATGCGGGACCGGGCCCGACAGCGCGCGGCATTGGCCGCCGACCTCGAACAGGCACTCGCGCGCGATCAGATGCATCTCGTCTTCCAGCCGATCGCCGACGCCACGACGGGACGAGTCGTGGCCGTGGAAGCGCTGCTGCGCTGGTCGCATCCCGAACGCGGGCTCCTCACACCATCGGCCTTCATCGACCTCGCCGAGGAGTCCGGTTTCATCGTGCCGATCGGTCGCTGGGTGCTCACTCGAGCCGTCGAATCGCTGCGGAACTGGATCATCGAACGCAAGGTCGATCCTCACTTCCGTATCCACGTGAACGTCAGTCCGCGCCAACTCGCGGATCCGGGTTTCGTCGAATTCGCGACCCACCTCGTCGAGGGCGGAGGAGTTCGTACCGACAATCTCGTTCTCGAGTTCGGTGAACGAGCGCTCATGCGCGACGACACGCTTCGAGCTCTGCAGTCGATCGAACGCCTCGGTGTCGGTCTGACGATCGACGATTTCGGAACCGGCTACTCGTCGCTCGTTCATCTGCGCTCGTGCGCCGCCGACTACCTGAAACTCGACGGATCCTTCGTGCGATCACTCGGACTCGAAGAACGCGACACTCCGATCGTCCGCAGCGTGATTCAGTTGGCCCACAGCCTCGACATGGCCGTGATCGCCGAGTGGGTGACGACACCCGACGAGCAAGAGCGTGTGCGGAGCCTCGGGTGCGATTTCGTCCAGGGCCACCTGATCGGACGCCCCGTCGAGGCCGCCGATCTGCTGGATCTGCTCAGCCGTTGAGCGAAGCCGAATCGAGGATGTGCGCGAACTTCTCCTGAGCGGCGGCTCGACGTGTCGGCACGTGCTCGAGCGGCGGATCACTCGCCCGGTAGTTCTTCAGGATCTGGCGGGCCACGGTGACCTTGTGCACCTCGTCGGGACCGTCGTAGATACGCGCCGCGCGAGCAGCTCGGTACATCGACTCGAGCGGTAGATCGGTCGTGTAACCGAGGCTTCCGTGGATCTGGATCGCCCGGTCGATCACGTTGTAGAGGACCTTGGCCCCCCAGAACTTGATGACTCCGATCTCCACGCGCGCGTCGCTGTAGTGCTTGCCGGCCGCGTGCAACTGATCCATCTTCCACGCGGCCTGCAAGGTGAGCAGACGCGCAGCCTGCATCTCGGCGTAACTCTCGGCGACCCAGTCCTGGATCATCTGTTTGTCGGCGAGGATGCTCCCGTGCGTGAAACGCGTGAGCGCACGTTCGCACAACATGTCGAAGGCACGCTTGCTCTGACCCAACCAGCGCATCGCGTGGTGGATACGTCCGGGTCCGAGGCGTTTCTGGGCCAAAGCGAATCCCTGCCCGATCCCCTCGGCGCCGCCCACCACGTTCTCGAACGGGACCCGCACGTTGTCGTAGATGATCTCGGCGTGTCCGCCGGGCTCACCCGTCTTGTGATCGGGCTCCCCCATGGTGGGGACATCGCGCACGATGTTCACACCGGGCGTCTTCGTGGGCACGATGATCATCGAGTACGCCTTGTACGAACTCGTGTCGACGTCACCGGTGCGGGCCATCACGATCAGGAAGTCGCTCACCGAGGCGTTCGACGAGAACCACTTGTGGCCGTTGATGACCCATTCATCGCCGTCGCGTACGGCCGAGGTCGACAAAAGCGTCGGGTCGGCACCGGCGTTGGGCTCGGTCATACTGAAACACGAACGCAGACGCCCGTCGAGGAGCGGCTGCATCCACTTGTCGCGTTGTTCGGGGGTGCCACCGACTGCGAGCAACTCGGCATTGCCGCTGTCGGGAGCGTTGTTGCCAAAGATGCTCGGCGCATAACCGCACTGGCCGAGAATCTCGTGCATCAGACCCAACTTCACCTGACCGAATCCGAGACCGCCCATGTCGGGGGGCAAGTGCGCAGCCCAGAGGCCCCGCTTCTTGACCTCCTCCTTGAGCGGCGCGGTGATGGTCGCGAACTTCTGCCATCCACCCGGTTCGCGCCATACGTCGGCCAGAGTCTCGAGCGGGATGATTTCGTCGCGCACGAACTGGCGCATCCACGCCAACTTCTCTTCGAATTCGGGCTCGGTTTCGAAGTCCCAGGCCATGTTCCACCCCCGTGTCGCGCCGTCTCGGCGTGTGTCGGACATCCCCCACGCCCGACCTCCCCGACGGTAGCGCGGGTGACTACCGTTCGAACCACGGTGCGTCGCGCGCCGTTTTCCCGATGAGCGAACTCCCTCCGCCCCCCTTACCGTCGTGTTACCGACACGCCGATCGTCCGACCGGCCGTTCGTGCACTCGGTGCGGAAAGCCGGCGTGCAGCGACTGTCTGGTGCCGGCGAGTGTGGGCAGCCACTGCCCCGAGTGCCGTCGTGAAGCGCGGCCGGGGGTCACGACCCGTGCCCGTGACTGGAACGCTCGCCGGTCTCAACCGGTGACATCGGCCCTCATCGCGATCAATGTTGCGGTGTTCGTCTGGGTTCTTCTCGGCGACGCCGGCGCGGCCGGATTCCGCGGTCAGGTGAGCCGACGCGAATACGACCTCGGACTCAACAAGTGGCTCCTCGAGCAGACCCACGAGTGGTACCGACTCGTCACCGCCGGATTCCTGCACTTCGGAGTCCTGCACATCGCCATGAACATGCTGTTGCTGTTCCAACTCGGCGCGATGCTCGAGCGCGCGCTCGGCGGCCTGCGCTTCGGCCTCCTGTATATCGCGGCCCTGCTGGGTGGATCTCTCGGTGCGCTCGTCATCACCGGCGACGGCGGCGGACTCCACGGCGGCGCGTCGGGCGCGGTGTTCGGTCTGATGGCAGCTGCGGCCATCGGCCTCCACCGTCGTGGCGTGAACGTGTTCCAGACCGGGATCGGTGCGACCCTCGTGATCAACCTGCTCCTCACCTTCACGATCCCGGGCATCTCGATCGGCGGCCACGTGGGCGGAATGATCGTGGGCGCGCTCGGCGGTCTCGTGATGCTCGCCCCCCGTCACCAGGCTCCGCCGCCGTGGGTCACGATCGCTTTTCCGATCGTCGCCGCCGCGGTCTGCGTGGCCGCGAGCATCGCCGTGGTCGGCTGACTCGCCACACCCCCTCCCTACTCTCGACCTCGCGACTTCCCGTCCAAGGAGGTCACCATGTCATCCGACGATCGTTCGTCGTTCGTCCCCCGTTGCGGTATCGACCCGCTCGTCTCGCCGACTCTCGTCGCCGCCGTTGCCCGCTCGACCATGACGGGTGACGAGAACCGAATCGTGGTCCTCGTCGATCACGACCTCATCGGTCATCTGGTCATCGTGGCCGATGACGACGTCGCCCCGTATCTCGACGTCATCGCCCGAGCCGACACCGGCATCACCCGCGTCGTGATCGCCCAACGGCACGACGTTCCATCGACTCCGGCCGACATCGAACGTCTGCGACGTATCGCCAACGCGGTGCACATCGTCATCGTCGATGTCGTGGCTTTCGACGACTCGGACGCGTGGAGTCTCGTCGGATCGGATCAGGAGTCGATCGTCGACCGGCGGATGGTCGCCGAAAGGCGCAATCCTGAATCCCGCAACCGACCGAGGAGCTCTCGGCTCGACACCTCGATCGCTCCCGATTCCACGGCCCGCGCTCGCCATTCCTCCGGGAGGTCGTAGTGATCACCATGGAACGCCCGCTCCGACACACCGAGGCTCGTCGCGAAGTCGTGCAGTTCGTCCAGACTCGAGTCGCTCACCAAGTGACACCACCGGCGATCACGAAACCACCATCGGCACTCGTCGACGTACAGAGTCAGCGGCGGCGCTCCTTGCGCACCCGCACCGGGATCGGCTTCGGTGTCGGTTTGCCACCCAGAACCTGCGCGCCGATCGCTCCGATCCCCACGGCCGCACCGACCACCAGGGTTTCGAGGATCCACGAGTTCATGCCGAGAAGTTAGTCGGTCCCGATCGCCGACGCCCCGCAGATGAGGCGTTTCCTCGCGTTCGATCGCGCAATCAGTGTGCGCAACCGCAGCCACTTCCGCAGCCACCACCCGACTTGGGTGCCGGAGCGGGAGCCGCACCACTGCCCGACGCACCGACCGACGCGAAGACCGACAGCAATCGAACTGCGCCCGGATGCCCCGACGGACACGTGGCCGGATCGCTCGCCTCCGACATCGGTCGGCGAACCTCGAAATTGGTCTCACACGTACGGCAGCGGAATTCGTACAGCGGCATCGGCGACAGTGTAGGCATCTGGTTGACTGATGGCATGTCCGTACGAGCCGTGGCGTCGACCGGAACCGACCAGCTCACCGACACCGAGACCGGCCAGGTTCCCCAGACCGGCCAGCCGACGTGCGCCCACATCGTGAAGGTCGAACCCGGCGAGACCGCAACGGCCAAGATTCTCGAGGCGCGGGTCATGGGCACGCCCATCGAAGCACTCTGTGGTTTCGTCTGGGTGCCGTCTCGGGACCCGAAACAACTCCCGATCTGCGAGGAGTGCAAGAGCATCTACGAGATGTACCGCGCGCTCAACGGGGACCTACGGGACACGCCCGGTGACTGAGCCCGGCTCGCCGTCACTTCGCATCCGACCGGCCACTCGGGCGCTCGTGATCTCTCCCCGTCCAGCGGTTCTGCTCGTCCGCTTCGAGTTCCCGGCCGGAAGTCGGTGGGCTCTTCCCGGCGGAGGCCTCGAACCCGATGAAGATCATCCGACCGCTCTACGACGCGAGCTCCGCGAAGAAGTCGGACTGAGCGATGCCGAGATCGGTCCGCACATCTGGACGCGTGAACACATCTTCCCGTTCATCAACGGACTGTGGGACGGTCAGCGCGAACACATCTTCGCGGTTCCCGTTACCGACGAGTTCGATCCGTCACCGGAGATGTCCTGGGCCGAACTCAATGCCGAGTACGTGTTCGAGCTGCGCTGGTGGGGCGTGGACGAGATCCGTCGGGCTGAGGCGATCACGTGGTCGCCGAGTGGCCTACCCGGCCTGCTCGACGAAATCGTGCGCCGTGGCTTTCCCGAATCCCCCATCGACGTCGCGCCCTAGAGTGTCGCCGTGCCCGACTTCGGTTCGATCATCACGTTCGCCATCGCGTCGGTGACACTTCTTCTGATCCCGGGGCCGGCGGTGATCTACATCCTGAACCGAAGTGTGTCCGACGGGCGCGAAGTCGGTTTGTCGGCGGTGGCCGGTCTCGAACTCGGCAATCTCGTCCATGCCGTGGCGGCTTCGGCCGGATTGTCGGCCGTCCTCGCCACATCGGCAACGGCATTCAACACCGTGAAGTGGCTCGGCGCCGGATACCTGATCTTCGTCGGCGTGCGGACGCTGCTGCGCCCTCCGGCGACCGTGGCGAGTGAGGCCACGTCCATCTCGCGGCGTCGTACTTTCGTGCAAGGCATCGTGGTGAACACCCTGAATCCGAAGGTCGCATTGTTCTTCTTGTCGTTCCTGCCGCAGTTCATCGATCCCGACAAGGGTGCGGCCTGGTCGCAAGCCCTCGTACTCGGCATCACGTTCGTGTTGATCGGGTGTCTGACCGATGGTCTGTACGCGCTCACGGCCAGTGCACTTCGTGCGCGTCTGCTCTCGGGCCGCACACTGCCTTTCGTCCAGCGCTACGTGGCCGGCACGGTGTTCATCGGCCTCGGCTTGGTGGCCGCCACGACGTCACCGGCTTCCAAGTAGCACGTCAGCGGAAGTTGCGCGCCGCCACGGCATGCGCGGCCCCCGTGGGAACCATGAGCGGCGCGATGTGCTCGGCCACGATGTTCACCACACCTTCGGCGCGTTGCAGACGCCCGCGGATGAGCAGTGCCGGTGCACCGCGTGCCGTCGAACGGAAACGTTTCCAGCAGCCGACCGAGACCACGATGTTGATGAGACCGGTCTCGTCCTCGAGATTCATGAAGGTCGTGCCTTGGGCGGTGGCCGGACGTTGACGATGGGTCACGACACCGGCGACCCAGACCTTGGTGTCGGGGGTGGTGAGGAGTCGCTCGGCCGGGGTCACCCCGAGCTCATCGAGTCTGTCGCGTAGAAAACGTGTCGGGTGTCCGGTGGGCGACACTCCCGTGGCCCAGAGGTCGGCGACCGCTTCGTCGATGGGCTCCATACCCGGCAAGGCCGGTGGACGCGCGCCGCCGGCGAGTCCGGGGAGTCGATCGGGACGCGATCGTGCCGCGGCCCCGACCGACCACAGCGCTTCGCGACGATCAAGACCCAGTGCACCGAATGCACCGGCGGTGGCCAGAGCCTCGAGTTGGGTGAGGTTCACCATGGGCACCCGCCGTACGAGATCCTCGGCGGTGCGGTAGCGGCCATGAGCATCGCGCTCGGCAACGATCAGATCGGCGAGATCGTCACCGACACCGCGCACCGATCCGAGCCCGAGTCGGACCGCGAATCCACCGTGCGACGACGCGTCGGGTTCGAGGGTGGCCCCGGATCCGGACCGGTGCAGATCGGGGGTTTCGACCACGACCCCGTGACGACGCGCGTCCTGCGCGAGTGAATGCGGACTCCAGAAACCCATCGGTTGGGCATTGAGGAGTCCGGCATAGAACGCCGCCGGCTTGTGCAACTTCAACCAGGCCGACGAGTACACGAGATAGGCGAACGACACCGAGTGGCTCTCGGGGAATCCGTAGTTCGCGAAGGCCGCCATCTTGTCGAAGATCTGGTCGGCGATCTCGCCCACCACACCACGCTCGGCCATGCCCGCGTAGAGGCGTTCACGCAAACGGAGCATGCGGGCCTGACTGCGCTTGGATCCCATCGCCTGTCGGAGTTGGTCGGCTTCGGCCGGGGTGAATCCGGCGACGTCGATGGCCATCTGCATCAGTTGTTCCTGGAAGAGTGGAATACCGAGGGTCTTGCCGAGACTGTTCTCGAGCAACGGATGCAGATAGGTGACGGGTTCCTGACCGTTGCGACGTCGGATGTAGGGGTGCACCGAGCCGCCCTGGATGGGTCCGGGGCGGATGAGCGCGACCTCGACGACGAGGTCGTAGAAGCGTCGTGGTTTGAGACGTGGCAATGTGGCCATCTGGGCCCGTGACTCGATCTGGAACACGCCCACGGTGTCGGCTCGGCACAACATGGCGTAGACGTCGTCGTCCTGGGGCAGTTCGGCGAGATCGATGTGCACACCTTCGTGTTCGGCCACGAGATCGACTGCGCCGTGCAACGCCGAGAGCATGCCGAGTCCGAGAAGGTCGAACTTGACGAGACCGGCCGCTGCACAGTCGTCCTTGTCCCACTGCAGCACGCTGCGATCGCGCATGGTGGCCCACTCGACGGGACACACTTCGATGACCGGACGATCGCAAATGACCATGCCCCCCGAGTGAATGCCGAGATGACGGGGCATCCCCTCGATCTCGGTGGCGAGTTCGAGAACCGGTGTCGGAATGCTGTGATCAGGTCGACCATCGGGACCGGTCTGTTCGATCACGTTCTGCACGCGTCCCCAACGATCGATCTGCTTCGACCACGCGTCCTGCTGACCCGGCGCATGGCCGAGGGCACGGGCCATGTCGCGTACTGCGGATCGGGCGCGATAGGTGATCACGTTGGCCACCTGCGCGGTGTGGTGTCGTCCGTAGCGTTCGAAGACGTATTGGATGACCTCCTCGCGCCGACCGCTCTCGATGTCGAGGTCGATATCGGGCGGGCCGTCGCGCTCGGGCGACAGGAAACGCTCGAACAACAGACCGAGCGACACCGCATCGGCCTTGGTGATGCCGAGCGAGTAGCACACCGCGCTGTTGGCTGCGCTCCCCCGTCCCTGGCAGTAGATGTCGGATCGCCCACAGAACTGGACGATGTCCCAGACGACGAGGAAGTAACCAGCGAAGCCGAGCGACTCGATGACCGCCAACTCGTGATCGATGGCCTGCCACGCGCGGGCCCGACGGCTGAGGTCCTCACCGGCTGCGGGTCGCTGGCCGTAACGCCGCGTCGCACCGTCCTCGGCCAATCGGCGCAGGAACTGCATCTCGGTGAGACCATCGGGGCACGGATACGGCGGGAGCTGCGGAGCCACGAGTGAAAGATCGAAGGCCGCCGCCCGACCGATCTCGGCTGCGGTCTCCACGACTCCCGGATAGCGCGTGAAACGTCGCATCTGTTCGGCGCCGCTGCGCAGATGCGCGCTCGCCGCGGCCGGCAGCCACGGATCGACCTCATCGAGACTCGCCCGCCGCCGCACCGCGGCCATCGCCGTGGCGAGTCGCCGGGCGGCCGGGGTGGCGTACTGGACGTCGTTGGTCGCCACACAACGCACATCGAGTCGTCCGGCGATCTCGGCGAGGGCGTCGTTGCGCGCCGAATCGAGTGGATCACCGTGATCCCACAACTCCACGAGTACGCGTTCGCGTCCGAAGGCCTCGGCGAGACGTTGCAGTTCGCGAGACGCGGCCCGCGGACCATCGGCGAGCAGAGCCGTGGTGACCGCCCCGCGATGAGTGGACGTGAGGACCCACCAGTGCCCGCGACCCACCTCGGACAACTCCGGCAGCGTGCATCGCGGTTCACCTTTGCGTCCGGCGAGTTGAGCCAGACTCAGGGCACGCGACAAACGCGCGTAGCCGATCGGTCCATCGGCCAACAGGACCATGTCGTGACGACCGGCCGTCGACTGCACTTCGACCTCCGTGCCGAACACCGTCGGCAACCCGATCGTGCGCGCCGCCTCGGCGAAGCGCACCACGCCGTACAAACCGTTGCGATCGGTGACGGCCAATGCCGTGAGGCCGAGGCGATGCGCCTCCTCGGCGAGTTCTTCGGGATGCGATGAACCTTCGAGGAACGAGAAGTTCGAACGGCAGTGCAGTTCCGCGTACGGAACGGGTGGGCGTGACACGCCACCCGAGGGTGTGGATGCTGCGAGCAGAGGTTCGTAGGGCTGGCGCACCCGACCGAAAGCCGGACCGTCGCCGCCGGCGTTACCCGTGGTGGATCCCGGAGCACGTCCGTCGCGGCCGCGTGACGCGCTCGGTGACGGTCGGCCCGACAGACGAGCTTCGAGTTCGGCCCACGTGGACGGACCCTGCATCCCCCAGTGGCTCAGTGGGTCGGAATCGGATGGGCTCGCCACGGATCGAGGCTACCGAACATATGTTCGGTCTCGCCAGAGGCCTGAGCAGGGGTTTTCAGCCGAGGGCGGCGAGAACGTCGGCCACGACATCGGCCGTGTGCTCGAGTCCGCAACTCATGCGCACCGTGCCCGGGGTGATACCCGCCGCCGCCAACTCGTCGGGTGTGAGCCCCGCGTGCGTGGTCGAGGCGGGATGCGTCACCAAGGTTTCGGGACCGCCCATCGAGGTCGCCGGACGGCACAACTGCACCGATTCGACGAAACGCGCGCCGGCCGCCGCCCCACCGGCGAGTTCGAAGGCGAGCACGCCACCGAACTGCGCGTACTGCCGCTGACCGAGCGCGAATTGCGGATGCGACTCGAGACGCGGGTGCCGCACCCAGGTGACTGCGTCGTGGGATTCGAGCGCGTGCCCGACGGCGATGGCGGTTTGCTCCTGCTGCCGCAGGCGCGGACCGAGTGTGCGCAAACCACGCAGTCCGTTCATGGCGTCGAAAGGTGAAGCGCACGCGCCCTGCAGAACGGCGAAGCCCCATAGTGCATCGATGAGATCGCGATCACCGGCGACCACACCGAGCGTCGCGTCGTTGTGACCAGCCATGGCCTTGGTGGCCGAGTGGATCACGAGTTGCACATCGAACGACAACGGCTGCACGCCGAGTGGTGTGGCGAGTGTGGAGTCGACTGCGGTGATCGGCCCCTTGATCGAACCGAGCTCCTCGAGGTCCACGAGATCGAGCAGTGGATTGGCCGGAGTCTCGGCGAGAACGAGCATCGTGCGACCGGGGATGACCGCCCGACTGAACGCCCCGGGTTCGGTGCCGTCGACGAAGGTGACATCGATTCCAAAACGCGGGCAGACACCAGCGAGCAATTGCGTCGTACCGCCGTAGGCCTGACGCTGCGCGACCACGTGATCGCCCTTCGAGCACAGACCGAGAACGACACCGGTGATCGCGCCCATGCCCGACGCGAAGGCACGGGCTGCCTCGGCGCCTTCGAGGGCCGCCACCGCTTCCTCGAAGGCATTGATCGTGGGGTTGCCGTGTCGGCTGTAGAACTTGCTCGCCCGTGTCGAGTGCGCCATGCGCTCCCCTTCGGCGAGCGTGTCGATCTCGAAGGTGGTCGAAGCCCAGAGCACCGGGGCCATGGCTCGGATACCCGGCGTACGACCACCACGGACGGCGGTGGTGTCGGGATGCGGTGCGGAGCGATCCGGTTCGACGGCCATATCCGCACAGTCAACCAACCGAATGCCCCACCCGACGAGGGATTTCACGACCCGACACCGACTCCGGCACGAAACCTCCCGAAAAGTGCGAGATCCATGACCGACGGGGCTCTTGACACGCGACAGCGAACATCCGCTTTGGCCGAACCAGCACGGCCGGGCCGACCCGAAGGGAACTCACATGACCGTCCTCGAGATGAGTCCGATGGCACGAACCACCGACTCACCACCGCGTGCTCTCGTGACCTTGTCGCATCCATCGGATCGACGAACCGCCGAGGATGCACTCTCACGTCATGGTTTCACCGTGCGCACCACCGACGATCGTCGGGCGGCCACCGCACTGTTGCTCACCTACTCACCCGACGTGGTGGTGATCGACGCGCGCGAGGTGTACCCGCGTCCATCTGATCTGGCCGATGCCGTGCGGCGTCACCACGACGTGGGCACGATCGCGGTCGGCGCCAACTCCGATCGGCAACGAATCGTCTCCCTCGAGAACGGCGCCGACGACGTGGTGTCGACCGAGGTATCGGCCGAGGAGATCGCGCTGCGTTGTCGTTCGCTCACCGGACGCCTGCGCAAAGCGGTGCCGGTCGACGATGGCCCGACGGCGGTCATGGAGTTCGGAACATTGCGCGTCGACCCGGCCCGACGCGAGGTCCGGGTACGCGGCTACGAGGTTCCGGCCACGCGCCTCGAGTTCGACCTGCTCTGCCGCATCTGTCAGACACCGCACGAGGTGGTGAGCCGCATCGATCTGATGGAGGCCGTGTGGGGGCCTCATTGGTTCGGCGACACGCACGTGGTCGACGTCCACTTGTCGAATCTGCGCCGCAAACTGCGCGGTCGCGACCCGGGTCAGCAGTTCTGGACGACCGTGCGCGGCATCGGCTTCCGGTTGACCGACGAGTTGGCACTCGGCCACGGCGCGTCACCGCTACGGCGGATCACCCGGTACAGCGCGTGAACGTCTAGCGGTACTCGCCCACCACGAACCAACGACCGCCGCTGATCTCGAGGAGATAGGCCTGCGGCCCGTGCGGATGATCGACCACCACCTGGAAACGGGCGGCGCGACGAGAGCGTTGATCCCACCAACGTTCCTCGACCGGCCAGGGTCCGGCCCAGTGCAGTACCGCCGATCGGTGCGGGGATCGCACGAACAACCCGGGGGACGCGCTGATGGCGCCCCGTCCGCTCACCGTGACGCGATGACCGTGCGCGTCGAGGACGTCGGCTTCGACCGGATCGTGGTGAACGACGGTCGGTGATGGTGCAGGGAGCGAACCGGGCCACGGCGGAGGTGTGGGTGGACGTTCCGAGTGATGGCGACCATCGGCCCCGACTTCGGAGACCGGTACGAGTTCGTAGACACCGCGCGGATCACGTCCACCGCACCACGATGCGATCCGCACCGAGTGCGGGCCGAGAAGTCCGGTCACACGCGTGATCGCCTTGGCGGCGTCGTCATCGGCCCGCGAACGCTCACCCCAGAAACCCTGTTGTCGACCGGAGTCGGCGCGCAGATCGGTGGGCGTGAGACACAACGAGGTGACACCGGCCGACGGCGGATCGGTGCCGTTGATCCAGCCGTCGAGTTGCCAGCGCACGCGGTCGACGATGGCCGACGCGCGGAGTCCCTCGGCCCGGTACCACACGCGACTCGATCTCTCGCCGTGTTCCGATTCGGCTTCGACGACGATGCGCGTGCACAACTGCCCCCGAGCCGCGAGTTCGGTATCGAGACGATCGGCCAGGGACTTGGCGGCGAAGACCAACATGTCGAGTTGCGGAACCGGATCGTCGAACGACTCGCGGACCGTGTAGTCGGGTGGTGGCGGAATCGCCGTGGGTGACGAGTCGTCGGTGCCGGAACAGAGATGGTGCAGTGCGACTCCGGTCGCGCCGAAACGGTCGAGAAGATCGGTGGCCGACAGGGTCGCGACATCACCGAGCCGGTGGAGGCCGAGTCGACTCAACAGATCGACCAACTGTGGATCACACCCCACGGTGGGCACGAGTACCGATACCGGATACGGAGCGAGGAAGGCCGCCGTGGCCGACGAACCCGGTGGCACCACGACCGGACGACCCACTCGAGCCGCCGCACGAGCAGCCAGGGACGCAGCCAGTCGACCATCGGCCACACCCACTCCGAAACCACCACTCGCAGCGAGTGCATCGGCCGAACCGGTGGCGGCCAAGGCCATGAGTCGATCGGCCAAGGCGGCATCGCCACCCACATAGCGCGACGGCCCCCGAGTGGCCAGCAGCAGGGATCCGGGGGACTCGACGTCGAGCAGTGGAACGAGGGTGCCGATGGCGCGAACCACCGGCTCGAAACAACGCGCGTCACGATCGGGGTCGTGCGGAACGATCACCACATGCGGACATGCGCCCTGCGCCTGCCGTTTGCGCTGACCCGGTCGGATGCCTTCGCGCCAGGCGGCCGGCGAGCAGCACGACACGCGTTGTGCATGCATCACCATGAGCGGCTGCGATGGGTCGAACTCGGGACCCCGACCGGAGCGTCCGCTCAGAACCGCGGCCGTGAGCGGCCAGGCCGGACACCAGACCATGGCCGAACGCGTGGGACCGTTCATGTGGATCCGCTCATCTCAACCCGGGCGACGCAACGGCACCACGGATCCACCGGCACTCACGAAGGGTTCGACATCTCCGCGCGCACCGGGCATCCAGACGTCACCACGCGTCGGACGTCCGCGACGACGGTCGAGTTCGATCCCGATGCGGCGTCGACACAGATGACCGAAACCGTCGCCCAGACCTTCCCATTCGTGGGCACGCGTCGTGAGACGAAGATCGGGAACGATCGACGGCGTGTCTCCGACGACGAGCAGAACCCCACCACGCGACTGCACGCGCGTTTGGACCCGACGGACGAGCGATGACGACAACGTGGCGATCAGAGCCGAGGGCACGAGGATGATCTCGATACCGTCGACCAGCGCGCTCAGAACACTCGCGGGATCTCCGCCACGCGGATCGTCGACGAAGACCGTACGTTCGAGAACCACACCGGCCTCGGCCGCGGCCAACGGACCAAGACGCGGTTCACCGACGATCGCAACCCACGAACCGGCGCGCGATGGTGCAGCGGCGATGGCCAATGCACACGAGACGGCAGCTGCCCCCGTGCACATGACGGTGTGCCCACGCGTCAGACCGAGCGGTACGCCGTCGGCGACGACCTCGACCCCAAAGAGCGGAGCCAGACTCGGCACAACGGGCAGTAGGCGCTCGTGGGCAAAGGTCAGCGAGCCGTACTGGGGAGCGAGTCCGGCGGCGAGTTCGCAGGCCGGACGGCGGAGAGAGTCGATCGCCATGCGGCGAGACTAGCGAACAGGTGTTCGTAGGTTTCTGGCGGGTCAGTTCTTGCCGTTGCCGGATGATTTTCCGTTGCCGGACTTGCCGTTACCCGACGACTTGCCATTGCCATTGCCCGAATGGCCGTTACCCGCCTGGTCGGCCGATGCACGACTGGTCCGGCCACCGGCCAAACCGTCCAGGAAGTCGATGAAACCCCGGGCCCCCTCGGCGAAGAAGTCGCCACCCAGTTCCTGCGCATGGGCGAGATCACGGATGGCGTTACCGCCCAGGACCACCGGCACCTCGTCGGCCATGGCCTGACGCAGGGCTCGCACCACGTCGGCCGCTCCGGTCAGCGATTCGGGAGTCGACACGCTCACACCCACCGCCGTGAGGTTGTTGATCTTGGAGGCGGCGTGCACGAAGGAGTTGGCCGGAGTATCGGCGCCGAGATCGAAGACCTCCCAGCCCTCGAGCCGCAGGAGGTCGGCCAACATGGCGAGCGGCAACACGTGGCGCTCCCCCGCCGGACCTCCGATCAGGATCTCACCCCGGCGACGACCCCGTCGCACACAACGCGGACTCAACTGGCCGACGAGACGCGTGGCGATCGAGGTGGCCTGGTGCTCCACGGCGATGTCGATCTCGCCGCGCTGCCACTGGCTCCCGATCTCGGCCATCGCCGGACTCAGGATCTCGAGGTACACCTCTTCCATGTCGTTGCCGGCATCGATGGCCCGCTGCAGAACACCCCAGGCACCGCCGCCATCGGCGTTCAGTAGACACCGCAGGAGTTCACTGACGTAGTCGCCGGTGCGCCGTGAGTCTTCGGAGGCACGCGGATTCTCCTTGCGGGCATCGGCGCGGCGCTGGAATTCACTCAGCGCGTGCGGCGTGACCTGCCAGACGCCCTTGACCCGGGTGGCGGTCAACTTGCCCTGACGCACGTAACGGTATGCCGTCATGTAGTGCACGCCGAGAACCTTGGCCGCTTCGTCGAGCGACATGGCCTCCGAGGACACGTCTTGTGACACGGCGAAAGGCTAAATCTGCTCGGAAAAACCTGCGTGATCGTGCCGGGAGAAATCTCCGTGAAAAAGGGCCCCGCACGCTGGTGCGATCCGGAAATCTTCGGTCAGGTGACTTTGGTCCTTCGCAAAAACGCCTGTTTTGTGCCGATTCCCGCGAATCGAACAGATCGAGACAGGCGCGCGAATCAGCCCCGCAAACGCTGGCGAGCCGCTCGACTGCGTTCGAGCAGATGAGCCGGGACCTTCTTCAGAGCCTCGGCCAGTTTGGGATCGCCACCCGCGTCCACCGACGGCGCCGAACTCGTTTCCTCGGCCGGCACGAGATCTTCGAACGACGGCGGCTCCATGCCCGGCTTCCAGTACTGGTAGAGATCGCGCACCACGTCCACGAGTCCGGCCGAATCGAAACCCTTCTCGAGATCGACGGTGATCATGTTCTGGTACACGTGCACACCGGCGACGCGACCGGTGGCGAAGAGTCGGCGTGCGAGTTCGGCCGACGGCGTGGCCGACGACGACAAGTGCGCCGAAACGTCCCCTTGGGCGAAGCTCTCATGGCCCATCCCCGACAGGCTGCGATTCGCCTCGAACCGCACGATGCCGGGCCGACGGCTCGGCTTCTCCACGACGACGACTGGCTGTCCCATGACCCAACCCTAGTTCCGGTGTTCACGGCGTGCCGATTCTCACCCCGTCGGATCGGACGGATGAACGAGCCGGAAACTACCTTGGCATCACGTCACCTCGACCGAAATTGCGGTCCGCACCGAGGAGGATCCATGTCCCAGCCGTCACTCGCCGAGTTCGAAGCACAGGCCCTCGCGTTCCTCGAGGCCAACGCACCGCGCAAACAAGCCGAGAAGAAGTTCGTCTGGGGTGAGGGCTCCGACAAGGTTGCGATGTTCGAGGAGAAGGACCGCGACAGTGAACGTCGCGACGTCGCCAAGGCCCAAGAGTGGCGACAGAAGCGTTTCGCGGCCGGCTTCGGTTGGATCACCGGACCCGAACAGTTCGGAGGCCGGGCACTTCCCGCCGCCTATCAACGTGCCTACGACTCACTCGAGTCGAAGTTCGAGATCCCCAACCAGAGTTGTTTCACGATCGGACTCGGCATGGTCGCCCCGACGATCCTCGCCCACGGATCCGATCTGGCCCGTCAGTCGTATCTGCAGAAGATGTACAGCGGCGAGATCATCGGGTGTCAGCTCTTCAGCGAGCCCGGCGCCGGCAGCGATCTTGCGAGCCTCAGCACCAAGGCCGAGCGCGACGGTGACGAGTGGATCATCACCGGCCAGAAGGTCTGGACGAGTGGTGCGCACTACAGCGACATCGGCGAGATCATCGCCCGCACCGATGTGAATCTCCCCAAGCACAAGGGTCTCACCGGATTCATCGTCGACATGAAGGCTCCCGGCGTGGAGATCCGTCCCTTGCGTCAGATGACGGGTGGTGCATCGTTCAACGAGGTGTTCTTCACCGAGGTACGGGTCCGCGACGACCACCGCCTCGGTGACGTCAACAACGGCTGGAACGTGGCCCTCACGACGCTCATGAACGAGCGGGCCGCCATCGGCGCCGGCGGTGGTGGTGGCGGGGTCAACATGTTCGCCCGCATCATCGAGATGTCGAAGTTCTATGGCGTTCCGAACGATCCCGTTCTCCGCGACGAACTCGTGAACCTGATCATCAACAACAAGGTCGCGTCGTACAACAACCAGCGCGCGCTCGACAAGATCAAGGCCGGACAGATGCCCGGACCCGAGATGAGCATGGCCAAGTTGGTCGGTACCGACAACATGCGTCGCATGGGCGACTTCCTGTCGCATCTCCTCGGCGCGAAGTTGGTCGCCGACAGCGGCGAATGGGGCACCTACGCCTGGAGTCAGCTCATCCTTGGCACCCCGGGTGGTCGTATCGCCGGCGGATCGGACGAAGTGATGCGCAACATCCTCGCCGAGCGCGTTCTCGGACTTCCCAAGGATCCGGGCATCGACTCGAAGAGCGCGTTCAAGGACCTCAAGGTCGGCACTCAGAAATAGCCGTCGAGCCGCGCGTGTCGCGGCCGGCGCATCAGAACAGACTCGGTGACCTTTCGAGTCGGGGCGTACCCGGCCACGGAACGAAGTTGTCCATGAAGGCCCACGACCGGCGATGGATCGCCGAGGGGCCCCAAGCCGCCAGTGCCGCCCGGTGCCACTGACACGGGTATCCCTTGTTGGCGTCGAACTTCCACGCCGGATAATCGACGGCCAGTTCGCGCATCAACCGATCACGCGTCACCTTGGCGATGATCGACGCCGCCGCGACCGACAAGCACGTGGCGTCGGCCTTGACCATCATCTGCACTCGCTTCACCTGCGGGGTCACGAAGTCCCACGATCCGTCGACGACGGCCGCCGTGGGCCGCACACCGAGCGACTCGAGCGCGCGGCGGGTGGCCAGGCGCTGCGCGTCCGCCATCCCGAGTGCATCGCATTCGTCGTGACTCGCCATACCCACCGACCAAGCAGTGCACCAGTCGCGCACCGCATCGAACATCCGCTCGCGCGCCTTCTCGGTGAGCGCCTTGCTGTCTCGGATCGGAACACCGTCGAGGTCGTCGAGTGGCACCACCGCGATGCCGACCGCGAGTGGTCCGGCCCAAGCCCCCTTGCCGACTTCGTCGACGCCCACCACGACGTCGTGCCCTTCGGCCCGCAGGCGTTGTTCGACCTCGCGAGTCGGCGCCACGTCCTAGACGATCCGCAACCCGGCGGCGCCGGCTTCGACACGTCCGATCACCGTGAAGAGATCGACGAGCTCGGCGACCGCCGTCGGTTCGACCGCGGCAAGAAGGCCACCCGATGTCTGCGGATCGAACACGATCGCTTCGTATGCCTCGTCGACATCGGGCGCGCGCGTCACGTGGGTGCCGACCGCCGTTCGATTGCGCGCGTCACCACCGGTGCGCACCCCACGCCGAGCGGCATCGATCACCCCCGGATACAACGGAAGATCCGATGACTCGATCACGAAGGTGGCCCCGGCGCGCTCGGCCATCTCCCAGCCGTGTCCGGCGAGTCCGTATCCGGTCACGTCGGTCACGGCGTGCACCCCGGGAACTCCTTGCAGGAGTTCGCTCGCCGCGCGGTTGAGGGTCTTCATACCTTCGATCGCGACGCGTTTGTCGCTTTCGCTCGCACCGGCGAGTCCGAGTCCGGTACCGAGCGGCTTCGACAGCACCAGAACATCACCCACGCGGGCACCGTCCTTGCGGAAGATGCGGTCGGGATGCACCACGCCCTGAACCGCCAGACCGAAGATCGGTTCCGGATTGCGGATGGTGTGGCCGCCGGCCACCGAGCCGCCAGCCGCCTCCACGACATTCGAGGCGGCAGCGAAGATCTCGACGATCGCCGTACGCGGGAAGTGTTCCGGGAACGCAGCAACGTTGACCGCCATCACGACCCGTCCGCCCATGGCGAAGACGTCACTGCACGCGTTGGCGGCCGCGATGGCTCCGAAATCGGCCGGATCGTCCACGAGCGGCGGGAAGAAGTCGGTGGTGCTGACCAGAGCGACGTCGTCGCTCAGGCGGTAGACGGCGGCGTCGTCGAAGGGTGCGAGTCCGACGAGAAGGGCCGGGTCGACCGAGACGGGCAATTCGTCCACGAGTCCGGCCAAGAGGTCCTTGCCCCACTTGGCCGCGCAACCCCCACAACTCGTCCATTCGGTGAGTCGGAGACGCTCGATGGATGCGTGTTCGGCCACGTCGGCGAGCCTAGAAGAGGTGATCGCCAGTACCGGCGATCACATCGGGGGTCCACCCCACGCCGGCACTCCACCCGACGCGCCGTCGAACAACCGATCCTTGGCGGCCGCGAGATCGGCGACGGTCCACGGCTTTCCACCGGCGGTCACCGAGCCGGCGATCTCGGTCGGACGAATGCGATGGACCTGATCGCCGAGCACGATGAAGGTCTGGCCGTTGATGTCGGCTGCATGATCGCTCGCGAGGAAAGCCACCATCGGACTCACGTTGGCCGGGTCGTACTTGTCGAAACCCGAATCCGGCTTGGCGAACTTGGGATTCACCTCGGTCATGGGAGTGCGGGCCCGGGGGGCGATGCAGTTGACGGTCACGTTGTATCGAGCGAGCTCGCGCGCGAGCACCAAGGTCATGGTGATGATGCCGCCCTTGGCCGACCCGTAGTTGCCCTGTCCCGGACCCCCGAAGAGTCCGCTCTCACTCGTCGTGTTGATGATGCGCCGCGCCGGAAGTGATCCGTCTTCACCGAGTTGTTTGGCAGCGTTACGCCAATGGACCGCAGCGAAGTGCGCCGGCGCGAAGTGTCCCTTCAGGTGCACCTCGACCACGCTGTCGAACTGTGCCTCCTCCATCGAGAACGACATCGCATCGCGGATGAAGCCGGCGTTGTTCACGAGGATGTGCAGATCGCCGAACTCGGCCACTGCCCGCGCCACGAGAGCCTCGGCCTGAGCCCAATCGCTCACACTGCCGCGGTGCGCCACGGCGCGACCTCCGGTGGCTCGGATCGAAGCCGCCACGTCGTCCACTGCGGGTGACAAGTCGTTCACGACCACCGCCGCACCCTCGGCGGCGAGAAGTTCGGCGTGACAGCGACCCACTCCTTGGGCCGCTCCCGTCACGATCGCAACCTTGTCAGTCAACGCACCCATGTGGCCTCCGGAGAAAACGGTGGTTCTGATACCGTCTCCGAAAACTAGTCGGGGTCATCGCGAGCCCCGGAATCACGGGGGATTCGGTGGGCGAACAGGTCGACTCGTCACGAGTGAACGACCAACCCGTCGCTCTGGTCACCGGCGCCACGCGTGGAATCGGGCGCGCCATCGCCATCGCCCTCGCCGCGCAGGGTTTCCACGTGGTCGTGACCGGACGAACGATCGATGAAGGAAGCGGGGTCAACCCGGCCACCGGCCACGTGCTCGCCGGAAGTCTGAACTCGACTCTCGCCGAGATCTCTGCCGCCGGTGGTTCCGGGCGCGCCATCCGGCACGACGTGCTCGACCTCGATCACGCGACCGACCCCGTCGACGACGTCTTGGCCGCCGAAGGTCGGCTCGATGTTCTCGTGAACAACGCGGTCTACGTGGGGCCCGGTAACGACGCGCTCTTCGTCGACAACGAACCCGCCGACATCGTCCGGCGCGTGACCGGCAACCTCACCGCACCGCTTCTTCTCACCCACCGATTCCTGAACCTCGTGTCATCGCAGGAACCTCATCCCCGCGTCGCTGCTCGCGCGTGGGTCGTCGACATCACGAGCGACGCCGGACGGCGCACCCCTGAGCGCATGGCCGGTCACGGCGGTTGGTCGCTCGTCTACGCCGCGACCAAGGCCGGATTCCACCGCATCGCCGACATGGTCGCCCACGAGTACGGCCACCACGGAATCCGGGCGCTGAACGTCAATCCCGGACTGGTCGCCACCGAGCGGGTGCTCGATTCCGGAACGTCGCTCGCCTGGATCGCCGAACACGGAGTCCGTCCGTTCGTGATCGGCGAGGCGGTGACCCGCCTCCTGCGCGATCCTCTCGTCGGAAACGGTGCCTATGTTCACGCGCAGGAGTACCTGCGCGAAGCCATGGGCGACGAGACTTACGAGCAGTTCGTCACTCGCGATCCGGAGACATGACCATGAGCACCACCGAGACCTACCGCATCGGACCGACCAACACCGAGATGCTGCTCCCCGAACCGGTGCAGCTACCCGTCCACTACACGCTCATCAGCGTCGACGATCACCTCGTGGAACCTCCCGGCATGTTCGACGGCCGTCTACCGGCGGCTCTCGCGCCCGAGGCCCCTCGCCTCGTGGTCGACGAACGCGGTCATCAGGTGTGGGCCTTCGACGGACAGATCTTCAGCCAAGTTGGGATGAATGCAGTCGTCGGCCGACGTCACGAATACCGTTCGCTCGAACCGGCCCGATTCGAAGACATGCGACGCGGCTGCTGGGACGTTCACGCCCGAGTGGCCGACATGGACCTGATCGGCTGCTGGGCTTCGCTCAACTTCCCGTCACAGGTCGCCGGTTTCGCCGGCCGTGTCTTTTCGGCGTGCAAGAACCCCGAACTCGGTCTGGCCACCATGCGCGCGTGGAACGACTGGCTCCACGAAGAATGGTGCCAGCAGTATCCCGATCGTTTCATTCCGTGTGGCATCACGTGGTTGAGCCCCGGTCCTGATGGATCGGCCCGACTCGGAGCCGACGAGATCCGTCGCAACGCGGCGCGCGGATTCCGCGCCGTGACTCTTCCCGAGCGTCCGCACAATCTCGGTTTTCCGAGCCTCTTCTCGGGTTGGTGGGACCCGATCATCGAGGCCTGCGTCGAGACCGACACCGTGATCGCATTGCACGTCGGTTCGTCGGGCATGTACCCGATGCCCGAGGGTGCACCATCGCTCCAACTCGGAGCAACCCTGTTCGGCCAGCTGTCGCTCACTGCGTGTGCCGAATGGTTGTGGAGCGGCTACGCCTATCGATTCCCGGAACTCAAGATCGCCATGAGTGAGGGCGGTATCGGATGGGTGCCGATGCTGCTCGATCGTCTCGAGAACGTTG
Organism: uncultured Bifidobacterium sp.; assembly: GCA_964563545.1. Taxonomy (GTDB): domain Bacteria; phylum Actinomycetota; class Acidimicrobiia; order Acidimicrobiales; family Ilumatobacteraceae; genus Casp-actino8. Next base: position 54,394 of record CAZLXB010000006.1, on the reverse strand, counting down.
TCGACCGCAGCGGTTACGGAGCCGGATGGGACATCCGACCGGCCGAAGTTCTCCGGCGCAATTTCTGGTTCTGCACGATCGACGATCCGTCGACCATCGATCTCTACCCCGTCATCGGCGAGGACCACATCATGGTCGAGGTCGACTATCCGCACGGCGACAGCACTTGGCCGCTCACCCAGACGGTGCTGCAGGAAGCGTGGGGGCATTTGCCACCGCAGGTGATCCGTAAGCTCTGTAGCGAGAACGCGGCGCGGCTCTTCCGCCATCCGCTGCCGCCCCGAGTCACCCCGTGAGCACGGTCGCCGATCTCCTGCGCGCTCGCGCCGACGACTCGAACATCGGATACGTCTTCGGCGAACGAACATGGACATGGTCAGAAGTCGTGCACGAGTCGGCGATACGTGCCGCCATCATCGATGAACATCTCGACCCCGATCTCCCACCCCACGTCGGCGTCCTCCTCGAGAACGTCCCGGAATATCTGTTCTGGATCGGCGGAGCAGCCATGGTGGGCGCGTGCATCGTGGGCATCAACCCCACGCGGCGCGGTGCCGAACTCGAACGCGACGTGCGCCACACCGACTGCCAGTTGATCGTGAGCGACGCGAGCGGGTTCGAACTCCTACACGGACTCGACCTCGGTATCGATTCCCGTCGCCGTTTCGACATCGAATCGGCGAGCTACCGCGATCTGCTTCGTGTCCACGCGAAGGCTTCGTGTCCGTCGACGGATCCCGATGGTCGTCGACCACTTTTCCTCTTGTTCACCTCGGGTTCGACGAGCGCCCCCAAGGCGGTGGTCTGCACCAACGAGCGCATGGCCGTCACTGCGGTGCGGGCCGGAGCGATCTACGGCGTCACCGCCGATGAGGTGTGCTACTGCCCCATGCCGCTCTTCCACGGCAACGCCCTCATGGCGTGCTGGGGTCCGGCGCTCGCCGTCGGCGCACGGTTGGTCTTGCGCCGCAAGTTCTCGGCGAGTGGATTCCTCGACGACATTCGACGCTTCGGCTGCACGTATTTCACCTACGTGGGTCGGACGATCGCCTACGTACTCGGCCAACCGCCCACCGAACACGATCGTGATCACAACCTCCGACTCGGCTTCGGTACCGAGGCGAGCGCACTCGATCGCCAGCGCTTCCTCGATCGCTTCGGATGTCCACTCGTCGAGGGCTACGGATCGTCCGAGAGCGTGGTGGCGATCATCCGTACTCCGGATTCGCCCGAGAACGCGCTCGGTCGCGAACGGCCCGACATGGCCGGCCAGGTCTCGGTGATCGATCCGGCGACCCTGCTCGAATGCCCACGTGTGGTGTTCGACCAACATGGTGGCATCACCAACCCCGAGTGCATCGGCGAGATCGTTCACACCGGTGGCGGCGGCACCTTCGAGGGTTACTACAACAACCCCGAAGCGTCCTCGGATCGGGTGCGCAACGGCTGGTACTGGACCGGCGACCTCGGTTATCGCGACGAAGAGGGTTTTTTCTACTTCGCCGGCCGCAGTGCCGACTGGCTGCGGGTCGACAGCGAGAACTTCGCCGCCGCCCCGGTGGAGAACATCGTCGCCCGCTATCCGGGCGTCGTGATGTGTGCCGTGTATCCGGTACCCGACCCGGTCACGGGCGACATGGTGATGATCGCCATCGAAATGGCGGATGGTCATACGTTCGATGCCGACTCGTTCGACCAGTTCCTGTCCTTCCAACGTGATCTCGGAACCAAGTGGAGTCCCCAGATCGTGCGAGTCACGACCTCCATGCCGCTCACCGCCAACAACAAGGTTCACAAGCCGCCTTTGCGCGCCGAGCGATGGGACACCCCCGAACCGCTCTGGTGGCGACCCACGCGTCGGGATCGGCTCGTACCGATGACGACTGCCGACAAGAAGGCCCTCGTCGATCGCTTCACCGCCGCCGGTCGTGCGAACGTGCTGACCGGACTCTGACTCAACGCCCCTTCGACCACTCCTGCCACGACTCGAGGCACTCCGGCAATTCACCTTTACCCGTCTGATTGGCCGGCCAATTGGCGTCCGGAAGACCGACCGGTGGATTGGGCATGTCGTGTCCGTACCAGAGAAGGTGCTTGCGCTTGGCGAATCCCCAGCGACCGTCGACTCGTCGGTAGGTGTCGTGATACTGGATCTGATGGACGATCCATCGACCCGCCGCGTCCTCGATCTCGCCGCGGCACGACACGATGCCGGTCGCGTTGTCGTGGTCGGCGACGTCGATCAGATGGTTGTTCACCTGAAGGATCACCCGACCGAGACCGGCGAACTGTTCGTCGAATGCGGCTCGAAGAGCCGCGCGGCCACTCGTCTCGCGACTGACCTTGATGTCGGGCACGAATAGTTCGACGAGTCGGTCGAGATCGCGGGCGCCGTAAAAGATCGCGTAGCGACTCGCCAATTGTCGGATGTCCTCGGAGGCCACGAGCCAGGCGGTCGGATCGGTGTCGCGCAACATGGTGGATCCTCGGGTCTTCTACGGCAGCGGGTGCGGATGGGCAGTGGGCTGGAGCAACGCGTCGGTACCACCGTCGACGAACAACACCTGACCGACCACGTACGACGAGTCCGCCGACAGGAGGAAGCGGATCGCCCGCGCGATCTCGTCGGGCCGACCCCAGCGCTTCAAGGGGATCGGGATGTGCTCGAGCGATTCCTTGACCCCGGGGATGTCGAGTAGCGGACGGGTCATTCCGGTGTCGATGACTCCGGGTGCGACCGCGTTCAGGCGGATTCCCGAGCCGATCCAGTCGGGAGTCCCGGCATTCATGCGCACCCAGAAGGCGATGGCCAATTTGCCGGCCGGGTAGGCGAGGAATCCATCGGGTGCGGAGAATCGCTCGAGCACACTCGCCTCGTCGGAATTCAGATAGCGCATGGCCTCTTCGACCGGAAGTCCCGGCGTCATCGTGGTCGAATTCGAGGAGATCATCACGACCGCGGGATCGGTGCCACGGGCGAGCACCGGACGCAGTCCGTTCACCACGGCGAGTGTCCCGAAGTAGTTGACCGACACGATGAGTGAATTCGGTGCCGGTGTGCTCACACCGGCACAAGGCACGAGGCCGTCGAGTCGACCGTCGCAGGCACGGGTCACTTCGTCGACGATCCGCGTCCGATCGGCCGGCTTCGAGAGATCACCTTCCACGTCGGCATCGCGCCGATCGACCCCGATCACGCGGTGGCCGTCGGCACGCAACAACTCGGCGGTCGCCGCCCCGATTCCCGAAGCCGACCCCGTGACACAGATGGTCTTCATGTTCCCTCCTCCGGTGTCGGTGTACCTCGTCCCGCCGTCTTCCGACCAGTGTGTCAGATCACGTACGGTTCACCCATGCGCGCCGTCGTCTGCCAACAGTTCGCTCCCCTCGACCAACTGGTGATCGAGGAACGTCCGTCACCCGATCTGTTCCCATCGTGCGTCCGCATCACGGTCTCGGCCTGCGGGGTCAACTTCGTCGACGCGCTCTTCGTACAGGGCAAGTATCAGATCAAGCCGCCTGTCCCGTTCGTACCCGGTATGGAGGTGGTTGGTCGGGTGGTGGAAGTCGCACCCGACGTGACCGACATCGCCGTCGGGACACGCGTCTTTGCCAATGTCGGACTGGGCGGCTTCGCCGACGAGGTCGTGGTGGCGGCCAAGCGGGTGATGGTGCTCCCCGACCGCCTCACCGACGGACAGGCCGCGACCTTCATGCAGAGTTATCTCACGGCTTGGTTCGCCCTCGTGGAGCGAGCCCACGTCGAATCCGGTCGGTGGCTCCTGGTGCTCGGTGCCGGCAGTGGCGTCGGTCTTGGAGCCGTCGACGTGGGTCACGCACTCGGGCTGCAGGTCATCGCGGTGGCGTCGACCGACGAGAAACGCGAACTCGCGCGCGAACGCGGCGCGGTGGCTGTCATCGATTCACGACTCTCCCCCGACGAGATCAAGGAGGAGGCCAAGCGCATCGCCGGCGGTGGAGTCGACTACATCTACGACCCGGTGGGTGGCGAAATCGGCGAGACGTGTCTGCGCGCGCTCGGCGACGACGGCCAATACCTCGTGATCGGATTCGTGGCCGGAATCCCGAAGTTGCCGGCCAACCAGGTGCTCCTGCGCAATCGACGTGTCACCGGTGTCGACTGGGGTGGATGGGCCGGCAAGAACCCCGGACTCAACGACCGCATGCTCGCCAAAGTGCTCGCGCTGATCGACGAGGGACGACTGCGTCCGGTCGAACCAACGACGTATCCACTCGAACAAGCGGCTCAGGCGTTGAAGGATCTCGAGGATCGCAAGGTCGCCGGCAAGATCGCCCTGCGTCCCTAAACCAGCGCGGAGTCAGTCGAGTAACGCGGCGCGACCGCGATCCGCGAAGCGCTGGCGTAGCTCCGTCGCCGCGGCGAGATCGAAGCGAGAGAACTCGATGGCCTTGCCCGGGCGGTACCACAACTCGGACGTCGAATCGGTCTCGGCATCGTGCCAACGACGCTTCACGAGTTCGCGTTTGACGACCTTGTTGGTCTGGGTCATGGGGAATTCCTCGACGATCTGCACGTAAGTGGGAACCCATTTGGGACCCAGATCGGATTGACCGGCGAGGAACTCCGCGAACTCGGTCGGGTCGAAGCGACGACCGGGCACGAGTTGGATCGCCGCCATCACCCGATCACCGATCTCGGCATCGGGCACCCCGTAGACCGCGGCGAGGATCACGTCGGGATGGCGCATGAGAATTCGCTCGACTGGAGCGCCGGCGAAGTTCTCACCGTCCACACGAATCCACTCGGCCGTGCGACCGGCGAAATAGAAGAAACCGTCGGCGTCGCGGTACGCAAGGTCGCCCGTCCAGTACGCGCCATCGCGAAGACGTTCGCGATTCGCTTCGTCGTTGCGCCAGTACCCCTCGAAGGTTCCCCCACCGGCGTTCACGATCTCGCCCGTCGCCTCTTCGGCGTTCAGGAGGCGACCCTCGGCATCGAAGCGCGCTCGCGGGCACTCCTCCCCCGTCTCCGGATGGCGAACCGAGATCGACGGCTGGGCGGCCACACCGAGCGAACCGGCCGGCATGCCCGGGACTCGCACGATCGAGGCGCCGGTCTCGGTCTGCCCGTAGCCATCGGTGAGTTTGCACCCGAAGCGTTCGGCGAAGCGGGCGATGTCGGCCTCCGAACCCTCGTTGCCGAAACCGCGGCGCAGGGGATTGTCGGCGTCGTCCGGGGACTCCGGCGTGGCGAGTATGTAGGCGAGCGGCTTACCTACGTAGTTGAAGTACGTCGCGCCGTAACGCCGAACATCGGGAAGGAACTCCGAGGCCGAGAATTTGCGTCGCAGCGCCACCGCGGCGCCGGCCACCAGTGACGGAGCCCAGCCGGTGAAGAGGGCGTTCGAGTGGAAGAGCGGCATGGCGATGTACGTGACGTCGTCGGGACCGAGCTCGGTGATCATGCACATCGAACCGGCGACGAAGTTCAGCCGACGGTGACTCGTGATCACAGCCTTGGGCGCACCGCTCGTCCCCGATGTGAAGAGGAGCAGAAACGTGGACGCCGGGTCGATCGGAATTTCGGCGGCCGTGGGCAGGCTCGCGCCATCGAATGGCGCGAGCTCCGATCGGTACGAATCGGAGTCGGTATCGAGCACCGCATCGGATGCCGCACCGAGATCGAGACCTTCAAGCAAGGCAATCTGGGAACTTTCGGTCACGATCGCCTGACAATCGGTGTGCGTGATGTCGCGCGCGAGCTCGGCACCGCGACGGGTCGGGTTGATCCCCACGACCGTGGCACCGCATACCGCGGCAGCCCCGAGCCACATGGTGAACTCCGGAGTGTTGTCGAGCAGGATCCCGAGATGGGCCGGGGCGCCGGACGGGCGGCTCGCCATTCGACGGCGCCACCACGCCGCGCGTCGGGCGACCTCGGCACACCAGACCCGATAGGTCATCGTGGTGTCGCCGAACTTCACGGCGATGTTGTCGTCGTCGACTCGGGCCCGGACGTGATCGGCGAAAGTCGGTTCGACCACTGCGTTGGATTCAGATGGCACGCGCCACCTCGAATGCCGAGTGCATCGCACCTTCGATGTAACCGACGTCCTGGGCGTCGCCCACCACCGACACTGCGAGTCCGGCGGCGCGCAGGCGATCAGCGAATCCCGTGTCGGGTTCCACTTCCGACGCCACGACGACCGTGTCGCCGCGGGCCTCGAATTCCTGTTCGCCGAGCCGATAGCGAACGGCCGCCTTACCGATCGAGACCACGGTGGCCTGACGCACGAGGGTCACTCCGTGTTGGGTGGCCCGACGCACCGCCGTCCATCGACGCGGCATGGCCATGGGCAGACCCATGTGCGAACCGCTTTCGAGAACGGTCACCTGCCGACCGCGTTCGGCGAGGAATTCGGCCAACTCGAGACCCACGAGCGATCCCCCGATCACCACGACTCGTTTGCCCACCGGCATCCACACCTTGGAAAGCGAGCGGATGCGATCGGCGGAATTCAACACCCCGGCCAATCGTCCGGCCGAAACGGCCACTCGCGCGAGTGCTCCGATCGAACCCGCACCCGACTCGCCGGTGATCAGCGCTCGCAACGTGTCGCCCGTGAGAACGTGCGGCAGATCGGCTCCCGGCACGGCCGGCTTGCCGCGACGGGCACCGGTCGCCACGATCACCGCGTCGGGCGCGAGCGCGCGGATCATCTCGACCGTGGCCTCGGTGCCGAGTTGGACGTTCACACCCAATCGCTCGACTTCGTGGGTGAGCCAATCGACGAGTTGCGCATTGGCGGGTGTGGTGAGTTGCGAGAACCAAACCGTGCCGCCGAGTCGACCGCTTTTCTCGATGAGAGTCACGAGCGCGCCACGTTCGGCCGCTACTCGCGCCGCTTCGAGGCCGGCCGGACCGCCACCGATCACGACCACGTGGCGCGCCGAATCGAACTTGTCGAGGCGGGCCTTCTCCTCGTGTCCGAGCGCCGGATTCACCGCGCACTTCGGCGTGCCATCGAAGAAGTTCTGCTCGACGCACACGTAGCAGTTGATGCAGGGACGGACCGAGCGCCGCGCGCCGGTGCGCAACTTGGCCACCAGATCCGGATCGGCGAGCAACTGGCGCCCCATCGAGACGAAGTCGCAATCGCCGGCGGCGAGCATCTCCTCGGCCATCTCGGGAAGCATCCGACCGACGGCGACCACGGGGACCGACACCCGCTGCTTCACCGCGCGCGCGAATTCACGATATTGGCCGACCGCCGCCGGCAGCGGACCCTCGGTGAAATCGGCGAAGGGATTGTGCGCGTTGGCCGACACATGGATGGCATCGGCTCCGGCTGCCTCGATGAGTACCGCCGCCGCCGCGGTCTCGTCGGGTGTGAGTCCGCCTTCGAGTCCGTACTCGAATCCATTCAACCGAACGAGAACCGGGAAATCGGGGCCGACCTCGCGCTTGACCGCCCGCACGACTTCACAGGCGAGTCGCGCGCGATTCTCGAGCGAACCACCCCACCGGTCGTCACGTTTGTTGTATCCCGCCGACAGGAACGTGGAGATGAGGTATCCATGGGCGCCGTGGATCTCGACTGCGTCGACTCCTGCCGCCTTGATGCGGCGGGCGGCGGCGGCGAATTGATCGATGACCCAGGCGAGATCGTCCTCGTCGGCGACCTTGTAGGTGGCGCGCTTGCCCTGCGATGCAGTGGCGAGCCCCATGAGTTCGTTCACCGGGTTGTCCTGAAGTGCCGAAAGGTCGAGTGAACCTTCGGGGATCGACGGCACGAGTTGCGGACGATCATCGGCCGTGTCGACGCTCGCGGTCTTGCCGTGATGGCACATCTGCATGCACAGACGACCACCAACGGCGTGAACCGAATCCGCGAGTCGGCGCAGACCCGGGATGTAGCGATCATCGGAGAACGCCGGCTGATGGCGCGACGTGGCGCCGATGGGCCAGGCCACCGCACCGGTACCGGTGATCACCATGGCCGTACCTCCGGCGGCCCGCGCGGTGTAGTGCGCGATTTCACCGTCGCTGATCTCACCCTCGACGCACAGATTCATGTCCATGGCCGGGAGGAAGACGCGATTCGTCAATTCGAGTCCGGCGATTCGGCCCGGCGCGAGGAGGCGGGGGAACGACGACGTCATCGGATCACGATCCGGTATCGCTGCGCTGGATCGCCCGTTCGTCGGTTCCGAGATAACTCGCGATCACTGCCGGATTCGTCCGCACCGAAGCCGGATCGCCTTCCGCAATGACCTGACCGGCTTCGAGGCAGTAGATCCGATCGCTGATCGACATCACCATCGGCATGTCGTGTTCGATGATCAGGATCGCGGCTCCGAGTTCGTCCTTGATCGTCCGGATCAGAGGTGCAAAGGCTTCGGTCTCGCGCTGGGCCACACCCGCCGTGGGTTCGTCGAGGAGCAGCAACTTCGAATCGAGTGCGATCAGCGCGCCGAGTTCGACGATACGGCGGGTTCCGGTCGAGAGTTCGCTCATCAATGAATCGGCGTATCGACCGAGGCCGAGATAACCGATGATCTCATCGGCCTCGCGCCGACTGAGCCGTTCACGGTGCGGTGAGGGCGGCAGGGCGAGCAGAGACGGGACGAGAAGCGAACGTCGACGGGACTCGAGCGCCACCATCACCGTTTCCCGCACCGTGAGCGATGCGAAGAGTCGTGCATTCTGGAAGGCGCGGCCCTGTCCGAGACGAGCGCGTCGGTAGGCCGGGAGTGCCGACACATCACGACCGAAGAGTTCGATGACACCGGTGGACGGAACCAGTCCCGAGACCGCGTTGACGATGGTGGTCTTGCCAGCTCCGTTGGTCCCGATGAGTCCGACGATCTCGCCGGGTCGCACCTGGAGCGACACGTCGGACACGATCGTGCGCCCGCCGAGGGTGACGTTCAGACCGTCGGTGCGCAACGGAAGGACGTCGGTCGTCACGCGACTCGAGGTTCCGAGGTTCGCGAGCGTCGCGCCGGTCTCCCGGACCGGAGGTTTCCATTGCGATCGGCGAGCGATGTACGACAGAAGGTTGTCGCGCACGGAATGGACGATCGAGATCAGACCACTCGGGAAATACAGGAGGACGATCAACATGCCGATGCCGCTGGCGAAGAGTTGTACCTGTTGCGTTCCGTCGAAGACGACCGGCAGGCCGACCACCACGAGGGTTCCGAGCACGGCTCCCGTGATCGAACCGACGCCGCCCACCACCGCGATGGCCACGACACGCAGTGACTCCTCGAAGTCGAACGACAATCCGTCGATCTTGAACTGGCCGTTCTTGGCCACGAGCGGCATGAGCCCACCAGCGAGGGCCGCGAGTCCGCCCGACACGGCGAAGGCGATCAACTTGGCCCGGGTCGGCGAGACCGTGAAGGTGGCGGCCGAATTCTCGTTATCGCGGGTAGCGATGATCGAACGTCCGATTCCGGTGCGACGGATGCGCCACACGAGCACGATGGCAATCGCCGCCACGAAGAGGCTGAACCAATAGACACCGTCGTAGTTCTTGCCCTTGACCGTCCAAAAGAGGAGTCGCAGACCCTTGGCCCGATCGACGTCGAGCTGTGCCGATCCTCCCCCACCGGGCGAGACCTTGTCGGCCACGATGAACCAGGCGCGCATGGCAAGCCCGAAGCCGAGCGTCACGACCGCGAGATACAGACCCTTCACACGCAAGGCTGGTACGCCGATCACGAGCGCAGCCGCCACGCCGAGTGCCACACCGAGTACGAGCGACACGAGATACGGAAGTTCATGCGAGTAATAGACGGTCATGTACGAACCGAGGGCCACGAAGCCGAATTGCCCGAGCGACAACTGACCACCCCAACCGGTGACGACCGTGACCGACAGGGCCACGATCAGATACACCGGGATCACCGCGAACTTCAGTAAGTCGCTCGCCTTGTCGGTCTGACTCGGGACGATCAACGCCAGTCCGACGAGGATCAGGATGCCGACCGCGGTCAGCGCGCGATAGAGCGGGTGTTTCGTGAGTTCGGCACGCGCCGCCCGCACCTTGGTGGCCAATTGCCAGGCGTCTTCACCGGCGATCTGTCTCCGACCGACGGTGAAGAGGACGACGAGCAGGATCAGGAAGAGAACGGCGATGTTCGAACCGTCGGGCAGATCGCCGCTGATCGACCACGTCACGAGCAACCGGTCGACGAGACCACCGACGAGACCACCGACGAGCGTCCAGCTGAAAGAACGCATCCGGCCGATCATCGCCGCGGTCAGCGAGAGCAACAGGAGCTTGGGTCCGAGCGCGTTCTGCACCACGCCGAGCGATCCACCCTGCAATGGCGCGATGAGAAGAGTGCTGAGGGTGGCAAGGAGCCCGGCCAGAGCCCACACCATCGTCGAAACGCGGCGCACACCGATACCCGCGAGTTGCGCAGCCGAGAAGTTGTCGGCCGTGGCGCGAACCTGCATGCCGAACGCACTTCGGTGCACGAGCCAGCCGAGGAAGAACATCAGTGCCGGAACGATCAGCAGCACCGACAACTGAGGTCCGGTGAGCGTGATTCCACCCACTTCCCACGTGCCACTGATGAGCACCGGATAGGTGACGCTCGTGGCCTCCTCGTCGGCGATGGGAAGTCGTAGCTGGAGGAGTTGGATCACTTGCGTGAGGCCGAGGGTGGCCACGAACAAGAGAAGTCGCGGCTGGGTGAAGAGCCGTCGCAACACGAGTTCGGACGCAGCACCGATCACGACACCCGTCACGAGAGCGAGCGGCAACGACAACCCGTACGGGATGTCGTAGCGAATCTGGAAGACGGCCATGAGATAACCGCCGAAGGCCCCGATCTGGCCGTGGGCGAAGTTGATCACGCCGGTGGCGCGGTAGATCAGCAGCAGACCGAAGGCGACGAGGGCGTAGACGAGACCCTGGACGAGACCGTCGAACACGATGTCGTTCGAGTACGTGAGGGCGAGCAGACCACTCATGCGCCGGCTCCGGACAAGAAGACCGCTCGGAGCAGGTCGCCACGTTCGAGGAGTTCGCGCGCCGGACCCTCGAACTTGACCTGACCGCGTTCCATGAAGACGGCGCGGTCGGCGATGGACAATGCGACGTTCACCGACTGTTCGACGATGACCATCGTGATCCCCTGCTGCTTGAGGCGTTCGACGACGACGAGGAGATCCTGCACCACGACCGGGGCCAGACCGAGCGAGAGTTCGTCGATGAGCAAGACCTCGGGATCGAGCATCACGGCCTTGGCGAGGGCGAGCATCTGCTGCTGGCCGCCCGACATCGATCCGGCTCGTTGATCGGCGCGCTCACGAAGAACCGGGAACGTCTCTTCCACGAGGGACAACCGTTCGCGTCGGCGACTCGGGTCGGAGATCTGGCGACTCCAGAGCGTGAGGTTCTCGGCCACTGTCATCGACGAGAACACCGCCTCGCCTCCGGGCACGAGTACGAGGCCCATCGACGCGCGGTATTGCGGGTCCACGAGAGTGATCGTGCGGCCATTCATGCGGACCACACCTCGATCAGGCAACTTGAGTCCGGAGATCGCTTTCAGGATGGTCGACTTGCCGGCGCCGTTCGTGCCGAGCAAGGCCAGAACCTCGCCCTTGCGCACGTCGAACCCGACATCGAACAACACCTGCAGGTTGCCGTAACTCACGTCGACGTTGCGGACCTGCAACACGGGGACGTTGTCGGGTTCGCGCATCACGCGCTCGCGCTCGGCCTGCTGTTCGCGGAGTTCGGCTGCAGTGAGGGCGATGTCACGCCGCATGTAACGGCTTCCGTAGACGATGAGGAAACCACCGAGGAGTGCGGCCGGCGGAACCACGACGGTGAGTGCAGTGCGTTCACCGTGCGCGTCCGACAGGGCTCCGGCGAGGAGTCCGCCGAAGAATCCGCCCATCAGGAATATGTACACACCGACCATGGCAAAGGCCTGCGAACGCATCTGGTACGGAATGATCGCCGACACCGCCGGGCCCATCTGGGTGAACGCGGCACCTTGGAACGCATAGCCGATCGTCACCAAGGCGATCATCACCGGCGCACTCTGGAACCGCAGACCCACCGTGACGAACACGCCATAGGCGACGATGAAAAAGCCCATCATGCGCAACGCCGAGGGAGGGTTGCGGCGGAACAACGCCTCACCGATACGGCCGGCCAACGGAATCCCGATGAGCGCGCCCGACCACGTGATCGCGCCGATCCAGCCACGACGGAAGGCGCTGTAACCATAGGAGTCCTCGAGCAACAGGTTGAAAGCGCCGGGAACCGCGATGAGTGCGAAACCCAGAACGCCGATACCCACCACGAGGAAGTAGAACGTGCGCACCTTCTTCAGCCGTTGGAACGCCGCGCTGAGCCGCACCGGCGGTTCGGCCTCGCCGATGGCATCGGTCGATCCGAGAATGGCCTCTTGTTCCTGGCGGCCGCGTTCGGGTTCGCGCAACGACAACGACCACAACACGGTGATACCGGCCGGAATCAGTAGGGCGAAGAACACGAGTCGCCAGTCGCCGCCGTCGTTGCCGGCCCACACCACGACGAGTCCGGCGAACAGCGGGCCGAGCACCTGGCCGAGCGGACGACCGAGTGCTTCGATGGCGAAGATGCGGGTACGGACGGCCAGCGGATACTGATCGGCCACGAGAGACGGGCCGATCGGAACTCGGGCCGATGCCCCGAATCCACTGCCGGCCCGCGCGAGTCCCATCTGGAACGAGTTGACGACCGAACCGGTGAGCGCGACGAAGGCCAGCCACAGCGCGGACGCGGCCGACATCACGCGCACGCGTCGACGGCGATCGGCGAGCCACGCGAATGGAAGAGTGGCCAGCACGAGAACGACACCGCCGAAACTCTGCAAACCGAGGAGCAAGGTGTCGGAGATGCCGAGCGACTTCTGGATGTCGGGACCGAGGACCTGCATGGCGACCCGGTCGAATTCCTCGAGGACCGTGAAGAGAAGGAGAACCACGGCGATCCGGTAGCCCCCGCGACGGAAGCCCTCGCGCATCGACATCGCCTCGACCACGGGCGCACTTTCCTCGACGGCTTCGACCCCAAGATCGGCGCGGTCCGCTTGCTCGACCACGATCGAGCCGGCCAGATCAGCAACCGACCTCGTCGACGGCGTCGACTCCCCTTGTCCTGCCTGCATGGACCCCCCTCGGGCGACGACAATAGTCGCCCGAATCGGTTTCTGACGATGTGTCAGAAACCGGGTCCGACCGTGCTACCGTCCCCTACCTGAACCGGGCAATCCGCTTTCGGTTCACTAGTCACGGACCATTCCTGAGGGGGAAATGATGACCAGAAAGTCCCGAGTGGCGTTGGCCTTGGTCGCCGGCGCCTCATTGCTCATCGCCGCGTGTGGTGGTGACGACGGCGGAGATTCGACTCCGGCCACCGAGGCCCCGGCCGGCAGCGAAGCGCCCGCCACCGAAGCCCCGACCGAAGAGCTCACCGCCTCCGATGTCGGCATCACTCCCGACACCATCAAGATCGGCGTGGCGGTCTCCGACCTCGAAGCCATCCGCGCCATGGGAATCTCGATTCCCGAAACGCTGACCACCGACCACCTGATGGCTCGCTGGCAGGTCTTCTTCGACGACATGAACGAGGCCGGTGGCATCAACGGTCGCCAGATCGAACTCGTTCGTCTCGTGTGGAACCCGCTCGATCAGTCGACCTTCGACACCCTGTGTGCCGAAGCGACCGTCGACAACGAACTCTTCCTCGTCGTGAACGGAACCGGTCTCTCGTCGATCGCCCGTAAGTGCCTGCTCGACGCCGGCGTCCCGATCATGTACGGCGACGTCATGAGCCAGGCCGAACTCGACACCGGACTCGCCATCTCGCTCGCTCCGCCGAGTGAGGTCGTGGCCGCCGCCGGAGCCAAGGCGTGGATCGAGTCCGGCGAGGCCGCCGCTGGCGCCACCGTGGGCATCCTGTCGAACAACACCCCGGCGCTCAGCGCAGCGGGCAAGGCCGCCGAGGCCGCCCTCACCGAGGCTGGTTACACGGTGAAGTTGATCGAATTGAACTCGACGTCGGGTGACAACGCGGCGATCAACGAAGAAGGTGCCAATGCCGTCGGTGCGTTCCAGGCCGAAGGCGTGGTGCGCGTCCTCGTCGCCACACCCTTCACCGAGAACACCGGATTCTGGACGGCCGCCGCGGCTGCAGGTCTCAAGTTCAGCCTCATGGACACGTCGTCCTCGGGTTGCTCGGCCTTCGGTCTGAGCCGTGCACCGGCCGCGGCCGCCGGTAGTGAATGCATCACCGCCTACGACCACTCGACCGACGGAACGAGCATTCGTCCCGACACCGAGTTCGAGGCTGGTTGCCGCGCTCACTTCGACGAGAACTTCGAGTCGTACTACGGCGGCAAGTCCAACTCGGGTGTGCCGGCCGGTCAGATCATCACCGACACGACCGGCAAGCAGCTCTTCTCGGACTACACCCCGCAGGAGTGCGCGATGGCCAACATCTTCCAGTTGGCCATGACCGCGGCTGGAGTCAATCCGACCCGCGCGTCGTTCATCGAGTCGGTGCTCAACCTCGGCGAGGTGCCCTTGGCTCTCGCCGGTGGCGGAACCGGACTCTTCGCCCCCGGTAAGCCGTACGCGGCCAACGCGGTTCACACCGTGAAGATCACTGCGGCCGCCGCTGACACCGCACCCGATGCCAACGGCCTCTACAACGGCTGTGCAGCACCGATCTCGTGCGGCATCGTCGTGAGCGACTGGGTGTCGATCACCGACTGACCACATCGGTCGTGAGAAGTACGAAGGAGCCGCCCGGGCAACCGGGCGGCTCCTTCGCGTGCGGGGAGAGATTCAGCGGGCCGTGACGGTGTGGGTGTCGCGGCCCGACTTCAACACGGTGCCCGGCGTGCGGCCGTTGGCCACGCCGTTCTCCACGATCGGTACTCCGTTCACCAGAACGCGAACCACGCCGTGCGATCCGGCGGTGAGACGAGACGACGAACCGGGCAGGTCGGTCACGAGTCGGGCGTCCTCCGAACCCACGGTGGCCGGATCGAAGACCACCACATCGGCGTGAGATCCCTCGCGCAACACACCACGATCGGTGAGACCGAACAGGTTCGCCGGCGCCGATGTCATCATGCGGACTGCGTGCTCGACCGGCACGAGTTGGCGACCACGCAGACAGTCGGCGAGCCAACGAGTGGGGTACGGCGCGCCGCACATGCGATCGAGGTGGGCGCCGGCATCCGAACCTCCGATGATGGCGCGCGGGTCCTGCCAGAGTTCGGCTCGCATGCGCCACGACTCGGCGTCGTCGTCCTGCGGGGTGGGCCAGAGAATCGTGCGGAGATCGTCGGCGATCACGATGTCGAGCAAAGTCCCGAACGAACTCTTCCCCCGCTCGTTGGCGACGTCGCGGACGATGCGCCCCGACAGACCTTCGTTGGCCTTCGAATACGTGTCGCCGATGACGTAGTCGCCCCAGTCGGCGAGCCGACGAAACACGCCGGCCGCCGGCGAAAGGCTGTTCTCCAGCAACGCGAGTCGTACGTCGGGATCTTGCAGACGCTGGATCCGCTCGGCCACCGGGACACCGAGGACCTTCTGCCAACCGGGCAACAGCCACAAGCCACAGAAGTTGAGGAAACTCATGTTCATCGGCACCTGGACCGGCATGGTGAGCGCCACCACGCGACCACCGAGTTGAGCAGCGCGGTCGAACGCCGAGATCTGACGCGGGACACGGTCGGGTTCGCGAGAGTCGACCGTCAGGACGTTCCAGTTCATGGGCCGATTGGCCGCCGCACTCATGCGGCCCAGCAACTCGATCTCGTCGTCGGCGAAGCGATCGAGACAGCCCGGAACGATCCCCTCGAGGGTCGTGCCCTCGTGCTGACCGGTCTCTTCACACAATGCGATCAGTTCGTCGTGCGTGGCCCAACGGCTCGCCACGGGTTCACCGTCGCCGTCGCTGTGCGAGGTGCTGTTCGTGAACGAGAAACCAAGAGCCCCGGCTTCGATGGCGCGGGCCAATTCGCGACGCATGGCGTCGATCTGCTCGGCATCGGCCTCACCACCCACGGCGGCCGGGCCCATCACGTAGCGGCGCACCGCACAATGGCCGACGAGGAATCCGGCGTTGACGGAGATGTTGTTCTCGAGTCGGCCGAGGTAGTCGGCGAAAGTCTCCCACGACCAGTCGGTGCCGTTCTCGAGCGCAGCGAGCGGCATGCCCTCGACCTTCGACATCATCTTGCGGAGGTAATCGGCGTCGCCAGGGATGAGCGGAGCGAGCGTGAACCCGCAGTTACCGCCGATCACCGTCGTCACACCGTGCACGCTCGATGGACTCGCAGTCGGGTCCCACAGGAGCTGCGCGTCGTAATGCGTGTGCGGATCGATGAAACCGGGAGCCACCATGAGGCCGTCGGCATCGATGATCTCTGTTGCCGACTCTTCGACGACGCCGACGGAGACGATGCGTCCATCCTTGATTCCGACGTCGGCCCGTCGCGCCGGCGCTCCCGTTCCATCGATGATGGTTCCGCCCTTGATGACGATGTCGAGCATGTTGGCCCCTTGCGATGGAATCTGACGACCCGTCAGATTGTAGCCTTCGCACGGCGATCACAACGGAGGCGAACCGTGGCTCAGACGTCCGACAAGACATACCGACTTCTCATCGGCGGCGAGTGGGTCGACGGCGACCACGGTTCCGTCCCGATCATCAATCCGGCGACCGAGCAAGTCGTCGGGCACGCCCCCGAGGCATCGGTCGCACAGGCCGAGGCCGCCGCCCGTGCCGCGCACGACGCCTTCCCCCGGTGGTGGCGTACGCCGCCCGCCGAACGCGCGCGCCTCTTGCAAGCCGTCGCCGACCGCCTTCGTGAACGACAGGCCGATCTCGTACCGCTCATCATCAGCGAGACCGGCGCGACCGCCCAGGTCGGATCGCGAATGCAGGTTCCGGTCGCCATCGAACGTTTCGAGCGCTACGCCCGCAGCGCAGCGCGCAGCCTCGACATCCCCCTTCCACCGTCACCGATGCAGGCCACTCCCCTCGCTCCCGGCGGACTCATCGGCGGAGTCGTCCAGCGTCAGCCGGTCGGTGTGGTCGCGTGCATCTCGCCCTACAACTTCCCGGTCGTCAACATGGCCGGCAAGATCGCCCCGGCTCTCGCCGTCGGTTGCACGGTGGTGATGAAGCCCGCGCCACAGGATCCGCTCGCGGTGATCGAACTCGCCGAGATCATGCACGAAGTCGGGTTCCCGCCCGGAGTGATCAACATCGTGACGTCGTCCAAACCCGAACCGGCCGCCGCGCTCACGACCAGTCCGCATGTCGACATGGTGTCGTTCACGGGATCGACTGGAGTGGGCGTGAAAATCATGGAGGCCGGAGCGGCGACCATGAAGCGCCAGCTCCTCGAACTCGGCGGCAAGGGAGCCGCACTCGTCCTCGAGGACGCCGATGTCGCCAAGGCGGTCGGCGCGATCCAGAGTGTGTGGGCCTTCCACAGCGGCCAGATCTGCACCGCGCCCACGCGCGCGATCGTTCACCGCAGCCGGTACGACGAACTCGTGACCGCGCTGGCCAATGTGGCTCCGCATCTGAAGGTCGGCGATCCCACTCAGCCCGACACCTTGGTGGGTCCCGTGATCTCGGCTGCCCAGCGCGATCGGATCGAGTCGTACATCGCCGCCGGCGCCAACGAGGGTGCCGAAGTCGTGGTGGACGGCCGACGCCCGCAACACATGGACCGCGGTTTCTACGTCGCTCCGACGCTCATCGCGAACTGCCGACCCGGCATGACTCCCGTTCAACAGGAGATCTTCGGTCCGGTGGTCGTGGTCGTCCCCTTCGACGACGAAGACGAGGGTCTGGCCATCGCCAACGGCACCGAGTTCGGACTCTACGACTACGTCTTTTCGCAGGACTCCGATCGCGCCTATCGGGTTGCTCGTCAACTTCGAAGCGGCAACGTCGGCATCAACACCGCGCAACGGAACCACGAGGCGCCTTTCGGCGGTTTCAAGATGAGCGGTGTCGGCCGCGACGGCGGCGACTTCGGTCTGCTCTGCTACACCGAGATGCAGTCGATCGTCTGGCCCGGCTGAACCGACGTCACTGGCACTTGGCGACCACGTTGGTCGCGAAGTCGTCGATGTAAGGCCGATAGGCAGCCGACATCTCCGACAACCCAGCGTGATCACCAGCTGATGGATTGCCGAGTGCCCACGGCATGCACAGAGTTCCTGTGAGCCCGAGTTCCTCTTCGGCCCGCCGGTAGAGGTCGGCCGTGGGCATCGCGTACAGACCGCAGATGATCTCGAAGTCGTCGTTCTCGCGCCCGTACTCGCGCAGGTAACCCTTCAACTTCGCCACATGGAGCTCGGCCTCCTCCCATGGATACGCATTTCCGATCCAACCGTCGCCCACCTTGGCGGCGCGACGGAGTGCCGCATCCGTATGGCCCCCCACGTAAATCGGCACTCGCGACGGTGGTGACGGCTCCATGGTCACCGGGGGAATCTCGTAATACTCGCCGTGAAACTCCACCCATCCTCCGGCCCACATCGCGCGGAGCGCCTCGATCATCTCGGTCAGACGTTTGCCGCGATTGGAGAAATCCTGGCCCTGGAGGTCGAACTCTTCTTTCATCCAGCCCGCGCCAGCACCCAACGCCACGCGTCCATCCGAGAGAACCGATGCCGTCGCGATCTCCTTGGCCAGTTGCAGAAGCGGGCGATGGCCGGCCACGTAGATGTTGGTGGTGAAGTTCAGTTGGCGCGTCACACTCGACATGGCGCCGATCAGCACCCACGGGTCGGGCCACGCAGTCTCGGGTTCCCAGATCGGCCGTCCGTCCGGATGCGGCGAATACGGGTACTTCGATTGCAGATTCTTCGGATACACGAGATGGTCGCTGACCATGAGTCCGTGGTAACCCGCTTCGTCGAGCAACTGCGCGATGTGCACCAATTGCTTCGTCTTCATGAAGGCGGTAGCGCACCAGAATTTCACGTGTCCCCCGTTCGCTCTGGACGACGGTGCGTCCGTCTGACACTCTGTCAGATCGTGGGCGATGACGGCATTTCCGATCCGGTGGTCCTCGTCGAACGACGGGGCGCGGTCGCCGTCGTCACCCTGAATCGACCCGAAGCCCGCAACGCACTCGACGCCGAACTCTCGACGGCGTTCCCAGCCGAGATCGCGCGCGTCGATTCCGATCCGGAGGTGCGGGCCATCGTCCTCACCGGACGCGATCCGGCCTTCTGCGCTGGATTCGATCTGCGCGACGTGGGTGGCGGTCGCAAGAAGGGCGCGAACGAACATCCTGGTTACTGGGGCCCGTTGCCGCGCACGCGAGTGCCGGTGATCGGAGCGATCAACGGTGCGGCCGTGACCGGTGGATTCGAGATCGCCCTCGCCTGCGACTTCCTCATCGCTTCCGAGCGGGCCCGTTTCGCCGACACCCACACCAAGGTCGGCATGGTTCCGGGTTGGGGCCTCACCATCCGACTACCGCGCCTGATCGGTGAAGCCCGCGCGCGCCGCATGAGTTACACCGCCGAGTTCGTCGATGCCGGTACGGCGCTCGCGTGGGGGCTCGTGACCGAAGTCGTTCCCCACGAACGGCTGCTCGACCGCACGGTCGAGATCGCGCAAACGATCGCCGCCAACCACGCCGGCGCAGTGGAGGCGGTTCGCCGACTGTACGACGACGTCCGTCCCCTCGGCGACGGAGACGACGCCTACGCGTACGAGAATCGCGTGGCGCGTGACTGGGCCCGCGCGCGATTCGGGAGTCAGTCCTGATGCGCGTCTACGCGGGCATGGATCCGCGTCTGCCGTTGCGCGACATTCCCGAGCACGCCCGCCGTATCGAACGGCTCGGTTACGACGGACTGCACGTCGCCGAGACCGTGCACGATCCGTTCCTCGCGTCGATGGCCGCCCTGCAGTCGACGTCCCGCCTCGTGGTACGCACGTCGGTGGCTCTGGCCCTCGTGCGCAGTCCGATGGCCGTCGCCTATTCGGCATGGGACCTCGCGGCGATGTCGAATGGGCGCTTCCAGCTCGGTCTCGGCACCCAGATCCGTCCGCACATCGAGCGTCGCTTCGGCGCCACCTTCGATGATCCGGTCGGACGTCTACGCGACCACATCGGCGCGGTGCGTGCGTGTTGGCGCGCCTTCGACGGCGAACAGCCCCTCGATTTCTCGAGCGAGCACTACTCACTCGATCTCCTCACGCCGAACTTCACCCCCGATCCACTCGGTCCCGATGTGCGTCGACCAGACATCTGGATGGGTGGTGTCAACCGCCGACTGCTCGAGACCGCCGGACGTCTGGCCGATGGTTTCGTGACCCACCCGACCAACAGTCACCCTCGGTATCTCCGCGACGTCTGTCAGCCGGGTCTGGCGGCCGGCGCGCAAGAAGTCGGACGGTCGCTCGACGACATCGAACTCGTCGTCGGAACCCAGTGGATTCTCGGCGCCAGCACCGACGATCTGCACGAGCGACGCGAACACAACCGACGCCTTCTCGCATTCTTGTATTCCACACCGGCTTACGAGCGCACCCTCGAACTCTTCGGGTGGGCCGACCTCGCCGGCCGGCTCCGATCGCTGATCCGCGAGTCGAGGTGGGACGAACTCTCCCGACACGTCACCGACGAGGTCCTCGACACCTTGGTCCCGCAGGCCACTTTCGATGAACTCCCACGCGTTGCCAGCGAATGGTTCGGCGGGTTGGCCACCGGCGTTTTGGTGGCCCCGCCTCCGGGCACCGAACACGACGATGCATTGGCGGCCGCGGTGGCCGAACTACGTCGTCTCTGAAAGGTTGCTCAACGATTCGGATCGGAGAGTGAGCGCGCGATGTCACGTGCGATCACCTCGTGTCCCGACAGAGCTGAGGCCGCCTCCGACCCGTCGAGGAGCCACGCCACGGCAGTGACGGTGTCCTCTGGTCCGCGGCCGGTCGCCTCCCGACCGGCGCGCTCGGCTCGTTGCCTCATGACCTCGGTCGTCACGTGACCTGGGTTCAGGCTGTACGCGCGCAGACCATCGGATGAATGTTCGGCATGGAGCACGCCGGCCACTCGATGAACGGCACTCTTGGCCATTGCGTAGGCAACTCCCCAGCCGCCCTCACCCGACGGAGCTTTGGGCACCAGCGTGGCGGCACCGGACGTGAGTTGCACGAACACCCCTCGACCGCTCGCGATCATCCCCGGCAGGAACTCCTGCAACAGAACGAGAGGTGCGATGGCATCACCTTCGATCACTCGTCGCGCGAGTTCCACCGGCAGGTCGGCGATGCGGTCGTTGACGCCGGGTCCCTGATAGATCGCGTTCGAGATCAGCGTGTCGACGGCCCCGAAGCGTTCGCTCGCCGCTCGGGCCGCGGCCCGCACACTTGTTTCGTCGGTGAGGTCCATGGCCACCGCAAGTGCATCGGAACCGAACGTGCGACACTCCGCCGCCGTGGCCTCGACCGAGCCGCTGAGTTCGATACCGGCGATGTCGTCGTTCTGCGTCGTGCCAGCGAAGGTCGCACCGCCGGTCAGCGAACGCGCCGTCAACACCAGCGAGTGACCGCGCGTCGCGAGATCGAGGGCGATCGCTCGACCGATGCCGCGGCTGGCACCGGTCACCATCACCACTCGTTCTCGCCCCACGTCGAGAACTGTACGGTGTCGGACCATGACCGACGAACGGACACCGCTTCGCTTCGACGGACGCGTGGCCATCGTGACCGGCGCCGGACGTGGTCTTGGGCGCGAGCACGCTCTCCTACTCGGTCGACTCGGCGCCAGTGTGATCGTCAACGACGTCGCTTCCGAGCATGCCCAACGCACCGCAACCGACATCCGCGAGGCGGGTGGGCGCGCCGAAGTGTCGATCGCCTCGGTCGTGGACGCAGCCGATCGCATCGTCGACGATGCCATCAGTGCCTTCGGTGACCTGCACATCGTGCTCAACAACGCCGGGCGCGGCGGACCCACCGGCGCGTTCGTCGACACGACCGACGAGCAGACCGACGTCATCATCGGATCGCATCTCCTTGGTACCTGGAGACTCTGCCGGGCGGCGTGGCCTCATCTCTCGCAGCGCGGCTACGGGCGCGTCCTCGTCACGTCGTCGTCGGCCGCGGTCGGTTCGATCGGCATGCCGGCGTACTCGATGGCCAAAGCCGGACTGATCGGACTCACCCGCTCACTCGCCAAAGAAGGCGCAGCGGTGGGCATCAAGGTCAACTGCATCATGCCGATCGGCTACACGCGCTCGGCCGCCCTGAATCCGCACGAGGACACCCGGCGCTGGATGGAGGACAACTTCCCGCCCGAACTCTGCAGTCCGACGGCGGCCTTTCTCGTCCACGACGATGCGCCGTGTTCGGGCGAGATCTTCACGACCGGAGCCGGTCGAACCGCCCGTCTGGCAACCGTCGCGGTTCCGGGGTGGTCGGGCGGACCCGACGTGACGATCGAGGGGCTGCGCGAACACTGGGATGAGGTCATGGCGATGGACGGGGCCCGCCCACTCCTGACCAGCCGGGACGACCTTCCGCTCTACACCGGCCGTGCCTCCTGGCCCGTATGACACTGCAGCCCGGCTAAAAGGTGCCGAACCGTTTCTGACAGACTGTCAGAAACCCCCTGAGCAGGGCTGGGAGTGCAATGCACATCGGAGACACCGAGAAAGAAGCCGAGTTTCGCGCCCAGGCACGCGCCTGGCTCTCGGCGCACGCGTCACCCAAGACCTCGAGTGGCGGAGAACTCTCCGAACACGATCTCGGTCGGCATATCCAGCACTGCCGGGACTGGCAACGAGTTCTCTTCGACAACGGTTGGGCTGGCATCACGTGGCCGGCCGCCTTCGGCGGACGCGGAGCGAGCCCGATCCAGGCCGCGATCTTCGCCGAGGAGATGTCGCAATTCGACGTCGCGACCGGAGCGTTCGCGGTGTCGATCGGAATGGTCGGACCGACGCTCATCGCCCACGGCACTCCCGAACAGCAGGAACGGCACCTCCAACCGATCCTGCGTGGTGACGAGGTGTGGTGCCAGTTGTTCAGCGAACCCGGTTCGGGCAGCGACCTCGCGTCGCTCGGAACTCGCGCCGTACGCGACGGCGACGACTGGATCGTCAACGGTCAGAAGGTCTGGACGAGCTTTGGTCAATTCGCCGACTTCGCGATCCTGCTCGCGCGTACCGACGTCGACGCACCCAAGCACGCTGGCATCACGTACTTCATTCTCGACATGAAGTCGGCCGGCATCGAGGTCCGACCGATCACCCAGATCACCGGCGTCCAGCATTTCAACGAGGTCTTCCTCTCCGACGTCCGCATACCGCACGAGAACGTCCTCGGCGAGGTGAACGGTGGCTGGCGCGTGGCCCAGACCACGCTCAGCAACGAGCGCAGTCACATCGGATCGGGTGGTGGATCGTGGACGGTTCCCCAACTGATCGATCTCGCCCGACGCACCGGAGTTCACAACGATGCGCGCGTTCGTCAGGGTCTGGCCGCGGCGCATGCGCGCGCGGAGACGCTTCGGTTCCTCGGACTACGGATGCGTACCGCCATGAGCCAATTGCGCATGCCCGGTCCCGAGATGCTCACGCTCAAACTCGCGTTTGCGAACCACTGGCGGATCACGGCCGATCTCGCGGCCGAGATCGTCGGCGCCGGAGCGATGCTGTGGGACTCCGACGCGCCGGAAGGCAACCAATGGGGACAGCAACTGCTCAGCCAGTTCGCCATCCGCATCGGTGGTGGAACCGATGAGATCCAGCGCAACATCATCGCCGAACGCGGACTCGGCCTCCCCCGCGAACCGCAGAACGACAAGGATCTACCTTGGCGTTCACTCACCAAGTCCTGAGTCCGAGAAAAGAGTGAGCATGTCGTCCGAATCCACCGCTGTCGAAGAATCGCCGGCCGAGAAGGCAGAGTTCCTCGCCCGACTGCAGGAATTCGTCGGACTCGAGATCGGCGAACCCACGCCCGGACCGGACGAGGTCAACGCCCCGATGATCCGCCACCTCGTCGAGACCGTCGGCGATCGGAATCCGATCTACACCGACCCGGCACTCGCGGCGCAGAGCGTTCACGGCGGAATCGTGGCGCCGCCCACCATGCTTCAAGCGTGGGTCATGGTGGGGATCGAGGGACCCAAGCGCGAAGGCGATGGGCCGTACGAGCGGATGAACGCACTTCTTTTCTCGAAGGGCTTCACGAGCGTGGTCGGGACCAACTCGGATCAGATCTACCACCGCTACCTACGTCCCGGTGATCGCCTCACGATGCGAACGGTCATCGATTCGATCAGCGACGAGAAGACGACCGGGCTCGGCACCGGACACTTCGTGACGACGCGCCAGGACTACTACGACGCCGCCAACGAACTCGTCGGCTCGATGATGTTCCGCATCTTCCGATTCCGGCCCAAGGCACGTGCGGCCACCCCGAAACCCAAGCCACCCCGTCCACGTCCGGCCACCACCCACGACACCCAGTGGTGGTTCGATGCGTTGAAGGAAGGTCGGGTGTGTGCTCAGCGCTGCGCGTCGTGCGGGGTCCTGCGATTCCCGACCGGCCCGATGTGCCCCTCGTGTCGTTCACTCGCATGGAAGCCGGTCGATATGCCGCTTGCGGGAACGATCCACAGTTACATCGTCACCCACTATCCGCAGGTTCCGAGTTTCGACTATCCACTCCCCGTTCTCCTCGTCGATCTCGATGCCGATCCGAAGGGCCACCCCGGTGATCGTCCTGTCCGTCTCGTCGTCAACACGGTCGACAACTCCATGGACGGTGTCGAGGTCGGTGCACGAGTGCGCATCGTGATCGAGAAGTGCGACGACGACCTCAGTCTTCCGTTCGCCGTCGTCGACGGCATCGACAACAAGGGAGCCGGACAATGAACTTCGATCTCTCCGAGGAGCAGGAGGTCATCCGTGACCTCGCCGAGCAGATTTTCGCCGGACAGGTCACGGTCGAACGGGTGAAGGAGATCGAGCGCACCAGCGGATTCGATCGCGAACTCTGGTCGCAACTTTCGGCGAGCGGGATTCAGGCTCTCTGCGTTCCCGAGGACTGCGGAGGAAGTGGATTCGGTGCGGTTGAACTCAGCCTCGCCCTCATGGCCCAAGGGCGTCACGTGGCTCCCGTACCGTTGTGGGCGAGCGGTGTCGCGGCATTGGCACTCGCCGATTTCGGCACCGGCGCCCAACACGCTCTCCTCGCCGGGATCGCCGACGGATCGCGGGTCGTCGGGATCGCCCTGGCCGAGTTCGGAGCCAACGACATCATGCGGCCGCACGTGACCGGTGAGCGCAACGGACAACAGGTTCGCATCGTCGGCACCAAGCCCGCGGTTCCCTTCGCACAACACGCCGATCTGGTTCTCGTACCCATCTTGTGCGGTGATGCACCGGCCATCGCCCTCGTCCCGATGTCGACTCCGGGCATCGTGGTCACCGAGGTCACCACCACCAATCACGAACCCCACGCCCACCTCGATCTCGACATCACGCTTCCGGTCTCGGCGCTTCTCGGACACGAAGCCGACGGTTCGTGTCCGCACGACGGCCGCGAGATGCTGCGTTCGGTTTTCGAACACTCGGTGGTCGCGATGGCCGCGTTGCAGGTGGGTGTCGCCGAGGGATCACTCGCCCTGACTGCGCAACATCTCTCCAACCGCCGCCAGTTCGGCAAGCCGCTCTCGGCATTTCAGGCCACGACTCAGCGCGCCGCCGACGGATACATCACGACCGAGGCGATGCGCGTGACCGCTCTCAATGCCGCCTGGCGTCTCTCGGAGGGGTTCGACGCCCGCCGAGACGTCGCGGTGGCCGCCTACTGGGCGAGCGAAGGCGCTCAGCAAGTCGTCACCGCCGCCCAACATCTTCACGGCGGAATAGGTGCCGATGTCGACTACCCCGTGCACCGCTACTTCTTGTGGGGCATCCAACTCGCCAACGTGCTCGGATCGGCGAGTTCGCACCTGGCTCGTCTCGGCAATCTGATCGCGAGGACCTGAACGTGGCATTCACCGAACTCCCGTCCACTCGCACGTTCGATTCCGTGAGCGTGGGAGATGAGATCACTCCTCTCGAGGTCCCACTCACGCGCACGCTCATCGTCGCCACGGCCATCGCCACGCGCGACTACCAGGTCGTGCACCACGATCCGACGGTTGCGGCCGAACGTGGCTCAAAGGACATCATCATGAACATCCTCACGTCGAACGCCTTCGTCGGACGACTGGTGACCGACTGGGCCGGACCGAATTCATTCCTCCGCTCGGTGAAGGTCCGCCTAGGGGCACCCAACTATCCCGGCGACACGATGACCATGACGGGCGCGGTGACCACGAAAGACGACGCCACACGGACGGTGACCGTTGCGGTGAAGGGCTCGAATTCCCTCGGCGACCACGTGAACGCAACCGTGGAGGTCGTGCTGCCATGAGCGTGAAGCGAATCGGCAACGACCTCGGAGGCCGAGCCGCCATCGTGGGCATCGGCGCGACCGAGTTCTCGAAGGATTCGGGACGCAGCGAGATGAGCCTCGCCTGCGAGGCAGTGGCCGCCGCCATCGCCGATGCCGGCCTGCAGCCCTCCGACGTGGACGGCATGGTCACGTATTCCACCGACAACAATCCCGACGTCGAGATCGCCCGCCATGTGGGCATCGGATCGCTGCGTCACTTCAGCCGCGTGCACTACGGAGGCGGGGCGGCGTGCGGAACCATCGTGATGGCTGCGATGGCCGTGGCCACCGGGGTCGCCGATGCCGTCGTGTGTTATCGCGCGTTCAACGAGCGCAGTGGTCGTCGCTTCGGAGCCGGCGTGCAGGATCTGCCCATGGCCGCCACCGCGGAACGCGCTCAGTTCTCATGGACCACACCCTCGGGTCAACTCACCCCGGCGTCCTGGGTCGCCATGGTCGCCCGCCGCTACATGCATCTGTACGGCGCCACATCGGAGGACTTCGGCCGTGTCGCCGTGGCCGGTCGCAAACACGCGGCGACGAATCCCAAGGCGTGGTTCTACGAGCAGCCGATCACGTTGGAGGATCACCAGAACTCGCGCTGGATCGTCGACCCACTGCATCTCATGGACTGCTGCCAGGAGAGCGACGGCGGTCAGGCCCTCGTGGTCACCAGCGTCGAACGAGCTAGGGATCTGCCCAACAAGCCGGCGGTGGTCGTGGCCGGTGCACAAGGAGCCGGTGCCGAGCAGTGGACGATGACATCGTTCTACCGCGACGACATCGCCCAACTCCCCGAGATGAAAGTCGTCGCCGACGAGCTCTGGGCGTCGTCGGGCCTGACCCCCGCCGATATCCAGACCGCGATCCTCTACGACCACTTCACCCCGTACGTCCTCATGCAACTCGAGGAGTTCGGGTTCTGCCCCCGGGGTGAAGCCAAGGACTTCATCCGCGACGGCGGCCTCGAACTGGGTGGTCGACTTCCCACCAATACGCACGGTGGTCAACTCGGAGAGGCCTACATCCACGGTATGAACGGCATCGCCGAGGGCGTCCGGCAAGTGCGGGGGACCAGCGTCAATCAGGTGGGTAGTGTCGAGAACGTGCTCGTGACGGCCGGGACGGGAGTCCCGACGAGTGGACTGATTCTGGGGGTCGACCGATGAGATATGACTTGAGCTTCGACAAACTCGACGTGATCTCGCACGCGTCGTACAAGGACGGCCCGCCCTACGAGCTCTATCGCCAACTCCGCGCCGAAGCCCCGGTGATTCGCTGCCGGGGCATGGAGCCGATGTACACCGACGAGTTCTGGGCCATCACGCGCCACGCCGACGTCGTCGAAGTGAGTCGCAAGTTTCAGACCTACTCGTCGGCCAAGAAGGGCTCGCTCATGAACGAGCAGGCCACCGAGATCGACAACGATGCCGCCCGGCTCATGATCGACCTCGATCCACCGGACCACACACGCCTGAAGACCCTCGTCAATCGCGGCTTCACCCCCAAGGCCATGCGCATGCTCGAGTCGCACTTCCGCGAGGTCGCCGTCCAACTGATCGAGGAGGCCCTCGAAGAAGGAAATGTCGAGTTCGTCGACAAGGTCTCGGCCGAACTCCCCCTCATCGCCATCGCCGAATTGGTGGGAATCCCCGTGGAAGACCGCCGCAAGGTATTCGACTGGTCGAACGCGATGATCGGCTCGAACGATCCGGAGTTCAACGCCGATCCGGAAGCCGGCCAGATCGCGGCGACCGAGTTGTACATGTACTCCAACCAGCTCGCCCTCGAACGTCGCCAGAACCCCAAGGACGACATCATCACCACGCTCATCAGCGAGCACGACGGCGACGTCCTGACCGAACACGAATTCGATCTCTTCATGCTGCTGCTCGCAGTGGCCGGCAACGAGACCACGCGCAACGGGATCAGTCATGGCGTCGTGGCCATGATCGAGAACCGCGACCAGTGGCGCAAGATGCAAGCCGATCCGGCGCTCGTGCCGAGCGCGGTGGAGGAGATCCTCCGTTGGGCCACACCGGTCAACTACTTCCGGCGCGCCGCCACCTGCGACGTCGAACTCCACGGCGTGAAGATCAAGGAAGGCGAGTCGGTGACGATGTTCTATCCGTCGGCCAATCGCGACGAGGCGGCGTTCACGAATGCGGACGTCTTCGACATCACCCGCACACCCAATCACCACGTCACCTTCGGTGGGGGTGGTCCGCACTTCTGTCTCGGCGCGAACCTGGCCCGCCTCGAAATGCGCATTCTCTTCGAAGAGCTTTCGAAGCGTGCCGCCGACATCGAACTCACCGGACCGGTCAAGAAGTTGCAGTCGAGCTTCATCCACGGCATCAAGTCGCTGCCGGTCCAACTCACCCGCCGCGGCTGATTCAGTCGCACCTCTCAAGGAGACACGACACACCATGGGCAATCCCGTCATCGTGGAAGCCGGCCGCTCGGCCATCGGCAAGCGCAATGGCTATTTCGCCGACATGCACGCCGCCACCCTGCTCGGCCGCATCCAAGCCGGTGTACTCGAGCGGACCGGTATCGATCCGCTGACCCTCGGACAGATCGTCGGCGGTTGCGTCACCCAGGCCGGTGAACAGGCGAGCAACGTGTCGCGCACGGCCTGGCTCAACCAGGGCCTTCCGTGGCAGGTCGCCGCCACCACCATCGACTGCCAGTGCGGTTCGAGCCAGCAGGCCAATCACATGATCCACAACATGATCGCCGCCGGAGTCATCGATGCCGGCATGGCCTGCGGGGTCGAACACATGAGCAAGGTGTGGCTCGGAGCCAACGTTCCGCGCGTGGGCGAAGGCACCGACATCACGTTCCTGAACGGTTCCTCACGACCAGCCGATTTCGCCCTCGACATGCCCGATCAATTCGGAGCCGCCGAGCGCATCGCCGCCCGGCGCGGAATCACTCGCGCCGATGTCGACCACCTCGGACTCATCTCCCAGCAGAAGGCGTTGCGCGCCACCGAGGAAGGGCGCTTCGAACGTGAGATCGTCCCGGTCGAGGTCACCGACGCCGAAGGCAACACGACTCTCGTCACGCGCGACGGTGGACTGCGCGAAACAACGGCCGAGAAACTCGCCGCGCTCAATCCGGTGATTCCCGATGGCATCCACACGGCCGGCAACTCGAGCCAGATCAGTGACGGTGCGGCCGCCGTTCTCTGGATGGATGAGTCCCGGGCCCGCGCCGAAGGTCTTCGCCCGCGCGCTCGCATCGTCGCCCAGTGCCTCGTCGGTGCCGAGCCCTACTACCACCTCGACGGTCCGGTTCAGGCCACCGAGAGGGTTCTGAAGGACGCCGGCATGACCATGAATGACATCGACATCGTCGAGATCAACGAGGCCTTCGCGTCGGTCGTCCTCTCCTGGGCTCAGGTGCACGGGGTGAGCCGCGACGAACTCTCGACCAAGGTCAACGTGAACGGTGGGGCCATCGCCCTCGGTCACCCCGTCGGCTCCACGGGAAGCCGTCTGATCACGACGGCACTGCACGAACTCGAACGCTCCGACAAGGAGTTCGCACTCGTGACGATGTGCTGCGGTGGCGCGGTCTCGACCGGAACCATCATCCAGCGCATCTCCTGACATGCCGCGCGACGCGGCGTCGACTCGGGATGCCTTGATCGCCGCCGGCCTCGAATTGTTCGCCGTTCACG
This sequence comes from uncultured Bifidobacterium sp., assembly GCA_964563545.1. Lineage (GTDB taxonomy): Bacteria > Actinomycetota > Acidimicrobiia > Acidimicrobiales > Ilumatobacteraceae > Casp-actino8. The sequence goes on along the minus strand of CAZLXB010000006.1, from coordinate 24,193 downwards.
GCGTGTACACCACGCCGCTCTCCAGAATCGTCGGCGCGGCCGGTCAGCGCAACACGTCGGCTCTCCACTATCACTTCGCGGTGGAAGGACTCGATGCTCGGCACGGACTGCTCTTCGCGATCATCGATGCACAAAATGTCGCCATCGAAGCCGAACGGCGCGCCATGCTCGACACGGTGGAAGCCGATGGGGATCACGACGATCTGCGACGGATCGTGTGGGCCTACGTGCAGCCACAGGCGAGTCGCCTCTCGTCGATCGAAGGTCGTCGCTTCCTCTCCATCGTGAGCCAACTCGTCGATCTGTTCGATCGCTGGGACGAGGACCCAGAACGCACTCCGACCGAGGCGATGCGCGCGTTCCGTCTGATCGAGCGGGCTCTGCCCCCGGCCCTACCGGCCAACCTCCGACGCGAGCGCGTCGCGCGCTTCGTCGAGATGGTTTCGGAGTCGCTCGGCGCTCGGGCCCGACGGCTCCAGAAGTCGAGAGGTGGTCGCGTCGATCACGAGGCCTACGTGACGAATCTGATCGACATGGCCGTCGGCGCTTTGGCCGCGCCGACCTCAGCGGGTTGAGCGAACGAGTCCGAGACCGGCCGTGGCCACGAGTTCGCGCTGAATCTCGTTCACCCCACCGCCGAACGTGTTGATCTGAGCGGCCCGGGCCGCTCGCTCGACTTCACCGTGCAGAAGAGCGCCCGGCGTTCCGTCACGCAAGTGCGACAACGGTCCGAGGATGCCCTGCAGGATTCGATAGACCTCGACCGCACGTTCGGTGCCGAACACCTTGACTCCGGAGGCCTCGGCCGGTCCGAGGGTGTTGTCAGCGACACTCTTCGCGAGCTTCCACGTCATGAGCCGGATCGCGTCGAGCAACGCGGCGCACTTCGCCAGGTCGGCCTGCACCCACGCGAGGTCGATCATCTTTTCTCCGTTGGGCCCACCCGACGGCGTGACCCGACACCACGTGGTGACATCGTCACAGAGGCGCTCGGTCAGACCCGACAGAGCAGCGAGGCCGACGCGCTCGTGATTGAGCTGCATCGTGATGAGCTTCCAGCCCCCGTTGATCTCGCCGATCACGTTACCCTTCGGGACGCGCACGTCGGAGTAGTAGGTGGCCGTGGTGACGACGCCACCGACGGTGACGATCGGCGTCCATTCGAAGCCGGGGGTGTCGGTCGGAACGATGATGATCGAGATGCCCTGATGCTTCGGTGCGTCCTGATCGGTACGGCAGGCCAACCACACGTAGTCGGACTGATTGGCTCCCGATGTGTAGACCTTGTTGCCGTTGATGACCCACTCGTCGCCGTCGAGGACCGCCGTGGTACGAAGACTCGCGAGATCGGTGCCAGCCTCGGGTTCGGTGTAACCGATGGCGAAGTTGATCTCACCCTTCAGGATGCCGGTGAGGTACTGGTCCTTCTGCTCCTGCGTACCGTGCGCCATGATCGCCGGACCCACGGTATTGACGGTGACGAACGGGAAAGGCGCGTGCGCGCGCTGGATCTCGTCGAACATGATGAATTGATCGGTGGCCGGACGGCCCTGGCCGCCGAATTCGGTCGGCCAACCGAGACCGAGCCATCCATCGGCGCCCATCTTGCGCACGAGCTCGCGGAAGATCGGACGTCCTTCACCGGATTCGCCGAGTTCGGCGCGAACTTCGGGAGTCAGTAGCGCGGCGAAGTACTCACGGAGTTCCTTGCGCAACGCCTGCTGGTCGGGTGTCTCGGCCAAGTACATGACCGAACCCTACTGTCGATCGACCCGAGCAGGTAGAAACGAGCCGTGCAGATGTTGCTCCCGGAAGTCCGCGACGTCACGGTCGCCGAGGCCTATGACTCCGGTCACCGTCGCCGACTCGGCGATCGTCCGTGGATCGTCCTCTCGATGATCTCCACCGCCGACGGTGCGGTGGCCCTCGAGGGTTCGTCGGCCCTCCTCGGCGGCCCGACCGACCGCGAAGTGTTCCTGCACCTCCACCGTTCGGGCGACACGATTCTGGTCGGAGCCGAGACCGTGCGCGCCGACGTCTATTCGCCCCTACCGTCACGACAGGAACTCGTCGTCGTCACCTCCAGTGGCGATCTCGGTCGCAACGGCGAGGCTTTGCTCGCCGCCGGCAACACCCGCCTCGTGGGTGGCGACGTGCGCGACATCGTTCGCACACTCCGGGGCGATGTGTGCATCCTCGAAGGTGGCCCGACCCTGAACGGACAGATGCTGGCCGCCGATCTGGTCGACGAAGTGTGCCTGACGATCGCACCGCGGTTCATTTCCGGACGTAGCGACCGCGTGGCCGAGGGTCCGTGGGCCGTACGCGAGACGTGGGAACTCGCCCACGTCTGCACGGACGATGGGTACCTGTTCGTGCGCTATCTACGAAGCGCCGAAACGAACGAGTGAACTGACGGGTGGGCGAACCATCAGATTGAGTTCCACGTCGTCGCCGGCCTTTCGCTTCAACATCGGAGCCGCCGTGGCGAAACTCGGCGCATCGGGCAGCCGGGCGAGGAGGGTCGCCGCGACCTCGGCCGCCTGGATGGCGAGGGTCTCGAGTTTGTGATGGCGATGCAGACGCGTGCCCAGGTCCACCTCACCGAGACTCTCGATGCCGAAGCGATCGAACATGTCGATCAGGAGCCCGATCTCGACCCCCCATCCGGTGGCGAAGGGAATCTCCTCGAGCATCGAACGTCTTCCGGCGTATTCGCCGGCGAGAGGTTGCTGGAGTTCGGCGAGTTCGGGAAAGAAGAGCGAGAGCAAGGGTCGGGCCACGAGTTCGGTCGTACGTCCCCCACCGCCGAGATGCGAAGGCCTTTCGTAGCTCGCCTTGACGAGTCCGAGTTCGGGGTCGAGGAGCAACGGCATCGTGAGGCGCACGATCCAGTCCGGGGTGAAACTCGTGATGTCACCGTCGCACCACACCACCACGTCGCCGCTACTCGCGATCAGACTCGACCACAGGGCGTTGCCCTTGCCCCGCGCCGATCCGTGAAAGAAGTGCACGTAGTCGACCGGCACGACGGTGGCGCCGGCCTCGGCTGCGATCTCACCGGTTCCGTCGGTCGAGCCGTCGTCGAGCACGATGAGCTCGTCCACGAGCGAGCCGACGAGCGCATGGTCGATCATCCGCACGAGATCACCGATCGTCGCCGCTTCGTTGCGGCACGGAAGGCAGACCGACACCTTCGTGTCACGCTTGGCCGCCATCGCGGTTCCGAGCGTCCAGCCCGTCGGGTCGAATGTCTTGATCCCCACCGGGCCGTCTCCTTTCGCTCGTAACCTGACCCCATGTTCCTGTACGGGGTGGTGAACGCATCTCCTGATTCGCTCAACTCCGATTCAATAGCGACCACACCCGATGCCGCTACTCGGCGGGGTGAATACCTGTTGAACAACGGCTGTCAGGGCATCGACCTCGGTGGTCAGGGCTCGACCGACAATGCCACGGTCGTCCCGTGGGCCGAGGAATGGAATCGACTGGCCGACATCGTCCGTGCCCTCGCGGCCTTTGGCGTTCCGCTCAGCATCGACTCGTGGAAGCCCGAGGTCACCCGTCTGGCCCTCGAGAACGGTGCCACCGTGATCAACGCCGCCGACGGCATGCAGACCGAGGAGATGTGGAAGGTCGCCGCCGACTTCGGCGCTCCGATCGTGCTCCCCTTCTTGTCGGGTCCCAATCCGCGCCAGATGGAGCTCGTGCGAGCCGATCCGATCGGTGTCATGGTCGACTTCTTCACCGAACAGTTGCGGATCGCCGATCGCTTCGGACTCCGTGACAAGTGCATTCTCGATCCGGGTACCGGTTTCGCACCTTCCAACTGGCCGTGGGAGGAGCGCTACGTGTACCAGAAGCGCGTGTACTCGAATCTCGACGAACTGCGGCGTTTCGGGCTGCCCCTGTACATCGCCCTGCCGTGGAAAGAGACCGCGCAGCACGATGAATTGCTCGAGATCGTGTTGCGGCAACGGCCCGAGTACGGGCGCGCGCACTACCCGGCCAAGATCCGACGGGTGGAAGCCGAACTCGGACTCGCCTAGAGCGAACTCAAGGGGCCGCGCGGATGCACGGCCGCGGGTGGTAGCGCCGTCTCCCAGCCCGCCGGACACCGTGCGGGTTCGATCTCGCTGAGTGGCGCCAGAACGAAGCGTCTTTCGGCGTACCGCGGGTGCGGAATCGTGAGGTGCTGATCGGCGATGGTCACGTCGTCGTAGAAGATCACGTCGAGATCGAGCGTGCGTGGGCCCCAGTGAACGAGCCGTTCACGACCCGCCTCGGCTTCGATGCGATGCAACTGGCGCAAGAGCGCGTACGGATCGAGTGACGTCTCGGTGGCGACCACCATGTTCAGATAGGCGCCCTGGTTCTCGGGGCCTCCGACCGGATCCGTCTCGAACACCTGCGAGGCGGCGACGACCGCGCTTCCCAGACGTCCGATGGCGAACCGTAGATTCGCCACCCGATCGCCGAGATTGCTCCCGACCGCGATCACCGCTCGATGAGAGCCGCGTCCGAGGCGGTTCTCGCGTCGGATACGCACGGCCGTCGCGCCGATGTCCTCCGGGATCGGGGGCTCAAGTTTGGTCACCGTGAGTTCCACGGCCTCGACCCGCGGGAACGCCAACACGACTTCGGCCATGTGTTCGGCCAGACGTTCGAGAAGTTGATAACCCGTGGTTCGAGCCAAGTCGGCCAGTGCGACGGCAACTTCTCCGTAGTGAACCGTCTTGGTGAGGTCGTCGGTTCGTCCGGCCTCGGAGAGGTCGATCTCGATGTCGGCATCGATCTGGATCGGTTGTGGAGTCGTCCGCTCGTGTTCGAGGACGCCGATGATGCACGTCACGCGCAGTGCGTCGATGTAGACGTGATCGGTCGTTCGCTCGGACACGGGGGCTCACGGTACCGTTGCCCCATGCCCAGCGTCACCTCGACATCATTCGATTCCGAACGCGTCGTTGCCGATCTTCGAACCTTGGCCGAGCGAACGGGTGGCGAAGCCGGTTCCCGTCGACTCTGCTGGACGCCCGAGTGGGTGGAGGCCCGCAATCTGCTTCGCGAACACCTGGCCACGTTGCCGGTGGAGATCGAGGTGGACGAAGCCGGCAATCTGTGGGCCTACCTGCGCGGCGACAGCCCCGACCTCCTCGTCGTCGGCAGCCATCTCGACAGCGTCCCCAAAGGAGGTTGGCTCGACGGCGCACTCGGAGTCATGGCCGGACTCGAACTGCTCCGCTCGCTCGCCGCATCGGGAAGACCACCGATCAGCGTGGCCCTCGTCGATTGGGCCGATGAAGAAGGTGCCCGCTTCAGCCGCTCGCTCTTCGGTTCGGCGGCGGTGGCCGGAACCGTCGACGTCGAGATTCTCCGCGGGTTGTCCGACAAGGAAGGCAACCGACTCGTCGACATCCTCCCCCAGCACGGCGTCGACATCGATCGTCTCGACGGGGCGCGGACACGACTCGCGAACGTCAAGGCGTACGTCGAGGTCCACATCGAACAGGGTCCGGTTCTCGAATCGATGGGCCGCGGTATCTGCACGGTCACCGGCACCAAGGGAATCGAACGTGAGCGACTGATCTTCCGCGGGCAGGCTGCGCACGCCGGCACGATGCCCATGCCGATGCGACGTGACAGTTTCCGTGCCGCATCGCGCTTCGCCCTCGCCGCCGCCGAGATCGGCGATCGTCACGACGGCGTCACGACCGTCGGTGCCGTGGCGTGCAAGCCGGGTGTCGTCACCGCAGTGGCCGGTGAGACCACGATCACCCTCGACATGAGACACATCGACGCCAGTGAACTCGAGGCGATGTTCGCCGAGTGCCAGGCGGCCGCCGCCGAGGCCGCGGCCGCCGAGGGTTGCACGGTCGAATGGGAGCACATCTTCCGCATTCCCCCGATGCCCTTCCACCCCCGACTCCTCGAGGCCGCCCGCGACAGCGTGCGCGAGGTCGAGGGGCACGACATCGAGCTTCCGAGCGGCGCCCTGCACGATGCGAGTGAGATGGCGCGTCACGTGCCGACGGTGATGATCTTTTCGTCGTCGACCAACGGTCTCAGCCACACGGCCGAGGAGGACACGCCTCATGATCACCTCGTGATGGCGGCCGACGCATTCCACCGGACGTGCCAGCGGACGATCGAACTCGTGCGAGACGGCGAACTCGACTGAGACGGCGTCGGCTCTAGGCCGACGACCGCTTCGATTGCAAAAGTGCAGTGACGGCCTTGCCGTCGGCCTTGCCTTTGCTGATCTTCATGATCGCGCCCACCAGGGCGCCCATGGCCTTCTCCTCGCCGGCGCAGTACTTGGCCCACGCGTCGGCCTGCGCGGCGATGACTTCATCGACCATCGCCTCGAGCGCCGATGTATCCATCGCCTCGAAGCCCTTGTCGGCCGCGATTCGTTGCGCATCGCCTCCACCGTTGGTGACGATCTCGGCCAGAACCTGCTTGGCCTGAGTCGACGTGAGCTTGCCCGAGGTCTCCATCGTGATCATGGCGGCGAGATCGGCCGCCGGCACGGCGGGGTTCGCCCCCTGCTCGGCGTACGCCTCCTTCACGTGCACGAGAGCACGAGCGGCATCGGCTCCGTGCGACGCGACGGCGAGCACGTAGTCGTCCTGGCCACGCTCCACCACGACCATGACGGCCTCGCCGTCGGCGGGAGCGCCCGTGGCCGATGCGAGTCGAGCGCGTCGTTCGCGCGGCAACATCGGCAAAGCCGCCTTCACGGCTTCGATCCACGCCGATTCGGGAGCCAGCGGAACGAGATCGGGTTCGAGGAAGTAGCGGTAATCGTCGGCGTCCTCTTTGGTTCGCAACGTGTGGGTCCGACCGTCGTTCTCGTCCCAGTGACGAGTCTCCTGACGAACGCGCTCGCCCGATTCGATGAGGGCGATCTGACGCCGAGCCTCGTATTCGATCGCGCGACCGAGCGAGCGGACCGAGTTCACATTCTTGATCTCGCATCGCGTACCGAGGGGCTGACCGGGCTTGCGCACGCTCACGTTGGCATCGCAACGCATCGAACCCTCTTCCATCTTGGCGTCGGACGCACCGACGGCCACGAGGATCTGACGGAGTTCGGTCACGTATTGGCGTGCCTCGTCGGGGCTGGCGATGTCGGGCCGCCCCACGATCTCGACGAGAGGAACTCCGGCGCGATTGAAGTCGATGAGCGAATGGTCGCTGCCATGGATTCGTCCACCGGTTCCGCCGATGTGCGTGCTCTTGCCCGTGTCCTCTTCGAGGTGGGCCCGCTCCACACCGATCCGCTTGCCGCCCGGTAGCTCGAGCCAGCCATCGATGTTGAGCGGTTGGTCGTACTGGGAGATCTGATACGCCTTGGGCATATCGGGGTAGAAGTAGTTCTTGCGGTGGAACGTGCACGGCTGAACCGTGCAATTGAGGGCCAGACCGATGCGCATCGCCAACTCCACGGCCTGACGGTTGAGTACCGGCAACGCACCCGGAAGACCGAGCGTCACCGGATCGATGTGCGTGTTGGGCTCGTCACCGAACCGATTGGCGCTGGCCGAGAACAACTTGGTGGCGGTCGCGAGTTCGACGTGCACCTCGAGGCCGACCACCAATTCGTAGTCGTCGATCATGTATTTCTCGGCGTTCATCGGGAGTCTCCGGGAGCCGAACGCTCGAGTTCCGCCGCCACTCGGAACATCGCCGCCTCACCGAGCGTGGGCGCGAGGACCTGCACGCCGACCGGCAGTCCGTCGGCGCCGGTTCCGAAGGGAACGCTCATCGCCGGATGGCCGGCGAGATTGGTCGGGATGGTGAAGACGTCGCAGAGATACATCGACAACGGATCGTCGACCTTGGCTCCCACCGGGAAGGCCACGATCGGTGACGTCGGAGTGAGGATCACGTCGGCCTTCTGATACGCGCGGGCGAAATCGTCAGAGATCAGTCGACGAACCTTGAGGGCCTTGCCGTAATACGCGTCGTAGTAGCCCGCCGACAGCGCGTAGGTGCCGAGCATGATGCGCCGCTTCACTTCGTCGCCGAAACCGGCCGCGCGTGTCGCGCCGTACATCGCGTTGGTGTCGGGGGCGTCGACGCGCAGGCCGTAACGCACACCGTCGTACCGTGCGAGATTGCTGCTCGCTTCGGCCGGGGCGATGAGGTAGTACGCGGTGAGGCCGTACTTCATCGACGGAAGTTCGACGTCGACGATGATCGCGCCGGCCGCAGCCAGGGCGGCGAACGCCTCTGCGAGTCGGGCTTCGACCTCAGGATCGCTGCCGGCCGGGAGGTCGGTGATGCGACCGATGCGCAGACCCTTCACATCCTGATCGAGTGACGGAATCAACGACATCGGCGGCTGCGGAATCGACGTGCTGTCGAGAGGATCGTGGCCGCTCATGACCTCGAGCAGAAGTGCCGCGTCGCGGACGTCGGTCGTGAAAGGTCCGATCTGATCGAGACTGCTCGCGAAGGCGACGAGCCCGTAACGGCTGACGGTTCCGTAGGTGGGCTTGACACCCACCACGCCGCAGAGTGCCGCCGGCTGACGGATCGATCCACCGGTGTCGCTCCCCAGACTCGCAGCCGCGAATTCGGCCGCGACCGCCGCCGCGCTTCCGCCACTCGAACCACCCGCCACCCGCGACGTGTCGTGCGGGTTGTACGTGACACCGAAGGCCGAGTTCTCAGTGCTCGAACCCATGGCGAACTCGTCGAGGTTGGTCTTGCCCACGAACACGGCACCGGCCGCCGCCAGTCGGGTCACCACCGTCGCGTCGTACGGCGGCTTCCAGCCTTCGAGAATCCGTGACGAACACGTGGTGGGCACGCCACGAGTGCACATGTTGTCCTTGAGAGCAACCGGCACCCCGGCCAACGCGCCGGGGTCACGACCGGCGGCCACATCGGCGTCGACCTTGGCCGCCATGGCCCGGGCCTGCTCGGCGGTCACGAGATTGAAAGCGTGGATGTCCTTCTCACGACGATCGATGTTGGCGAGGTACGACTCGAGGATGTCGGTCGCGCTTCGTTCGCCACGACGAACGGAGTCGGCAATGGCCGATGCGGACGGCGGCACGGTCATGTCAGCTATCCAGCCCGATGATCGGTGGCACTCGGAAACGACCGTCTTCGGCCGAAGGCGCCGCCGCCAAGACCTCATCGCGGTCGAGGCCGGCCACCACGACGTCGTCGCGCATGACGTTGACGAGTGGATAGGGCTGGGTCATCGGCGCGACCGCACCGAGATCGAGGGCGTCGATGTCGGCGAAGTGTTCGAGCATGCCGGCGAGTTGGGTCGTCAGCCGATCGATCTCGGCCGGAGTCACGTCGAGTCGGGCGAGTCGAGCCACCTTGACCACGGCATCACGGGAGATACGGGCGTCGCCGGTCGGCGATTCGGGAGAGGTCGACACGTCCGCCGATGCTACGAGCCGGAAAGGTGGACCACCACGGCCGATTCGGGCCGAACGAGTGGCATCGGCAACCCCACGGACGCGAGCTCGCGTCCCGACATCGTGAAGTCCTCGCCACGCGCCCAACTCGGACGGGCCTCGACGGGACCGACGAGTCCGTCACCATCGGGCAACATCGGCACGAGTGCGACGCGGTACTCGACATCGTCGAGAAGTCCGGGGACGATGAGCGGCGGTGTGCCCGACGCACTCGACGGTTCGAGACGAGCGAACGAGATCAATGCCTCGCGACGATCGATCGCGTACACGCCATGGGCGATGCAATGACCACGAGCGGTTCCCGATGGTTCCAAGCGAGCCACCTCACCGCCGTGGACGAGGGCGCGAAACCGCTTGTAGACCGCGATGCCGTGGCGCAGGACGTCGCGATCGCGATCCGACATCTGCGACACATCGGCTTCCACGCCCATGTGCCCGAACATCGCCGTGGCCGTTCGGAACGCCATGTCGAGCCGACGGCCAGTCGAGTGCGCAGGCGACGGACCGACGTGCGAACCGAGGACTTCCGGGGGCAGAACCATGGAAGCCCCCCGTTGGATCGTCTGGCGCTCGAGGGCGTCGTTGTTGTCACTCGTCCAGAAACGCTCGACCCGGCGCAGGATCGCCATGTCGATGCGACCACCGCCCGAAGCACATGATTCGAATTCGACGTCCGGATGTCGTCCCCGCAACTCGTCGATCAGCGCGTACACCGCGACCACCTGATCGTGGGCCGCGGATTTGCCGTCGGCACCACTCCCCTGCACCACCCAGCGGTTCATGTCCCACTTCACATAGGAGATGGCGTGATCCGACAGCAATTCGTCGAGGCGACCGAGGACGTGGGCGAAACAATCGGGGCGAGAGAGATCGAGCACCAACTGGTGACGCCCGAGCACCGGTTCGTAACCCGGGGTCGCCAAAACCCAGTCGGGATGCGCTCGCAGGATCTCACTGTCGGGATTGGCCATCTCGGGCTCGACCCAGATACCGAAGTCCATTCCGAGTGAACGCACGTGGTCGATGAGCGGCGCGAGACCGTTCGGATACACCGCGTTCGAAACCTCCCAATCACCGAGGCCGGCGCGATCGTTGCGACGGGCTCCGAACCATCCGTCATCGAGAACGAATCGCTCCACGCCGACGGCCGCGGCGGCATCAGCGATCGAACGGAGTTTCTCCTCGTCGTGATCGAAGTAAACGGCCTCCCAGGTGTTGAGATGCACGCGCCGAGGCCCCAAACGGCGCGGCAGACGACGACGCGCCTCGCGATGGAACGATCGGCTCGCTCGCGTCAAGCCGACATCGGAGAAGACACCGACGACCTCGGGGGTCGAGAACGACTCGCCGGCGTACACGCAGATCTCACCCGGATGGAAGAGTTCACCGGCCTGCAGATAACGACGGCCGTCGAACATCGTCTCCGCGTACATCACGTGGTTGCCGCTCCACGCAAGATGCACTCCCCATACCCGGCCGTTCCATTCACCCGCATCGGCGGTGCACGCCCACACGAACGGCGGGTGTTCGTGCGACGTCCGGCCGGCCCGGTTCTCACTCGTCCATGCGCCGTAGGGCCAAGCGAAACGATGGAGATCGAATTCCCGTCCCCACCGACCGCCGTAGACCGCGAGTTCGTCGGCATCGGGCGGCAAGGGCAGCGAGATCGTGAACGCATCGAGCATGAGCGGCGTGTCACCGTCGTTGATCACGGTCGCCCGGGCGGTGAGTACGCCATCGTCACCCAGTGCGAGCGAACTCACGAGCGAGAGCTCGGCCACTCGGTCGACCGCCCTGCAGATCAACACGGTCCGACCTTCGTGAACATCGACCGTGTGCGAATCGAGCACGAATCTGGGCGCCCAATGTCGACCACCTCGACGATGACCGGCGAGTCCCGGTCGACCCGGGAACCCGTCTCCGTGCATCGGCACCAACGACACCGCCGGAATCGAATCGATCGCCCCCAAAGTCACCCGGCCGTCATCGGGTACCGAATCGGAGGGCCCGAGCGCCGAACCCCAGTGGCGGACGATCGGGACCCCCGACGAGACGTCCACGACGAGGCTCACGCCATCGCCGCGGAGATGCACGTTCGGAGCCACCCCTGTTCCCTATCGGCAAGTCGGTGTCGGCGTCAACCGCGCGCTCCAGCAGAATGTCCCCATGGAGTCACCGACGACCACGAATGGCGGCTCCGAAGGCACGACGGGAGATGTCCGGCGCGACCCGGTACTCGGCACCTTGGTTCATGTGGTGGGTCATCGTCAGGGTCGCCCGAATCAGCCCACCAACCCCAATGCCTCCGATTGTCCGTTCTGCCCGGGTGGACTCGAGGCCCCGGACGACTACGACGTGCGCTGGTTCGTGAACCGCTGGCCGGCGATGCCCGGGGACCGCTGCGAAGTGATCCTGTATTCGCCGAACCACGACGCGTCGATGGCGACCCTCGGTGCCGCAGCGATCGGACGGGTCGTCGACCTCTGGACGCAACGAACAGCCGAACTCGGTGCACGCGCCGATGTGCACTACGTCTTGGTCTTCGAGAATCGTGGTGCATCGGTCGGCGCGACCATCGCCCACCCGCACGGCCAGATCTACGCCTACGACCACGTGCCCGATCGACCGGCCCGACTCTTCAGCGGACACTGGCAACCCGACACCACGCCGGAGCGCGTCGTCGTCGACGACGACGAATGGACGTGCTCGGTTCCCTACGCCTCGGAGTTTCCGGTGGCACTCTCGATCGCGCCGCGTCGACGCACCGGCGATCTGCCTTCGTTGGACGCTGGGCAACGTGCACAGCTCGCCGAAGTACTCGCCGATGTCTTCGGTCGGCTCGACGCGATCTTCGATGAACCAATCCCATACATGATGTGGATCAACCAACGCCCGTTCGACGGCTCGGCTGAGGACGCGTGGATGAGCATCGACATCGTCTCTCCCTGGCGACGAGCCGGTTTGCCGCGCTACATCGCGGCCGCCGAAGTCGGGGCCGGCGAATACTTCAATCCGGTGTCACCCGAGGAGATGGCGCGGCAACTCCGCGAGATCGTCGGCTCTCAGTCGGAATAGGGAGCGAACTGCGGCGGTCGCTTGTCGAGGAACGACTGCACGCCCTCTTGGAAGTCCTGACGCTTGACCGACTCGTTCATGAGTCCGATGGCATTCGACGTCGCAGTGTCGGCGTCGATTCCCCAATCGCCGTACACCTGCTTTTTCATGATGGCGAAGCTCGTCGGACAGCAGTTCTCGGCGAGATCGGACGCGTAGGCAAGAACGTGGCTCATCAGAGACTCGGGCTCGAGGACTTCATTCACCATTCCGAGTCGTTCGGCCTCCTCGGCGGTGATGACGCGTCCCGACAGCAACAAGTCGAGGGCTCGAGCCGAACCGATCAGGCGCGGTAGCGCCCACGACGAGCCGTACTCGGCGATCAGACCACGACGGCTGAACGCCGTCGTCATCTTGACTCCCTTGGCCGCGAAGCGCAGATCACAGAACAGAGCCATGACCAATCCCACGCCGGCGACCGCGCCGTTGATCGCGGCGATGACGGGTTTGGGGTACTCGAGCAGATCGCTGAAACGACCGGCGCCGGTGGCCGGACCGGCACCGCCGGCGGGATTGGCGCGAATCTGATTGAGGGCGTCCATGTCGGCGCCGGGGCAGAAACCCTTGCCGGCTCCGGTCACCACCACGACGCGGATGTCGGGGTTGCTGCGGGCCTCGTCGAGACGCGCGAAGAATCGCGCCGCCATGCGCGCACTCCATGCGTTCATGCGATCGGGGTTGTTGAGGGTGATCAGACCCACACCCGGTGCGGCGATAGAGAGAAGGACGAGATCGGTGTCGTCGGTGGTCATTCCGAGGACGGTACTTGATGATCCTCGTCGGCCCCGAGTGCGGATCGGCCGATGCGCCAACGGCAATACGCGAGGTAACCGAGTCCGCCGACGACGAGCACGATCGCGGTCCACTGATTGAGGCGGAGTCCTCCACCTTCTTTGGCCGGGTCGATGCGCAGCGCTTCGATCCAGAACCGACCGATGCCGTAGCCGATGCAGTAGAGAGCGAGCAGTCGGGCCGGCTTGCGGTACATGAAGCGCCAGCCGATGGCCACGAGAATCGCGGCCAGACCGAAGTTCCACAACGACTCGTAGAGGAAGGTCGGGTGGAAGAGGGTCCCGGGTGCGTACCCGAGGTACTCCACCTTGTTCGCATCGATCTCGAGTCCCCACGGCAACGATGTGGGCCGGCCGAACAACTCCTGATTCCACCAGTTGCCCCATCGACCGATCGCCTGGGCCACGGGTATCGCCGGCGCCGCCGCCCACAGCAAAGAGTGTCCATCGATTCCGCGCCGACGCGACACCACGAGCGCAACGAGCGTTCCGAGGAGGATGCCACCCGGAACGCCGAGTCCGCCCTTCCAGATCTTCAGAATGTCCCCGGGTGAATCGGAGAAACGCTCCCAGTCGGTGGCGACGTGATAGAGCCGCGCACCGATCACGCCGGCCGGTACCGCCCACACGAGAATGGCCGGACCATCGTCCGGACGACTCACGCCGAGATACGCAAGTCGACGGCCGAAGATGCGCGCCGCCACGACCACTCCGATGGCGATCATCAACCCGTACGCCCGCAGCTGGAGCGGGCCGATGTGAATCGCGTTGTCGCCCGGGCTGGGCAACGACGCGAGCAGATCGCCGATCATGCGGGAGCCGTTCCGACGATCAGGACGCGGTGACCTTGGCGCCGAAGGCGACCGCGGCCTCGAAGATCAGTTCCTTGTCGAAGTCCTGAGTCGCCACGTGGAAACTGCGGTCGAGCAAGATCCGCTCCACGGGGCCTCCCCACTGGGCGGCCAACTGATCGCTCTGCACCGGATCGACGACATGGTCGTTGCGTGAGGTGATCAGGAGCATGGGCACCGTGCACGAGCCGTAACGCCCGACCATGGGGGTGACACCATCTTTCACGAGCGACAACAACGGACGGAGCGGCGTTTCGGGATACGCGCTCTCCTTGACCGATTGATCCGCGATGTCCGAACCGATGCCCGGGAAGACCTCGGTTCCGTCGGCGACGAGCCCCTCGACCATCTCGACCATCTCGGCCGCCTGCGGCTGGGCGGCCGGATTGATGCACACGATTCCGCTCACCTCGGGATGCTGCAGGGCGGTCCACAACGTGAGCGATCCGCCCATCGACAGACCGCACACCACGACCTTGTCGCAACGCGACGCGAGTCGCTGATACGCGTCCTCGACCTCGGCCGACCAATGCGACCAGCGAGTGTCGAGCATGTCCGATACCGCGGTTCCGTGTCCGGGGAGACGGGGAAGTTCCACATGGAAACCGGCGGCGGCGAAGGCTTCGGCCACCCCGCGCATCGACGAAGGATTTCCGGTGAATCCATGGATGCAGAGCGCACCGAATCGATTCGATCCCTGATGGCTCCATGCTTGGGCTCCCGGCATCACCGGGGCCTGATCTACGTGATCGCTCATGTCTCAGTTCTACTCCACGTCGTGGCGGGCCTGGGCAACGGCGAGGCGCAACCGCACGATTTCGGTGCGTTGCCGGGAATTCTCGGCATCGTGGGCGATCTGCAGAGTGCGGACGCGGTTGTCGAGACCGTCTTTGGCCAACCTTTCGGCGATCTCGCAACGGGCTTCGAGAAACGCCACCGCTTCGTCCAGTCGCCCCTCTCGTTTGGCCAACGTGGCGAGAGTCGAGATCGCTTCCAACTCGATACGGCGGGCTCCGACGACCTGGGCCAGGCCCAAAGCCTCACGCAAGTGTTCCTCGGCCGCATCGCTTCGCCCGGACTGCATTTCGAGACGACCCGCGGCCAATTCGACTTCGGCCCGCAGTGCGTCGTCGAAGGCCACCGACGAATCGTCGAGCCGACGACGAGCCTCATCCAAAGCCTCACGCGCCGCGTCGACGTCGTTGCGATCGGGATCGCCTCGACGAGCGAGCGATTCGGCCAATGAGGTCAGCAGACGGGGCAGGAATCCCGGCGAATGCACACGACCTAGTTCGACGGCCCGCTGACCGAGCCCAATTCCTTCGTCGACGTCCCCGCGCTCGACACGAAGTGATCCGATGTTCGACAGAGCGATGGACTCGAAATCCGAACGGCCGTCGCGGGCATTGGCCTTGCGGGCGGCCTCGTAATTGACGATGGCCCGATCGACGTCGCCGAGTTCGTGATGAATCGTCGCCAGCGTGTTCAGGATGTTGCCCTCGTCGAGCACGTGATCGGTCGAACGATAGAGAGTCAACGCGCGCAGGCACAGCGCGAGGGCGTCCGCTTGGTTTCCGGTGTCGGAATGGATGACGGCCATCAGATGCAGCGACCACGCCTGAACGAGCACGACCGAACTCTCCTCGGCGAAGGCCAGCGCTTCCGCGGCCAGTGCGAGCGCGTCGCCCGGCTGCCCGTCGTAATGCGCGATCGACGCGAGTCGGTAGAGCGATTCGGCCTCTCGCTCCACATCACCGCTTTCGCGTGCGAGAAGCCGGGCCGACTGAACGAAGAGTCGCGCTCCCGATGGATCGGTGGTCTCGATGGCGCGCGCGCGTTCGATCAGCGCGGCCGCATCGGCACCGATCGACCGGCCGATGGACGACGTCGACCGCCGGCTCTTCATCGTGGACACTCCGCAAGCACGTACTTTCATCGTCGGTTGGCCGGCCCGACTTGAGCAATTTCCCCGAAGTCGTGGCGGCCCACCGGACGATTCGCCAAGATGATCGGCGTGGCAACCTTCCAGAGGCGCGACATCGACCGGGCTGCGGTCGTGGCCTTCGTCCCCGTCGTGGCCGTCCTCCCCCTCTGGGCGCTGGCCATGGTGCCGTTCTGGCTGGTCCTGCGGGCGGCGACGGGAATCGGCTACGGAGGCGCTCTCCTCGTCTACCTCGCCGCCGGATCGGTCCTCGTCGTGCCGGCCGTTCAGCGCCGTCTGGTCTCGGCACTCATGGGCGCCCGACCGCCGAGCGCGACCGAGGCCCCCCGCCTTCAACGGGCCTTCGACGAAGTCGCTCAGGCCCTCCACGTGCGAGACCGCCACTTCGCGGTCGGCGTAGTCGATGCCGACGATCTCAATGCCTTCGCCTGCGGCGGACACTTGGTGGTGGTCACGTCGTACGCCATCCGTGAACTCGACCATCGCTCGCTCTGTGGAGTTCTCGCCCACGAGCTCTGCCACCATCTCGGTTCGCACACCATTGCCCTGACCGTGCAGCAATGGCTCATGCTGCCGGTGAGCACGCTCACCTGGATCGGTTCGACATTGCGCAACGTCTCGGTGGCCGCCGCCGACACGTTCGGGACACGTTCGCGGGCCATCGACGTCGGTGGTCGGGTCGCCGCGCCGATGTTCAACGCGTTGTCGCGTTTCTTCGCGTTCGGCGGATCGATCGGCGTCGCCCTCGCCAATGTCGTCGGTCGCTCGGCCGAGTTCCAGGCCGATCGACGGGTGATCTCCTTCGGCTACGGACGCCACCTCGCCGACGCACTTCGCCGGATGGTCGACGACGCGCCGATGATCTCGCACCGATCGGGATGGCAACGACTCTTGGAATCGCATCCACCGGCCCGCACTCGCGTGGCGCGTATCGAAGCCTCCCTCCGACGCGGCAGTCGACGTCACCCGACCAGCGGTCTCTGAGGAGTTCGGAGCCGAAACGTTCGCTGACGGTTGGGCGGCCTCCGCGGCACCACCGCTAGCGTCGACATCGATGTCACGCGACTTCCTCGACGCCGCCACCGGGGGTCGCCCACGGAGAACCCCCGTGTGGTTCATGCGTCAGGCCGGTCGCAGCCTGCCCGAGTACCGGGCCGTACGCGGCCCCGGGAGCATCCTCGACGCGATCAAGAAACCCGACCTCGCCGCCGAGATCACCATGCAGCCCGTCCGTCGGTACGGCGTCGATGCCGCCGTTCTGTACAGCGACATCGTGGTGCCGGCCCACGCCGTGGGCTTTGGCATCGATGTGGCACCAGGAACCGGGCCCGTCGCCGAACGCCCGTTGCGTTCGGCCGACGACCTCGAACGTCTTCGGGTTCTCGAACCCGATCGGGATCTTCCCTACGTGACCGAGACCGTGCGCATCCTCGCTCGCGAGTTGTCGGTTCCCGTGTTGGCATTCGCGGGCGCGCCTTTCACCGTGGCGAGTTATCTCATCGAAGGCCGACCTTCGCGTTCGTACGAGAACACCAAGGGCATGATGCACCGCGCCCCCGATCTCTGGCACCGGGTCATGGAACGTCTCTCGCAACACGCAGTCTCTTTCATCGATGCCCAACTCGCATCTGGCGCGGCCGCGTTCCAGCTCTTCGATTCATGGGCTGGCAGTTTGTCGGTCGCCGACTATCGCGAGTTCGTATTGCCGCACAGTCGAAACGTCTTCTCTCGTCTCGCCGAACTCCATCCGAGCGCGCCCGGCATCCACTTCGGAATCGGCTGCGATCATCTGCTCGAGTCCATGCACGCGGCCGGTCCGAAGGTTCTCGGGCTCGATTGGCGTACGCCCATCACCGAGGCCCGTCGACGCATGGGTGCCGACCTCGTGGTTCAGGGCAACCTCGACCCGGCCCTCGTTCTCGCCGGCGTCGACACCGCGCTGGAAGGCACACGACGGGTGTTGAGCGACAACGCAGGCCGACCCGGCCACATCTTCAATCTCGGACACGGCGTATCGCCCAGCACCGACCCCGACGTCCTCGCCGAAGTCGTCCGCCTCGTCCATGAATCGACCGACGGGAGTTTCCAATGACCAAGACCGCCGTCCTCCTCATGGCCTACGGAACACCGCGTACTCCGGCCGAAATCGAGCCGTACTACACCGACATTCGACGCGGCCGGGCGCCGACCCCCGAACTGCTCGCCGAACTCGTCGGTCGCTACGACGCCATCGGTGGAATCTCACCACTGGCCGCACGGACCGAAGCGCAGCGCACGGCACTGCAGAGCGCACTCGACCGCCTGAGTCCGGGACGGTACGAGGTCGCGCTCGGGCTCAAGCACGCCGAACCCAAGATCGAGACCGCCGTGGCCGAACTCGCGGCGCGCGGTACCGAACGGATCATCGGTCTCGTGTTGGCTCCTCATTATTCGTCGTATTCGATCGGCCAATACATGGACCGAACCCGTGCCGCTGCCGAACCCCTAGGAATCGACGTGAGCGGTATCGACTCCTGGGCCACCGAACCGGCTTTCGTCGACTTCCTCGCCGCCGACATGCGCGATCGACTCGCTCGCCTCCCGGCCAATACGAAGGTTCTCTTCACCGCGCACTCACTGCCCCAGCGGATCATCGACGGCGGCGATCCGTATCCGCAGGAACTCCGCGCCACCGCCGAACTCGTGGCCGAACGGGCCGGACTGAGTTCGTGGTCGTCGTGGGCCATCGCCTGGCAATCGGCCGGCCGAACGCCTGAACCCTGGCTCGGACCCGACATCCTGACCGTCATCGACGAATTAGCCGCGAGTGAGAACGCGAGTGGCGTATTGGTGAGCGCGTGCGGATTCGTCGCCGACCATCTCGAGGTTCTCTACGACCTCGACATCGAAGCCAAGAAGCATGCGAACGACCGTGGCCTCGCCTTCGATCGCACGGCGTGCGTCAACGACGACCCGACGGTGATGGAAGCCCTGGCCCGACGGGTGATCGCACTCGGGTGATCGGGTGAACTCGATCGAGTCCCCCCACGTCGTCGTGGTCGGCGGCGGCGTCACCGGACTCACCACCGCGTATCGACTGTCGCAACGGGGAATACGCGTCACGGTGCTCGAAGCGGACGACATCGTCGGTGGGCGCATTCGCACCGGATCGTTCGCCGGCCTCGACCACATCGAAGAGGGTCCGGACGCCTACCTCGCCCGCGTGCCACACGCGGTTCGACTCACCCGCGATCTCGGTCTCGACACGACGAACCCCCGGACTGGCCATGCCGCCGTCCACCACCACGGACTTCATCGCATTCCCGACGGACTCGTCCTCGGAGTGCCGAGTGACATCGGACGTCTCGCATCGGGTTCGCTCATCTCCCGACGAGGTCGGTTGCGGGCGGGCATCGAACCCTTCCTCCCGCGAACCGATCACCGCGATTCGATCGGCGCGCTCGTGCGCGGCCGTTTCGGCGACGAGGTTCACGAACGGCTCGTCGATCCACTCGTGGGGAGCATCTACGCGGCCGATACCGATCGATTCAGTTTGGCCATGGTCCCCCAACTCGCCGAACTCGCGTCGTCGCGGAGCCTTCTGCTCGCCGCGCGCCGTCGTCTCGGTTCGCATCGACCCGACGGTCCGGTGTTCGAGACCCCGGCGTCCGGACTCGGCACGCTCATCACGTCACTCGTCACGGCAATAGTCGGCGCCGGCGGCGTGGTCCGTTCGTCCTCGACCGTGGAGTCGATCGAGCGCGACGCGGTGCATTACCGATTGCAGACGATCACCGGTCGCGAAGAAGTCGCCGACGCGGTCGTCGTGGCGTCACCGGCGCGTCACAGCAGTCGCATGCTGGCCCGCCTCTCACCCGTGGCGAGTCAGGGTCTGGCGATGATGGATCACGCATCGGTAGCCATGGCGATCCTGCGCGTGGAGGCCCGTCCCTTGGCCGCCTTCGACGAACTGAGCGGCTATCTCGTCTCCAAACCCGATCAACGACACGTCACGGCGGTGTCGTTCGCGTCGAACAAATGGGCGCACTGGCGACCAGCCGATGGTTCGCGCATCCTGCGTGTCTCGATCGGACGCGATGGCGTCGACGAGTCGCCGGTGCGTGAATGGTCCGATGAGCGCATCGTCACCACGGTCGTCGATGAAGTGGCATCACACCTTGGTGTCACCGTTCGTCCCACCGAATTCAAGATCGTGCGTTGGATCGAATCCTTTCCGCAGTACCGACCAGGCCATCTCGATCGTCTCGATGCCATCGAGAAGGCGTTGCACGACGACGCACCCGGTGTGGTCCTTGCCGGCGCGAGCCATCGGGGCATCGGCCTGCCGGCATGTGTCGCCCAGGCCGAGACCGCGGCATCGACGATCGCCGAATTCATCGGCATTCTGCGACAATGACAGCGTGAATCGCTCGGGCGTCGCTCTCACACTCGGTTTCGTCATTGCGACGGCGTCGGCCTGTGGCGATTCGTCGTCTCCGTCCGCGTCGACGGCCACGACAACGAGCGTCGTCTCCACCACCACGATTCCGGCGCCTACGACGACTGTCTACTCCGGGCCACCGACACTCGCGCCGGGCGCCACACTTCCGGCACCCGAGGCGCCACCGGCTCCCGACGCACCCGACCCCGACATCTACATCGGCCGTATCGAGATTCCGGCGATCATGCTCGACACCTCGATCTATCAAGGCATCAGTGAGCCGACCCTCGATCGTGGCGTCGGTTGGTGGCCGGGCACCGCGCTCCCCGGCAAGGTGGGCAACGTCGTACTCGGCGGCCACCGCACGAGCCACGACAAGCCGTTCCGGTATCTCGATCTGCTCCAACCCGGTGACGACATCGTCTTCACCACTTCACTCGGTCGCTTCGTGTACTCGGTGACGAGAACCGAGATCGTCGATCCCGAGGACGTGTGGATCATCGATCAGAGCGAGAACGCGACAGCCACCCTCTTCGCTTGCCACCCACCGCATTCGGTCAGGCAACGCATCGTCGTCTTCGCTGACTACGTTTCCGGAACCCCGACATGACTCGCTCGTCGGGATCACGAGGACCGCGTCGCGCGCTCCTGATCCGCGCCCTGGCCGCCGGTGGACTGATCGCCCTTGCCCTTCCCCCGTGGGGATGGTGGCCGCTCGCGTTCGTCGGCCTCGCATGGTGGGCTCGCCTCGAGCACCGCACCAGAGATCGGCGCTTCCTCGTTGGATTCGGCGCTGGCATCGGCTGGTTCCTGCCGGGTTTGGCCTGGATGTGGTTCCTCACCGCACCCGGATTCCTGATCGCCGTCGCCCTGTTCGCATCGTTGCATGGGTTCGCGTCGGTCGTCGTCGGGCGCGTGCCGGATCGCTGGCGGGTGATCGCCGCGCCGAGCGCGCACGTTCTCGTCGAGTCGTTACGACTCGCCTTCCCGTTCGGCGGGGTTCCGCTGGCGACGGTCGCCATCGCACAGGTGGCCGGACCATTCGCCACACTCGCGCGCGTGGGCGGGGTGATCCTCCTCTCGTGGTTCACGTGGCAGGTCGCGTCGTTCTTCGCGCTGCGATCCACCACACCGCGTTCGATCCGGCGACCGGTCTTCCTCGCCCTCATCGCACTGCTCGTCGTGTCGCGTCTCGCTCCTGATGGCCAGAACACCGGTGAGACCCTGAACGTTGCCGCCGTGCAGGGTGGTGGTCCGCAAGGGACCCGCGCCATCGACACCGACCCGCGCGAAGTCGTCGAACGGCACCTCGATGCGACTCGCGCTCTCGTGGACTCGGGAGCAACTCCCGATCTCGTCGTCTGGCCGGAAAACGTGATCGACGTGGCCGACTTCGATCGCAGTCGCGAGATCAACGAAGTGGCGCGTCTGTCGAGCGAACTGCGCGCACCGTTCCTCGTGGGGATCACCGAAGACGTCGACTCCGAATCGTTCACCAACGCCCAAGTCGTGGTCGACGCGTCAGCGACCGTCCTCGATCGGTACGACAAAGTCCGACGGGTGCCCTTCGGCGAGTACATGCCCCTACGCGGTTTCCTGCGTTCACTCGGCGCCCCGGTCGATCTCGTACCGCGCGACGCGGTCGCCGGCACGGGAACTGCCGTTCTCGCTGTCCCGTCCGACATCGGTCAGGGTGTCGGTGAATCTACGCGTCGGGCCGCGGTCGTGATCTCCTGGGAGGTGTTCTTTGGCGGGCGGGCCCGCGAGGGCGTGAAAGCCGGGGGCGGCTACATCGTGAATCCGACCAATGGATCCAGTTACACCTGGACCATCCTCCAGTCGCAACAAATCGCTTCGTCCCGACTTCGCGCCATCGAAACCGGCCGTTGGGTCGTGCAGGTCGCCCCCACCGGATTCAGCGCCTTCGTCGCCCCGAACGGGCGCGTGCACGATCGCACGGCGGTGAGTGAACGATCGGTCATCGAACACGAGATCGACGTCCGTCGTGGCCGGACGATCTACGTGAACACCGGTGATGGACCTTGGATGGTCGCTCTCGGTTGTCTTCTCACCCTCGCGTTCGTCGGCGATCGGCTCAGATCTCGATCATCACGGTCGTCGGACCGTCGTTGACGAGCGACACTTTCATCGCCGTCCGGAAACGGCCGGTCGCCACGTCGGCCCCGAGCGAGCGCAGGGCGTCGACGACCCGCTGAACCAGTGGCTCGGCAACCTCGGGTCGGGCGGCGGCGATCCAACTCGGCCGGCGACCCGAATTCGTGTCGCCGTAGAGCGTGAACTGACTCACCACGAGAATCGCCCGCGAGGTGTCCTTCACGGCGAGATTCATCACGCCGTTCTCGTCGTCGATGACTCGCAGATTCCAGATCTTGTCGGCCATCTTGTCGGCCACTCGCTCGTCATCGGTGTGCGTGACACCCACCAGGACCGCGAGACCCGAACCGATCGCCCCGACCGTCTCGGTCACTCCGTCGACGGTCGACTCGACAAAAGCCGACTCGACTCTTTGCACCAGTGCCCGCATCGGCCCATCGTGCCACGCCACCAGTGGACGACGACAGAATGGTCGGGTGATCGAGCTCCACTCCGCTCGTGCATGGTGCACGGTGTCCCCCGATCATGGAGCCCGACTCGCGCAACTCACGATCGAAGGTCGACCGGTACTCATCGATCACGCCGAGGACGCACTCGGCTGGGGGTGCTACCCCATGGTTCCCTACGCCGGTCGTGTCCGCGATGCACGGCTTGATTTCGCCGGTCGTCGTCACGAACTGCTCCGCCGTCTTCCGCCGCACGCCATTCATGGAACCGTGTTCGAAAAGCCATGGGTCCTCGAGGAGTCCTCGTCGCGGCATTGTCGACTCGTCACCACTCTCGACCCCGGTTGGCCCTTCGCCGGACGCGTCGTCCACGACATCGAACTGCTCGACGATCGATTGACGATGCGACTCACGGTCGAGGCAACCGACGACATGCCGGTCCAGATCGGCTGGCATCCGTGGTTCCGCAAACCGACCAATCGACGACTCGACTTCACCGCATCATTCCGTCGTGACCCTGACGGCATCACAATTCCCGAGCCCGTCCAACCGGCGGCCATCGGACCCGATGGCACCAACGACGACTGTTTCGCCGATCCTGAGGGAGTCTTGAGAATCACCGTCGACCAACACGATCTCGAGTTGTCGAGCTCGTGCCGATATTGGGTCGTGTACGACCAGCCGCCGTCGGCGACCTGCGTGGAACCCCAATCCGGACCGCCCAACGGCGTCAACGACGAACCGTTCGTTCTGCGGTCCGGTCGAACTCTGACGCACGACTTCACCATCGCCTGGACCGCCGACGCCGCCCGCACGCCGCAAGC
Source organism: uncultured Bifidobacterium sp. (assembly GCA_964563545.1). Taxonomy (GTDB): domain Bacteria; phylum Actinomycetota; class Acidimicrobiia; order Acidimicrobiales; family Ilumatobacteraceae; genus Casp-actino8. The sequence continues at coordinate 247 of CAZLXB010000006.1, read as the reverse complement.
GGGGCAATAGTTTCTGTCAGAACCGGCCGGCCGAGGACTCTCCTCCTCCGTGCCGATCGAACGCCATGACGACCTCCACGACCGACGCCCAACTCGTTTCGTCGTATCTCGCCGGCGATCGCGCGGCTCTGGCCGCCATCTACGACAGGTATGCGCCGGGTCTGTACGACACGGCGCGTGCGATGCTCTCGAACTCGCACGACGCGAGCGACATGGTGCAAGACGTCTTCTGTCTGGCCGCCGAACG
>CAZLXB010000005.1:52620-97430 GCA_964563545.1 uncultured Bifidobacterium sp. | reverse complement strand
GTGACGGGATCCGTCGCTCACGCTCCTCCCGATTCGAGAGACCCGCGGGGAGCGCTTCACGCTGAGAGCGGGTGACGGGAATCGAACCCGCGTATTCAGCTTGGGAAGCTGATGTTCTGCCATTGAACTACACCCGCCGGCAGGGGCGCAGGTTAGCGGGACTCCCCCGAGCCCGTCACCTGCCCCGGCTGGGGACCACGAACTACGGTGTGACCCATGATCTTGTCCGACCGGAGCATCCGTGAGGCCCTGGCCGCCGGCCGCATCGTCATCGACCCGCTCGATGAATCGATGATCCAGCCCTCGTCCATAGATGTGCGAGTGTCGAATCTGTTCCGAGTCTTCCGTAATCATTCGGCCGGCATCATCGATGTCAAACAAGACATGACCGGTCTCACCGAACTCATCGAGATTCCACAAGACGGTGTGTTCATGTTGCACCCCGGCGAGTTCGTCCTCGGCTCCACACTCGAGCGGGTCGCCGTGCCCAACGACCTCGTGGCCAGAATCGAAGGCAAGAGCAGCCTCGGTCGGCTCGGTCTGCTGATCCACTCCACCGCCGGTTTCATCGACGCCGGCTTCGATGGCCATGTCACTCTCGAATTGGCCAATGTCGCGAGTCTTCCCATCACGCTCTATCCCGGCATGAAGATCGGTCAGGTGAGCTTCATGCAGATGACGACTCCCGCCGATCAGCCCTATGGCAAAGGTGCACGGGGTTCGAAGTACCTCGGCCAGCGCGGACCCACGCCGAGTCGCTACTTCGAGAACTTCCACAACAGCTGAGTCCATACACTCCACGGAGTGTCCAACCCGCTGCCGATCACATTCGTCCGTTCGGCCACCGCGGTCCAGGACCTTCCCGACTCCCCCGCTGAGGTCGCCTTCGTCGGACGATCGAACGTCGGAAAGTCGTCGTTGATCAATGCGCTCGCCAACCGACGACAGTTGGCACGGGTCTCGAACACCCCTGGTCGAACCCAACTCATCAATGTCTTCACGGTGCCCGGAGGTGGCACGCTCGTGGACCTACCGGGATACGGCTATGCCGCGGTTCCCGGACGAATCAAACAGGGTTGGCAGAAGATGATCGAGGGATACCTCCTCGAACGAGAGAGCCTCGTCATGGTCTTCGTTCTGGTCGACGGTGAAATCGGACCGACCAAACTCGATGTCCAGATGCTCGCATGGCTGCGGGAGAACGGTATTCCCCACACGGTCGTGGCGACCAAGGGCGACAAAGTCAAGTCGTCCAAACGACCCACACGTAAACGCGAACTAGCCGAAGCGTGCGATCTGGAGCCCGGAGATGTGGTCTGGATCAGCACTCACAACGGTGCCAACATCGACATGCTCCGCTCACTCGTGACGGGCCACCTGGCCCACTAGGGCGTCACTCGCCGGCGACGGGTGCAGCCGAGGAGTCACGCAAGGGTGCGCCCGGATTAGCCAGCGCACGCTCACCGTTCTCGATGGCCTCGAGCAAGTGAATCGCAATGTCGCCAACGCGCACTTGATCCTCATCGACTCCTGCACCCTTCACACCGTCGTCGAGCATGATGTAGCAGAACGGACACGCAGTGGCGACCCGGGTCGCGCCGGTCGAAAGCGCCTCACGGGCGCGCTCGTCGTTCACCTTCGTGCCGATCGACTCTTCCATCCACATGCGCGCACCACCGGCACCACAGCACATGCCCTTGGTCCCGTTGCGGCTCATCTCCACCACTTCGATGCCCTTGATCGACGCAACGACCTTTCGCGGCGCGAGATACACGTCGTTATGGCGGCCCAAGTAGCAGGAGTCGTGATAGGTGATTCGCTCCTCGAGCGAAGCGTTGCTCACATCGAGGCGGCCGTCGTCGATGAGCTGTTCGAGCAACTGCGTGTGATGAATCACTTCGTATGTTCCACCGAGTTGCGGATACTCGTTGGCGAGCGTATTGAAGCAATGCGGGCACTGCGTGATGATCTTCTTCACGCCCATCCCGTTCAGCATCTCCACGTTCGGCATGGCGAGCATCTGGAACAAGTACTCGTTACCCGAACGACGAGCCGAGTCTCCCGTGCACATTTCGCTCGGGCCGAGCACGGCCACGTCGATTCCGGCCCGGCGGAGCAACTTGGCCATCGACTGAGTGACCTTCTTGTTCTTGTCGTCGAAGGATCCGGCACAACCGACCCAATAGAGATATTCGTGGTTGAACGCGTCGCCCGGATCCACCACCGACACATCAAGATCCTTGGCCCAATCGGCGCGCTCGGCCTGATTCATTCCCCACGGGTTGCCCTGGTTCTCCATGGCGCGATATGCGTTGCCGAGTTCGGCCGGGAAGTTGCTTTCCATCAGCGAGAGGTAGCGACGCATGTCGAGGATCTTGTCGAGGATCTCGATGTTGACCGGACAGATCTCGTCACAGGCTTTGCACGACGTGCAGCTCCAGACTTCCTCGGCGCTGATGCGCTCGAAAAGCGAATTGGCGCCGATGGTGATCTCCGAATCGGTGCCGAGCGGAGGAGACACCCGACCTCCCGGCGCATGCGCCGCAGTGGCCGCCATGACCTCGCCGGTCTTGAGGACGATTTCTCGCGGATCGAGCGGCTTACCGGTTGCGTGCGCCGGACACACACTCGTGCACCGTCCACACATGGTGCAGGCATCGGTGTCGAGGAGTTGCTTCCATGTGAAGTCCTCCACCACCGACGCACCGAATGACTCGAGTGAGGTCTCGGTCAGATTCGGCATCGCCTTCATGGCGCCCTTGGGACGGTCGCGGTCCTTCAGGTACATGTTCAGAGGCGACGTGAAGATGTGGCGGAGCATCGTGATCGGCAGTAGCGCCAAGAACGCCACGAAGGTCAGCACGTGAGCGATCCACCAGCCCTGGTGCCAGGTTCCGAGGCTGTCGAGCGACCAGCCGTCGACCAGTTGCGCGAGCGGATAACCGACGAACGACCACTTCTCGTGGTTCATGTCGAGACCGGAAGCCGAGTTCTCGGCGATGCGGAACATCTCGGCACCAAAGCCCGTCAGTCCGATGGCGAGGAGAACCCCGAGAATCGCCGCGTGTTCGGGCTTGGTCTTGATCCGGATGCGATAGGGGCGCTGCACGTAGCGGCGCACAATCGCCCAGACCACGCCGAGGGTGAAGACGAGTCCGGCCAAGTCACCCACGAGCACGTAGCCGCGGTACACATCGCCGTGCAGGAACTTCAGGCTCTCGGGCAATTGGTGGTCGACCTCGAGAACGGTCGTGACTCCGAGCAGAACGAGGAACCCGAAATAGATCATCGAGTGCATGAGTCCGGCAGCCGAATCGCGAAGCAGTGTGCGCATGTACACGCCGGCGCGGTAGTCGGCGAGACGGCGCTTCACGTTGCGAGGCGTCGTGCGGCGACGATCCGGAGCGCCCCGCTCCCAGTTTCGGACACGATCAGCGAAGCGGAACGATCCCCACAGGATCATGACCGGAATCAAGGTGTAGAAGGCCAGCTTCAGCGGGCCGGGGATGCCCCCGAACACCTCGCGGTGAATCGGTGAGTCGTTGTGCCAACCGGTGATGAGCGGAACCACACCCGACACCATCGTGAACACAGCCACGAACGTGCCGATGACGATCGACAACTGATAGGGCTTCAGGCGCCGGGGGCCCGAGGGGGCGTCGGCCGGAGTGTCAGTGTGCGTTGCCATGCAGGGAGAACGCTAGTGCAGGGCCCCGAGAGCAGGGCACTTCGAACAGGACCCGGCTGGAATCAGCCGAAGTACTGGCGGTCGAGTTCGCGGATGCGGCCGGCGAGTGTGGCCAACATCTTGTGCGAAAGCGCCGGAATGGAGTCGAGTACCCCGAGGAACTGGCGCTGACTGATCACCAACATGACGCAGTCGGTGTCGGCAATGACCGACGCGGTGCGCGGGCCGTGGTCGAGGAGCGACAATTCACCCACGACCGAGCCGGGTCCGAGGGTGGCGACCTTCTTGCCGTTACGACGAACGGTGGCCGATCCCTTCAGAATCACGAACGCTTCCCGACCGGTCTGTCCCTGATCGACCACCAGCGAACCGGCCTCCATGGTCACCTCGTCACCGGCCTTGGCGATCTTTTCGAGGTCCTTGTTGGAGCACGACGAGAAGAGCGAGACCCGGCGCAGGCTTTCCAGATACGACTTTTTGCTTGCCATGTGGATCACTATACGACGCTCGTGAACATGTGACGGACAGTGCGCTCGGACAGCCGTCACCGGCCTGAGCCGACGGGCACACCAGGTTGGATCAGGCTCCGGCTTGTTTGGCCACGGCGGCGGCCGCCGCCGCGATGGCCGCCGAGTCGCCCAGGTACTCAGCCGAGCGAACCGCCATCTGGTCGTCGAACTCGTACCGACGGGGCGCACCAGTCGGGATGTTGAGTTCGGCGATCTCACCCTCGGAGATTCCTTCGAGATGCATGACGAGCGCCCGCAGTGAATTCCCGTGTGCCGTGACGAGAACATCGAGCCCGGAGCGAAGCTGGGGAACCACTTCGTCGTACCAATAAGGAAGCACTCGGGCGACGACATCTTTCAGACACTCGCTGGCGGGAAGTACCTCGGGGTCGAGCAACCGGTACCGACGATCGTTCACCGGATGTTCGGGGCTCGACACCTCCACCGGCGGCGGTGGTACGTCGAAACTCCGCCGCCACAACTTGGTCTGCTCGGCTCCGTGCTTCTCGGTCGTCGCCTTCTTGTCGAGGCCCTGCAACGCGCCGTAATGCCGTTCGTTGAGTCGCCATGAACGACTGACAGGCAACCACACCTGACCCATCGCTTCGAGCGCAAGATGGCAGGTCACGACGGCACGCTCGAGGAGTGACGTGTGCGCGTGATCGAAATAGATGCCAGCGGCAGCCATCGTGCGACCGGCGGCGGCGGCTTCAGTTCGACCTTTGTCCGACAACGGAACGTCGTGCCAACCAGTGAAGAGGTTCTGCTGATTCCACGTGCTCTCGCCGTGGCGCAGGATCACGAGCGTGCCGACCATCGGGTTCTCCTAGAGGAAGAGTTCGGCGATCTGCACGGCGTTGAGTGCCGCACCCTTGCGCAGATTGTCGTTGCTCACGAACAGCACGAGTCCTCGATCGCCATCGACGGATGAGTCCTGACGGATGCGACCGACGTAACTCGGGTCCTTGCCCGCAGCCTCGAGTGGAGTCGGGACATCGAGCACCACCACACCGGGTGCCTTCTGTAGGAGTTCGGTGGCTCGGGCCACCGAGATCGAACGGGCGAACTCGGCATTGATGCTCAAGGAGTGCCCCGTGAAGACCGGAACACGCACGCAGGTGCCCGATACCCGCAGATTCGGGATGGCAAGGATCTTGCGACTCTCATTGCGGAGCTTCTGTTCCTCGTCGGTCTCGAACGAACCGTCGTCGACGTACTTGCCCGCGTAAGGAAGAACATTGAACGCGATCGGCTTGGCGAACTTGGCCGGAGCCGGATACGGAACGGCCTCGCCGTCGAAAGTGAGTTCGCGTGCACCGCCGGTGACTTCACGCGCCTGCTTGTCGAGTTCGTCCACGCCGGCCAAGCCTCCGCCCGACACCGCTTGATAGGTGCTCACGACGATTCGCTGAAGATCGGCTTCATCGTGCAGAACCTTCAGGACCGGCATGGCGGCCATGGTCGTGCAGTTCGGATTGGCGATGATTCCCTTGGGCGCCCGGCGCGCCTCGGCCGGATTGACCTCGCTCACCACGAGGGGAACCTCGGGATCCATTCGCCATGCCGATGAATTGTCGATCACGGTCACGCCGGCGGCGGCGAAGCGCGGCGCGAGTTCTTTCGACGACGATGCCCCCGCCGAGAACAGTGCGATGTCGAGCCCGTGAGGATCGGCCGTCGCGGCGTCCTCGACGACGATCGATTGGCCCTTCCAGGGAAGGGTGCTGCCCGCCGAACGGGCCGACGCGAAGAACCGGATTTCATCCACGGGAAAACGGCGTTCTTCGAGGAGGGTCCGCATGACGGCTCCCACCTGTCCCGTTGCGCCGACGACACCGATACGCATGGCTTGCAGGCTAACTGTGGACCGGCCCGGAAGGACCGGTCGATTTCACTTCCGCTCGGGCAGAGGTGCGCTGTACGCCTGGCCGCTGTCGAGTCCGAAGGCGGTGTGCAACGAACGGGCCGCCTTCTCGAGATCAGATGCCGGCACGACCACCGAGATCCGAATGGTGGAGGTCGAGATCATCTCGATGTTCACTCCCGAGTCGGCCAACGTGCGGAACATCTTGGCCGCGATTCCCGGGCTCGTCTTCATACCGGCCCCGACGAGTGAGATCTTGGCGATCGAGTCGTCGTGAACGATGCCACTGGCACCGATCTGCGCGGCAACCGTGGCCACGATCGATTCGGCGACCTTCATGTCGGCCTTGGGAACCGTGAAACTGATGTCGGTCGTGCCGTCGGTGGACGTGTTCTGAACGATCATGTCGACGTTCACGTTCGACTGCGCCAACGGCTCGAACAACGACGCCGAGATACCGGGTCGATCGGGAACCTTGCGCACCGTGACCTTGGCTTCACTGACATCGGTGACCACACCGGAGATGATCGGATCTTCCATCGAAGGCTCCTGACTCGTGACCCAGGTACCCGGCTCCCACGTGAAGCTCGAGCGGACCTGGATGGGAACGTTGTGATTGCGGGCGAACTCGACCGAACGAAGCGCCAGAACCTTGCTGCCCGCTCCGGCCATCTCGAGCATCTCGTCGAAGTTGACGTGTGCGAGTTTGCGCGCCTGCGGGACGATGCGCGGATCGGCCGAGAACACGCCGGTGACATCGGTGTAGATCTCGCAACTATCGGCATTGAGTGCGGCCGCCAGGGCGACCGCGGTGGTGTCGGATCCGCCTCGACCGAGAGTGGTGATCTCGCGATCGGTGCTCACTCCCTGGAAACCGGCGACCACACACACCTTGCCGGCCGCCAGCGCTTCGCGGATGCGATCGCCCTTGACTTCGAGGATCTTGGCCTTCGTGTGCACGGTGTCGGTGATGATGCCCACCTGGCTACCCGTGAAACTCACGGCGTCGATGCCGATACCGGCCAACGCCATGCTCACCAACGACATCGAGATGCGTTCGCCGGTCGTGAGCAGCATGTCCATCTCGCGGCCAGGCTGGGTCGAAGACACCTCATTGGCGAGTTTGATCAGGTTGTCGGTCGACTTGCCCATCGCCGATACGACCACCACGACATCGGCTCCGTGACGCTTGGTGTAGGCCACGTGTTCGGCCACGGCGCGGATGCGCTCGGGATCGGCTACCGAGGTGCCGCCGAACTTCTGGACGATGAGTGTCACGGAAATCGCAGGCTACTAGCCTCTCCTCTCCGTGGGAACCGAAAAACGCCAGCGCAAGAAGTCGAACCGGGAGATGGGCCGTCAGATGCAGGCCCGCGCCGAACAGCGTCGCAAGTCCACCCGCCGCGGCATCACGATCGGTGCCATCGTCGTCGTACTCGTCGGGCTGTTCTTCCTGATCGCCTTCCTCACCAATGACGACTCTTCGACCGACGACTTTGCGTCTTCCACCGAAGCACCGACCGAAAGCACCCCGACATCGGAGAGCCCGGGCGACTCGACGGCTCCGGCCGGATCGGATGCTCCGACTCCCGACAAGGGTGAGTTCGAGTACGGCACGGGCGAATGCGCGCCTGCCGACGGATCGGCCACTCAAGTTCGCGACTTCACCGATGCTCCGCAACTGTGCATCGATCCGACCAAGACCTACACCGCGCTCGTCGTCACCAACAAGGGTGAGTTCACCATCACCCTCGATCCGGCCAAGGCGCCCGGGGCCGTCAACAACTTCGTCAATCTCGCCCGCTACAAGTACTTCGACGGCACCGAGTGCCACCGGGCGATCCCCAACTTCGTCGTGCAGTGCGGCGACCCGACGGCCACCGGTTCGGGTGGACCTGGCTACAAATTCGCCGACGAACTCCCGGCCGACGGTGAGTACGAAATCGGATCGATCGCCATGGCGAACTCGGGGCCCGATACGAACGGAAGTCAGTTCTTCGTCATCACCGGTTCGGATGGCGCCGGTCTGCCTCCGAGCTACAGCTTGTTCGGCAAGGTGACCGAAGGGCTCGATGTGGTGGCCGTGCTCGATTCGCTCGGTAATCCGGCTAACAACGGAGTACCGCCCAAGGAGAAGATCGAGGTCACCTCGATCACGATCACCGAAGCCTGACGACTCAGTCGAGTCCGAATTCGGCGATCTCCACCGGGCGCCGCTCGTCGATTGCACGATGCGCCGCTGCACCAACCACGACCGACCAGAGGCCGTCGCGGACATCGACTTCCGGGGATGAGCCTCGTCGAACCGCATCGCAAAAGCGCGCGACCTCGATGAAACTCGCACCGAAGTGGAAGCCCACGTGGGCGACCGACGGATCCAGGGGAACCGGTACCGCCGATACTGAGCGATCCGAGCGTCGACCGACATGGATCGACCCGTCGCCCGGTACGTCGGCCTCCACTTTGCCGAGTGAGCCCACCACACGGATCTCCTGTTCCTGTCGCGATGCTTCGGCGAACATGCACAGATCGAGACTCGCCCGAACTCCATTCGCGTAGTCGACGATCACGAAGGCGTTGTCGAGGATGTCGGACCTCCGGCCGTCGTAGACCTCGTCCAGATGGTTCACGTCCTGCCCACCGCTCGCCATCACGCGCGCCGGCCGAACTCCGACGATCAGGTTCATGAGGTCGAAGAAATGGCAGCACTTCTCGACGAGCGTTCCACCGGTGTTGGCCGAGAAACGGTTCCAGTTGTCGACCTTCACGAGGAAGGGGAAGCGGTGTTCGCGAATCGACACCATCTTCAGTTCGCCGAGGGCACCCGATCGCACCGTGTCGAGCAACCCGGCGATGGGTGCCATGTAGCGGTACTCCAAGCCGACCCAGGTGATCGCCGCACGGGAGTCGGCGAGGGACACGACTCGACGACAGTCTTCGACCGTCGTGCACATCGGCTTCTCCACGAGTACCGGAACGTCCGTGGCGAGAACATCGGCCAGAACATCGATGTGCGTGTGATTGGGTGACGCCACGATCACCGCATCGACGACTCCCGCTCGGAGAAGTTCACGGTGATCCTCGAAGACGGCGACCGGAGGATGATCGACTCCGAGGTTGTCCCGTGCCCAACCGATCGAACCCGGGTGCGGATCGCTCACGGCCGCGATCACCGCACCTTCGAGGGCGTTGACATTGCGAATGTGCTCGCATCCCATCATGCCGGTGCCGATGACACCCAGTCGCAGGGGTTCGATCATCGGACTCAGCCCGGCAGCGCGCCGATGATCTCGTTCGCGCCAACCGACTCCCAACCAGACGACGTGTGCAACAAAGCCGACGACGACGGTAGGAAGACCAGCGGAACGTTGGCCAATTTCTTCGCCCGTGCGTGACGCTCTGCGGTGATCTGCTCGGATTGGGTGACGAGAGCCATTCCGGTCACGAGACCGAGGCCTAGTGCAAGTGCTCCACCACGCGGGTCGATCATGGGATCGCACAGTGCCGAGGCCGACGCACCGGCGCCGACCACCACGCCCCCGGTATCGAGAACAGTCTTCAACGCCGACCAGATCGGGGTGTCCTTGACGACACTTCTCAGGTGGATCGGGTTGTCACCCACCAGCCACACCGCACGCGATGACGCGACCACCGCGGCAGCTCCTTCGTCCATCGCCTCGGGTCGACTCATCACCATCAGTACCTCGACATCGATCTCCAAGCGCTCGGCCCACGACATCGCGGCCGCGATCAGGACCTCGGGGCGCTCGAATGCATCGGCCGTGGGAAGAACGGTGACGCGATCGGCTTTGGCCGTCGCGAGAAGTCGACGGTCGAGCTCGTCATGCATCGAGAAAGGGCTACCGCCCTGGAGAACCACGGTTCCGGTCATGTCCCGACTGTACGGCACGTCTCCGGAGGACGAGAGAGGTCAGGAGGTGAGAAAACGTCCCTCGAGCCGATTCCACACATCGGCGTCCACACCGATGGTCGAGCAGTAATCGCGGATCGTTCCGTGATCGGAGCGGAGATCGGCGAGCAATCCGCTCATCGACGCCGGATCGGCCGCATGGAAGACCGCCGGGATCTCGTCGTAGCCCGCCGCGAACTCCGGGGCGTGTTCCATGATCCACTCGCGAGTACGTACTCCGGCTTCTTCACTCAGACCGAAATCAGCCGCGATGACATCGTCGTCCACTCCGAGTCCGGCGAGCAGAAGGGCCGCGAGCAAACCGGTTCGATCCTTGCCGGCCGCGCAGTGGAACACCGTCACCCCCGAATCTTCCCGACTCAGAACATCGAGCGCGCGGGCGAGCCGCTCCCCTCCTTCGGCGAGCATCAAGTGGTACTTGAGTCGGAGAAAGCCGGCCGGATCTCCGGTCCAATCCTGGGCATCGGCCATGTCCCAGGTCTGATCGATCACCGACAAATGATGGAACTGAACGTCGTGACGGTCGACTGGATAACGACCTCGCTCCTCGATCTCATGAGCGGTTCGCAGATCGATCACGGTCCGCACCCCGAGGCTCCGGACGATCTCGACGTCCTTCTTGGTCAGTCGATACAGACCGTCAGCTCGGAACACAGAGCGCCAGCGAGTCCGCCGCCCATCCCGGGTCGGGTAGCCACCCAGATCGCGAAAGTTGTGCACGGCATGGAGTCGCACCCAGCGATCGGGGTGGTGCACCTCGGCCGCCGACGTCGACATCCCAGCGACGGTAGTTGTCCCACGGGCTCCGCACGTTGCCCGAGTTACTGATCGGTAACTAGGGTTCCCGTGTCCACAACCAGGAAACGGAAAACATCATGGCGATCAACAAAGTCGGGATCATCGGCTCGGGAATCATGGGCTCGGGACTGGCCGAAGTAGCGGCTCGCGCCGGCCTGTCGGTCGTGGTGCGCTCTCGCTCGCAGTCGACCGCCGACGCCATGGTGGCGAGCGTGTCGAAGGGTCTGGCCAAGCAGGTCGAGAAGGGCCGCGCGACGGAGGAAGAAGCCAAGGCCATCGTCGGTCGTATCACTGCCGTGTCCGATCTCTCCGCACTCGCCGATTGCGATCTCGTCATCGAGAGCGTCGTCGAAGACCTCGAGACCAAAAAGGCACTCTTCGCCGAACTCGATGGCATCGTGAAAGCCGGAGCCATCATCGCCACCAACACCTCGACCCTCCCGGTGATCGAGTTGGCGATGGTCACCAAGCGTCCCGAACTCGTGTGCGGTATCCACTTCTTCAATCCGGCCACGGCCATGCCCCTCGTCGAAATCGTTCGTCCGCTCAGCGCCTCCGACTCGACCATCGAAACCGCCACCGCGTTCGCGACCACCTGCGGCAAGCAGCCGGTACAGGTCAAGGACCGCGCCGGCTTCATCGTGAATGCTCTTCTCTTCCCGTATCTCAACAATGCGATCCGGATGCTCGAGCAGGGAACGGCCAACATGGCCGACATCGACACCGCCATGAAGGGTGGCTGCAACTTCCCGATGGGACCGTTCGCCCTTCTGGACCTCGTCGGTCTCGACACATCTCTCGCCATCCTCGACGCGCTCTACGCCGAGTTCCGCGACCCCAACTACGCAGCGGTGCCCACGCTCCGTCGCATGGTGGCGGCCGGCAAACTCGGACGTAAGACCAAGTCGGGCTTCTACGACTACTGATTCGTCGACACCGCGGACTCGGTGCGTACGGGTCTCGGTACGGTGATCGGCGTGAGTCCGCTGACCGACTTCCCGTCTCCGGACGACATCGCACGCTTCGAACGTCCAGCGATCGCGATCGGTCGTTCGCCGTGGGAGCTCGCATCCTCCCGTCGACTCGAGGGTGACCTCGTGGCCACGGGTGCCGACCTCGAACCGGCCACCCTGATCGATGCGTATTCACTCGGACTCTTCCCGATGCCGATCGGGCGGAAACGACTCGGTTGGTTCTGCCCCGAAGCGCGCGGCATCATCCCTCTCGACACGTTCCATGTTTCACGTTCGCTCCGCAAGAGTTGTCGGCGATTTCGAGTCACCCTCGACTCGTGTTTCACGCGCGTCATGCAGGCCTGCGGTGATCCTCGACGCGACCACGGCTGGATCAATCACGAGTTCGTCGCCGCCTACACGCGATTGCACGAACTCGGCTGGGCTCACAGTGTCGAGGTCTGGCGAGACGACGACCTCGTCGGCGGTGTGTACGGCGTCCGCATCGAACGGTTCTTCGCCGGGGAGAGCATGTTCCACACGGCAACGGATGCTTCCAAGGTCGCACTCGTCGGCTTGATCGAGTTGTTGAAAGCGAGCGGCGTGACCCTCTTCGACGTCCAGTGGCTCACCCCCCATCTCGAGTCCCTCGGTGGCATCGAGATCCCGCGCGACGACTACCTCGGTCGTCTGTCCGAGGCGCAAAACCACCACCGACGACGACAGACTGAGAACCATGGCTGACGAGTCCGTGTCCAGACGCCGCGACGAGCCCTGGCTCATGCGTACGTATTCGGGTCATTCCACGGCCAAGGCGTCGAACGAGCTCTACCGAACAAACCTCGCCAAGGGCCAAACGGGGCTGTCGATCGCCTTCGATCTACCCACCCAGACCGGCTACGACCCCGACTCGCCGATGGCGGCCGGTGAGGTCGGCAAGGTCGGGGTTCCGGTGTCGCACCTCGGCCACATGCGAACTCTCCTCGACGGCATCCCGCCCGGGCAGATGAACACGTCGATGACGATCAACGCGACGGCCGCCTGGTTGCTCGCTCTCTACGTGGCCAACGCCGAAGAACAGGGCGTCGCCCGATCAGCGCTCCGGGGCACCACGCAGAACGACATCGTCAAGGAGTATCTCTCGCGAGGTACGTACATCTTCCCGCCGGTTCCCTCGCGTCGTCTGATCGTCGACATGGTGGTGTGGTGCGCCAACAACGCTCCCAAGTGGAACCCGATGAACGTGTGCTCGTACCACCTCCAAGAAGCCGGAGCCACGCCGGTTCAGGAGATCGCCTACTCGCTCGCCACCGCCGTCGGTGTGCTCGATGCCGTTCGCGATTCGGGTCAGGTCCCACCCGAACAATTCCCGCAGGTCTTTGCGTCGATCTCGTTCTTCGTGAACGCCGGTATCCGCTTCGTCGAGGAGATCTGCAAGATGCGCGCGTTCACCGAGTTGTGGGAGCGCATCGGCCGCGAGCGTTACGGCGTCCAGGACGACAAAGCCCTCCGATTCCGCTACGGGGTACAGGTGAACTCTCTCGGACTCACCGAGGCCCAACCCGAGAACAACGTTCAGCGAATCGTGCTCGAAATGCTCGCCGTGTCACTTTCCAAGAACGCCCGGGCCCGCTCGATCCAACTCCCGGCCTGGAACGAAGCTCTCGGTCTGCCGACACCTTGGGATCAGCAGTGGAGTCTGCGCATGCAACAGGTGCTCGCCTTCGAGACCGATCTCCTCGAGTACGGCGACATCTTCGACGGCTCTCGCGTCATCGAGGAAACCACTGCGCGAATCCGCGACGAAGCGTGGGCCGAGTTCGAGGAAGTCCTCGAGCTCGGTGGCGCCTTCGAAGCCGTCGATCATCTGAAGGGTCGACTCGTCCGTTCGATGGCCGAACGGACTCGAAGGATCGAGAGCGGTGAGCAGACGGTCGTCGGAGTGAACAGTTACCGCGAGACGGAGTCATCACCTCTTGGCGGCGAGGGAAAGATCGTCAAGGTCGATCCGGCGGTCGAGAAAGAAACCATCGACGACGTGAATCGTTGGCGGGGATCCCGCGACGAAGACGCAGTGAAGAAGGCGCTCGACGAACTCCGCCGTGCTGCCATCGAGGGTGACAACGTGATGGAGCCATCGATCGCCCTCGCCAAGGCCGGAGGTACCACCGGTGAATGGGCCGGGCTACTGCGCGAAGTGTTCGGCGAATACCGAGCTCCGACCGGAGTGTCGGCCGCAGTGGGCAAACGTCCCGGCGAACTCGCCGCCGTGGCCGAATTCGTACGTTCGATTCCGGGTGGTCCGCCCAAATTGCTCGTGGCCAAACCCGGACTCGACGGCCACTCCAATGGCGCCGAACAGATCGCTGTTGCCGCGCGCGATGCCGGCATGGAAGTCATCTATTCCGGCATCCGCCTCACACCCGAGCAGATCGCGGCCAGTGCCCGCGACGAGGACCCCGATGTCATCGGACTGTCAATTCTCTCGGGATCGCACCTTTCGCTCGTTCCCTCGGTCATTCAACAACTCCGCTCGGCCGGAGTGACGATTCCGGTGGTCGTCGGCGGCATCATCCCGGAAGAGGATCGACCGCGTCTGATGGATGCCGGGGTCACGGCGGTCTACACACCCAAGGATTACGAGATCGGGCGGATCATGCGCGACATCGCCGAGATCGCCGCGAGCGGGCGTCACTAGGAATCAGACCGAGACGGGTAGCTGCGATTCGATCCAACGCTCGAGGATCGGACCGCTCTCGAAACTCGTGATCAATGCATAGCGCGGATGATTGTGCGGATGCACCACCACGTGCCACAGACGTTGAGTGTCGACGACGAAACGCGCGCCACGAGGTAGAGGTACCCGCCGTTCGGTCGACGGGTCGGGTAATCCATCGGCGTCGTTGTCCATGAGAAGCATGTAACTGTCGGGCTGATCGGTGAGTTCGACCCATGAACGCACGACCCAGCCCTCATGGTCAGGGTTGAAGCGATTGTTGTCGTCCCGGTGGATCGACCGGAACGCAGTGTCACGGTCTTGGGGCTCGAGTTTGATGATGCGAACCCGACCGAAGTTGGCACCGACCGAATCGACATATCGCCGGAGCGTGGGCGCGTGGTCGGCATTGGTGGTCCAGATCGCGTCCTTGTCGGTCTTGCCCTTGTCCCAGAATCCCCGACAGTCGAGCTGACCATCGGCCGACGCGAGTGGAGCGAAGTTGGTGTCGCCTCCGCTCTTCCAGTCCATGTATTCGAGGGACTCCCATTCGTGGGACGGCACCTCGAGGGGCATCGGACTCAGTGCAACGAAACCGGTTTCTTCGAGAACCTTCAGGCGAGGGTGCGGTGTATGAAGAGGAATCTTGACCGACCAGTGATCCTGATTAGGCCAGAACTTCTCGCCCGCGCTCATGACGACAGTGTACGAATTCAGGGGGTCGTTGTCTGCGCGACGGTCGTCGTGACAGCCGGTGGAATCGAAGCCCCGACCGGCGGCACCTTCAACCGCTGACCGGCTTCGATGGCATCGGGATCGGTAATGCCGTTGAAGGCGATGAGGTCATCGAGCGTGATGCCGAACGACTGCGCGATGCCGTACAGGGTGTCGCCCTGCTGGATCGTGTAGTACTCGACCGCCTCGGGAAGAGTGGTGGTCGTCGAGATCACGGGCGGCTGCGTCGCGACCGTGATCAGTGGCAACGTGCCGTAATCGTTTCCATCGTTGCTCCCACACGCCGACACGACGACGAGAAAGAGCATCCCGGCCGGTCCCACCCACTTCTTCATGGCCGACAATGTACGGGGGACGGGAGTCCACCGCACATGCCACTTCGGTCCATCAGGTCTGCCGACGGCTCACGAAATCGGCCAGGGTCACGAGTTCGCGCCGGGCATCGTCGGTGATGGGAGCACGTTCGATCGCTTCCACCGCCTCGGTCGCCAAACGACTGATCGTCCGCTCCATCTCGTCGAGGGCACCCGTGGCGACGATGACTTCCTGTACCTCGGTCACTCCGTCGTCGTCGAGGACGCGGCGTCCGACGGCATCGAGAACCTTGCGTTCTCGATCGCTCGACATCTCGAGGGCCAGTGCGAGGAGAGGAGTCGGCTTTCCCTCACGGAGGTCGTCCCCCACCGGCTTCCCGGTGAGCTCAGTAGACCCGAAAGCGCCCATGACGTCATCGCGCATCTGAAAGGCATCGCCCAGAGGTAGGCCGTAAGCACTCAGAGCCGTGGTGAGTTCGCCAGCCCGTTCGGGTGCGGCCATGAGGGCACCAAGATGAAGCGGGCGCTCGATCGTGTACTTGCCACTCTTGTATCGACAGATCCGCTCGGCTTTGAATCGACGTCGCTCGTGGTGGGCCGATCCCATGAGATCGAGAAGTTGGCCGACATTGAGTTCGATGCGAAGTTCGTGCCAGACGTCGCGGGCCGCGGCTGAAATGCCATCGAGCAGGCGATCGGAATAGACGAAGGCAAGATCGCCGACGAGGATCGCAATTCCCTCGCCGTAGCGACGCGATTCACCACTACCACCATCGACTCGGTGCTCGGCGGCGAACACTTCGTGCGTGACGGGCTCGCCCCGCCGACTCGACGATCCGTCCATGATGTCGTCATGAAACAGCGCGAACGCATGCAGTAACTCGAGGGCTGCTCCAGCGTCGATGACTTCCTTGCTCTCCGCACGACCTCCAGCACCGACGTATCCCCAATGGCAAAACGCCGGCCGGAGTCGCTTGCCCCCGGCGTCGATCAACCTGGCGATCTCACCGACCGGCGATTCGAGATCCGAATCGAACTGCGACCATCGAGACTCCTCCGCGCGCAGGACTTCGCCGAGTCGGCGCTCCACCAGACCGGCGATGCGCAGTAACGAGGGCGGCGGAGTACTCACGAGATCAACCTACGGGGTGGTCAGTCTTCGAGACCGGCCACGACCTTGTCGATCTGCAACTTCGCGTTACCGATGCGTTCACGGCAGAGCTTGATCAGATCCGAAGCGCGGGCGACCTTCTCGGCCAGAACGTCGACGTCTACATCGGCCTCTTCGAGGTCGGCGAGAATCGCCTCGAGTTCGACGATGGCCTCGGAGTATCCGATCGCATTCGGGTCTTCGCTCTTCTTGCTCATGGACACCTCACCCTACTTGCGACCGTCTTCGGGGACCACGGCACCCACCGTGCTCGTGATGGTCCCGTCGGGCAATTGCGTCGTCAGAAGATCACCGTCGACGACATCGGAGACCGACCGGACCACGAGTCCCGACGCCGTACGAGTGACCGACCAACCTCTCTTCATGAGTTCACGGGGGTCGAGAAGCCGGACGCGTGCCTCGAGACCCCCGACTTGCAGACTCGAACGTTCGATGACCTGCGGAAGACGGCGCCGCAATCGATCGCGGCCGTTCAGAACCCTGACCTCGTTGGCGACGAGAGAGCTGGCGACGCTCGTGTGAAGTCGAGCGGACCGGAATCCCAGACGCTCTTCGGCTCGGTCGACAGCCGATCGAGTGCGGGAGGCGATCTGATTGGCCATGATCCGAAGCGCACTGTTCGACTCACCGAGAACTTCGGTCGCAAGGCGAGCGATCGAATCCCACGCTTCTTCGGTCGATGTCACGAAAGCATTGACTCGTTCGACGAGTCCGGCAGCACACGCGGTAGGTGTCTTGAAGCGCTCATGGGCGACTTCATCAGCGATGCTCGTATCGATCTCGTGCCCGATGCCGGTGACCACCGGAAGTGGCGATGAGGCGATCGCCCGAGCGATCTCCTCGGCATCGAAGGTGGCCAGCTCCGCCCGACTTCCTCCCCCGCGCACGACGGCGATCACGTCGATGTCGTCACGAAGGCCGAGAGTGCGGATGGCCGAGGTCACGTCGCGTACTGCCGATTCGCCCTGCACCCGCACATCAGCCAAGCGAAGGTGAAAGCCCAGGCCGCTGCGTTCGATTTCGTGGCGGAAATCGGCCCAGGCCGCGCTCGATTCGCTCGTGACGACACCGACCCGCAAAGGGGCCGGGCTCAACTCGAGCTCGCGATTTCGGTCGTAATCACCCGACTCGCGAAGTCGGCGAATGAGTTCTTCGCGCTGGAGCGCGATGTCACCGAGGGTGAAGCGCGGATCGATGTCGCGCATGTTCAGGGAGATCTTCCCGAACGGGGCATAGAAGTCGAGCGAGCCGAACACCCGCACCTTGACGCCGTTCTCGAGGGTCACTCCGCTGCGCTTCAGAACCGGGCGCAATTTGGTCATGACTCCGGCCCACAGATTGACGCTGAGTTGCGCCTTGCCACCTGATGGCGTCGCTTCCACGAGTGAAAAGTACGTGTGACCGTTCTTGGTGCTGAGACCCGTGACCTCACCCCAGACCCAGATGCCGCGGTCGAATGCCTCGCCGAGGACGTCGTTGATGGTGTTGGCTACTTCGGAGACAGAAAATGTCGTCGACGGCTCGTCGTCGTCGAGTTCGTCTTCCCAGTCATCGTCTTCGTCGAACAGATCGTCAGCCATGTCTTTTCAGCATCCGCACGGCAACGACTGGCAACGTGGACACCCGGATGCGTAACGGTCGATGGCCGTCGTCAGATCGACGCCCATTTGATTGGCGAGACTCGCGACCCACGCCAGCACGTCGGAGAATTCGTGGATCTGGTCGTCGCGTGAACCCTTGCGCACGGCCTGTGCCAGTTCGCCGATCTCCTCGGCCAGCCAGGCGACCGTCGACGGCACCCCACGATCACGGTCTCGTTCGCCGTACGTGCGCTCGATGACGTCTTGAAGTTCGCGGAGATTCACGACCCCAACCGTAGAGCGCAGGACCTCAGCTGGCGAGAGCGTCCCGGACCAACCGATCGATCGCTTCGATCTCCTGCTCGCCCGATGCACGAACCTTCACCGTTCCGTCGCCTCCCACCACCACGAAGAAGGGAAAACCGTCCACCCCGTAGGCCCCGGCGGCATCCATGTCGGCTGAATCAGCCATGACCTCGAAGGGCCATTCCTTGTCGACGATCCATGCCGACGGCGGGTAATTCGGACGATCGGCCGCCACGGCCGTGCTGATGCCGATCACTCGAAGTCCATCGGGAACCATGCCCGATGCATTCCATTCGACGAGGCGCGGAACTTCGGCGTTGCAATGCGGACACCAGTGGGCGAGAAAAACGAGCATGTAGGGCGTCCCGTCACCGGGAGTGACCGAGATCGGCGTGCCGTCGAAGGTTGCTCCGGATAGTTCTGGTGCACTTGCGCCGACGGACAGATCGGCTCCGGTGGATCCGAGCGGATCGAGGGCCTGTCCGCTCACGAGTACGGGTTGATTCTCAGCCGCTCCATCGACCAACGGAGCGGAGTCGGCAGTGAGATCCGAGACCTCCGTCGTCGAATCCTGGATGGACCCACCCGACGCTTCGTTGGAATCGTTTCCGGTGATCACCGAGATCACGAACGCGGCGGCGATCAACGCGAGCACACCGGTCACGATCCACTTCGTCGTTCCGCCCGCGGACTTCGTCTTCTCGGTCATGACTTCCTCTCTCGTCGGATCATTCGTAACAGATCAGTCGGCGACTACGGGTCGGTTCGAGTGACCCGAGGGTGTGACGAACAGCAGAGTCGCGATCGTGACGAACCCGGCGAGAGCCATGAACGCAAGGGTCACGAAACCGAGTTCACGGAACCACACATCGGTGCACGATGGCCCCACACCACAGGCCGACTCGCCCCAGGAAGGCTTCCATTCGATGACGTAGTGGTACGCCGAGACCGCTCCGCCGGCCACGAGCAAGGGTAGGCAGTACCAGCGGGCCCCTCGATCACCGCGCCAGGCCGCTACACCGAGGATGGCCACGAGGGGATACATGCAGATGCGCTGGAACCAGCAGAGTCGGCACGGCACGAAATCGGCGACCTCGCTGAAATACAAACTGCCGGCGGTGGCCACTGCAGCCACGATGGCGCCGAGATGCAAGGACAAGCGACCGATGTCCGACGAGAAGCGGGCGGCCATCTCCGACTGCCGCCGAATGATCCTCAGCACGATCACCACCGCCGCGCCCCCGAGAGCGAGGAGTGCCAACAGAGCCGTGAACATCTGCATCGCCGACACGTCCATCACCACAAGTATGGCGGCGAAAGATGCGAGGATGTTCGTCTTGGAATCGATAGAGCCGAAGGTCCTTCCGCCTCTCGTCATCACCGCCGAGGAGTTACTCGAGATATCGGCGTCGAAGTCGGCGGGCATCGATGCACCGGTCGTGGCCGACGTTCGGTGGTACCTCGACGGCCGTGACGCGCGGGCCATCCATGGGACCGGTCACGTGCCCGGCGCAGTCTTCGTCGACGTCGACTCCGACCTCTCACAACCGGCCGAGTCCACGGATGGGCGCCATCCGTTACCCAGCCCGGAACATTTCGCCCGCGCCATGGGCCGGCTCGGGATCGGAGACCACACACCGGTGATCGCCTACGACGACACGGGTGGCATGACCGCGTCACGGCTGGTCGTCATGTTGCGAATAATCGGACATCCGGCCTCACTGCTCGACGGCGGCATCGACGCCTGGCTCGCCGCCGGTGGTTCGCTCGAAATCGGATCCGGCCACCAACGACCGCACGCCGCGTTCACGGCCCGACCGTGGCCGACCGAACGACTCGCCACGACCGGTGAGGTTCTGTCGCACGCGAATGAACCGTCCGTTGTCGACACCGTCCTCGTCGATGCCCGATCGGCGGAGCGATTCCGGGGCGAGGTCGCTTCCGTCGATCCGAAGCCCGGTCACATCCCCGGTGCACGCAACGCGCCGTGGTCGGACGTTCTGCACGAAGGACGTCTGCGGACACCCGCCGAATTGCGGCGATATTTCTCCACTCTCGGCATCCGCCGCGACGCCGATGTGATCGTGTCGTGCGGTTCGGGCGTCTCGGCCTGTCTCGACATCGTGGCCCTCGAACACGCCGGGATCACATCGGCTCGCCTCTTTCCGGCTTCGTGGTCGGGCTGGGCGTCCGATCCGGGTCTGCCGATCGAGACCGGTGACCATCGGATTCCAATCGAGTCCGAATCGTCCACTAGCGGGACGCGTGGGGTCGAAGAACTTCGTCGCGCCCGGCGACGCAAGCGACTCAGCGAGGTCGAATGGTTCGAGGCCCTCTACCGCGTCTATCTCGCAGCCTTCGTCTTCGGTGGTGGAGCGCTCTTCGCTTCGGGATTCGTGCGCGACGCACCGGCAGCTCAGAGTTTTGTCGTCGATGTCCGACGCTATGGATCCGGATGGCTCGGCCTCTTGAGCGTCGTGGCCCTCGCCATGGGTATGCGATCCGGTAGCCGGGGCGGTCCGCTCGCCCTCGAGGAGGCCGAGGTCCGACACGTCCTTCTTGCTCCCGTCGACCGACGTCGCGCGCTCTTGCGGCCAACGCTCCAGCGATGGCGATCGATCGCATTCGCCGCCGCACTCGCGGGCGCACTCGGTGGACAACTCGCCGGTCGTCGTCTGCCGGGGACCGAATTGAGTTGGGCCGTGGCCGGAGCGGCGTGGGGAGCACTGGCCGCCACGTTCTTCGTCGGCGGTGCCCTGGTCGCTCACTCGCTGCGCGCACCGCGTTGGCTGGCGACGCTGCTCGGCGTTGGCCTCATCACGTGGCAGTTCGTGTCGGCCTTGCCCGCCAACGAACACCTGGTCGGGCCCGGAGACGCCACCGGGGATCTTCCGCTTTGGGGCGATCGCGCCGATACGTCCGATCTCCTCGCCGTCGTCGCCGGCATCGCACTCCTCGCCCTCGGTCTCGCCTTGCTCGGTCGACAATCACTCGAAGCACAATCACGGCGCTCGGCGCTCGTGACCCAGCTTCGATTCGCCGTCACGTTGCAGGATCTACGAACGGTGCTCGTCATTCGTCGTCAACTCAGCCACGAACAGAGCCGTCTTCGACCATGGATACGCATCGGACGCGGTCGAGGACCCTACGCGGAATGGCGCCGAACCATCGACGGAATCCTGCGCTTCCCAGCCGGCCGGATTCTTCGCATCATCGGCCTCGTGACGATCGCTGGCTTCGCGAGCCGCGGGATTCTCGACGGCACGACTCCCCTGTTCCTCATCGCCGGCGCATCGTTCTTCCTCGTCGGACTCGAACTTCTCGAGCCACTCGCGCAGGAGATCGATCACGGTGACCGTACCGATTCGTACCCCGTCGACCGCGGTCCGCTTTACCTACGGCTCACGCACGCCTCGTTCGCCGTTTCGCTGCCCTTGGCCGCACTGTGGATGTTCGTCGGATCCATCGCCACCGATCATTGGGCCATCTTCGGTATCGGTGCCGTCCCCGCCGTGACCGCTGGTCTGGCCGGCGCGGCAATCAACATCGTCTCGGGCGCTCCCGATCCGGTCGCCTCATCCGCACAGCGCAATCTGATGCCACCCGAAGTCGCCGGAACGGCCAACGTGATCAAAGCTGTCTGGCCGGTTCTCATCGCGGTCATCGGACAGGTGCCGATCGTGGCGGCCGAGAACGCCATCGAGAACGGAGCCGGACCCGAGGCGGCTGCGGCTCGTACCGCGATCGCCGTCGTTCTCGTGGTCGGTCTGATCGGCGCATGGATCCACCGTCGCGATGCGATTCGCAACTGGCTGGACACCGCCGCCCGCGAGAGTGGATCAACGTCACGAGGAGTCTCATGAGTCGCCACCGAACAACAAACTCCCCCCGCGAGTCGAAGGAAGCACAAGTCGATCTGTCCCCGGCAGCCGTGAAGACGCGCAATCTCGCCAAGGACTACGGCGACGGACCGGTCCTGCAGCCGCTCGACCTCGTCGTCGAGTCCGGCGAAAGCATCGCGCTCATCGGTCACAACGGTTCGGGTAAGACCACGCTGTTGCGCATGATCACCGGACTCCTCGACGTCACGAGCGGATCGATTTCCGTCTTCGGGCACGCTCCGGGGTCACTCGAGGCTCGCCGACACGTAAGTTATCTCTCCGACACCCCGGTCTTCTACGACGACCTGTCGGTCTGGGAGCATCTCGACTACACCGCACGCCTCCATGGTGTCATCGAATGGGAACAGGACGCAGCCGACCTCCTCGGCCAGTTGGGTATCTACGAACGCGCCGACGACCTGCCGTCACGATTCAGTCGCGGTCTCAAACAAAAAGCCGCGATCGCTCTTGCGCTCATCCGTCCATTCGACATCCTCCTCGTGGACGAGCCCTTCGTCGGTCTCGACGCAACGGGTCGTGATGCGCTTCTTGTATTGCTCGATACCGCCAGCCAACGCGGTGCAACACTTCTGGTCGCCACCCACGAGCCGTCGTTTCTCGAGCGCGTTCCTCGGGTCGTCGCCCTGCGCAACGGAGCGCTCATGTTCGACGGGCCCGCGCAGGACGAGTCCGCAAGGGCATGGCTACACTCGCCATCGTGAAAGAGTTCATCTCTCTCAAGGTGTCGTCCTTCGATCACGAGGCTCTGGCCACTTCTCTCACCTCGAAATCAGCCGATGGATGGGAAGTTGTCGGCATCGTCGCCGTCGGTGCCGATGTGATCGCATATCTCTCACGGCCGTCCACCAAGAAGGCGGCTTCGCCTTTGCCGTCGGCCGTTCAGCCGACACCATCGCCGGCCAGTGAACCCACTGGCTGGGCGCCATCGGCCTCGACTCAGAACGCCAACCCGAGCGCGGCGCAGACATCACTCGCCGCCACTGTTGCCGTTCCCACCACGACGTCGAACGCGCCGAAGGTTCCCGCCGACTGGTACAAGGATCCGGCCGGACGCTACGAGTACCGCTACTGGGACGGTACGAAGTGGACCGAACACGTGTCACGCGGTGGCAAGGTGTTCAGTGATCCACCGACACCGTGACGCCAGCGGCGAATCGGTAGTTTGCTGTCGTGCGCGCGACATCGATCGGCCATGCCGGCCTCTTGATCGAAACGCGACAGGGCTCGATCGTCTGCGATCCGTGGTTCAATCCGGCGTTCTTCGGTTCATGGTTCCCGTTTCCGCGCAACGACCATCTGCCTGCCCACGTGGCCGACGCGATCAGGCATCCGTCATACCTCTATATCTCCCATCTGCACGGTGATCACTTCGACGAGCAGTGGCTCGCCGAGAACATGCCCCGGTTGACACCGGTTCTGCTCCCCGATTTTCCGACCCAAGAATTGGAACGACGGCTGCGCGCCATCGGCTTCACCGAATTCATTCGCACGCATGCCGGCGAAGAGACCGACCTCGGGGACGGTCTCGTGGTAGCCATCCATCCCGAGACCGCGATCGCCGACGGTCCGGGTGGGGATTCCGCTCTCATGGTGTTCGACGGGGTCCATCGCTTGGTCGATCAGAACGATTGCCGGACGAATGACATCGGAGCATTGAGAAGTCATGGTCCCGTGGATCTGCATTGGCTCCAGTACTCCGGTGCCATCTGGTATCCGATGGTCTACGAGGAACCAGGGGCCCGGATGCGTGAACTCGTGGATGCCAAAGTCGAGAGCCAGTTCGCCCGTGCCCTGCGGTACGTCGAAGCCGTGGACGCTCGGGCAGTCGTGCCGTCGGCCGGTCCGCCCTGCTTTCTGGATTCGTCGCTCTTCCACCTCAACGTGGTGAACGGTGATGAATTGTCGATCTTCCCCGATCAGACAGCGTTCCTCACCCGACTCGCGGCCGGTGGGCACGAAGGCATTCTCAACATCCCGGGAACGACCATCGAACTCGACGGGAACGATCGGACGGTGCGCCATCCGATGAGCGATGAGGAGGTTCGGAAGATCTTCGATCGCAAGGCCGAATACCTCCATCGCTATCAGGCCGACTATCTCCCTTGGATCGCGAAGCATCGCGAATCCTGGTCGCACGAATCGACCGATCTCGTAGCAACCCTGCGTGCCTGGTGGGAACCTCTCATGGCTCTGGCGCCGACACTGTGCTCCGGAATCGGTGCCGCGTGCCTCCTTCGGCTCGACGAACTCGACATCCTGATCGACTTTCCCAACCATCGGGTCAAGGAGTTCGAACACGAGGACTTCGGTTTCAAGTTCGAGGTCGACCGGCGACTGGTGGAGAACGTGGTCGCCAATCGCCACGTCGACTGGAGCGACAAACTCTTCCTGTCGTGTCGCTTCAAGGCCTGGCGACGCGGCGACTACAACGAGTTCCTCTACAACTTCTTCAAATCACTCTCGGTCGAACGAATGAGTCGGGCCGAAGCCGAGGCCAAGCGTCGTCGGCAGCCCGACGTTCCGTCCTCGGAAATCGAACTCGACGGATACGTGATCGAGCGCTATTGCCCGCACCGAAAGGCCGACCTCTCGGTCTTCGGCGATGTGGAAGGGACGACTCTCACCTGCACGTTGCACGGATGGAAGTTCGACCTCGAGACCGGACGTTGTCTCACCGCCGACGACCACCGACTCCACGTTCGTCGCGCCGAGTCATGACCCGCATCCGATAGACGAAACGGAAGGTCCCGGCGCCGATCCTGAAGCGGTCGTCCACGTCCGGACCGCAACTCGCAGTTCCAACTCCGCGATGGGCGACGTCCAGATGAACGACCGAATGGGGACACGCTTCGAGCTCCGTCACATCACCGGCCGCGTAAAGATCGGCGTCGCGGTAGCCGATGGCCGACATATGAAGCGTCAACGGCTCGATCGCTTCGATCCGGAGTGATCGCGAACCCAGAGCGAGTTCCATCCATCGACAATCGGTTCGCAAACCGAACTCTTGTGGCAACACATAGGGCAGTTCATCTGGCTCGGCTTCCCAGACGTCGACCAACGCACCACTGTTTCGATCGGGCATGTTCTCGAGCGGACCCCGACCGAACCATCGGACCGTCCGAACCCGCGGTACCTCGAACACCACCCCGATCCGGGGAAGGTCCTTCATGGTCTCGGGTACCTCCACATCGTGAACGAAATACGTCCAACCCTCGGCATCGCCAAAGACCTCGGAGCGTTGGCTCACCAGACTCTCCGCGGGACGGTCGGGCACGCCTTGCGCCATCCACCGCGCCAGCGCTGGGCCGCCGATCCGCATCCGCTTCAGGAGATCGGGCATCAACTTGAATCCGTCGTTGTCGACCGGAGCGCGCCACAGATTCAGGGTCGGATCGGTATGCAGCACGCTCCGCAACGCATCGTCGGCGACGCCTGTACTTGTGCGTTCGGGGATCACCCGCAATGCATCTTCGGCACGCAAGACGACCTGATCCCACGCCACCAGATGGCCCTTGGGAACACACGTGGTCGCCCGCGCGGTGTGCCAGCGGAAAGTGAGGATTGCTTCGCCGGCGGCCGACTCGAGGTCGTGCAACGTGACGGGCGAATCGACGATGAGCGACTGACCGGCTTCCACCACCGGACTCCAACGTCCACGCGCACGTATCTCACCCCCGATTCGCAACTGCCACTCGCCCAAGAGTCGCGACAGATCACCGAACGACTGGCGATTCGTGACCCGCAACTTCCAACCGACACCCTCCACCGCCACCGGCCGATGAACCCACGCGACTTCCTGCATCGCCGGATGCGGCCGGCCCTCCGGGGACACCAGACCATCGGCCACGAAATTCCCGTCGTTGGGTCGATCTCCGAACTGGCCGCCGTAGGCGAAACGCTGCTTGCCGTTCGCCAGGGTCTGTCGGATGCCGTGATCCTTCCATTCCCAGATGAATCCCCCTTGCAACTGACGATGCGCATCGATCACGCGCCAGTAGTCGGCCAACCCGCCGTTCGAATTACCCATCGCGTGGGAGTACTCGCACATGATCAGGGGTCGATCACCGATGCCCGACTCGGCGTACATCTGGATCGCGGCGGCCGGTGCGTACATCGGACACACAACATCGGTGACATTGCGGCCTCCGTTGGCCCACCCGGCATGGAACACCGCGCCTTCGTAGTGAAGAAGGCGGGTCGGATCGAGTCGTCTCGCCAGGGCAGCCGAGGCGTCGTGATGCTCGCCGTACCCGGATTCGTTGCCCATGCTCCACATCACGATGCTCGGATGGTTCCGGTCACGCTCGACCATTCGACCGACCCGCTCGAGCCAGGTCGCGCGATACCGAACGTCGTGGCACAAACTCGTGTTGAATCCGTGGCTCTCCACGTTCGCTTCGTCCACCACGTAAAGACCGTGCTCGTCACAGAGGTCGTAGAAGCGGTGATCGTTCGGGTAGTGCGATGTGCGAACGGCGTTGATGTTGTGACGCTTCATGGTCACGATGTCGGCCAGCATGTCGTCGACCGTCACCGCCTTGCCACGATCCGGATGATGATCATGTCGATTCACACCCATGAACGTCACGGGTGCGCCGTTCACACACACCAAACCATCCTTGATCTCGACGCGACGGAAACCGATGCGCTGCGCGACGACTTCGGTGACGGCGCCGTCGGGATCGATCAGTTCACACACGACCCGATAGAGCTGAGGGGTCTCAGCCGACCACGGTCGGACACCACGGATCTCCGCTGCCACATTGGCGACATGACCAGTGAAGACGTACGGAGCACGATGAGATGTTGCGATCTGGGCTGCGAGAACCCGGCCCTTGCGTGAACCCTCGAGCGTCTCGACCCATACGCGTACGTTCCAACCCTCCTCGAGGTCACGTTCGCCAGTGGTCAGACGAGTGGTGACATCGACACTCGCGACCTGTGTCTCAGAATTCCAGTCGGCCACCACATCGAGACGATGAACACCGACCACGGCGCGCGATTCGAGGAAGACCTCTCGATGCAGGCCGGCCATCCACCATTGGTCCTGATCCTCGACATAGGACTGTGCGCTGTAGCGCACGACGACGACCGCGAGATCATTGGCGCCGGGACGGAGGTGGGCGCTGATGTCGTACTCGCTCGGTAGACGACTGTCGGTCCCGTAGCCGGCGAATTCGCCGTTCACATAGACCGCATGCACACTTTCGGCCCCACCGACGTGCAGAACCGTGCGGCGCTTCCTCCACGTGGACGGCACCGAGAACGAGCGGTGGTACACGCCGGTGGTGATCGCATCCGGCAGTGCGGGTGGACGCAACGGCCAGGGCATGTCGACATTCGTGTAGTGCGGCAGATCGTCGAAACCCTGAACGGTCCAGTTGCCGGGAACATCAACGACCGACCAACCACGCGCTCCTCCGTGCAGAGCCGACGCCGGGACGTCGTCAGGGTGATTCCAGAGTCGAAGATTCCACTTGCCATCGAGTGAGCGGAACCACGGCGACTTCTCGCGCCCCGCTCGCGCCGATTCGACATCGGGTGATGGGGTCAAGTTCATTCGCATCGGGAGGCGAGCCATCGCCACCGACGACGGATCGGCCCAAGGGCGGAGGGGTCCGATGACGGGAAGCATCGAACAAGAGTGTCACACCGTCGACCGAAGCCGACGAGCGATGGCGATCAACCCTGTGAGTGAACCCACACCGTGGTGCCCCGCGGCGCGAGATCAGCCGACCAGATGAAGTCCATGGCCGGAGTCGACATCCGTACGCAGCCGTGTGAGGCGGGGTACGCCGGAACCTTGTAGGCGCCATGCAGGGCGATACCCCCGTTGAAGTACTTGGGTCGATAGATCTCCCCGAGATCACCCGGGCGCCAACCCTTCGTGTACTCGCGATCGATGGTGAAGATGCCCTCCGGGGTCTGCGCGTCTCCCCAGATCCACTTGCCCCACTCCGTCTTGTCGCGCTCGCGGAACGGAACGCCGCTACCGGTGGACACGTTGATCGCCCACGTGGTGACGCCGTTCTCGATCACGAAGAGCAGTTGCCGGGTCTTGTCGACCTCGATCAATGATCCTTCGTTCGAAATACCGTGCACCCGGAACTCGGCCGAACTCAGAGCAGCGGCCGTCGCGTCGTCGACCGTTTCGGTCGGCGACAGACCGACGTACTTCTGGAACGCCATCACCGCCTGCCGGGTGGTGACCCCGTAATCACCGTTCGGATTCTGAAGCCAGAAACCGAGTTCGAGAAGTCGCTCCTGCACACGTTGGGCATCCGGACCCGACTCGCGTCCGACGGCGACGAGGGGTTCGGCGAGCGGCTCGACCGGAATTCTCATGACCTCGGGCACAACCGGCACCGTGGTCAGGGCCACCGTGACCGGCGGCGCGATCGTGGCCGGTGGATCGAACAATGGAGTCAACTCCACCGTGGCCGGCGGGCGCGTCGCCGCGACGGCGGCCGAACCGCTGGTTCCACCGCACGACGCCAAAGTCGGTAGTACGACGAGGGCGACGACCGTGCAACCGATCGAGGTCGAACGTATGCCCACTCGCGCGTTCACGGTGGACCCGAAAGTAATCAGCGCGTCGAATCAGAGCGTGGATACCCGCGTCCTCGATCGGCGATCGCACGGAGAAGGTTCAGGAGTACTGCTCGGGCAACTCGAACCAGATCGTCAATCCGTACTTGACTCCGGACTCGAGCGGGCGCGTCTGGTGCGGATGGGTCACGAGAGAGGGCCATACCAACATCGAACCGACCGGTACCGATGTGTTCGTGAAGCCTTGGCGGGGGAACTCGAGTTCGGCTCCCACGTAGTCGTCGTTGAGTTTGACCGAGGCCGAGACCTGGGCCACGTCGTGATGGATTCGTAGTTCGGTCTGCGCGTCGAGGGAGTACTTGATGACGAAGATGTCGCGCAGGCCGCAGTAGTCGATGAGTGGCCAATGCTCCTGCAGTTGCGGCCAGATCCGGCCGCCGAGGTCGTTCTGTACTGCTTCGAAGAGTCGCGGGCTGATGGCAGCCAGACTCACCTCGTGGCCCGGCACGGGATCGTCGGGCTGCGGGCTGAATCCACCCACCGCCTCGGCGGCGCGGATGACGGCCGCGCACATCTCGGGCGTCCAGAAGGGCACGACCAGGAGTTCCGAACCAACCTCGGTGATCCCGCTCGCCGGGTCGATCGCGCCGTCGTACGCCAAGACTCGGGTGAGGTCGTCGAGGGAAGTCATGGAGTACGAGTCTGCCAGCGCAGGGGGATCGTCCACGGTGAACGGGGGATCTTCGACCACGCGAACCCCTCGACCACATCGTCGGATCCAATCGGCAAACCGAGACTCGAGAGCAACTCGTCCCGCACGGCCCGTGAATCCTCACCCGTACGAGCGATGTCGTCGAGCGTGACCGCGCCATGACGCTTGGCGAGCCGCTCTCCGTCGGAACCGATCACGAGTGGAACGTGCGCATACGACGGGTGCGGTAGGCCGAGCAGCTTCTGTAAGTGCATCTGCCGCGGTGTGGACAAGAGGAGATCGTCCCCCCGGACCACTTGGTCGACCTGTTGCCATGCGTCGTCGATCACCACCGCAAGGTTGTACGCGGGCACACCGTCATTACGGCGCAACACGACATCGTCGACGCCACCCTCCACCTCTCCGGCGAGCGCGTCGATGAATCGGTACCGCTCACCATCGGTGCGCAACCGGATCGCCGGCGGTCGACCCGACTCGGCCCGACGTCGGATTTCGATGGTCGCAAGATCACGGCACGTCCCGGGATATGCGCCCTCGGGAAGATCGCCGTGCGGCGCACTGGCCGCGTCGCGGATCTCGCGTCGGGTGCAAAAGCACGGATACGTGAGACCGTCGGCCGTCAGCCGATCGATCGCAGCGTCGTAGATCGCGAAGCGTTCACTCTGCCGGACGACGTCGACCGGAAAATCGAGGCCGATGGCGCGTAACTCGTTCACTTGCCGGGCCTCGTTCTCGGCAGTGCTGTTGGCTCGATCGAGATCCTCTATCCGAACGACGAAGTCCCCGCCGGTGGCGCGGGCCGCGACCCATGCCAGAAGTGCGGTACGAAGATTGCCCACGTGCAGGCTTCCGGTCGGAGACGGCGCGAATCGACCACGGGGCACGACCACATTCTCCCGCCCCGACGTCCGAAGTGCGACTCTCCCCGGAATCTGCTGAGATCATCCCGTGGGCAATCGGGAACTCAACCGTCGCGAGCGGATGGCGGTCATCCTCGAGCGCGATGGAGCCAATTGCGTGTGGTGTCGACGAGCCATCGACGTCGGTCTGGTGGAGGCCACGACCGAGCATCTCGTTCCGCGAATCAAGGGTGGGCCGAGCGTGATCGAGAACGAGATCGCCGCGTGCCGGCGCTGCAACGGTCAACGCGGTCATCTGACCCCGGCCGAGTGGATCGACGAATGCGAACGACGCGGATGGGAGCCCGACCGAGACGTGGTGATTGCCGCACTCATTCGTCTGCAAGCGGCGTTCGCCGAACGGGGCGGTATGCGTCGGGCCCGACCGTACGTGGCCTCACAACTTCGGCGCCTCACGAAGAATCGGCCCAAATCGGTGTGAGCCGCTCTTGAGCCAGACGCAATGGTCGCCGTACCGTCGGACCGTGGTTTGCGCTCGGTCTTACTTGCTCGTCGGGCTTGTCGTCCTCGGATCGATTCATGCAACGGGACGAGTCACTGCCGCATCGACCGAGCGTCTCGGTGGCAACGATCGCTACGAAACGGCGGCCGCGGTCGCCCGGAAGGTGAAAGACGAGGGTCGAGCCGGATCGACGGTCCTGTTGACCACCGGTGACAACTACCCCGATGCCGTGATGGCCGGCGGGTGGCCGGGGAATGCCGTGATCGTGCTCACCCGGGCCACATCGCTCCCGACCGCGAGTCGTTCTCTGCTCCAACAGAGTTGGGTGACCAAGGTGTACGCCATCGGTGGTGCGTCCGCGATCTCGGACGCCCTTCTCGATGAGATCCGATCGTTCGGCAAGACGGTCGAGCGCATTTCGGGCTCGAATCGCTATTCCACGTCAGTGGCGGTGAGCGCCGCGTCGGTCCCGGCCCGTTCGGTCCGTGATCTCTGGGTCGCATCCGGAACCTCGTTCACCGACCAACTCATCGCTGCTGCCGGAGCCCGGCGCACGGGAGGTGCGTTCATGATCGCCGCCCCGTCGACCGCCCTCGACAGCACGCAGACCGCCGAAATCGATCGCATCAAATCGACGGCGGGCCTCACCGTGCACATCGTCGACGGACAATCCGTACTCGGAGCAGTCAGCGTGAGCGGAGCAACGAAGAAGACCTACTCGGGTGACGCGTACTCGATGTCGAACGCCACGCAGTCCACGGCTACCAGTGTCGTGGTGGCGAGTGGCGAGAACTGGCCCGATGCTCTCGGAGGCACGCGCCTCGTGACATCCGCGCGTCCCCTGATTCTCACCCAACGAACATGTGCGCCCAACGCCGTCGCCACGCGACTCCGCAATGCCACGACCACGATCATCCTCGGCGGATCATCGGCTCTCAGCACCGAATCCGCGCGCGGCACGTCATGTTCTTCGAGCTCCTCCACCACGACGACACCGAGTCCCTCGACGACCATCGCCTCCGGAAACGCACTCCGCGGGTTGACGATCGCGCCCGAACAAGCGAGCGGCTACGACCGAGATCTCTTCAAGCACTGGATCGACGTCGACCGCGACGGCTGCGACACGCGTCGTGAAGTACTGATCGCCGAATCCCTCACCCTGGTCACGGTCGGAACCGGATGTTCACTCTCCGGTGGCAAGTGGTTCTCCGCCTACGACGGCGTGGAGACCACCGATGCATCGACCTTCGACATCGACCACGTCGTGGCACTGAAGGAGGCCTGGGATTCGGGGGCCAGTACCTGGACCGCCGAACGCCGGCAGGCCTTCGCCAACGACCTCGACGACTCCTTCGCACTGATCGCCGTCTCGGCGTCGAGCAATCGGTCCAAGAGCGACAAGGATCCCGCCGAGTGGCTACCGACGCGCGCCACTTACAAGTGCACCTACGTGAACGACTGGATCCGGATCAAGAAGACCTGGAATCTCTCCGTCGATCAGGCTGAGTACGACGCGCTCGCACGCATCCTGGCCACCTGTTGATCGAGCGGCCGTCAGTGATGGCGGGCGATGAACGAATTGATCGCCGCCGCGAGTTCGGGGCCTTTGTCTTCCTGGATGAAGTGGCCCCCTCCGACGATCGTGGTGTGCGGCATGCCGGCGCATCCGGGCACGTTCTTGCGGAAGGCCCACTCACCGTTCTTGGTGACCGGATCGGAGTCGCCGAACATCGTGACGAACGGTTTCGTCCATTCGCGTAGAACATCCCACGCCCGACGGTTGGGAAGACTCGACGGATCGTCGAGACCCGCCGGAACGAGAGTGGGGAAGATCCGTGCACCCGCTTTGAACTCCTCGCCCGGGTAGGGGGCGTCGTAGGCGGCGAGGACCTCGGGCGCCAACGGCTTGGAGGCGCAGCCACCCTCGATGATCTTGGCCGTCGTGAACACCGGCACGGTCTGGCTGAACTCACGCCATTTGAGGAAGGCGTCGTTCGGCGGCGGGTCACCCGTGGGCAGGCCGCCATTGGCCAACACGATGCGCGAGAACCGCTGCGGGAACGCGGTCGCCAACCGAAGTCCGATCAACGAGCCCCAGTCCTGGCACACGAGGGTGAGATTGCGCAGATTGTTCTTGACGAGCCACTGACTCATCCAGTCGACGTGCCGCTCGTAGGTGTAGTCGGTGAGTTCGGTCGGTTTGTCGCTGCGTCCGAATCCGATCAGATCGGGGGCGACCACCCGATGTCCGGCACCGGCGAGAACCGGGATCATCTTGCGGTACAGGAACGACCATGTCGGCTCACCGTGCATGCAGAGAACCGTCTCGCGCGCGTCATCGGGTCCGGTGTCGACGTGATGCACGCGTAGCGTCGTGCCATCGTGAGCCGTCACATCGGTGTAGACGGGTTCGTAGGGCCAGTCGGGAAGGCCAACGAAGCAATCGTCCGGTGTGCGCAGAACCTTCATGTTCGACACCTTAGTGAGAGGGTGCGGTCACGAAGGCAGACGGTAGGTGCCCGACAGTCGCGCCGGTCCTCCGCCCTCGATCAGAAGGCGGCCATCCTCCACGAGCTGTGTGAGGTGGGCGAGCACGCTTCTCGCGGCCGGAATATGAAGTTCAGGTACGACGGCCGCATACATGTGTCGCACCATGGGCGCCACGGTGGTGAGCCCGCTACCGACCGCGTCGAGCACCTGACGCTCGCGCGACAGTCGGTGCTCGAAGTACGCGTCGAGGAACGGGCCGGGATCGGTCACGGGCGATCCGTGCGTTGGCCACAGGATCAGGTCGTCGCGCCGCCGAACTTTGTCGAGTGAGGCGAGGTAATCGCGCATGTCACCATCGGGAGGCGACACGACGGTCGTGCTCCAACCCATCACGTGGTCACCGGTGAAGAGAGCCCGTTCTTCCACGAGTTCGACGCACATGTGATTGGAGGTGTGACCCGGGGTGTGAACCGCACGCAACGTCCAGCCGTCGCCACCGATGACGACCTCGCCGTCATCGATCCGATGGTCCGGTTCGAAGTCGGTATCGACCGTTTCGCGCATCTCACGATCGTCCGGATCGAGACCGGCGGCGCGGGCGATCTCGCGCTCCTTCTCGATCTCTTCGGCCGACTTCGGCGGTGGGGCGAGGGACTCCATCACCTTCATGTCATCCTCGTTGTCGACCACACCGACGGTTCCGTGCGGACGCCAGGCCGCCGTGGGCGCCCCCGTTTGCGACTTCAGCCACGACACGAGGCCGACGTGATCGCTATGGCAGTGCGTGACGACGATCGCGGTCACGCGACGACCTTCGAGTGCGTTGGTGAGGGCGGTGCGATGCTCGGGCAGATCAGGACCCGGGTCGATCACGGCGACATCACGTCCGGTACCCACGAGATAGGTGCCGGTGCCGGAGAACGTGAATCTCGAAGGATTGCGGGCGATCACCCGCTGCACCAGAGGGCTCACTTGGCTGACCGACGCGTACTCGAGAGGATCGATGGGACCGACGAAGGGGATGCCTGCCATGTATGTCCTCCTCTCAGCGCCCGATGTCCGACAGGTCACCGACGATACGCACTTCGCCCACCGGTCGACCGTGCCCGAGGATCGTCGCCGCGAAAGCCCGTTCGTCGACCCCCGAGAGGTCGATGCCCAGTGCGCGCAACGCAGCCCGCATGATCGGTGGACGCGCCCGATTGGCACCATCAGCCACCTTGATGGCCACCGCCCGACCATCGGGAAGCGCCGCTGCGAACACACCTTCGGCACCATCCTTGGCCATCAAGCCGGGGATACCGGCCATGAGGAGGGTCACGTCGCGAGTCGGACCACCAACCATCTCCGGATGATGCGACATGGCTCGCTGTATGCGCTGACCACCCGAACCGACTTCACCCGTGGCTATCCGACGAAACGAGTTGGCCAGCTCGACCAGGGAAATGAGATGTGCGGGGGCCCCGCAACCGTCGATGCCGAATTCCGGAGCCTCACCACCGGATGCGAGCGGGATCTCGTCGGTGATCGCCCGTTGGAGGGGATGATCAGGCGACAGATAAGACGAATCGCGGGGCCAACCGGCGATCACACACGTGGCGAGCATGCCCGCGTGCTTGCCCGAGCAGTTGTGCTGAATCGACGATGGTGTTCCACCTCGATGAATCACCTCGCGTGCTTCGTCTTCATCGAGCGGTAGATCGACCGTGTTGGCCAGAGCCGACTCGTCCAGACCGACAAGATCGAGGATCCGACGAACACCGGCGATGTGCTGCGCGCGACCGTCGTGGCTCGCGCACACCAACGCCAGCAGATCGTCGGGGAGGTCGAGACCGTGGCGAACCATCGACAACGCCTGGATCGGCTTCATCGACGAACGCGGGAAGATGGGCGCGTCGGCGTCGCCGAACGCGAACGCCGTCCGACCGTCCCGCTCCAGCGCAACGACTGCTCCGTGATGTACGGACTCCGGATGTCCGCTGCGTTCGGTGACGGCCAGAGGAACGTACGACCGGATCGCCCGTGACGATTCGGCGCTCAACGGCCCCGCCCACGACGGAGACGTAGACGCTTGCCGCTGGTGTGCTCCGAGTTGCGCTCGGGTCGTGCCTTCTTCTCCGACACCACGACGAGGTGATTGTCGATCAGTTCGTGGCGTTCCCCGGATGCCGCCGCCAACGCGACGGCCATGGCCGCCACCGGCAGCGCAAGCACCGCGCCCACTGGTCCGAGCAATGCCGCGCCCGCAATCGCTGCACCGAACGACACCGCGGGATGGATCTCCATCGTTCGCGCCGTGATGCGTGGTGCCACGAGGAAGTTCTCGAACTGTTGATACAGAACGATCACGAGGATGATCACCAGAGCCTTGATGGGTGAGTCGATGAAGGTGAGCAGCACGGGTAGAACCCCGGCCACGTACGTGCCGATCACCGGAATGAACTGTGAGATGAGCCCGACCCAGATCGCGAGCGCAACGGGAGCCGCCGTACCGAGTGACTGGAACGCGATCCAGTGCACGAATGCCGATACTCCAGCGAGCAGAGCCCGGCTGTAGAGGTAGCCGCCCGTCTTGTCGATGGCGAGATCCCAGGTGTCGAGCACCCGACGCTGACGAGCCGGCGCGAGTCGGCGGCAGATCGAACGACGCAGTCGCGGGCCATCGGCCACCAAGTAGAACGTGAAGAGCATCACCGAGAAACCCTGCAACAAGAGTCCGAGGGCGGTCACCGACAGTTGCAGAGCCTCGTCCTGCTGGTTACGGATGAACTCCTGCACCGGACCATCGGGGTCCTGGATGCTCGCATTCACCTTGTCGGGATTGATCTGGGCCCCGAAGGTGTCGTTCAGAAAGTTCACGGTGCGATTGACGTAACGCTCGGAGTTCTGCAACAGATCGGCCACCTGTGTGGCGACGAGTGTTCCGATGGCCACGACGAACACGATCACGGCCACGACCAGCGCGAGAAGAATCACAAGAGTCGCACGTCCGCGTCGCCAACCACGTCTTTCGAGGCGGGTCACACCGGGTTCGATGGCGAGGGAAAGAAAGAGCGAAACGAGAACGAGGATCAGCAGAGAGAACAGGCGGTCGTAGGCGTACCGGATCAGGATCGTGCCGAGGAATCCGAGCCAGAAGACGACCACGGCCTTCCAGATCCAAGGAGGCATACGACGCGAGTCGAGGTCGAAGCCGCCGTTTCCCGATGCGGGCTGCACATCCGACATGTGACGAGCGTACCCACCCCGACAACGCTGCTCGCCACGAGGCGTGGGACGATGTCCACGTGGTGGCCAAGCGAGAACAGATGCCCGACCTCCTCGAGCCGGTCAGACGCGCAGTGGCCGGAGCCGTTCGCACTCGAGTGGTGGGCAACGATGCCGAGCGCCGAGCTTCGGAGTTGTTCACCGCGCCGGGTGAGCGTTGGTTCGACGAAGGCTCCCCCATTCGCATCGTGCACTCCGACGTGTCGATGTTCATCGGCGGGCTACGAGCGCTTCTTTTCCAGTCTTTGCACCCGCTCGCCATGGCTGGAGTGGCTCAGCACAGTGATTACCGCTCCGATCCTTGGGGGCGGTTGCAGCGAACTGCCGACTTCCTCGCCGCCACCACGTTCGGTCCGGCCGAGGAGGCTCAACGCGCCATCGACATGGTCAAGAAGGTGCACACACGCGTACAAGGAACTACCCGCGACGGTCGGACTTATCGCGCCAACGATCCTCATCTGCTGCGTTGGGTTCACATCGCCGAAGTCGATTCGTTCATCAGTGCCCACCGTGCATTCGGCGAAACACCGCTCGAACCTCATGAATACGACACCTATGTGGCCGAGATGGCTCTCATTGCCGAGAAACTCGGTGTCGAGGAGGCGCCGCGCAGCACACGACAGGTGAAAGAACAGATCGCGTATTACCGGCGCGAACTGGCGTCGTCGCCGGAAGCACGAGACGCAGCCCGCTTCCTCCTCATCACTCCTCCGCTTCCGCTCGTCGCCCGCGCGCCGTACGGACTCATCGGGGCCGCCGCCGTGAGCCTGCTACCCCTCTGGGCTCGACGACCCCTTCGACTCCCGTGGTTGCCCGTGTCCGAACGAGCCTTCGTACGTCCGGCTGGAACCGTGTTGAGTCGAACGTTGCGGTGGGCGCTGGCACCCGAATCACCAGAGGCGCTCGCTCGAGCAACCGACTGATCAGCGCGTCGAGCGCTCCACGAGTCGGTCATAGAGCGCCTGTTGATGCGGATCCGTGGCGGCGGTGTCTTCGGGGTGCCACTGCACCCCGATCAGCCACTGCCCGGAGCCCGTGTGCTCGAGACCTTCTACCAGGCCATCCGACGATGTGGCGGTGACCTTCAATCCATGGCCGATCACATCGAGGCCTTGATGATGGAACGACGCGACGCGGGCTGACGTCGTGCCCATGGCCGCCGACAACTTGGTCCCTTTGGTGATCTGCACGTCGTGCAATGCGTACTCTTGTCCGGCCGGGAACTTGCTCGGAGCATGATCGAGGACACCCGGAATGTCGGCGATGTGCTGGATGAGAGTGCCACCCAACGCAACGTTGACCAACTGGATCCCGCGGCACACGGCGAGTGTCGGCTTCTTGGCTTCGATGGCCGCATGAACCAGAGCCATCTCGAAATGATCCTGCTCGGTGTTGACGCCATAGACGTGCGACTGACGTGTCTGCCCGTACAGATGGGGATCGACGTCGGCGCCACCCATCAAGACGAGTCCGTCGAAGCGCGAGAGAAGTTCGGCCGCGTCGTCGTGTCGCAGTTCGCGCGGGCTCAGAGTGACGGGCTCCCCGCCGGCCCGCAACACCGCATCGAGATACACCCGGCCGGCGAAGGAGATCGCGCTCCGCGAAACTCGTCCGGCGGCGGCGATCCGGCCGGCGACGGCGATCAGCGGGCGGGACATGCGGTCAGGCTAACGACGACCGAGCGCACGCCGAACGGGCTCGGCAAGATCACCTCGACGTCCGACCTTGACCGTGTCGAGACCGAGCCAATCAGCCATGAGAAGCAGCTCATCGGCGAGTGCCGCCGCCACCTTGCCTCGGTCGACATCGGATTCGGCGAAGACTCCCGAAGCGACGAGCGTGCCCGCCGCACGATCCGCCTTCAGATCGACTCGGGCCGCGATGCGTTCGTCGAACAGGAACGGCAAGACGTAGTAGCCAAACTTGCGACTCGGTGCCGGCGTGTAGATCTCGATCCGATAATGGAAGTCGAAGAGTCGTTCATCGCGTCGGCGATTCCACACCACCGGATCGAACATCGACAACAGCGCCGATGCATTCACCCGTCGAGGTTCCCGGGCTTCGGCATGAAGATAAGCCGGCTCCTTCCAACCCTCGACGCGCACCCGGTGCAGTCGACCGTTCTCGACCAGATCCTGGATGTACGGCTTGCACTCGCTCAACTGCAGTCGGTAGTAGTCGGCGAGGTCGTAAGCAGTCGCGATACCGAGCGAGCGACCGGCCAGATCGAGGAGTTCGCGGTGCGCATCCTCACGCGATGCCGTCGGTGCCCTCAGATGGACACCCGGGACAACACGTTCGGGTAGGTCGTAGACCCGCGCGAAGTCGTTCGATCGTCGCGTCGCGGTGAGTTGACCACTCATGAAGAGGTACTCCAGCGCCTCTTTTGCATCGTCCCAGTCCCACCACGGTCCCTTGCGTTCGGTGCGTTCGGA
Organism: uncultured Bifidobacterium sp.; assembly: GCA_964563545.1. Lineage (GTDB taxonomy): Bacteria > Actinomycetota > Acidimicrobiia > Acidimicrobiales > Ilumatobacteraceae > Casp-actino8. The sequence goes on along the minus strand of CAZLXB010000005.1, from coordinate 58,148 downwards.
CAATTCACCGGCCGTGACGGCTCCCTCGCTACGAACCCGATCGAGCAACGACTCGATGTAGCCGGGGCGACGTCGACGGAGATCGTGAATCGATCGCCATGGTCCACCGACACTCGCCTCCATCTTCCATCTCCAGAGTCGATGATGGGACGTGGGCAGGTGGGCAGCTGCGTGTCCCCAATACTCGAAGAGATCACCTTGAGCCGTGGCCCGCGGGATGAGGTCCCGCGAGTGAGATCCGAGTCGGGCGAAGACCGGCAACTCCTGGCTCCGCACGAGCACGTTCACCGAATCGATCTGGATGACACCCATCGAGCCGAGTGACTTCGAGAGATGTCGACGATCGACGCGACCGGTCGGTCGCGGCGAGGTGAAACCCTGCGCGGCGAGGGCAATCCGACGAGCCGACTCGATCGAGACGGACTCGCTTCGCGGCATCGCGATCAGTCGGCGACGGAGATGGTGACCGACTCGATCACCACGTCGGTGTTCGGACGATCACCAGGGCCGCACGGCACGCTCTGCATCGCCTCCACGACCTCGAGTCCCTTCACGACCTTGCCGAACAGCGAGTACTGCGGTGGCAGGCGAACACCGTCGGGACCACTGATGATGAAGAACTGCGAACCATTGGTGTTGGGTCCGGCATTGGCCATGGCGAGCGAACCGATCTCGTATTGACCGGCCTTGGGCAGCTCGTCCTCGAATCGGTAGCCCGGTCCGCCGCGTCCGGTGCCCGTGGGGTCGCCACCCTGACAGACGAAGCCACGGATGATCCGATGGAAGATGACGCCGTCGTAATAGTGATTGAGCGCGAGAAAGACGAAGTTGTTGACGGTCTTGGGTGCCTTGATCGGATCGAGCGCGATCACGAGAGTGCCCATCGACGTCTGCATGGTCGCGGTGTAGCGCTTCGCGGCATCGATTCCCATCTCGGGCGGCGCAGGGAATTGTTGCGACTTGGGAGCGGAGCCGTCGAAGGGAGGAAAGGAAGTTGCCATGGGTCGTCACGCTATCCCCCGACCACTACTGTGGACCCATGGCGATGGGCACGTCTCCCGATGAAGTGAACGAACACGCGAGCACGATCGATGCGATCGAGAAAGACCTCGCCGACGTCGAGACCGCTCTCACCCGACTCGAGGCCGGCACTTATTGGACCGACGAGATCTCCGGGGAACCGATTCCCGACGACGTTCTGGCCCGGAATCCTCTCGCTCGCCGGAAGGCCTGACAATGGCCGACGTTCGCGAACGTTCGATCCACGTCAACGGCGTCGACCTCAGGGTCATGGAAGCCGGAGACCCGTCAGCGCCGTGCGTGATCCTGAGCCACGGTTTCCCCGAGTCCGCGCACTCGTGGCGCCACCAGATTCCGGTCCTCGCCGATGCGGGATACCACGTGCTCGCTCCCGACCAGCGTGGCTACGGATTCTCCTCGGCGCCCAAGGATGTCGCGGCCTATGGGATCCAGAACCTCACCGGAGATCTCGTCGGACTTCTCGATGCCACGGGCCACGAGACCGCCCACTTCGTGGGCCACGACTGGGGTGCGTTCGTCGTGTGGGAGACCGGCCGACTCTTCCCCGAACGCTGCGACTCGGTCGTTGGTGTGAGTGTTCCCTTCACTCCGTGGCCGATGAAGCCGACCGAACTCTTCAAGATGACCTTCGGTGACCGCTTCTTCTACATCCTCTATTTCCAAGAGGTCGGTCCGGCCGAACGCGAATTCGAAGCCGACGTTCGCCGGACGATGCACAGCATCCTGTGGGGTGCATCGGGCGCGAAGTACCGCCCAGGTCCGACCGATCTCTCCGAGTTGCCGCCCATGGAAGGCACCGGGTTCCTCGACATGTTCTCGGACATCCCGACCGAACTCCCGGCGTGGCTCACATCCGCCGACCTCGACCGATACGTGGAGCAGTTCAGCAACAGCGGATTCTTCGGACCTGTCTCGTGGTATCGGAATTTCGACGCTAATTACGAAATCACCAAGGACATCAGCCCGACCGTGATGACGATGCCGACCTTCTTCATCGGCGGCGACAAGGACGGCGTGATCGCACCCCGACTCGACACCATCGACACCATCAACTCGATGATGCCGAACTACAAGGGAAGCGTGATCATTCCCGGTGCCGGGCACTGGACCCAACAAGAATCCCCGGCTGAATTCAACGCCGCACTCTTGGGATTCCTGCGTTCCATCTGAGAGGTCGACTCCACACCCGAAGCGGATCGACCCAAGCCGGCGGCCATTCGCCGGCCCGCGAGTAGGCGTGCCACTCGAAGGGGTTCCGGTAGTACGCGAGATTGTCGATGTCCTGCGCCAGTGGAATCGTGTTCCGCCGACCGCGTCGGACCAAGGCCAGGGCCACTCCACCGAGGAACCAGCCGGTGTAGAGCACCGGATAGAGCGGTCCGAGAATCCGCTCCTGCCACACGTGCACCTCTTCGTGCTCGTTCACGAGACGTCGGCGACCATCGGTGAGTTCACCGCGGCGATCGGCAGCCCCGTTGATCACGTTGCCGATCGTCACCGCGAAGCCACGACGCAACACGACTCCGCCTCGGTGCACGAATCGATTGCGTCGGAACGAGAGGCTCGGCTCGTAATCCATGTTCCGACCGGTGACCGCTTCGCTCGTTTTCGACGCCGCCATCAGGACGAGTCCGGCTCCCGTGCTGACCATCGACCACGTGGAGTCGAGAACGAAGGCCAGTCGTCCACGCGCCGATTGCCAGTCGTAGATTCCGCGGTAGCCGGCGATCGCACCGTTGAGGCCTCCGATCGCCGCGCCAAGGGGTGCCGCTCCGATGGCCCGGCCGGCCAGCCCGCCCAACAGCGCACCACCGATGGCCGAGGCGGCCGCTTCCTCGCCCGACCTCACCAGATGAATCCCTTGTGTCCCAAGGCGAGAACGTCCATGAGCGCGGCCACCGACACATGCAGGCCGATACCCCACCAGACGCTCCGGGTCCGAAGCGCGAGTGTTCCCATCACGATCCCACCGACGATCGAGGCCAGTGCCTCCGCCGGCGGTTTCACGAAGTGGATCATCAGGTAGGGCACGGTCGCGATCAGCACCGCCGATGAACCGAAACGCGGCGCAAGGCCAAGCACGAGGAATCCACGGAAGAACGACTCCACCGCGATGAATTGGGCGAAGTAGAACGGCCACCAGACGACCAGATCACCCCACACTCCGGTCTGACCGACCACGACGTCGTACAGCGGATAGCGAAGCTGGAAGTCCTGGCTGAAACTCGCCCACACCACGAACGGAACCGCGATCGCGAAGAGTCCGAGGTACACCCTCCAGTGCGAACTCGTTCCACGAAACTTCCATCCGATGTCGGCGAGTGATCCGCGCGTGACAGTGAGGAAGACCAGCGGTACGACGAGGTAGCAGAAGATCTGCGTTCCCGACCACCAGCACATGTAGGCAAGACTCGGCGGTGACGCTGGTGAGAGTTGAATACCGAAACGGGCACCGTACAGGCACAGCAAGGCCGTGCCGAAGATGAGTGCTACCCGCCGATCGACGCCGGCGATGGTGTCGGTCGAGGTCACCGGTCGCGGAGTTTGGCGAGCAAGCGCAGAATCTCGAGGTAGAGCCAGACCACGGTCACGAGCACACCGAAGGCGGCGAACCACTCGACGGAACGTGGCAGTCGTTGTTCGACACCGCGCTCGATGAAATCGAAGTCGAGCGACAGGTTGAAAGCGGCCAAACCGGCGACGAGGAACGAGAAGAGGATGCCAAAGGGTGACGCTGACGAAATGAACGACGGCGAAGCACCGAACAACGACATCAGCAACGAGATGCCGTAGAACACGGCGATGCCCAATGTGGCGCTCACGACGATCCGTCGCATTCGATCGGTCACCTTCAGGATTCGGAACACGTGGAGGCCGAGCATGACGGCGAAAACCGCGATGGTCGCTCCGGCGGCCTGAACCACGATGCCGTCGTAGTAGGTCTCGTAGGCGCGACTGACCGCGCCGATGAAGAGACCTTCGGCAACGGCGTACACCGGCCCCAGCACCCGAGCCCATTGTGGGCGAAAGCTCATGGTGATCGCGCACACCAATCCCACGAGGACGCCGGCGATGGCGAAACCGGGGAACGAATAGACCTCACCTTCGGGTGCTTTCACGCCGAACCAACCGATGACGGAGGACGCGAGCAGGAGAACGAAGAGCACCGCGGTGGCCGACACGGTGCCTCCGATGGTCATGACTCCCGTTGTCGGAGTCCACGGACTCACCGGGCCGTCATCGATCGGGTGACGCGTCTCGGAGGAGGGTGCCGCCCATCCGGAATCCGATTCGGCGGCTCGTCGAAGACCCTTTTCGTTCAGCACTGGATTCGCCACTTGGGAGCTCCTTTGTTCGCTTGTGCGCACCTTACCCACCCATTTCGGTCCGATGGTTGCGGCGGGCTCACTCGTCGGTATCGTTCCGCCCAATTACTTGCGAAGGGATTGGCAAACCATTCAGCGGTAAGTGTCCGGTTCACCGAATCGGGCGATAGCAAGTGAGCAATTACCTGTGTCGAAGTGAGGGTGACAGGTGGCCAAAGACCGAGTCGATCGTGACGAAGAAGATCTCGTCCGCCTGTATCTGTCCGACATCGGTCAGTACACGCTGCTGACGAAGGACGACGAAGTTCGTCTCGCCAAGCAGATCGAGGCCGGCAAGACCGCGCAGACCGAAATGGCTGCCAACGACGGCAAGGGACTCACCCCCGCCAAGAAGCGCGAGCTTCGTAATCTCGTACGCGACGGCGAAACCGCCGAGCGCCAGTTCGTTCAGTCGAACCTGCGTCTCGTGGTATCGATTGCCAAGAAGTACCAGGCTTCGGGACTTCCGCTTCTCGATCTGATCCAAGAGGGCAACCTCGGCCTCATGCACGCGGTCGAAAAGTTCGACTGGCGCAAGGGCTTCAAGTTCTCCACCTATGCAACATGGTGGATTCGCCAGGCGATCACTCGTGGTATCGCCAACACCGGTCGCACGATCCGACTTCCAGTCCACGCCGGTGACACCCTGGCTCGCCTTCAGAAGGCGCGCTCGCGCCTCGAGCTCAAGTTCGGTCGTCAGCCAACGTTGCGGGAACTCGCCGAGGAAGTCGAGATGCCCGAAGACAAGGTCACCGAAGCTCTGCGCTTCGCCGCCGAACCGTTGTCGTTGAGCGAACCGCTCCGCGAGGACGGCGACGCCGAACTCGGAGACGTCGTCGAGGACCGTTCGGCTGAGAGTCCGTTCGAGATGGCGGCGACCGCTCTTCTCCCCGAGGAGATCCAGCGGTTGCTCGCTCCGCTCGACGAGCGCGAGCGCGAGATTCTCAAACTTCGTTTCGGTCTCGACCGCGGTGAGCCGCGGACGCTCGAAGAAGTCGGAGAGCATTTCAACCTCACCCGTGAGCGCATCCGTCAGATCGAAGCGCGTGCGATGAGCAAGCTGCGCCATCCGAGTTCGGACACCGGCGCCCGCGATCTCCTCGCCGTCTGACCGGCCGGACC
>CAZLXB010000005.1:0-52520 GCA_964563545.1 uncultured Bifidobacterium sp. | reverse complement strand
CGTCGCAAGCTCCTCCCGATTCCGCGAGACCTCCGCGTGGCGGAGGTGGACGGGACCCGTCGCAAGCTCCTCCCGATTCCGCGAGACCTCCGCGTGGCGGAGGTGGACGGGAATCGAACCCGCCGAACGAGTGAACCCGTTCCAACCGCTTTGAAGGCGGCGGCACCCACCAGGCGTGCGGACACCTCCGTCTCCGAGGGTAGCGGCATGCTTCGGCTCCACCGTTAGCCTCACCCTCGTGAAGCGTCTCCTCACTCTCGTCGCCCTCATCGGGCTGGTGGCCTTCGCGGCCAAGAAACTCCAGGATTCCTGAGTTCGCCCCTCCCACGCTGATCGCTCCCACACACGGGCGTGGTCGGCGTACTACCTCCCGTCATCGAGCATCTTCTGACTCGTCCTGACGTCACCGACGTTCTCGTCAACGGTGGAACCGACATCTGGGTCGAAGCCGACGGAGTGCTGCGCCGCGCCGGACAACTCGACCCGGGTGTGCTGGAAGCATCACTCGAGCGGGTCCTCGCGCCACTCGGACGTCGACTCGATCGACTCTCGCCCAGCATCGACGCTCGTCTGCCGGACGGAACCCGCATCTGCGCAGTGATCCCACCAATCGCCACCGAGGGTCCGACCATCGCCCTGCGTGTGTTACGCCACCGCCGATGCTGCATCGGAGATTTCACGATCGACGCTCGAGTCGAACACGAGATCAACGCTCTGGTCGCGGAGCGGGCCAACATCCTCGTGTCCGGTGCCACCGGTGCCGGAAAGACGACCCTCATCGCCGCGATCGTCGACTCGATTCGTCATACCGAGAGACTCGTCATCCTCGAAGACACCAAAGAAATCCTCACGTCGCATCCACACTGTGTCCGCCTCGAGGCACGTCCCCCGACCCCCGATGGACGCGGTGAAGTAACTCTCGATCACTTGCTCCGCACCGCACTTCGCCTTCGTCCCGATCGTCTCGTCCTCGGAGAGATCAGGGATCGCGAGGCTTTCACTCTTGTGAACGCGCTGAACACCGGCCACTCCGGGTCGCTTGCCTCCATCCACGCCAACTCCCCCGCCGACGCGCTTCACCGACTCGAGCTCCTGATCACGCGCCTCGTCCCCGGAATCACCACGGCGCACGAGCAAGTCGCCTCGGCGATCGACGCCGTGATTCAGGTGACCCGAGGAAACGATGGTGCCCGAAGAGTCGTCGAGATCGCGAGGACCCCATGAAGGAATCTCGTCTCCACGATCGTCGTCTGGAAGTGGCCGTGGGAGCGGTCGCCCAGGCCTGTCGGTCGGGTGAGACTCTCGGCGCGGCACTGCGCTCGGCCAATACAAGACACCCCACCAAGACCCTCTCGGCACTGCTCGCGTATCACGACTCCGGGATCGACCTCGCCTCGGCCGGTCACCGACTCGCCGCCGACTCGACCAACTCACCGGACACCACACTCACGGCGAACGTGATCGCCATGGCGGCCGCCATCGGCGGTCCGGTCGAACATCACTTCGACGCGTTGGCCCTCACCCTGGCCGATCGACGGAACGCGGCAGCCGAAAGAAGCGCTCACGCGAGCACCGCCCGCGCATCCATGAGGGTCATGACGTGGATTCCCATCGTTGTCGGAGGCTGGTTGGCGTTCGACGATTCCGCGGTCAGACACACGATGTTCGGCACTCCGGTCGGTCTCGTATGTCTGGCTTCCGGCCTCGTACTCAATGCCGTCGGCCGCTTCTGGGCCACGTCACTCATCGTCTCGTCATGAGCCTCGTATTGGTGGTTGCCATCCCACTCATCGTGCTCATTCATCATCGCCGTACTCGTGCGCGACGGCGACGACGAATCGCCAATCATCTTCTCCCCGACTCGGTCGACATCCTCGTCGCCGCTCTACGAGCCGGATCCACGTCCATCGACTCACTTCACCTGGCGGCCCGATATTCACCCGATGGAATTCGTGGAGCGTTCGAAGCATGCGTGCGTACCTACGACGAGGGTGCCCGATTCCACGAGGCTCTCGACGAACTCCCGCGCCACCTCGGCCCACATGCTTGGCCCGTCGTCGACCTCCTCAAGGATCATTCGCGACTCGGGATTCCCGCCGTCGAGACCGCCGAACAACTCGCCTTCGAAGCTCGCGCGTCCAGGCGACGGGCGATCGAGGCCAATGCTCGGGAACTTCCGGTGCGCCTCGCCCTCCCACTCGTCGTGTGCTCACTTCCGTCGTTCGTGCTCATCGTCATCGCGCCAGCCGTCATCGGCGCCTTCAACCGCATCAGCCTCGGCTGACCCGAAAGGAAACTCCGTGCACGACACCCGCGACTCCGGACAGGCAACCTCCGAATACGCACTCGTGATCCTCGCCGCCGCTCTCATCGCATTACTGGTGGTCGCGTGGGCGAACGGTGGGGGCGGAGCCGGCAAGATCGGCGAGCTCTTCGACCGCATCATCGACAATGTCATCTCGAAAGTGCCGTGACGACGAGCGCGACCGGGGTCAGGCCGTCGCCGAGTTCGCAATCACTTTGCCGCTCGTGCTGCTCGCGGTGAGCCTCGTGGCCGAGATCGGATTGATCACGATCGATCAGATCCGCCTCGTTCACCTCTGTCGGGACGCCACTCGAGTGGCCTCGGTGTCTCTCGCTCCCGAATCCGCGGTGCGCGAGTTGGTGGCCACGTCGGATGTGGACGACATCGAAACCGTCGTCACCCACACCGACCGCGTGGTCACCGTGTCGCTCGCTCGTCTCCATCGAACGGAGCTCCCCCTGATCGGTGCTCTGCTTCCCGACGTGTGGTTGCGCGAGCAACTCTCGATGTACACCGAGTAGTCCCTCAGTTCATCGTCGATCGGTAGGTTGAATCCATGGCCCTCGGTGTCACGATTGACGAAACACCACCGCTCTTGGTCATGTCGCTTTCGGGTGACCTCGACCTGGGTTCCATCCCACGGCTCCACGACGCTCTCCAGAAGGCCGGGCTCACCACGATTCCGGGTGTCGCAATCGATCTCGACGGTCTCACTTCGATGGACGACACCGCGCTCGGGATCCTTCACGGGGCGGTTCGAAATCTCACCGATTCCGGGCGACGACTCTGGTTCGTGTGCAACGAGCCGACCCTCGTCGATCGTCTGCGCGGAGTCGGATTGCTCGCCTCGGTCGAAGTCGCCCGATCGGTGCACGACATCGCATCCCGCTGATCCGACCACCACACTGGGTCCGTGGATTCGGTTTGGATACTCGGCGATCAGTTGAACCGCGGTTTCAGCGCTCTCGCCGGCGCATCTCCGGCCACGCACCGCGTGCTCATGATCGAGAGCCACGGCAAGTTGACGTCCAAGTCGTGGCACGTCCAGCGAGCCCATTTCGTCATCACGTCGATGAGACGCTTCGCCGAAGAATTACGCGCTGAAGGATTCGAGGTGGACTACCGCCGGAGTTCCTCGCTCGCCACCGGCTACCGGGATCACGTCGCGGAGTTCGCGCCACGCAGCGTGGTGGTCATGGAGCCGGCGAGTTGGTCGGGGCTCGAACTCGTCCGTGCCCTCGGTTGCTCGGTGATCCGCTCGAATCAATTCCTCTGTCATCCCGACGAATTCGCCGACTGGGCAAGCGGACGCAAGTCGTTCAAGATGGAGGACTTCTATCGAACGCAGCGCACCCGGCTCGGCTATCTCATGAACGGTCCCGAGCCCGAAGGCGGCCGTTGGAACTTCGATGCCGAGAATCGGGAGCCCCCTCCGCGCGACGGCATCAATCACTGGCCGATGCCGCTCGTGACGGCTCTCGACGATCTGGACGAGGCAGTGCTCGCCGATATCGAACCTCATTGCCATGGAGCACGGCCGATCGGACTCTGGGCCACCACACGCGCCGGAGCCGTGGAGAGATTGCGTCACTTCCTGACCGAACTTCTGCCGGCCTTTGGTCCTCATGAGGACGCGATGACCACGTCGTCGTGGCATCTCGCCCACTCCCTCTTGTCTCCGTATCTCAACATCGGGCTCCTCACACCGCGAGAGGTGTGCGATGCCGTGCAGCTCGAATACTCCCGGGGGCGCGTTCCGTTGGCGTCGGCCGAGGGATTCATTCGCCAAGTGATCGGGTGGCGCGAGTACGTGTGGGGTCTGTACTGGCTCTGGATGCCTGACTACAAGGAGAAGAACGCTCTCGAGGCGGATCAGCCTTTACCGCGTTGCTTTTCCACCGGCGAGACGGAAATGCGCTGCGTTTCGACGGTGCTCGGAGAAGTCCATCAACACGGTTGGGCGCATCACATCCAACGACTGATGATCATCGGCAATCTCTCGCTGATCAACGGAAGTTCGCCACAAGCACTCACCGAATGGATGTGGGCCAACTTCGTCGACGGCGCCGAATGGGTGATGGTCCCCAACGTGATCGGTATGTCGCAGTTCGCCGACGGCGGCATGATGGCCACCAAGCCGTACGCCTCGGGTGGCGCCTACATCGACAAGATGTCGGACTACTGCAAGGGATGTCGTTACAAACGCACCGAGCGCACCGGCCCGGATGCCTGCCCGTTCACCACTCTGTATTGGGATTTCATGGCCCGCCACGAATCTCGGTTCGGCAAGAACCCCCGCGTTGCCCAACAAGTGCGGGCGGCCTTCAAGTTGAAGGATCTCGATGAGGTCAGGAAACGGGCAATCGAGGTCCGGGCCGGCCTCGCCGAAGGTCGCATCTGAGCACGTCACCCCTGCTCAGGGGGTAGTTTCGGGGATCTTAGAAGTATCTTGAAGAAAAGTGCGAGATGTACCGAGCTCATCGCTCTTGTCCGGTGTGAGGGCACACCGCTCCACACCGAACCGAAAGGAACTCACATGAACACCACCCGCCGCACCTCCCTCCGCCAGGCCGCCGGCCTCGGACTCGTCGTGGCCAGCCTCGTGGCCGGACTCAGCGCCTGTGGATCGGATGACTCGAACACCGAAGCCACTCAGGAAACGGCCGTCACCGAAGTCGTCGCCGAAAGCACCCCGGCCGCCGAGCCGACAGTTGCCCCGGCTGAGCAGCCGGTGATGACCGAAGCCCCGGCCGCCGACCAGCCCGAGGACGAGAGCGATCACGCCGACATCCCGAACGAGTCGTATGTGGATGACGGCTCGATGGACGATCCGGCCGCCGGCGGCGATCAGAGTTCCGGATCGGGCGCCGTCGTCACCATCCCCGTCGGTGTGCCCACCACGGTGAAGATTCCGACGATCATCCCCACCACGACGATCAACACCTCAGGTCTGACCAACCTCAAGGTCACGCTCTCGGACTTCGCGATCGAGAAGAGCAGCCCGCTCGAGGTCACCTTCAGGATCACCGAGGGTGCGGCCGACATCGACCGCATCGAGTACGCCTGGACGGCCACCGGACTCACGGGTCGCGGCGAAGCCCGCCGGGTCTCGAACCAGAGCGCCTTCGTCTCCACCTGGGCGGTCGGTTCGATGCTCTCCACGACCTCGGTCCTGCGCCTGACCGTGATCGACGTCAACGGGAACGCCACCACTTTCGTGCACAACTTCTGAAAACCGAAGGAGCCGAACGAAAGAGCCCGGCCGCATGGCCGGGCTCTTTCGCGTGGTGGAGACGATGGGACTCGAACCCACGACCCCCTGCTTGCAAAGCAGGTGCTCTAGCCAGCTGAGCTACGTCCCCGAAGGGCTTCTTCAGAATAGCCCGTACGCCCTCGCTCACTGAGTGGCGGACGTCGATCCAGACCTACGCTCGTGGCATGTCGACCGGTCTTCCCGGCGGGCGTCCACCCCGCACTCAGTTCGGAACCTTCCTCGCTCCTCATCACCCCGTCGGTGAGAACCCCACGCTCCAGTTCCAGAGCGACATCGAACTCGCCGCCCATCTCGACCATCTCGGATTCGACGAGTTCTGGTGCGGCGAACACCACTCGAGTGGCTGGGAGATGATCGCCTCACCGGAAATGTTCCTTGCCGCGGCCGGTCAGCGCACCACCAACATCCGCCTCGGTACCGGCGTCGTCTCGCTTCCGTACCACCATCCCTTCAACGTCGCCCAGCGAATCGTCCAGCTCGATCACATGACGAAGGGTCGAGCCATGTTCGGGACCGGACCCGGAGCCCTGCCGAGTGACGCCTGGACTCTCGGTATCGATCCCCTCGTGCAGCGCGATCGGCAAGACGAGGCCATGGGAGTGATCCTCCGTCTGCTCCGCGGCGAGGACCGCTTCACTCACGAGAGCGATTGGTTCACGTTGAAAGATGCCCAGTTGCAACTCCTGCCCGTGCAGGACTCCATGCCCATCGCCACGGCCTCCACGTTGTCGCCGTCGGGTATGCAACTCGCCGGCAAGTACGGATGCGGGGTTCTGTCGATTGCGTCCAACTCCACCGCCGGACTCGCCGCGCTCCCCACTCAGTGGACTTTCGCCGAAGAAGCCGCCATCAAACACGGGCAAACAGTTGATCGCGCCAACTGGAGAGTCCTCATGAGTTGGCACATTGCCGAATCACGCGAACAGGCCCGTCAGGAAGCCGTCGACGGGCTGCAGCGCTGGCACAACGAATACAACGTCTGGACGCTCGGCCGACCCGGTGCCCAGCACGTCGAGAACAAGTGGGAGTTGCTCGATCAGATCACTTCGTCGGGGACGGCGGTCGTCGGCACCCCTGACGATCTCGTGGCCACGATCCGCAACCTTCAGCAGGTGACCGGCGGATTCGGCGTCGTCCTTGGCTTCGCCCACGATTGGGCGAACCGTGAGAACACCCGTCGCTCCTGGGACCTGGTGGCGCGTTACGTGATTCCGGAGATCAACCGCACGACCGAACGTCAGCGAGCCTCGATGAAGTTCCTGAACGACAACCAGGCGACTTTGATGGCCGGCGCCGGTGCTGCCGTGATGCAAAAGATCATGGCCGACGAACGTGCCTCGGCCGAACTCGTGACAATGATGCAGCAGATGCAGGCTGGTCAGGACGACCGCAACTCGACGTTCCGTCCCGGCGGTGGTGTTCGCGAGGATCAACTGCCCACATCGGCGGGCGAATAACTCAGTCGTTCTCCTTCAACGCCACGGCGTTGGGAGTCACGTTCATCTTCGGCTCGTACTCGGCTACGTCGATGGTCCGTGACGCGTTGCGAAGGGTCGCCCGCAGTTCGTCACGGCACTGCCGACACGGACCGTAAAAACGGTCGTCGTGCGCCTTCGCGCATCTCGGACACGTATGAGTCTGGGGAGCCAGGGTGAGAGGAAGCGCGTCCGACACGTGGTGGACACTAGTCAGGGGTCGTCGGTCGATCAGGCACATCGGAACGCCCTACTGTGCGCTCGTGCATGTCGACGTGATGACCACACCACTTCCACTCACCCGAACCGGCGACCATGCCCGGCGGGCACAGGCCGCTGGGTTCTCCGGACTTCTCTTCACCGAAGCCGGTCGTACCGCGTACCTCAATGTCGCGGCGGCCGCGCTCGCCGCGCCCGGACTCGAACTTTCCACGGGGGTCGCGGTTGCCTTCCCCCGCAGCCCCTTCGTCACCGCCGCGACGGCGTGGGAGTTGCAGGAAGCGTCGGGGGGTCGTTTCCGACTCGGACTCGGCACTCAGGTGAAGACGCACGTGATCCGCCGCTATGGCGTGGAGTTCGACCGACCCGGTCCGAGGTTGCGGGATTACGTGCGCGCGGTCAAGGCTTGCTTTGGCGCCTTTCGCACCAACGAACTCGACCATCACGGCGACTTCTACGAACTCACCTTCATCAACCGCCAATGGAGTCCGGGTCCGATCGAGTTCCCCGATCCAAAGGTCGACATCGCCGCCGTGAATCCATGGATGCTGAAGATGGCCGGCGAAGTCGCCGACGGAGTTCACGTGCATCCGATCGGTGAACCCGGCTATCTGAAACGCCATGTCGTTCCTCGGGTCGCCGAAGGGGCGGCGTTCACCGGACGTTCACCCGATGACATTTCGCTCATCGTTCCGGTGATGACGATCGTCGGCGACACCGATGAAGAACGCGATGCCGAACGCGAGCATCTACGAGCGATGCTCAGCTTCTACGGAAGTACTCCCAATTACGCCTTCATCTGGGACGAAGCCGGATTCGAGGGCACGACGGCTCGTGTGCGTGAGAAGCAGAAGGCCGGAGACTTCGCGGGCATGGCCGCCCAGATCACCGACGATCACCTCGCAGTGTTCACGACCGAGTCCACATGGGACGGCCTCGCCGATGCACTCGTCGACAAGTACGGAGACATCGCCCACCGGCTCGTTCTGTACAACGCCAACCTCGCACCGGATCGCTTCGAGCGTTACGGCCATGTCGCCCGCCTCATCGAGGCTCGGGGGTAGCCTGCCGGCATGGCCGGCGACCTGATCTACGCATTCCGCATCAAGCGCCTGCCCCTTCTCGATGCGGGCGGTGCGGGCATCGGTCGCATCGAGGACATCGTCGTCGTGCCCGGTCGTTCCGGTACGTCCCCACGTGTCGTCGGGTTCCTGGCCGCCAGTCAGCGACGCCGCATCTTCGTGAACGCCGGCAAGGTCGGCGAGATCACCGATGAAGGTGTTCGCCTGCGTTCCTGGGACATCGACCTCAATCCTTTCAAGCAGAAAAAGGGTGAGCGACTCCTGACGCGTGACGTGATCGACCGTCGGGTCAACGGCGAAACCGTCAGCGATGTGTCGTTGCGCTGGCGCGAGGATTCGAAGTCCGGTGGCTGGGAGGTCGCCCAAGTTCGACTGGCCAAGCGCACAGCATTGCGCCGCCGACCCAGTCACCGACTCGTCGACTGGACCGAGGTTGCGCATCTGTTCGCCGCCACTACTGAAATGGTCGCCGAAGCCGCTCGTCTGCACGACATGCACCCGACCGATGTTGCGGCGGTCGTGCGCTCACTTCCCCTCACCCAGCGACGTCAGCTCGCCGAGGCCATGGACGACGATCGACTCGCCGACGTCCTCGAGGAACTCCCCGAAGCCGAACAAGTCGGACTCATCGAAGGCCTCGACATGGAACGACTTCTCGCCGTCCTCGACGAGATGGAAGTCGACGACCTCGCCGACCTTCTTGCCGAGATGCCCGGTGATCAGCGCACCAAGATCCTCGATGCCATGGACGATGAAGACGCCGACATGATGCGCCGACTCCTCGCCTACGAAGACGGCACCGCCGGTGGTCTCATGACCCCCGACATCATCGTCCTCGGACCCACGAGCACGGTGGCCGAAGCCTTGGCCCAGATCCGCGACCCCGATTGGCTGGTGTCGATCGCCGCCCAGGTGTTCGTCTGCCGTCCCCCCTATAAAGCACCCACCGGCAAGTACCTCGGTGTGGTTCACTTTCAGCGACTTCTTCGCGAGGCACCGAGCATGGAGCTCGGTCAATGTCTCGAGACCGAGCCCACGATCACACCCGACATCAGCGACCGCGAGGTCGCCGAGCGTCTGGCCTCGTACAACATGCTCTCCATCGGCGTGTGTGACGAAGCCGGCCGTCTTCTCGGGGCCATCACCGTCGACGACGTGCTCGACCGCACGTTGCCGACCGGTTGGCGACAACGTCGCCGACAAGAGACGCCGACCCGCGTCGGCTGATCATCACCGAGTCAACCCATGTAGAAGCCACTCACCGAAGGAGGTGTCATGAAGCGCAAAGCCCGACTCGCCGAGCCCCGGCGTCGCCGCCGTATCGGCATTCACTACGACACCGATGCCTTCGGTCAGTTCTCCGAGGCCATCGCCCGCACGCTCGGAACCGCGCGCTATCTCGTGTGGCAATCGGGCGTCATCATCTTCTGGATCGCGTACAACGTCATCGTTCCCGAATCCTGGACTTTCGACCCGTGGGGTCGCGGTCTCGTGCTGCTCACCCTCGTGCTCTCTCTTCAGGCCTCGTATGCCGCTCCGCTGATCCTCCTCGCACAGAACCGCCAGGAAGCGCGCGATCGGACTCAGACCGAACTCGACCGCAAGGTGGCCGAACGCACCCAAGCCGACACCGAGTTCCTCGCGCGTGAACTGGCGAGTGTCCGGCTGTCACTCACCGATGTCGCCACCACCGAGGACGTGCGCGAGATCGTGGACCTCGAAGAATTGCAGAAGAAAGTCGACTACCTCACCGAGGTCGTCGAGAAACTCGCCAATCGGCTCGATCAGGAGCACTGACCGCAACGACCCATGAGGTCGAGACGGTGTCCGAGCAACGTGAAACCGGCCGCTCTGGCCGTGGGTGCGAGGCCCTCGCCGAGTTGACGCTCGATGGCTTCGGGCATCTCGATGTCGACGACTTGTCCGCACGACACACAGACCAGATGATGGTGGTGTCCCTTCAGATCCTCGGCGAGTTCGAAAGCCGAGCGCTCTCCATTCGTCAGGACCTTCACCACGATTCCCGCCTCCTCGAGCACGGCGAGATTCCGATACACGCTGCTCTGAGGGAGTTCGCTCGTCGCCGCCGAGATCTCGGTCGTCACGAGTGGATGCTTGGCCGACGAGAGAACATCGACCAGGCGTCGACGACCGTCGGAATAACGCTGATTGATCGACTTCAATCGAGCCGATGCGATGTCGTGCACATCGGGTCGGTTCTCGGTCTTGCTCATGCTCCGAATGTACAAGCGGCACGAAGCAGCGGCGTCTCAGCCGGCTGAACCGATGTACTCGAACACCGTGATACCCCGTTGGATGACCGCTGTCATCAGGGCGATTTCATCGAGTTGACCGTCGCCGAGAACGATCGCCCCGACTGGTGTTCCACCCGAAGCCACCATTCCCTGCAACTGATCGGCCACCGCCGCCGCCGTAGCTCCGGCGATCACCGCCGTTCGTTCGGCGATTCCCGCCACGTGCGTCACCCGAGCCCCGTCGACCGAGCCACGTACCTCGACGCGCAAACCTCCGAGCCCACCTTCTGGATGCGGGGGCGACATCATCGGCAGACGTGCCGTCAATCGATCGCGCCGAGTCGCCGACACGCGAGCGCTGATCCGCTTCACACCCGGGAAGGCTCGATGAAGAACGATGGGGTCGGCCAATTCGGCGCGATAACAGTCCTTGCCGCCGATGGGTTCGGGGAACCACAGCAACTCGCGACCACTGCCGCCGGGTCTTTCGATCCACTCACCGTCGTGCCACCCGAGAGCTTCGCCTCCGAGGGCCCGATGGTGTTGCCGCGCACATGCCGGCCCGCCGGTGCCGTGAAAGGCCACGTGGATCTCGTCGATGTCGTCGAATCGGCGTTGCAATTCGGCCACCATCAGTCCACTCATTCCCGGACTCGCGGCCGCACCGACCACCAGCGTGCGTCCGAGACTCGAGGCCTCGGAGTCGTGTCCGAGAAGTTCGTGAACATCATCAGGGTCGTCGGTCGTCGTGATCACATGTGCGCCACCGCGAAGGATGTCGAGGGCCAACGGCGCCTGCGGGGCGGGTGTGGCAACGACGACCACGTCGACATCGTCACCGGAGGTGGCGCTGGTGACTCCCGGTGAGAGCTGCGAAGCGACACGCGCCCCGACGGCACCGAGGCCGACGACGCCGATCGGCTTCACGACCGGGGACGGGAGAGTTCGCGCCAACCGCCGCGTTCGGGAGGGACTCCTCCGCGCCCGCGCAAACGGATGGCACCGGCGATGATGCCGGCGAGGGACAGTGCCGCCAAGGCTCGTCGCAATGTTTTCACCGTGGGGCTAACAGGAGTCGAACCTGTGACCTCATCCTTATCAGGGATGCGCTCTAACCAACTGAGCTATAGCCCCGGCGGGGAAGCACCCTATCGGTGGGATCCGTACTCCCTCAACCAGGCACTAGTTCGGTAGCGGGGGTTCTTCGGCCGTCGGAAGTTCTTCGAGGATCGTGACCCTCACGCCGCCCACGAGGTCGGTGATGAGGTTGAAGATCGTGGCCATGAGGACGGCCAGTCCCGTCAGGCCCACCACGGCGAAGAGTCCAAGGATCCACGCTTGATGGAAGATCTCGCCACCTTTGAACTCGAAGGATTCCCAGCCGAAGCTCTCCATGAATCGCTCGACGTTGTCGACCGTGCCCGTCGCATTGGCGACGTTCCAGAGCAGGACTCCGGTGAGGAGGAGCGTCAGATACAACACCACATGGAAGACGATCATCACGCGAAAGACGCTCAGCGGATCGATGTGACGGACGATCCGCGTGGTGCGGTGGACCCGACGTCGTTCCCATCGCAGACCCGAACCGCCGCCGGATCGCTGCTTCGGAGTCGGAGGTGCCAACGGTCGTTCGACATCATCGGGTTCAGCCGCAGGAATGATGAAGAGCGGATCCCGTGCCTCCGACATGATGTCAGCGTAGAAGATTCGTCACGCATTCACGGGGCAGACGACGCTCGCGCCATGGCCGTGCGCCCCTTCACCTCGACTTCGACGAGGACATCGTCGACGATCGAGTCGATACGAAGAACGTCGGCTCCGTCGAGACGAGCGATCCGTCGGGCTTGGTCGCGACCGCCATCGGCCATGGCCAAAGCCGCGGCATCGGCGGCCGACTGGGCGCGGGCGGCATCGACGACGGCTTCGCCGAGACGACCGACCCCCGAAACGAAGAGCGCGGCCGCCACCAAAGCGACCAGCGCCGTCACTCTTCGTCTTCGCTGGCGATGATGAGCGCGACCGACGAGACCGTTTGGCCCTCTTCGACCGTCATCACTCTCACTCCGGTCGCACCGCGACCCTGGGACGAGATGTTGCGCACTTGGGTTCGGATGGTGGATCCACCCGAGGTGACGGCGACGATCTCGTCGTCGATACCGGCCATGAACGCCGACACCACGTAACCCTTCTTCTCCTTCACCTGGATGCCACGGACTCCTATGCCACCTCGACCCTGACGATTGAACTTGTCGAGTTGAGTCCGCTTTCCGTAACCGGCTTCAGTGATCATCAGGATCGCCGCTTCATCCCGGGCGACATCGACGCTGACAACTTTGTCGCCCGGTCGGAGCTTCATGCCACGAACACCAGCGGCGGCGCGCCCCATGGCCCGAACCTCGGTCTCGGAGAATCGAATCGTCATACCCGATCGAGCCACCATGAAGATGTCGTCGGTGCCCGACGTCTCGATCACGCGCACGAGTTCGTCACCCTCACGGAGATTGAGGGCGATGAGCCCGTCACGACGTCCGTTGTCGTACTCGTCGAAGGACGTCTTCTTCACCACGCCATCACGGGTCGCGAAGAAGAGGTAGCGCTCGGCCGCGAAATCACGGGTGTCGATGATGGCCTCGATGGTCTCGCCGGCCTGCAACGGAAGCAGATTCACGATCGGAACACCCTTGGCCGCGCGCTCACGCTCGGGGACGTCATGAGCCCGCAGTCGGTACACCCGACCACGGTTGGAGAAGAAGAGGAGATACGCGTGAGCCGTCGTGAAGATCACGTGCTTCACGATGTCGTCGGCCTTCAACTTCGCGCCGGTCACGCCCTTGCCTCCGCGTCCCTGGGTCTTGAAGTTCGATGCGGCCACGGCCTTCACGTATTGCGCCTCGGTCATCACCACGACCAACTCCGTGTCGTCGACGAGGTCCTCGAGACTCATCTCGCCCGAATCGAGAGTTACCGGACACACCCGGGGGGTGGCGAACTCTTCCTTGATGGCCAGAAGTTCGTCCTTGATCACAGTGCGCAGCTTGACGTCGTCGGCGAGGATCGACTGCAGCTCGGCGATGCGCTGGGTGAGTTCGGCGATTTCAGCCTCGAGGTCGATGCGTGAGAGCCGGGTGAGTTGCCGCAACTGCATGTCGAGGATGTCGATGGCCTGCACTTCGGTGAATTCGTAGGGCTTGGCCATCAATTGGGTCTTGGCACTGTTCGCGTCTTCACTTTCGCGGATCAACTTGATGATCTTGTCGATGACATTGAGCGCCTTGATACGACCTTCGAGAAGGTGGGCGCGGCGCTGAGCCTTGTCGAGGCGGTACTCGGTGCGCCGGGTCAGGACTTCGATCTGATGGCGGAGGTAGCCGTTGATCGCGTCGGCCAACGTGAGTTGCCGGGGCACACCGTCGACCAAGGCCACCATGTTCACGCCGAAACTCGTCTGCAACTGGGTCAACTTGAAGAGGTTGTTGAGCACCACGTTGGCATTCGCATCGCGCTTCAACGCGATCATGAGATTGGTCTTGCCGCCCGATGAACCGTCGTTCACGTCGGCGATGCCATCGATCTCGCCGGCGTCGACGAGTTCCTGGATGCGGCCAGCGATGGCCGAACAACTCGTCTGATACGGAAGTTCGGTGACGACGATCTGCATACCGCCACGCTTGGTTTCCTCGATGCTCGCGGTGGCGCGCATCTTGATGCTGCCGCGACCAGTGCGATACGCGTCCATGATCCCGGCGCGTCCGAGGATCGTTCCGCCGGTCGGGAAGTCGGGGCCCTTCACGAACTGCATGAGGTCGTCGGAGGTTGCGGTGGGAGTGAAGAGCGTGTGCACGCACGCGTCGATGACTTCACCGAGATTGTGCGGCGGGATGTTGGTCGCCATACCGACGGCGATGCCCTGACTTCCGTTGACGAGAAGGTTCGGGAAACGGGCCGGCAGGACGGTGGGTTCCTCGCGGCTGCCGTCGTAGGTGGCGACCATGTCGACGGTGTTCTCGTCGATGTCGGCCAGCAACTGCATGGCGAGCGGATGCAGGCGACACTCCGTGTAGCGGCTCGCGGCCGGTCCGAAGTCGGGGGATCCGTAGTTGCCGTGGAAATCGATGAGCGGGTGCCGCAAGGAGAACGGCTGGGCCATGCGAACGAGCGCGTCGTAGATCGCGCTGTCACCGTGCGGGTGGTACTTGGCCATGGTGTCGCCCGAGACGCGCGCCGACTTCACGAACGGGCGATCGGGACGGAAACCCTGCTCGTCCATGTCCCAGATGATGCGGCGGTGAACGGGCTTCAATCCGTCGCGGACGTCGGGAAGCGCGCGCGACATGATGACCGACATCGCGTAGTCGAGGAACGAGCGCTCCATCTCGTCCTGCAACGCGACCGGCTGCACGGGAATGATCGGCTCGTCTGGTGTCGAGTCTTCGGGCGGAGGAGGAGGTGTCTTCTTGGAAGCCATCAGATATCGAGGAACCTCACGTCTTTGGCGTTGGTCTGAATGAAGTGCTTACGACTTTCGACGTCGTCACCCATCAGGACTCCCATGATCTCGTCGGCCAACGCAGCCTCTTCGACGGTCACCTGGAGCAAGGTGCGGGTATCGATCGACATGGTGGTGGAGCGCAACTCCTCCCAGTCCATTTCACCGAGACCTTTGAGTCGCTGGAATTCCTTTTTGTGGTTCGGATGCTCTTCGAGGAACTTCGCCTTGGCGAGATCGTCCTTCAGGTAGATCTTCTCCTTGCCGATCTCGGTCGAGTACAGCGGAGGTTGAGCGATGTACACGTAGCCGGCTTCGACGAGGGGCCGCATCTGCCGGAAGAAGAACGTCAGCAACAACGTGCGGATGTGACTGCCGTCCACATCGGCGTCGGCGAGGATGATGATCTTGTGATACCGGGACTTCGCGGCATCGAATTCGTCGCCGACTCCCCCACCGATAGCGGTCACGAGAGCGGTGACTTCCATGTTCTTCAGCATCTTGTCGAGCCGGGCGCGCTCGACGTTCAGGATCTTGCCGCGGATCGGAAGAATGGCCTGAGTGCGCGGATCGCGCGCGTCGAGTGCAGTGCCACCCGCCGAATCTCCCTCGACGATGAAGATCTCACTCTCTTCGGGGTTGCCGCTCGTGCAGTCCTTGAGTTTGTCGGGCATACCAGCGCCGCTCAGCGCGGTCTTGCGTCGTACTGCGTTGCGGGCGTTCTTGGCGGCCACACGAGCTTGGGCAGCGGCCTGTGCCTTCTTGACGATCTTGTTGGCTTCGGTCGGGTTCTCGTCGAGCCACTCGGCGAGACGTTCGTTGGTCGCCTTCTGGACGAACGAACGCATGGAGACGTTGCCGAGTTTGGCCTTGGTCTGGCCTTCGAACTGGGGTTCGGACAACTTGACCGAGATGATCGCCGTGATTCCCTCGCGGATGTCTTCGCCGAGGAGGTTGTCTTCCTTCTCCTTCAAGAGTCCGCGTGAACGTGCGTACTTGTTGACCACGCTCGTGAGGGCGGTCTTGAAGCCTTCGACGTGCATACCGCCTTCGATGGTGCTGATGCCGTTCGCGTATCCGTGGATTCCTTCGTAGTAACCGGTGTTCCACTGCACGGCGATGTCGAGCATCTGCCCTTCTTCGTCGTCCTCGTAATGGGCGACTTTGTTGAACAGGGCTTCCTTCGACTGGTTGAGGTGCTTCACGTAATCGACGATGCCGCCCTTGTACTGGAAGGTGACCTCTTGTTCCTTGCCGGGTCGTTCGTCGCGGAACACGATCTCGAGACCACGATTGAGAAAGGCCATGGTCTGCAGGCGTTCGAGGACGGTACGGGCCACGAATTCGGTGCCTTCCGACGCGAAGATCGTCGGGTCCGGCCAGAAAGCCACCGTGGTTCCGGTCTTGCGGCCGCGACCGGGTGTCGCGCCGGTGGACGCCAGCTTCCCTTGCGGCTTGCCGCCGTTGCGGAACTCATGCTCGTAACGCTTGCCGTCACGATCGATCTCGAGCACGACGCGGGACGACAACGCGTTCACGACCGACACACCCACTCCGTGCAATCCGCCCGACACCTTGTAGCCCTCGCCGCCGAACTTGCCGCCGGCGTGCAGAACCGTGAGCACGACCTCGGCCGCGCTCTTGCCCTTGTGCGGACCGGACGGATAGGGATCGACCGGAATGCCACGGCCGTTGTCCTCGACTGCGCAGCCACCATCGGCCAGCAGAGTGACGCCGATACGGGTGCAGTACCCGGCCATCGCTTCGTCGACCGAGTTGTCGACGACCTCCCAGATCAAGTGGTGGAGTCCGGCCAGACCGGTGGAGCCGATGTACATACCCGGGCGCTTGCGAACGGGGTCCAGACCCTCGAGGACTTGGATGTCCTTGGCCCCGTAATCGGCACTGGGGGTGGTGTTCTTGGCGGTCACGCGTACCTCGATCGGTTCATTCGGTGGGGCCCCGAGCATGTGGGAAACAGGGGTCTCGCACAGGCGGTCGGAGGGCTCATCACAACACCGAAAATTCTACTTCATGGAGGGGTCGAATTCGTGCCAAAACAAGCGTCGTGAGCAGGGAAAATGTCCTCTCGTCGGGGCGTCTGCGGAGGGTCTCTGAGATGGTCGGTTCGGGACCCTGAAACGAACCGTCAGCGGCGCCGGCGAACCCGAATCTCGATGCGCTCCACGGCCATGCCCCCGGTGGCCCGAAGCCGGTCCAGGAGATCGCCCTCCAGGAACTTCATCTGGGTCGCCCATGTGGGGTCGTCGACCTCGACGATCAGGGTTCCGCCGTCGAGTTTGAGGGGCCGTACGTGGGCCGCCACCGACTCCCCCACGAGATCGGACCACCGAGAAAAGACGGTGACCGTCGTCTGGCGATCGCCGCCCTTCAGGGAACGTAGGACCCGGTCGAGAGCTGAGTTCAGGGGCTGGGGTTCGTCGTTCATGCTTCCACCCGCCCCTGTTCGATCCGGAGGATCCGATCGGGCTGAGCCGCCTCGGGCAAGGGGCTGGCCGTGGTGATCACCACCTGCCCGGGGGGCAGGTGCGCCAGCAGGGCTTCGCAGCGCTCCGGGTCGAGTTCACTCAGGACGTCGTCCAGGATCAGCAACGGGGTCATATCGGTCGCCGAGGCCACGAGCCGATGGGCGGCCAGGCGCAGTGACAGGGCGAGGGACCGCATCTCCCCCTGACTCGCATGGGTCCGAGCCGGCATGGAACCCAAGGTGAGTTCCAGATCGTCTCGATGTGGACCGACCGTCGACACCCCACGGCGAACGTCATCGGACCGAGAGGCCCGTAGCGCGACTGCGAGTCCGGGCCGCCGCCATTCGGGTTCGTAGCGAACTCCGACGGCGAGGGGTCGGCCGGCGAGATGTTGATATGCCTCTTCGGCCACGGGTTGAAGTCGGGCTACGAGATCGGCTCGAGCCTGTCCGAGTTCGTCACCGATCGTGGCCATTCGCTCGTCCCACACGTCGAGCGTGAAACCGACTTCTTCGGTGAGTCGTCCATTGCATTGCTTCAACAGAGTGTTCCGTTGTCGCAGAACCCGATCGAGGTCGAGGCGCAACGCATCGTTCTTGACTGCGAGGCTCACGAGGGTTTCGTCACAGAACCGTCGCCGCTCGGACGGGGCTCCTTTCACGAGTTCGAGGTCGTCGGGCGAAAACACAGTGACGCGAAGGACGCCGAGAAGGTCGCGCGTTCGTTGAAGTCGTTGCCGATTCACGAGAACGGTGGTTCGTCCTTGACGCGGTATCTGGATCTCGACGAGCAACTCCCGACCGTCGTCGTGGCGAACCGTGGCACGGATCACCGCCGTGTCAGCGCCGTCGCGAACCAAGGCCGCGGTCGGCGCCAGACGGAAACTCTCGAGGGTCGCGAGGAAATTCATCGCTTCGGCGACATTGGTCTTGCCTTGCGCATTGCGTCCGACGACGGCGGTGATACCGCGAGTGAAATCGAACGAGGCCTGTGAATAGTTCCGGAAGTCGGCGAGCTCGAGGTGCTCGATGATCATCAGGACCGCAATGGCATGAGCAAGTACGTGTAATCGGTGCCGTCCTTGGGACGGATCACCGCCAATTTGCCCGGCTCGCTCGTCTGGATGTTGACGAACTCGGTCTGACACGCGTCGATACCGGCCGCGAGGAATTCGTTGTTGAACGACATTTCGATCTCGTTGCCGGTGAGTTCACCGTCGAGTTGCTCAAAGGCTTCGCCGTTGTCCTGACTCACGATCTTCATCGTGATGCCGTCGTTGGCCATCCGGATACGCAGAGGTGTGCCGATCGGATCACGTGCGACCAACTTCACGCGACGAATTGCTTCGAGGGCTTCCTCGCGGTTGATCGTCACCGAATTGGGTTGCGGGGGCGGTACGAGCCGCTTGTAATCGTGATACGTGCCTTGGATCAAACGGGTCACGAGCCGTGTGTTGCCCACATGAAAGGTCGCGTCGTGATCGGTGACCTCGATCCCGACTGTGTCGCCGAGGGTCAAGAGTCGGAGCAATTCGGAAAGTGAGCGTGCGGGGATGATCACCTGGGCACCATCGGGAAGGACGGATGCCGGAATGTCACGAATGGCGAGGCGATATGAGTCGGTCGCGACCAAACGGAGTTTGCCGGCGTCGCTCGTGACGAGCACGCCCGTGATCACGCCACGGGCGTCATCGGTGCTGGCTGCTCGCACGACCTGCTTCAGCGCGTCGGCGAGTTCGGCGGACGAAATGCTCGCGCCAGATCCCGTGGAACCGGACCATTTCGGGAAATCTCCTTCGGCACCGATCGGGACCGCGAAGTTGACGCGGGCCGAGGAGATCTGAACTTTGTCACCGGTGACGTCGACATTGACCGCACCGGGGTTCAACGATCGGATGACTTCACTCGCCAGTTTGGCCGGTACGAGCACGACGCCGTCTTCCCCATCAGCCACCGTGATCGACGACTCGATCGTCAGGTCGCCGTCGGTTCCTGTGACCCGAAGTTGATTCTTGGCGAGAACCAGTCGAAGACACGACAGGACGG
Source organism: uncultured Bifidobacterium sp. (assembly GCA_964563545.1). GTDB lineage: Bacteria > Actinomycetota > Acidimicrobiia > Acidimicrobiales > Ilumatobacteraceae > Casp-actino8. The sequence continues at coordinate 32,890 of CAZLXB010000005.1, read as the reverse complement.
GGTTCGTGGCCCGACCGGTAGCCGCCCGACTCGCCGCACCGAAGGCCTCGGCCAGTACGGCCTGCTCGCACTTGAACTTCACGACGACTTCCTCTCGAGGTCACTTGTTGTCATCAGCCGGTGATCCATGAACTTAGTGCTTGTAATAAGTCCTGTGGATTGTGGACGACGGCGCGTCAGAGCAGGAAGTCGGCCAGAAACGACCGCGCAGCGTCGTGCACACGCGTCCACATGCCGCGAGGCTCTGACCAGCGCGTCGGTGGACAACTCGGAGTTGTTCACAGACCTGACCCCAGCGCGCGCACAGCGCGTCCACATGGTCGTCCCCATCGGTCTCAGCCGAGCTTCAAGGTCTTGATGAGCATGGTGACCTGGTCGAAAGTCTGTGTGCGCTCTTTCATGAGGCGCGTGATCTTCTCGACGGCATGGATGACGGTCGTGTGGTCGCGACCGCCGAACAAGCGGGCGATGGCCGGGTACGACAGATCGGTCAGTTCACGGAAGACGTACATGGCTTCCTGGCGAGCGGCGACCAGCGGGCGCTGACGGCTCTTGCCGCGTAGTGCGTCCACACTGAAACCGAGGAGCCGGGCGATCTCCTCCAGGAGTTCCTGGTCGGTGCGCTGCTTGGGGGTCTGGTTGGTGAGGAGATCCTCCAACAGGCGCTCGGCCTGAGCCACGGTCATGTCGACGCGGTTGAGACTGGCGTAGGCACTGACCCGAATGAGGGCACCTTCGAGTTCACGGATGTTGGACGTGACGCGAGATGCGATGAACTCGAGTACGTCGGCTGGGAACTCGGTGCCTTCGCGCTCGGCCTTGTTGCGAAGAATGGCCAGTCGGGTTTCGAGATCGGGCGGCTGGACGTCGGTGATCAGACCCCAACGGAAGCGACCGATGAGCCGCTCTTCGAGGTGGGGGATGGCATCGGGGACCCGGTCCGACGAAATGACGATCTGCTTGTTGGCTCCGTGGAGCGAATTGAAGGTGTGGAAGAACTCCTCTTGCAGACCTTCCTTGCCTTCCATGAACTGGATGTCGTCGATGAGGAGCAGGTCGATGTCTCGGTACCGGCGTTTGAAGTTGGCGATCGAGGCCGTTCGGATGCCATCGACGTATTCGTTCAGGAATGTCTCGGTGGTGATGTAACGCACCTGGTAGTGGCTGTAGTTCTGGAGCACGTAATGCCCGATGGCGTGCAGGAGGTGGGTCTTTCCGAGACCCGCCGACCCGTAGATGAAGAGCGGGTTGTACGACCGGGCCGGGGTCTCGGCGACCCGCTGGGCGGCGGCGAGGGCGAAGCTGTTGGATCCGCCGCGCACGAAGGTTTCGAAGGTGTACCGGGGGTTCAGGCCGGCACGATCAGCGGGCGAGTCGCCCACCTTGGCCACGGTGGCGGGCTGGGTGGTGATCGTCGAACCGGAAGCGGCGGCGGCTTGGACGGGTTCGTCCACCTGAACGACCGCCTCGGGCGGCGCCACGACCTCGACCTCGAGTTGCTTGGTGCCGGCTCCGATTTCCGAGAGGGCGTCGAGAACGATGGGGAGGTAGCGAGACATGATCTTGTCCCGCACGGTGCCGCTCGGTACGGCGAGGCGAATCGTTCGGCCGTCAGTAGGGAGTGAATGGACGTCGTTGAACGTCGAGTACCACACCGCATCGGACACCTGAGCCCGCAACAACTGCGAGACCGCTGTCCACATGTTCTCCGAGTCTTCCACCTGCTACTCCTTGCCAAACGAGCCACTTCATCCACAGGCGTGTCCACACGATGTGGACAGGAACCCGTGGCTTACCCCCTCTGACCTGCCCGAATGGTTGTCCCCATGTCAGAAATCCGCTCGCGCGGGTCAAGAGAGCGTGACCATAGCAGGCTGTGGATAGCGCGTGAAAAGGGCCGTGAGAGGTGTCTGACGCGCGACGACCACCGGTGTTTTCAACAGTCCTGTGGTCAGGGTTGCCCTCGTCCGTATGTGGGCCGTAGCCTGCCGTGATGCGGTGACCGCTCGTGGGTCGCCGATCTGCAACTACCTGGGACTTCGACCTCTGGCCACCCAGGAACTGAGGAGTTCTCGTGAAGCGCACGTACCAGCCCAACAAGAAGCGCCGTTCGATGAAGCATGGCTTCCGGGCGCGTATGTCGACCCGCGCTGGTCGCGCGGTCCTGAAGGCCCGTCGTCTCAAGGGCCGCCACCGGCTGTCGGCTTGATCGGACGCCTCAACCGCTCACACGAGTTTCAACGCCTCCGTAGCGAGGGAACACGTGTTCGCAGCGGCTTTTTGTGGTGCGTCATGCTCCTCGATCCTTCGCTTCCCTCTCCGCAGGTGGCCTTTGCCATCGGGCGTCCCTTCGGTTCCGCCGTTCGGCGCAATCGTCTGCGTCGGCAGCTCCGCGCGATCTTGTCGGCGCGGGAAGCCGAACTCGGGTCGGGCATGTTCTTGATCGGGGTCAACAGCCCGAGCCGCCACACTCCGATGCCCTCGTTCGCCCAGCTCAACCGGGACATCGACGAGATCCTGACCAAGGGGCGTCGCCGGTGAAGCAGCTTCTCGTGCGAGCCATCGGCTGGTACCAGACGGCCCGGGAAGGTCGGCCGTCGCCGTGTCGGTTCACGCCGTCGTGTTCGGAGTACGCACTCGAGGCCATCCATGTTCACGGCTCGGGACGTGGCACATGGTTGACCGTGCGACGCCTGAGCCGCTGCCGGCCGTTCGGACCTTCTGGTTTCGATCCGGTTCCGGAGAAGAAATCCCCAACAACAGTTTCCGCCGTTTCCACTTCGGGAAGGACCCACTGAGATGTTTCAAGCCGCGGCCTGGTTGATCAGCCAGTTCTACAACCTCACGACGAGTTACATCGCGGCCATCGCGTTGGTTGCGCTCGTCATCATGCTTTTGATCTTCCCGCTCACTCTGAAGAGCACCAAGGGCATGCTCGAGATGCAAAAAGTTCAACCAGAGATGCGTCGTTTGCAACAGCAGTACCGCAACGACCGCCAGAAGTTGAACGAAGAAATGATGAAGCTCTACCAAGAGCACAAGATCAATCCATTGTCGTCGTGCCTGCCGTTACTCGCGCAGATGCCGATCTTCATCATCATGTTCCGCGTTCTTCACGGACTGTCGAACAAGGGAGCCGACGGAACCTTCGACCCCGACTACATCTCGAAGTCGAGCGATCTCTTCCAGAGCTTGAAGGGCAAGACCGAAATGCTGTCGCTCGGACTCGACTTGTCGTTGCGTCCGATCGAGGCCGTGCAGGACAACCCCGGCAAGGGATTGATCTACGTGGCTTTGGTTCTCGTTCTCATGGCGCTGTACTTCGTCCAGCAGAAGATGATTGCGTCCCGAACCGTCTCACCCACGATGTCGGCCACTCAGGCCAAGGTCATGCAGTACCTGCCGGTGGCCTTCGGTGTCTTTCAGTTCTTCTTCCCGGTCGGCCTGGTCATCTACTACATGTCTCAGACAATCGTTCGTATCGCCCAGCAGGCGTACATCACCCGGCGCTTCTATGGAGGCGAGCACTCGCTTGGTCGTCAGGCTCAGGAAGCCAGTGCCAAGGCCCGCGAAATGTCGAAGCAAGACGGCTCCACGGGCGGGTTTTTCAGCCAACTGAAGCAAGAGGCCGCAAAGAAGGACGAGCCGTCGAACAAACCGTCGACGAGCAAGCGGGTCACTCCCCCCAAGGGAGGATCCACCGGTCCGAAGGGGCGTCCCACCCCGTCGAACCGACCCAAGCCGTCGGGTGGTACCCGGCACCCCAAGCCCCCGCGTCGACCCTGACGCAGGTCGCTACCAGCGACTTCTTGACGAAAAGAGGAACCCATGGAATGGGTGGAAACAACAGGACGCACCATCGAGGAAGCCAAGAGCCAGGCGCTTGATCGATTGGGTGTGGCCGATGAAGATGCCGAATTCGAGATCTTGGAAGAACCCAAGCCCGGGCTGTTCGGTCGTACTCGCGGCGAAGCCCGAGTTCGGGCGCGGGTCAAGCCCCTCTCCCCTCGACCCAAGATGGAACGGCGTGATCGCCGCCGTCGAGAGGGTGGCGGGGAACGTTCGGCCGACGGTGGCCAGCGCAACAATGGTCAACGAGGAGAAGGTCGGAACCGCCGACCCCGTCCGGAGAAGGAAGCAGGAGCCATGAGCGACAACGACAACCGCGAACCCCGTCCCCCGGCCGACCCGGCAGTGGTGGCCAGCGAGGCCGAGAAGTTCCTGGTGGGCCTGGTCTCGGCGTTCGGACTCAGCGGTTCGGCGGCCAGCAAGATCGAAGGCGATGAGATCGAGGTCGACGTGAACGGCGCTGATCTTGGGATCCTGGTCGGACCTCGCGGCTCGACCTTGCAAGCCGTGCAGGACCTCGCCCGAGTGGTGAGTCAGCGGCGAATGGGCGATCACGACACCCGACTCCGGGTGGACATCGGGGGTTACCGGGCCAAGCGCAAGGAGGCGTTGAGCCGGTTCGTCAACCAGGTGGCTGACGAGGTGGTGGCTTCGGGAACGGCCCGTGCGCTCGAACCCATGCCGTCGTCGGACCGCAAGATCATCCACGATGCTCTGACTGGACGGACCGACATCGGCACCCACTCGGAGGGCGAGGACCCGTACCGCCGCGTGGTGATCACCCCCGCCGCCGGCTGACACCGGATCCCGCTGTGAGCACACTGAGCTCGCATGACCGACAGAAACTGATCGATGCGCTGGGCGAGGCCCAGCGCATCGGCATGTTGGGGGCCCAAGATCTGAATGTGGCGATCGATCGGGCGATCCCTTTCGCCACCGCGATTCCGGCTGGGGCCGAATCGTTCATCGACCTGGGTTCGGGGGGCGGCCTTCCGGGTCTCGTCGTGGCGGTGGTCCGCGATGATCTGACCGGCCTCCTCGTCGATCGGCGAGGGAAGCGCGTCGACCTACTGGTGCGACTCATTGGTCGACTCGGACTCAGTCACCGTATCCAGGCGATCGAAGCCGACGTGGCTGACCTCCCTCGGCGGTTTGCGGGCCACATATGGTCGGTCGCCACCAGCCGAGGGTTCGGGTCACCGGAGTACACGGCCGAGCACGCAACCCCACTCTTAGCCGAGGGTGGCCTCCTCCTCGTCTCGGAGCCTCCGAATTCGGATGGATCCCGCTGGTCATCCGAACGAGTGTCCCAGGCCGGATTCCGGCTGGTCGGAGTCTCGAACGGCATCGCCCACCTCCAAAGGTAAAGGCCGCGAGGTTTCACGTGAAACCGTGGCCTCGTCATTCGGTCACGGGGCATCCGTGTTTCACGTGAAACACGGAATCGGCCCCGGCTCAGCCTCAGTTCAGGTTTCACGTGAAACATCGGGCGATGCGTCGCCAAAGTGGCTCGTGGTCACCCCTCCCTCCGGTACGATCTGCCCACCGCCGACCCGGATCACCTGCAAGGACCGACAGTTTCCATGAGCCAGACCCCAGAATCGCCTTCCGCCGGCTCACATGGCCGCCCTTTGCCCCGGGTCATCGCCGTAGCCAACCAGAAGGGTGGCGTGGGCAAGACCACGACATCCGTGAATCTGGGGGCGTGTCTGGCTGAAATGGGGTACCGAACCCTGATCGTCGACCTTGACCCGCAAGGCAACGCATCCTCGGGCGTGGGAGTCGATACCCGAGGTGTCGAGAACTCGATGTACGACGTTCTCCTTCACGATGTGGACATGGAGGACTGCATCGAACCGGCGAGCCTCCGAAACCTGTTCGTCGCCCCCGCCAACCTCGATCTCGCCGGCGCGGAAATCGAGTTGGTTCCGGCCATGGCTCGGGAAACCCGGCTCAAAAAGGCCGTCGATTCGGTGATCGACGACTATGACTTCGTGATCATCGACTGCCCGCCGTCCCTGGGACTCTTGACCGTGAACGCCCTGGTGGCCGCCCGAGAAGTACTGGTACCTATCCAGTGCGAGTACTACGCCCTCGAGGGGCTGGGCCAGCTCTTGCGCAACGTCGATCTAGTCAAACGAAACCTCAATACCGGTCTCGAAGTCAGCACGATCGTGTGCGTGATGTACGACTCACGAGCCAAGTTGTCACAGGAAGTCGTGGCCGAGGTGCGGGAACACTTCGGAGACAAAGTCTGTGAGACCCTGATCCCCCGGAACGTCCGATTGTCCGAGGCCCCGTCGCACCATCAACCGATCAACGTGTACGACCCTTCGTCGAAGGGCGCAATCGCCTACCGCATGGTGGCAAAGGAGGTGGCCGGTGGCATCCCGCCGCGGCGGTCTTGGTAGAGGTCTCGATTCACTGATCCCCGGTGGCGGTCCACAGGCCCCCACCGCTGGGTCGGCATTGATTGAGATCCCGGTCAAAGACCTTTCCCCGAACCCTCATCAGCCTCGAGTGCACTTCGACGAGGAATCACTCAACGATCTGTCGGCATCGATCCGCGAGATCGGGGTTCTCCAGCCCCTCCTCGTACGTCAACTCCCTGACGGGTCATACCAGCTCATCGCCGGCGAGCGTCGTTGGCGAGCAGCCCAGCGGGCAGGGCTCGCCACGGTGCCCGCAGTCGTCAAGACCACCGACGACATGGCTTCGATGGAGCAAGCCCTGGTGGAGAACCTGCATCGTCAGGACTTGTCGCCCCTCGAGGAAGCATCGGCGTTCCAGCAACTGATCGATGATTTCCATCTCACCCATGACGACGTCGCCAAGCGGGTCGGTAAGAGTCGAAGCGCCATCACTAATACCTTGCGACTCCTGAACCTGCCCCCCGCTGTTCAAGGGCTCTTGGCCGATGGGCGTCTGAGTGCTGGACATGCCCGAGCTCTGCTCGGCACCTCCGATCGGGCGTTTCAGGAACAATTGGCCCGCCGGGCATCAACCGAACAATGGTCGGTGCGGGCCGTCGAAGAAGCGATTCGGGATCGGGCAAGCGGGGGAGAAGCGACAACTTCGGGTAGCAACTCTCGTGGTAGCGGGACGTCCGGTGGGGGCAAGGTCAGCAAACTTCCGGAAGCCGGTCTGTTGGAACTCGAGAACCTGCTCGGTGATTACCTGGCTACCCGAGTCAACGTGAAGATGACCAGCGGTAAGGGTGCCGTGACCATCGAGTTCGCCGATCTCGAAGATCTCGAACGTATTTACCGACTGATGACCGAGGGCCCGGGCCCCGAGTGATCTTCGGTTGACTTGATCTGACCCTCAAGTCACGCGTGAGGGTTGCGCACAACCTGTGGATAACTCTGTTGATAACAGAGCACATTTAGTGCTAAATGAAATTCCATGACCATCTCTGTGGATAATCGCGTTCACGTGTTACGCCGACCAAGCGGTCAAGGCCAAGAACACGGCCTCAGCGATTCGTTCGGCACGATCGACCATCATTTGGGTCGGGCCAAGGGTGAGCAACACCGCGGGCATCTTGGTTTCACGCAAGATCGGCAATCGCATGCCACTGACCGAAATCCGGGGTACGACGTCGCGAAGGTGCCGTTCCACGAGATGGGCCAACGCCCGACCTCCGGCTGACTCGAAGGCTGGCACCGAGTAGTAGGTGACCCGCGCGATGCGGTCGGTGGATGCCTCGAGTCCCACGTAGACCTCGGCCCCGAAGAGATTCGCGTGAGCCGCCTGGGCGGCCGCGTCGGGTTCGTCGGTCTGGATCAACAAGGCACCCCGGTCGCGTAAAGCCGAACACAACGGCCTGCTCAGGGCACTGAAACCACCGAACTGGCCGACGGCGACGCGCCGTCCCTCGAGAGGCTGACCCGAACGAAGACTCTCGGCCTCTCGCACTGCTGCGATCCCCGGACCATCGCCCGTCTGACGCGACAACCGCCGGAGAACATCCACGGTGCCGGTTCGACACACGCCGTCCACCTCGAGACCGGCATTGAGTTGGAAGTCGCTCACGCACCGAGCCGCAAGTGGACCGAAGATTCCGTCGATGCGTCCGCAATCGAAACCGAGCCTCGACAACAAGCGCTGGAGTTCGGCCACGTCGTCCCCCCGGAGATTGGGCGACCGCAACATCAAGACTCGGTCGCCGAGATTCCACGCTGCCTCGACCAGCGCACCCCATGTGACGTCGTCGCATATCCCCGTCACGGGCAGCCCGCGGTCCTCCTGGAAGACGCGAACAGCCTGCTCAGTGGCACCGCAATAGGTGGCGGGGGAGACCCCTCCGTCTGGGATGAAGCCGGCGGCGCCGAGTCGGCGCTGGAGTTGACCGACGGCCTCGCCCGAATCGCCGGGCGAGAGATTCATCAGCCGAGGAATTCCTCCAACTCCTGCAGGAGTTGTCCCTTGCCCTTGGCTCCGACCATCCGCTTCTTGAGCTCACCATCCTTGAAGACGAGGAGGGTGGGGATGCTCATGACGTTGTAGCGCATGGCGATGTCACCGTGATCGTCGACGTTGAGCTTGGCGATCGTGACCTGACCGGCCTTCTCGGTCGCGATCTCCCCGAGGATGGGGGCGATCATCTTGCAGGGACCGCACCATTCGGCCCAGAAATCGACCACGACCGGGGTCGATGACGCATTCACGGTCTCGTCGAACGTGCTGCTGGTGAGGTTGACGATGCCTTCGGCCATGGTGAATCCTTTGCAAAACCGGGGGAACGAGCGAGTGGAGCGAGATTACCGCGCTGGGGTCAGTGGTGCGCTTCAAGCCAACGTTCGGCGTCGATGGCGGCCATGCACCCCGAGCCCGACGCCGTGATCGCCTGTCGGTAGACGTGGTCCTTCACGTCACCGCAGGCGAAAACACCTGGGATGTTGGTGTAGGTCGAATCGGGCCGCGTGATGAGGTAGCCACTGTCTTCCATGTCGAGGACGCCCTTGAAGACATCGGTGTTCGGCCGATGGCCGATCGCGATGAAGAGACCCGTCACATTCATGGTGCTCTCGGTGCCGGTCACGGTGTTGCGAACGCGAATTCCCTCGAGTTGTTCGTTGCCGATGAGATCGGTCACGGCCGAGTTCCAGAGCACTTCGATCTTGGGGTTGTTGAGGGCGCGATCCTGCATGATCTTGCTCGCGCGGAATGAGTCGCGGCGGTGGATGAGGGTCACCTTCGAGGCGAACTTGGTGAGGAACGTGGCCTCTTCGATGGCCGAATCGCCACCACCGACGACCGCGATTTCCTTGCCTCGGAAGAAGAAGCCATCGCAGGTGGCGCAGGTCGACAAGCCGTGGCCGATGAGCCGTTCTTCGGCTTCCAACCCGAGCATCAGGCTCTGCGCACCCGTCGACACGATCACCGAATCGGCCGTGTGGACATCGTTGTAGACGTGGACCTTGAGCGGTCGTTCGCCGAACTCGACCTTTGTCGCCTTGGCGGTGAGGAACGTCGCTCCGAAACGCGCCGCCTGCTCCTTGAAGCGGCCCATGAGTTCGGGACCCATGATCCCCTCGGGAAAACCGGGGAAGTTCTCCACCTCGGTGGTGAGCATGAGTTGCCCACCCGGCTGGTCGCTCGTACTCGAAGGCTCGCCCTCGATGACGAACGGCGCCAAGTTGGCGCGTGCGGTGTAGATCGCAGCGGTGAGTCCGGCCGGACCCGAACCGATGATGATCACCTTGTGATGTTGTCCCATCAGACGGACTCCTCACTTCGACGACGGGCCATGAACAACGCGCCGATCGCGCACAGTATTCCGCCGATGACGAGATACGAGACCCAGACCGCCGAATCGTGATCGAGCGGCCACTCAATGAGCGAGATCATCGCTCGAGTCAGTCCGACGATCAGTAGTCCGACGATCAGAATGCCGAGGAACGACGCCAAGAGTCCGAAAACGAGACCACGTGCCACCATGACGAGCGGCTTGGTCGTGCGGTCGCGAACCTTGTCGACGGTGTTGACGATCGAGTCGGTGACGTCGGCGGCCCAGTTCGGATCGGTGAGCGGATTCCCAGCCATGCCGACGAGGCTAGCGAGACGATTCGTCAGGGAGTGATGCTGGCCAGGACCATGCAGTCGGAAAGCGCCACGACCTTCAGGTTGTTCGAAGCGAAGTGGATCTCGGCGGGGATGCCGTCGAACATCACGTCCATGTCGACGCGCCGCATTCCCTCGGCGAGAGGGCACATTGCGGCCGGGCTCATCGTCGGTGGGGTGGTCCACCAACCATTCGTCAGTTGACCTAGTTCGACCATGTCGGCGATCACGACGGATTCACCCGTCGACGACATCACCGCCGACTCGGCGGCTCCGGCGGCCTCGATGACTTCCTGTGACTCGGAGGCAGGCGCTTCTGTATCGGCGGTCTTGGCGAGCGGACTCGACATGGTCGATTGATCCGCGGCGAAGAGGTCGTCGTTCGAACGAGAGTCGCGGCCGATCGTGGTGATCCCGATGGCGATGATGGCGACGAGGGCGGCCGCCATCGCGAGTTGACCGCCAAGACGTGACCATGTGGTCTTGGCCGGAGTCCTCGAGGCGCGAAGTGCTCGCGTGATTCCTACTTCGTCGACATCACCCGGTGCACCGATGGCGGAGAGCCCAGTGCGCAAGGCGGCGAAGTCGGTGGCCCGTGCGTGGACCCGTGCGCGTAGATCGGCGGGCACGTCGGCGAACTCGACTTCTCGATCGACGACGCGGCTCGCCCACCAATCGACTTCGTCGACGGCCTCGTCGGAGTTTCGCTTGTCGGGGTTGTCGATCATGAGAGATCCTTCGAATCGAGTCTCTGACGTTCGCCGACCCCGTCGCGGTTCCGGAGGATGTCGGCGAGATGGGCCCGACCCCGGGCGATACGGGAGCGAACGGTTCCGATCGGGACGCCGAGAACCTGGGCGATCTGGTCGTAGTCGAGATCGGCGACGTCCCGCAGAACCACGGCGACCCGGAAGTCTTCGGGCACCGAGGCCAAGGCCTTTTCGAGCGCATCGCGTTCGTCGAGCGACGCGAACACCCGATCGCTCGAGAGATCTACGACCTTCGTGGCGTCGAGTTCGTCACGTCCGACATTTGGACGACGTTGTCGACGACGGGCCTCGTCGAGGGCGGCGTTCGTGGCGATGCGATAGGCCCAAGTTCCAAAGGCGGATCGGCCGTCGAATGCGGGCAGCGAACGAACGATCGCGATCAGAGCGTTCTGGGTGGCGTCGTCGGCGTCGGCATCATTGTTGAGAATGCGTCGACACACCGCTCGAAGGCGCGGTTGGTGGCGTCGTAGAAGCTCCTCGAGGGCCCGGGTCTGACCGGCCACGGCCGATTCGACGAGCTCGGAGTCAGTGACGTCGACCATCGGTCGAAACCTCGGTGATCATGGACGAATCAGGGCGCGGGCGAAACGCGGATCTCGGCGATGTTGCCGCGGAACGGGTTGTCCTTGCTGCAGCCGCCGTCGCGGCCGACTTCGCGCAGATAGATCAGCGCGTACTGTGCCGGTGAACTCATGACCCCGGTGAGCGTCGGGCCGTTCGAAGAGTCGGAAGAGCCGATCGATCCACCCCAGTCACCCACGCTGTCGCTCAACGTGTTCGACGCGTAGACATCGGCCTTCCATCCGTCACCCGAGAGCTCGACGTCGATCATGGCCAGACTCGCTTCGGCCAGTTTCACGACCAAGCCGACTCCCGACTTGCTGCCGAATGTCGACGACTTGTAACAGACCGTGGACCACACGGTGCCGACGTCGCCATCGGTCGTGAGGCTGACCGAAGAGTCGTTCTCGGTGCGGTCACCTTCGGGATCGAACGCCGTCACCCCGGCCAGGATCGGAGGGCCGGACGCAATGGGAGCCGCAGTCGAGTCGATCGGCGCGACATTCGTCGAGTCACCACCCGAAGCGACGCGAACAACGAGTGTTGCGAGAGCGACCAACGCCACGACCAAGCCACCCCACAGGATCGGTGACCCGCGGAACGGTTTCTTGGTTCCGTGCGCCGGAGTGGGCCGCGGTCGGGGCGCATTGCCCGACGGAGTGTGGTTCGGTGGACGGATGATCTTGCCGGGGGTCGGTGTTCGATCACCGGTCGACGGATGAGCGGCTGATCTCGGCGTCGCGTTGCCGTCGGAGTTCGGCACGGCATTGCGCAGAGCTGCTTTGGCCTCGGCCCCGCTCGAATAACGACGTTCGGGGCGTCGCTCGAGCATGCGGTGGATGACCGCGGCGAGATCGGAGTTCACATCGGAACGGATCGTCGCGATGTCGGTGGCGTCGCGTTGGAGACGGGCGAGTGCGGTCTCGGTGTCGTTCTTACCCACGAAGGGCACGCGGCCGGCGAGACATTCGTACAGGACGAGCCCGAGCGAGTAGAGATCGGCGCGCAAGTCGAGTTCGTCACCCTTCACCTGCTCAGGCGAGAGGTATTTGGCAGTACCCATCATGATGTTCTCGCTCGTCAGGTCCTCACCCCCACCGAGGGCCTTGGCGATGCCGAAGTCGGTGAGCATGACCCGACCCGATTTGGTGACGAGAACGTTGCCGGGCTTCACGTCGCGGTGGATGATGTTGTTGCGGTGTGCCGCGTCGAGGGCCGAGCAGATGCTGGTACCGATGTGCACCGTCAATTTGGGTGACAGTCGCTTGGAATCATCGAGCAGGTTGCGCAACGAACGGCCGTCGACGAACTCCATGATCACGGCCTGGCGTCCCTGATCCGACACCGCGTCGTACACGGTCACGATGTTCGGGTGGCTCAGACTCGCGGCGGCGATGGCTTCGCGTCGGAATCGTTCGGCAACCGTCTCGTCGACGGCCAGGTGCGGCTTCAGAAGTTTGACGGCCACCACGCGATCGAGTTGGAGATCGTGCGCCTTCCAGACATCGGCCATTCCGCCGTGCGCCCACGCTTGATCGAGTCGGTATCGTCCGGCGATCACCGTGTTCGGTTCGGGAGCGTTCACGGACGACATGTCAAACGACAACGCTAGTTGTGCACCGCCCTGGCGCTGGGGAATTGCGAATCGTGCGCGCGGTCTACTTCACGAAGAAGGCGACACCGATCGTGCCGCGACCCGCGTGCGTACCGATCACTGCGCCGATGTCGCCGACGATGATCTCGCCCGGATACACAGCCTTCAACTGATCGACGAACGCATCGACATCGCTGCAGTCGGCGTGGAGGACCGCGAGTTCGGAGATACCGGGACTCGCCACGGCCTCCTTGACCTTGTCGACCAAGAACGCGACGGCCTTGCTCCGAGTGCGTTGTTTTCCACCCTCCTCCACCACGCCGTCTCGAACCTCGATGATCGGCTTGATCGAGAGCACCGAGGCGAGCATGGCCTTGGCCCCGCCGATCCGACCTCCCTTTTTCAGGTTCTCGAGGGTGTCGAGGGCTCCCCAGACCTTGCATCGGGTGGCCATGTCGCGGGCGAGAGCCTCGACTTGGTCGATCGAACTCCCATCACGACCGGCACGGGCGCAGGCCACGACGATTGACCCGAGTCCCATCGACACGCTGCGGCTGTCGACGACACGAACCGGGATCTCCGAACCGACTGCGGCGGCGCCGAGCTCGGCACTCTGGTGGGTGGCCGAAAGAGCCCCCGACAAGGACACGATGACGACGCCAGTGGCCCCCTGACCAGCGAGTTTTCGGATGGCCGCCTCGAAATGTCCGGGGGACGGGGCCGCGGTCGAGGGGAGTTCCGCTTCACGCGAACACCGTGCCCAGAACTCGGCCGTGCTCAATTGCTCGCGGTCCACGAGTTCGTCGTCTCCGAAGCGGATGTAGAGGGGGACGATCTCGATTCCGAGAGACGTCACCAACTCGTCGGGCAGATCACACGCGCTGTCGGTGACGATGCGGACACATGAAGGATGAACGGTCACGTCCGGAGGTTAGTTCGGACCGGTCTCAGCCCTTGGCGCGTGGGGTGGTCTCACCGCTCGGATGACGCGAGGACGTGTCGGCCACACCTTCTTGACGGCGGCGGTTCTCGCGTCGGAAGTGAGCGATCCACCACGTGGCCAACAACAAAATGGCGACCCCGGTGACGAGTTGTCCGAGGCCGGCCAGAGCGTTGACCCGAGCCGTGAACACCGTCGGCGGCGCCAGCGGGATGTCGCCTTCGGGGGTGAGGAGTTGCAAGGTGGCCGGGAAGCGCCCGTTGGTGCGCGCCTGAACCGGGATCTCGACCGAGGCGACCGTGCCCGCCGGTATGGCCACGACCTGCTCGCCGTCGGGAATGCGGAGTTTGGACGACGTCAGCCGGACGCGGATGCGCAGTTCGGTGTCGCTGTCGTTGCGAAGACTGAGTCGGATCGAACTGTCGCGCCCACCGAGCGTGAAGATCGTCGGGATCGGCGCCGCCACGGAGTCGGCCAGCCTTTGCGTCTCCTCGACAACCACGTCGAAATAGGCCTCCCTTTGTTCGTCCGAGAGGTCTTGATCTGGGATGACGTCGAGCACACGGCGCCACATGGTCGGGCGTTCGTCGCCATCGGGCAGCATCGACACGAATCCCGCGATGCGAGCCTCGGCGCGGTCCATGACGTCACCGAGGTTCGATGGCGCAGGGTCTTCAGCGGTTGGAAGGCCGATGGTGATCGGCCGACCATCGGCCAGAGCGACCCGGCTCGCTGCCAAGGCATCGGCGATGGTGACGAACGAGACCTCCCCCGAAGCGCCGAGGGTGTCGACCAGCGACGCGAGAGTGTCGGCGTCAGGTAGCCGACCATCCCGCGTGGAGATGACGAGCGCGCGGCCGGTCATGTCCTCACCTCGTTCGACGATGTCCCGACGGAGGACCCGGATGTCCGCGAGCACGTATTGAGCGGCGAGGAATGAATTGCTGGCCGACACCTCCGAGAGGACGTCAGCGACCAGAGGATCGGCGATCAAGCCCTCGATCCGCCCACCGTTGGGGAGATCGATGTCGACGAGTCGAGTGGAGTCGACGAGCAGAACATCATCCACCGACCCTGTCTCGAGCAGTGAAGGCAGCAGGGTGATCGATCGATACCCGAGATCACGGATGAATTGGGCACCTCCCGATGACAGTGGTCCGTCCTGCAGCCACGTGGTTCGGCTCGGGGTGGTCTGGGGGAAGGCTTCTTCGAGAACGTCCTCCCCGAGACGTAATTGATTGGTGAAGACTTCGCGGTCATCCGCAGACGCCGCCATGGTCGGATCGAGGTCGACGAACGTCGTCGACAAGAGATCGAGCGATTCGACCAGCGGCAACTGGGCGTAGATATCGGCGTCCGATGGCGTCGATCGGGCGAGCCCCTCGACCAGTTCGGGTCTCACGGCGACACTGAGCGGCGTTCCCGACGTGGAGTCGAGAGCCGTGAGAAGTTCGGTCACGGCGGCGCGATCGGAGGCGGCAACGAGTGTGGTCGAATCGGCTTGGAGGGTCGGACCACCGTCGACCGTTCCGAGGATCGACACGGTGAGTGGAGCCGCGCTGTCAGGTTCGGTGCGACCACTGGGTAGGCGATCGACGAAGGTCGTGATCGACGAAATGGCGACGTCATCGATGAGAAGTGAGATTCCGATGGGATAGAGACCGGTCGCCGACATCTGGAGTCGATCGCGGGTACGGCGACCGATTTCGATCGGAACGACGATGTCCACGACCGGCGAATCCGATGAAGCGGTCGTCGTCACCGTTAGTTCCACCGAGTCGACGACTGACGTCAGGTCACCGGTGACGACGCCGTGGACCTCTTGGCGATTCTTCACCGGCCGGTACGACGTGATTGACGCCGTCAGGCGACCGATCGAATCCCCCGCTCCCTCGTTCTCGAGAAGCAATGAGAGGTTGAAAGTCGCATCTTCCACTCCGGCGACGTATTGATCCTGCGCGATCAGCGACACCTTGAGGTCGTCGGGAGCCGCCGACACCGTGCTTGGCGCCATCACACACAGTGCACCCAGGGTGAGCACGGTGGTGATCGACGCCGAACGTTTCACGCCGGTACCTCGATCGACCGTTCGAACACCTGCAACGACTCGGGAAGAAGTCGGAACCCGAATCGCTCGTACAGCGCGAGGGCGCGATCGTTGTCGAAATTCGTGTTCACGAGGACTTCGCGAACTCCCCGCCGCTGCAACCATGTGAGTCCGTCGCACAGAAGTGACGACGCGATTCCCTGACCCTCGAGAGTTCGTTCGACCGCCAGTCGCTGAATGAACCCGGCCGCGCCGTTGCGTCCGGTGATGATGTATCCAGCTGGTTGATCCGAATTCGTGATCGCGAGTCGAATCCGATGGGTGGGCGTGGCATGGCAAGCATCGAGGATGCTCGACGCATCGAGTTCCCAGCCGTTCTCGAATGCCGATCGATCGAGACGAGCGGCGACCGCGAGTTGACGCTGGCCTCGTATCGGACGGAGTTCGTGCTGAATCGTTCCAAAGCCCATGTTGCGGGTGAGATCGAGACGCAGGAGAGCAAGGGTCTGGATCGGTTCGAATCCCAACTCCGTGAACGGCGCCGTTGCGCTCTCGGCGAGGGCGCCGGTACGAACACGACGAAAGCCGTGTTCGGTGATGACGGCGAGCCATTGCCCGAGGGTGTTGATCGACGGAGCCTTCGTGTGGTCGGTCAGGACGAGTTGTGCGGTGAGCGGTTCGTTGGGCCACGGACGGAGTCGGGCACGCACACGACCGTCGTCGAGCATGCGCGGCGGTTCGGTCCGTCGACGTTGACGCATCCCGGCGATCACGACATCGACGGTAGCGTTCCCCGAGATGGCCATCTTGTTCGCCACGCACGAGGCGTATCTCGATCATCTGACGGGGCCGCGTCATCCCGAGCGTCCCGAACGACTCGGTGCGGTGATCGATGGCTCCCGCGACGCCGGAGTCGTCGATGCACTCGTACCGCTCGTCCCCGAACCGGCGCAGTGGCACCATCTGGAGCGGGTCCACACCTCCATGCACCTGAAAGACGTCGAGTCCTTGGTCGCGAGTGGAGGGGGCCGACTCGACCCGGACACGGTCGCATCGTCGGGTTCGTGGCGGGCTGCACTACTCGCCGCCGGGGCCGGACTCACGGCCGTCGACGCGCTCCGCGAAGGTCGGGCCGATGCCGCGTTCTGTGCGGTTCGCCCACCCGGACATCACGCAACGCGTTCGCACGCGATGGGTTTCTGCCTGGTCTCGAACGTTGCCGTCGTGGCCGCCGAACTCGCCGAGCGAGGAGAGCGGGTGGCCATCGTCGACTTCGATGCACACCATGGCAACGGAACCCAGGATGTCTTCTATTCCGATCCGCGCGTCCTGTACGTGTCGCTGCATCAGTGGCCGTTGTATCCGGGAACGGGTTGGTTCGAAGAGATAGGCGAAGGTGCCGGCCGCGGCACGACGATGAACGTTCCGCTTCCGCCGGGAAGTGGAGGCGCCATTTATGCCCGCGCCGTCGACGAACTCGTCGTTCCGTTGTGCGCGCAGTTCGCACCCACGTGGCTGATCGTCTCGGCTGGATTCGACGGTCATCGCAACGATCCCATCACCGATCTCGGTCTCTCATCGGGAGACTTCTCGTCTTTGACCTCGACTCTGTGCAGTCTGGTGCCGGCCGGCCGTCGTCTTGTGATGCTCGAAGGCGGCTACGACCTCGACGCTCTCCGCATGTCGACGGCCGCGTGCCTGGGTTCGCTGGCCGGACGATCGGTGCGTCCCGAAGAGCCCACGGTCGGCCGATCCTCGTTGGCCGACGACATGGTCGATCGGGTGCGGCGATTCTGGATCGAGTCCGGACTTCTCACTGTTTGACGAGCGGCGCGTCCTAACCTGCTGACGTGGTCCCCGAGCGTTTCGCGCCCGTTCTCGCGGAAGTCGCCGACGTCGCGGCGTTGTTCCGTCGGGCTGGCCATCGGTTGTATCTCGTGGGCGGGACCGTTCGCGATCTGCTCAGTGGTCAACCGCTCGACAAACTCGATTTCGACGCGACCACCGAGGCCCGACCCGAAGCGGTGAAGAAGATCATCTCTGGTTGGGCTGACGCGGTCTGGACCCAAGGTGAGAAATTCGGAACCATCGGGGCGCGAAAAGGTGAGCGCGTGTACGAGATCACGACGCACCGCGCCGAGGCGTATCACCCCGACACTCGCAAGCCCGACGTCGAGTTCGCCGACGCGATCGAGACCGATTTGTCGCGCCGGGACTTCACGATCAATGCCATGGCTCTCGAGGTCACGACCGATTCGCCCACTTTGGTCGATCCCTTCGACGGCGCTGCCGATCTTTTGACCAAGACTCTCCGCACCCCGTTGTCGCCCGACATCAGTTTCAGCGATGACCCACTGCGCATGATGCGTGCCGCCCGTTTCATCGCTCGTTTCGGCATGGCCCCGGTGCCCGAGTTGGTGGCGGCGGTTCGCGCCATGAAGGACCGTCTCGAGATCGTGTCGTCGGAACGCGTCCGCGACGAACTGAACAAACTGATCACCGTCGACACGCCCTCACTCGGCCTGTGGTTCCTGGTCGACACCGGACTCGCCGATCTCTTCCTGCCCGAACTTCCAGCGATGCGCCTCGAGAACGACCCCATCCATCGGCACAAGGACGTCCTGACACACACGTTGGCCGTGATCGAGAACGTCCGCCCCGATGCCGCCCCCGAATTCGACTTTCGCCTCACCCGCCTCGCCGCCCTGTTCCACGACATCGGCAAGCCGCGCACGCGCGGATATCTCGAGGGCAAAGGGACGACCTTCCACATGCACGACGTGGTCGGCGCCAAGATGACCCGCAAGCGTCTGGTGGCGCTCAAGTTCCCGAATGAAGACGTCGAGAAGATCACCGAACTCGTGCGGTTGCACCTGCGCTTCCACACCTACGAGATGGGATGGACCGACTCGGCGGTTCGGCGATACGTGAACGATGCCGGCCCGCTCCTCGAGGAACTCAATGTGTTGACGAGGTGCGACTGCACGACGCGCAACGTGAAGAAAGCCGAACGCCTCGCCAAACGTATGGACGAACTCGAGGCACGGATCTCGGCCTTGGCCGCGCAAGAGGAACTCAAGGCGATCCGTCCGGAGATGAACGGTGTCGAGGTCATGGAACATCTCGGGCTCCGACCGTCCCCGGCGGTCGGTCAGGCGCTGTCGTTCCTGCTCGAGATCCGACTCGACGAAGGATTGATCGGCGATGCCGAGATCCGACGACGCCTCGACGAGTGGTGGCAGGCGCGCGCTGGCGCTTCGGCTCAGGACTAACCTGCCCGTGATGACGAACGACGGGACCCCGAGCCGCGGAACCTCGTTCGGTTCGGCGTCGTTGCGCGGCATGTCGTCGCTACGCGGCGGACTCGTCGACCACCGCATGGCGCGACGGGCCACGATCAACGAAGTCCATCGCGGCCGTCTCGGGCGCGAAGAGGTGTGCGATGCGCACCCCGAACTCATGCGCGCGGCGCGCTCGGTCGGTAAGCGCACCGAGACCCCGTGTCCCATCTGTTCCGAGGACAATCTCGTTCTGGTGACCTACGTGTTCGGTCCCAAGTTGCCCTCGCACGGCCGACTAGCTGCCGACAACAAGGAACTCGCGCAGTTCCACCGCCGGGCCGAGGAGTACACGGCCTACGTCGTCGAGGCCTGTTGTTCGTGCCGTTGGCACTATCTCGTTCGAGCGCTACCCATCGGTGGCCAGCGCGGACGGCGACAGGTGGGCTGAGCCATCGCCTGGGGGAGCGGTTCTCGGGGGCGGGACATGTCGAGTTCTCGCGGGATGCGCCGATTCGGTCTGGGTTTCGGCCGGTCGCCGCGTCGGAACAACTGGCTGTCGTACGAGGCCAGCCGCCGGCTCCAACGCGATGCCGTGACCGGTCTCGTGATGATCTTCCTGGCCGCTCTCGTTCTGTTGGCGGTCGGCGCGTTCGGGGGCTCCTTCTCCGTCCAATTGCAGGATGGTCGACCGGTTTCGGATGGCAAGGAATGCGAGGTACTCGTCGTGTCCTCCGCCGACGATCCGTCGGGACCGGCCCGTCAGATGATCGACTGCGGTGACGAGAGCGACCTCGGATTCTCCGGATTCCTCCAATATGCAGCCGTCGCCGTCGGCGCAGTCGGAACCCTTCTTTTGTTGAGTGCCGTCTTCTCGCTCGTCCTCGCGGCGCGTATGCCACGCGAGACCCTGGCGGTGCCGTTCTGCGTGGCGGCGATCATCCTCGGTGTGATCTCGATCGTGTGGGGACTCGGTGACACAGGTGGACCGGCGATTGTGTTCCAAGGCGACCGAACCGGAGCCGTGACCGGTGTGTTGCGCGCCGGTGGACAGTTCACGACCCGCGACGGTGCCATAGCGGCCGGTGTGGGTCTGATTGCTGGCTCGATCGTGCGGCTCACGCGCCCCTGAAGCGCGTCACACCTGCTCAGACCACATCGCCACACCCCGGTGGCACCATGCCCACATGCTCATTGCTTCTCCCGTGGTCTCGGGTGATGTGCTCGGTACCCCCCGATACACTCACCCGGTCCATATTCACCCTGCCCCATCCGGGGCCCCGGGGCCGATCGCATCGGCACCGTGTCCGAAGGGAGGTTTCGGTTCACCATGCGTGGATACGAACTCATGATCATCATCGACGGCACTCTCGAAGAGGCCGCCGCTCAGCAGTGGATCGCCAGCGTGACCAAGAGCGTCAAGGCTGCCGGTGGAGAAGTTCACGGCAAGGTCGATTGGTGGGGCAAGCGTCGCCTCGCCTATCCGATCAAGAAGAAGGAAGACGGTTTCTACGTCGTCTTCAATGTCACCGCTGCCGGCGGTGCACTCGACGAGCTCGAGCGCTCGTTGCGTATTGCTGATGACGTCCTGCGTCACAAGCTGTTCCGTCTTCCCGAGGCCGAAGCGGCCCGTCGGGGACTCGTAGCCGCCTGATCAGCGCCGTTCGAACAACCACTAGGAGCTTTCACATGGCATCAAATTCGATCACCGTCGTGGGCAATCTCACCCGCGACCCCGAACTGCGCTTCACGCAGTCAGGCAAGCCCACCTGCACCCTCGGCCTGGCCGTCAATCGTCGCTATCAGGTCAACGGCGAATGGCAGGACCAGACCTCGTTCATGAACGTGGTTCTCTGGGACCAACTCGCCGAGAACGCAGCGGCCTCGCTCACCAAGGGCACACGCGTGCTCGTGTCGGGTCGTCTCGACGTCCGCGAGTACGAAGCCCGCGACGGGAGCGGCAAGCGTCAGTCGGTCGACATCGTCGCCGACGAAATCGGCCCGACCTTGCGCTGGGCCACTGTCACCGTCGAGCGCACACCTCCCCGTGGTGGTGGCGATGGCGGCGGATACTCGGGTGGCCGGGGTGCGTCCTCGGCCCCCGCGGCCGACAACTACTCCGACGAAGAACCGTTCTGAACCGAACCCGGACCCACGAAAAGACTGAAGGAAAATCGATATGAGCAACAGCAAGAAGCCCGTCCGCCGGGGAGCCCCCAAGGATGGCGGACGCAAGATCAAGAAGAAGGGCAATGTTCTTGCCGCCGAGAAGATCGAGTACATCGATTACAAGGACGTCAACCTGCTTCAGCGGTTCATGTCCGATCGTTCGAAGATCCGCGGCCAGAAGATCAACGGTCACACGGTGCAGCAGCAGCGTGAACTCGTGACCGCCATCAAGAACGCCCGTGAGATGGCTTTGCTGCCGTACACGAAGCGCGTGGCGTCGGTGGGCCGTGGTCCCCGCCGTGGACCGGCCGTCGAAGAGACCGTCGATCAGGTCACCGAAGTCGAGCTCGACGATCAGGTCACCGAGGATCTGGTCGAGGAGACCGAAGAGGGCGAGGCCTGATCATGAAGGTGATTCTCCGTTCCGACATTTCCGGCCTGGGCAAGCGCGGCGACATCGTCGACGTCGCCGAGGGCCATGGTCGCAACTACCTCCTTCCGCGTGGACTCGCCATCACCGCCTCGGACGCTGCTCAGTCGCAGGCCGCGGCCATGCGCCGTCGTCGCGACCTGCGCGATGCCGCCGACCGCGATGCCGCCCAGACCGTGGCCTCGACTCTCGTCTCCAAGGTGATCGAGATCAAGGTCAAGGCTGGTGGTGAGGGTCGTCTGTACGGCTCGGTGCACGCCGCCGATGTGGCCTCGGCCATCGAGGCCCAGACGGGCATCGAGATCGACCGCAAGAAGTTGACCGTTCCCGACCACATCAAGTCGGTCGGCGAGTACAGCGTGGGAGCCAAGTTGCACTCCGACGTCGAATTCGCGGTCACCATCAACGTCGTCGCCAAGTGAGTCGGTCGGGGCTGTCCACAGCCCTGACGACTTGTCCACAGGATGATCACAGGGCTATGCCCCTAGCGATCAACAGGCCGATGCGACCAAAGTGGTGTCGATGACCGACACCGTTCCTCCCGTTTCGTCCTCGCGGGGATCGCGTTCGAACGTCAAGGCGGCGGTCACGACGCGCGTCCCACCGCACAACCTCAGCGCCGAAGAGTCGCTTCTCGGCGCCATGTTGTTGTCACGCGAGGCCGTGAACACCGTGAGCGAACTCGGCTTGTCGGTGGAGGCCTTCTACAAGCCTGCTCATCAGCACGTCTTCGACGGGATCCGCAATCTCTTGTCGGGCGGTCAGCCGGTCGATGCAGTCACCGTGGCCGACGAACTCCGTCGAGTGGGTCTTCTCGACCAGATCGGTGGCATGGATTTCCTTCTGCAGTTGCAGAACACCACACCGGTGATCGGCAACGTCGGTCGCTACGCCAAGATCGTCATGGATACGGCGGCACTCCGTCGTCTGATCTCGGTGGCGAGTGAGATCGCCGAAATCGCCTACACCGAACCCGACGACGTGTCGCGCGCTCTCGACGTGGCCGAGTCGAAGGTTTTCGAGGTTGCCGACGAGCGTGTCACCGACTCGGTGCAGGAGATTCGCGAAATCCTCCGTTCCACGACCGACGAACTCGAACGCCGTTACACCGAGAAGGCCGGTGTCACGGGTGTGGCCACCGGGTTCCACGACCTCGACAACGCGCTCCTCGGTTTGCAGCCGGCCTCGCTGCTCATCTTGGGTGCTCGCCCGGCTATGGGTAAGTCGGCGCTCGCGCTGAACATCGCCACCAACGTTGCCAAGTCGACACGCAAACCGGTCCTGGTGTTCTCACTCGAAATGAGCCATAGCGAACTCGCTCATCGAATCCTGTCGTCCGAGGCGCGGGTCGATTCGAAGAAGCTCCGCACCGGAAATCTCACTGGTGCCGAATGGAGTGATGTCAACAACGCGGTCGGTCGTCTCGAGGTCCCGCTCTTCCTCGACGACAACCCGGCCGTGACCGTGATGGAGATTCGAGCCAAGGCTCGACGCCTCAAGGCGCGCTACGACGATCTGGGTCTGATCGTGATCGACTACCTGCAACTCATGAGTGGTGGTCCCCAGGCGGAGAACCGTCAGCTCGAAGTGAGCGAGATCAGCCGAAATCTGAAGGTGCTCGCGCGTGAACTCAACGTCCCGATTCTGGCCCTGAGTCAGTTGAGCCGCCGCCTCGAAGAGCGCTCCGACAAGAAGCCCCAGTTGGCCGACCTACGCGAATCCGGTTCTCTCGAACAGGACGCCGATGTCGTGATGTTCCTTTATCGCGACGAGGTCTACAAACAGGACTCCACCGATCCGGCGTTGAAGGGGATGGCCGAGCTCATCATCGCCAAGCACCGTGCAGGCCCCATCGCCACCATCCGACTCGTGTTCCAGGGTGAGTTCACACTCTTCCGTAGTGCTGCACGGGGCATGACCACTCAGGTCGAAGAAGAGATCTGATCTCAGCCCGAGGGAAGCAGGATGGCTTCGCCTTCCGGCTGCCAGATCTTGGCCCCGAAGACCTTTTCCATTTCCGGCTTCGGATCCATGAGTAGTTCCATGGCGTGCTTCTTCTCGTCGTCGGTGAAGTCGCGCACGGTATGGCAGAACTCGACAGTGTTGCCCTCGGGGTCGCGAATGTAGATCGACCGACAGAACTCGTGGTCCACTTCGAGCACGGTTTGCCCGTGTGTACGCCAGCGCTCACGATGCCGCTCGAGGTCATCGGCGGTGGGGGCGTCGAAGGCGAGGTGGTTGGCCCACCACGGAAGTCCGGCGCTCTTGTTGAGGTTGGTACCGAACTCGGTTCCGATCGACTCATCGTGGATCTCCCAGAAAGCGATCATTCCCTGCTCACCACTCGGCGATGTCCCGGTGGAATAGAAGAAGTGCTTGCTCCAGCCCCCTTCGGGTGTGGGAGCGGTGACCACCTTCACCAATTCGAACCCCATCACATTCGTGTAGAAGTCGTAATTGGCCTTGGTGTCGCGAATGGCGATGGCTACGTGATGGAAACCCATGTAGGCAGTTTGGCGCACGAACCTCGGACTGTCAGCACCCGGAATCCCATCGGCTGCTCCTCGGCTGGCAGACTCGGGATGTGTTCCTCGGTGAAGATCTTCTCGCCTGGCTGGTGTTGGCCCTCGGAGGTGCCCTCTTCGTGGGCAACTCCTTGGCCATCGTGAAGCCACCGCCGCGGGCCAAAGAAGGCGACCTTCCCAAGGCTCCCGTTGCCCGGAGTGCCGGTATGGCTCTCGTGGGTCTCATCGCCGCGGTGTGGGCCCTCGCGTCGCTCGTGTCCGGATGAGAGGCATGTCGTGAGCGCTGATCGTCTTCGTCAACAGCTCGATTTCCTGGTGGAGATCGACCGCCTCAAGCAGATCGAACGCCAGACCCACATCACGGGTGGATCGCGGCGCGAGAACACAGCGGAGCATTCGTGGCACCTCGCCATGTATGCGCTGATTCTCGCCGAGTGGAGCAATGCCGATGTCGACCTCTTCCACGTGCTGGCGCTCTGCTTGGTGCACGACATCGTCGAGATCGATGCTGGCGACACGTTCGCCTACGACACGTCGGCCAATGCCGACAAAGCCGATCGTGAGCATCGTGCCGCCGAACGACTCTTCGGACTCCTTCCCGACGACCAATCTCAGTACTTGTGGCGACTGTGGCAGGAGTACGAGGCGCAGGAAACTCCCGAGAGCAAATTCGCCAACGCAGTCGATCGAATGCAACCAGCGATGCTCAACCATCTAGCCGGCGACGAATCACCCTGGAAGCGCCACGGGGTGTCCGTACCGCAGGCCATGAAGAGACTCTCGCCGATCGGCGATGGCTCCGATGCCCTGTGGGAGCACACTTTGGGTCTCATTCACGACGCCCGGCAACGGGGTCATCTGGCCGACGGCGATCTCTGACTTCTCACTCGCGGCCGATCAGGCCGAGAATCGGGCATGCGCAAAACAGTTTCGGTGTTGGCGATGATGGCGATCGCTCTGTGGTGGGCGGCGCCGGCGAGCGCTCACGACCCCATCATTTTGACGCCCGATCAACAGACTCCGATCGATGGCCCTCTTCTTCCCGACGGAACAGTGTCTTTCGCTCTGTACGGAACGATCGACGCGCCGTCCGACACGCGCGGCTTTCGAGTGACCTTCGCCGAAGGTGATCCGCTGTATTTGTCGCTCCTCATTCCGGATCTGGAGCCCGAGAACGTCTTGGCCGACGAGAATCTGCCCTATCTCATCGTGGAAGATCCCAATGGCGTCGTCACGGAGTTCTCGACCGACGAGCGGGTTCCCTTCGCCGAACCCTTCACGGGCACCAATTACGTTCGACTGATCGAAGACGTCGGAGTCGCGGTGGGTGGCACCTACTCCGTGACGATCAGCGGATCGGCGCCGGCTCGATTCACGGTCTCCGTTGGCACCAAGGAGATGTTCGGTACCGAGGTCGAGAACGTTCCGAATCGCGAACTCGGAGTTGGAGGCGTGATGGCTTGGTACGAGACCGCACCGGCAACTCTGCCGTCCACGATGGCTCCGACCACCACGATCGTCTCGTCGACATCGTCGGCTCCGACGACCGAGATGTCGGTGCCGCAACCCGAAGGCGAAGCCGATGACGATTCTTCGAGCACCGTTGTGATCGTGATCATCGTGGCAGTGTTCGTGGTGGCCGCAGTGGCCGTGATTCGACGGCGCCGACCGTCGGCCTGACGCTCAGTCGTCCCAGGTGACGGTGCGGTTGACTTCGCTGATCTCCTTGACCTCGCTGATCTCGTTGGCCGCCGGCACCCCGAGTTCGCGCATTTTGCGTGACTGCGGACGTAGGCGACTCTCGAACGACGACGCCGCTTTGTTGAAGTTCTCGACGGCCGACTTGAGGCCACTGCCGACTTTGTTGAAGTGGTCGACGAAGGTGGCCAGGCGGTCTGACAACTCGGCTGCTTCTTTGGCGATGATGGCCGCGTTCTCGGCCTGAGCAACCTGCTTCCAGCCGTATTCGACGGAGCGAAGCATGCCGAGAAGTGTCATGGGCGTGGCGAGGAGGATGCGAGATCCGATGGCGAACTCCGACAACGCCGGATCGGCGGTGAGAGCAGTGGCCAGAACACCCTCGGTCGGCACGAAAAGCACCACGAAGTCGACTGCACCATCGACGTAACGGGAGTAGTCCTTCGCTGCGAGTTCACGGATGTGCTTCTTCAAGGCCTCGGCCTGCACCTTGGGAGCGTTGGCGTTGTTCTCGAAGTCGATCTTGGGTGCCTTGGCGTCGACCACGATGCGACGACCGTTCGGAAGGCTGACGACGAGGTCGGGCCGAATATTGGCGTCTTCTCCCGTGGTGGTGGCCTGATCGACCCACGAGATGTGCTTGGTCATACCGGCGAGTTCGACGGTCCGCTTCAACTGGAGTTCACCCCAGTCACCGGAGACCTTCGTGCCCTGCAATGCCGTGGAGATCTGAAGAGTGGCCTGATTGAGTCGGTTGCCCTGTTCGAAGAGACGGTTGTTCTGCTCCGAGACGTTCTGGAATTCCTTCAGAAGCGTGGCCTTCTCCTCAGCGGCGGCAACCCGGTTCTCTGCCAGTGCCTTCTGAATCACTTGAATCTGCTCGCGTACGGGTGCGAGTAGTGATTCGGGGTCGAGAACGGGGGCGACGGGCGTGACGACCGGAGGCGGTGGAGGTGCCGGGCGACTCCGCACGACGTTGAGCGCAGCGAGGACGCACAGGATTCCGAGGACGATCAGGATGACGGTGTTCATGACTCTTCAACGCTCCCAATGGTTCGATCTGTGCTCACGGGACGCGGATTCCTTCTGCGGCCACGACCTTGCCCTCGATCACCGTGAGGAGATAGGGGGTGATCACAATGGCTTCCGTATCGTCGTCGGGGATGGCCACGGTGGTCTGGCCCCCGTTCACGAGGGGCCACCAGTTCGCCGGACTGAGACTGCGGCTGGTGAAGGCACCCGTACCCGGATCACCCAAGGTGGGGAGAGACACGAAGATCAGGTCGGCGACCGGGACCTCGAGGAGTCCGCTGAGCGACGGATCGGATCCGTAGTCGTCGAGGCAGGCATCGGGGTCGTCGCCGAATTGGGCGCGACAGGAATCCGACCCCCAATACACCTGGCGTAGTTCGAAGGTGATGGTCCGCTCGGGCTCGTCGGAGGAGGAGTCGATGTAGCCCCAGTAGTAGCCATCGGGCAGTTCGGTGGTCACGACACCCTTGGTGATCCAAGAGGTCTTCAGAGTTGCCGAGACGGGCGGAACCACGGGCGGATCGACCATGGTGAAGTCGTCGAGCACCGCCCCATCCGAGTGGTCGGAGTCTTCGGTCTCGATGTGAACGGTGACCGGGGGTGCCACGGTGCCGGCGGGGTCGGAAGTCGGACCTGCGGTGTCGGTCGGATCGGTGTTGGTCGGAGTGGAGGAGTCGGAGCTACCGATCACCGCCGGGCTTTCGCTCGCATCGTCGGACCTGTTGGCCGCGAACACGACGAGTCCACCGACGGCCGCCATGAGCAACACGAGGAGGACGAGCGGCAGGCGACTCGACTTCTTCTTGCGACGTTTGCGCTTGGCCACGACGACAGTCTGACAGACCCGTGTGACGGGGTGAGGGTGTTCAGAGTTTGCGAAGTCGGACGTCGGAAACCCGGTGGTCGTGACCCTTGCGGAGGATCAACGAGGCCCGATCTCGGGTCGGCTCGATGTTTTCGCGCAGGTTGAGCCCGTTGATCTCTTTCCAGATGAAGCGCGCCGTGGCGATGGCTTCGTCGGCGGTGAGGTGCGCGTAATGCTGGAAGAAGCTGTTCGGATCCTGGAACACCGAGTTCATGAGCGACAGGAAGCGGTCGACGTACCAGTTCTCGATGTCGGCTTCGTCGGCATCGATGTAGATCGAGAAATCGAAGTAGTCGCTCACGAACTCCGTCGCATCGGATCCGGGAGCACCCACCTGCAAGACGTTGAGACCCTCGAGAATCAAGATGTCGGGCTGGCAGACGTCGACGGATTCACCGTCGATGATGTCGTACACCACGTGGCTGTACACCGGGGCCGAGACGGTGGGCTGACCACTCTTCAGATCGCGGAGGAACTTGAGGAGTGAGCGGGTGTCGTAACTCTCGGGGAATCCCTTGCGGTTCATGATGCCGCGTTCGTCGAGGACGCGATTGGGGTGCAGGAAGCCGTCGGTCGTGATGAGGTCGACCTTGGGGTGGTCGGGCCAGCGCGCGAGGAGCGCCTGCAGGATGCGGGCGAACGTGCTCTTGCCCACCGCCACCGAACCGGCCACACCGATCACGTAGGGAACCTTGGGAGCGAGTGTGCCGAGGAAGGTGGCCGACACCTTGTGCAGATTCTGCGTAGCCGACACGTACAGATTGAGCAATCGTGTGAGGGGCAAGTACACCGCGGCGACCTCGTCGAGGTCGATGCTCTCGTTGATGCCGCGCAGGTTGTCGAGGTCGGTCTGACGCAGGGTCATGGGTGTGGCGGCGCGAAGTTCGGCCCACTGATCGCGGTCGAATGAGACGTAGCGCTCGCCCACCTCCTGAACGCTAGGGGCAGGTGGCCCGAACCGACGACTTCGCCGTCAGGAGGGTCGGCGAGGCGAGACCGATCCCTCACCGGCCGTGAGCACTTCGACTCCCGTGTCGGTCACGAGGACGGTGTGTTCGAACTGTGCCGTCCGCTTGCCATCGGCGGTCACGGCGGTCCAGTCGTCGTCCCACATCTTGTGCTGCCACGTACCGAGCGTGATCATCGGCTCGATCGTGAAGACCATGCCCGGCTTCATGATCATGTCGTTGCGCGGGTCGTAGTAGTGCAGAACCTGGATGTCGGTGTGGAATTGCTCGCCGATTCCGTGGCCGATGAATGCCCGCACCACACCGAGGCGGTTCTTGGTGGCGTGATCTTCGATGGCCCGGCCGATATCGGACAACGGACGATCGGGGCGTACGGCCTCGATTCCCCGCCACATGCATTCTTCGGTCACTTTCACCAGCCGACGACTCTCGGCGTCGACGTCACCCACGAAGAACGTTGCGTTGGTGTCGCCGTGCACGCCCCCGACGTAACACGTGACATCGAGGTTGATGATGTCACCGTCGTGAAGGACCGTGGAGTCCGGGATGCCGTGGCAGATGACTTCGTTGAGGGAGGTGCACACGCTCTTGGGATAGCGGTGATAGTTGAGCGGACTCGGGTAAGCGCCCCGCTCGACAGTGAGGTCGTGGACGAATACGTCGATGTCGTCGGTCGTGATACCGGGCTTCACGAATTCGCCGGCGAGCCGAAGGATGTCGGCCGCCATCGTGCACGCATGACGCATGCGCTCGATGATCTCAGCGGACTTCACCCGCGGCTCGTTCCAACGCGGTACGTCACCGGTATCGGCATAGGGCGGACGGGCGATGTGCGATGGAACCGTGCGCATCGGCGAGACGACTCCGGGGAGGATGCGCCCCTCCATGCCCTTGTGACAACGCTTGTACCGCCGACCCGAACCGCACCAGCACGGATCGTTCGACTGCGGCAACACCGCAGGAGGAGTCCGGCTGTCGATCGTCATGCCGTCAGGTTACCGGCGGCGCGGAAAGCGAGTCGTCTGACTCCTCGAAGACGGTCAATCCACGTCAGATGGGATCATCAAAAATCCGAGAAGCCTTGGAAGGTTAATCAAGCCCTTTTGTCGATCCGATGATCAACCCGCGACGAACTTCTGGACTACAACAACCACAAAGAACGCAAGCGAGCAGGCGTTTACAGCCAACAAAAAATTTCTGGTCCCTCGCATGACTCGATCGCTTTCAAGTTCGCGCCTAAAGATTTCCAACTCGGCTTTGACCTCAGCACGTGAGATGTACTGCCTTGAATACTCCAAATTACTGGACATAGGTTCAATCGTCTCCCTTTGATAGTTCGCGCCTCGATTGTTCGATGACGACGAAAGATGTGCAAGCTCATTACAAGTCACGTTCGTTAGTACGTGACTGATCGCCATTGTGACTACTTCTCTCACGTCTGGCAATGCGTCAGAGTGGAATTGAGTCGGATGACTCAGGAAGGGA
This sequence comes from uncultured Bifidobacterium sp., assembly GCA_964563545.1. Lineage (GTDB taxonomy): Bacteria > Actinomycetota > Acidimicrobiia > Acidimicrobiales > Ilumatobacteraceae > Casp-actino8. The sequence continues at coordinate 2,613 of CAZLXB010000005.1, read as the reverse complement.
AGCGTTCAGAATTGTTGATCGAATGAGCCATTCAGCCCAAGGGCTTGCATCGCTTCTCGCAAAGTGGCGACGCGTTCGATCTTGATGTCCACATCGACATCGGGTGATTTCGCCGGAACGATCGCTTTGGCAAACCCGAGACGGGCCGCTTCTGCCAACCGGCGTGATGCGTGCGGAACCTGCCGCACTTCACCACCCAGACCGACTTCACCAAAGGCGATCACGTTCGGTGGCACGGGTTTGTTGGAGATCGCTGACAACACAGCGATGCACAGACCGAGGTCAGTGCCCGGTTCGGACAACTTCACTCCACCTACTACCGAGGCGTAGACGTCGTGCTTCTGCACCGGGCTCTTGACTCGCTGGGCGAGGACGGCAAGAAGCATGGCGAGTCGACCTGGGTCGAGACCCTGGGCGCTACGGCGAGCCGGCATGTCGTTCTTCAACTCATTGGTGAGGACCTGAAGTTCGACCATGAGAGGCCGTTGACCTTCGAGTGTGGGCACCACCACACTGCCCGGCACACCGGTCTGCCGATCGGAGAGGAAGAGTGCACTCGGATCCGGCACCCCGCGGAGTCCGGCTTCGACCATCTCGAAGAGGCCGAGTTCGGTGGTGGGCCCGAAACGGTGTTTCGAGGCACGCAAGAGTCGCAGCGCATGGTGGCGTTCGCCTTCGAACTGGAGCACCGTGTCGACGACATGCTCGAGGACCCGAGGACCGGCCAGGCCACCCTCTTTGGTGACATGCCCCACGAGGATGATCGGCACATTGCGCCTCTTGGCCTCCATCACGAGTTTGTGGGCACAACCTCGCACCTGCACCACGCTTCCGGGTGATGAGCCGAGTTCGGGATCGACGAGGGTCTGGATGCTGTCGATCACGACGAGTTCGGGTGTGAGTTCGTCGAGGGCCGCGATCACGTGGGGAAGCACGGTCTCGGAAAGGAGCCAGAGTTCGGGGCGGACGGCGTCGAGTCGCTCGGCGCGCAAGCGCACCTGTTGTGCGCTCTCCTCGGCCGACACGTACAACGTGCGCCCGGGCCAGGCCGCTAGTGCTTGCAGGAGGAGGGTGCTCTTGCCGATACCGGGCTCACCACCGAGGAGCGTGACCGACCCGGGAACCAGACCGCCCCCAAGGACGCGATCGAGTTCGTCGATACCAGTGGAGCGAGGAGCGCCATGGGCAGCGTCGATTTCACCGATGCGTTGGGCTGGAGCGGAGGCGAGCAGAGCGACTCCGGCTGCGAGTGAGGAAATGTGGTTGGCGCTCGGGTCCTCCACGTCTTCGACGAGGCTGTTCCATGCTCCACACGCAGTGCATTTGCCGGCCCACTTCGGGAACTGCGCACCACAGTCGGAGCAGTTGTAGACGATGCGAAGACGGGCCACGGTCGGAAGTTATTCCTTGGGTGTGGTGCGACTCGAGCGGCGCTCGGCGCGCGGTTGGGCAACGCCTTTGCGGCGACGCGCGTACATCACGAGAAGGATGAGAGTGCCCATGACGAGGAGCCACGCGCCGAGCAGGATGCCGGTAGCAGTGGCGACCACGCTCCACACACCACCGTCCTTCGTCGACGCGTAGGTGCCAAGGACGACGGTCTGTGGAGAGCCATCGAGCGGAGCCGACCAGACGACCCCACCTTCGGCCTCCGTGCCGGTCGTCTTGCGAATGTCACCGGGGAGTTGGGCTTCCAGAGTGAACGACACCGATTGCATGGGATCGACGCCCAATTTCTGGGCCGTCGCGTTCCACGGAGCGTCCCCGATGAGCGAACTGAGTTCGGAGTCCGAGAACGCTTCGATGCCACCAACGAACTGCAATGTCGCGTCGAAGGTGGTGGCCACGTTGCTTCCGTCGACGGTTCGTTTGAGAGCTGGTGTGAGCAGAGGGCCATTCGGGCCGTTGATCTGTTGCAGGGCGACGTTCGCCTCGGCCGGGGATTCGAAGTCGTAGGTCAAAACGACGCGGAGCCCACCGTTGTTCACCTGCGTCGGGCCCTCGACTTGCCAGCCGCTCTGGAGAAGGTCGTCGAGTCGGAGGTCTTCGGCGAGGCCGGGCACCAGGCTGGCAGCTTCGTTGTCGATATCCGTGGTGACGGTGAGTCGTCCCGAACCATCCGGTTGGGCGACGACATCGAGTTTGACGTCGACCCGACACGCCGAGAGCATGAGCAATGAAGTTCCGACCAGAAGGAGGAACCGCACGCGCCGCGACATCGGGATCAACCTAGTCGGAACGGAAACTGAGGAAGTCAGTCGGTGGAAGGTGTGTCGGCGTCACCGTTGGCTTCGCCGACGCCCGCCAGTTCGATCGTCGACGGCGGCTGGAAGCCCTCCACGGCACTGAAGCCGAGACGCTTCTCACCCGGACGATCGGGATCGTCTTCGGTGTCGACCACCACGATTTCTCCGGCCCGGAACTGCTTGTAGAGGATCTTCTCGCTGAGCGCGTCCTCGATGAGTCGCTGGATCGCGCGACGCAACGGACGAGCACCGAGTTGTGGGTCGTAACCCTTCTCGGCGAGGAACTCCTTGGCCGCCTGGGTGAGTTCGATACCCAAACCTTGCGCCTCGAGCTGACCTGTGAGCCGCTTGAGCATGAGGTCGACCA